>NEXG01000001.1 GCA_003019535.1 Candidatus Marsarchaeota G2 archaeon ECH_B_1
ATAAACCCGAAGAAGACACTCTTTGCACCACTCGTGGACTTCCTCGAACTATTCATGCACTGGTACATTGAGTGGAGGTGACAAGAATTGGGCTTATCCGGTCAGGTGCAGGAATAGAGGAAGATTCCTCTGAGCTCAAGGTCATAGCGGTTTTGCGCAACGCTTTTAACCTGAACATCCACGATGAGATACCACGCAACGTTTTAAACTACCCACAGAGCTGGTCTCGAAGTCGTGCGTAGAGTTGTCGATAAAATTGAGTAAAAACTCGTGTTTAAGCTAAAGCCAGGAAAGTATTTTATTATCACGGTAGACGGGGTAGTCGTTAAGTATAATAGTAGATCTTCGAGCCATTGCTAGTGGGTCACTTCTCTAGCCGTAAAAGATCGAAAAAGAAGCATCTACTACAAACATCCCGAGATAAACGCCATTTGAACCACTCTTAGACTTCCTAAAGGTATTCTTCGAGTTTTACACAGTGTTGAGGTGATGTGCGCCAGCCTATCTGGACACTATACCTCCTTCAGTTGTCCGGATAATAGGTTGTAGAGCGCGCAATCTAGGCTTGGAAGCTTTTATTTAGGCGCTACCTAATTCACGCATGACAGGTTTAAATATGCACGGCTGGAATGAATGGGCATGCGAAATGCAGTAGTTGGTCACCATTACTGGGACAGGCCGGGGGGCGGACAGCTTGTGTGTGCATCTTCGGCGTACGCCCTTGAGAAGTCAGGTTATAATCCAGTGCTGACATCGACAACCAGCTTTAATCCGCAGAGCTACACTACTTGGTTCGGGATTGATCTCTCCAGCTATCCAAGAGTCAACTGGAACATAAGCTTAAGGATGTTCGGATTGCACTTGAGGCTAGTCGCTTGGAGACCCATGCTTAAGGCAATCAGGGATTACGGTGCAAAGCTACTCTTTACCGATGAGGTTACATATAAACCACTACTCAAGCACAGAGTGAAGATGGGCTTCAGGATAATCGAATACATACACTTCCCCTATGAGGTTTCCACAGACCCAAGGTTCAGGGGTACAGGACTCAGTTATGGCGAAGATCCCTACGTTTTAGAGAGGTACGGTAATTTTCCCATGAACATTTACTGGTGGAGCTACATAAAACTTTTGCCACACTACATGAGGGAAGATCCATTTGAATCTGCAGACCTCGTACTCACCAACTCTGCATGGACAGCTGAGCTGGGGAAGAGAGTGTACGGCAAGACTCCAGAAGTCCTGAATCCCCCGCTACCACCAAACGTGCCAGTTCTTAAAAGTGCAAGGCCATTTGAGGGGAGACAGAAAGCTATAGTGATGCTTGGCAGATTCAGTGAGGAAAAGAGGTACCACTGGGTTATAGGTGAAGTCATGCCGAAACTCGTAAAGGAGGTACCAGGAGTAAAGTTGCTGATATTTGGCGGTGCTGGCACGAGGACGGCTAAGGCATACATTGAAAGGCTCAGAAGGATGGTCAAGGAGAAAGGAATTGAAGACATGGTGATCCTTATACCTGATGCGCCGAGGCACGCTATAAATGAGGCCATGGATAGTTCAAGAGCTTTCTTTCACTCAACAATAAACGAGCACTGGGGAATAGTGGTTGCTGAGGCCCTAGCTAGAAGGTTACCCATAGTGGTCCATAAATCAGGAGGCGCTTGGTCCGATATAGCAAAAAAGGGCAGATACGGTCTCGGCTATGAAAACACAGATGAAGCTGTACTCTGTTTATCTAAGCTACTGACAGACGAAAAGCTTTGGAATATTTATTCATCATCAGAAAGGGTAGAAGATCTAACTTTGGGTAAATTTGTTGACAGGCTAGGGAGATTTTTAAAAGAATTAAACTAAGCCTTACAACGATTATGCAGTTTTTCTTAGTTAGTCAAGCAGTAAAGCCTTTAAATGAATTCAATTTCACAATAAAACGAAGTAATTTATCTATCATCTTAATCTATGAAGGTTGTTACCAGGTGTGTTAATAATAAACGTAGAAATTAGCAAGCCAAGAGGAACTCTGGGTAACAAAGCCCTATCCAAAACGGACAGGGAACATAAAGCCTACTGTAGCCGAAGAGATTACTTTTAGGAAAAGCAACTGTGTAGCATAAGCTACTAATTTCTTAACAACGCGCCAAAAATGTGACATAATTATCACACATCTTCCAAGAACTTTTGAGTTTACCATAAAGGGTAGGTTTTGGAAACTTTATGAGGCTCATCCAAGCGTCAGCGCTCAACACGACCTTACATGAACACCATCATCAGATCATACAGGCCGCGTAAAAACATAAGTTGTTGGTATGCGAACCGTTAAGCTGAAATAGTGTATCTCCGTTTTATACAGGAGACAGGGGATTCTAACATGGTCTATGCGACTGAGATAGTTGCTTTGGTTGGCGGCTTACTAGGACTGCTTTACGCGGGTCTACTAGTGCGTAGTGTTCTCTCACAAAGCCCAGGGAATCAGAAGATGAAGGAGTTGGCTGACTTTATCCGTGTTGGCGCCAACGCCTTTTTGAGAAGGGAATACACGACCATAATACCCATAGCGGTGGTGCTTACAGTGATAATCGGCGTCCTCATCCAGCCGCGCCCAATAGTTGCTCTTGGATTCGTGGTGGGCGGTTTACTATCAGCTTTGGCTGGTTACATAAGTATGGGTGTAACCGTCCGGTCGAGCTCCCGTGTGGCTGAGGCCGCAAAGAATGGTTTGGGAAGCGCCCTAACAGTTGCCTTCAGAGGAGGGTCGGTGCTTGGTATGACTGTTCCAAGCTTGGCACTCATCGGTTTAGGAGTGTTCTATCACTTCTTCCCACAACCCACCGCTCTCGTGGGCTTTGGTTTCGGCGCAAGCCTGGTAGCGCTTTTCATAAGGGTTGGAGGAGGAATATATACCAAGGCAGCCGACCTAGGCGCTGACATAGTGGGTAAAGTTGAGGAGGGAATACCCGAAGATGACCCGAGGAACCCTGGAGTCATCGCTGACAACGTGGGCGACAACGTGGGTGATTGCGCTGGGATGGGTGCCGACGTCTACGAGTCATACATAGTGACGGCTCTAGCAGCTGTCCTCCTTGGCACATTTGTGTTCTTGGGGGGTGCTTCAGCCCTACTAAACCAGCCAAGACTAGTGCCGTACCCATTAACGATAGGGGGAATAGGCGTCGTAGCCTCAATACTCGGAGGGCTATATGTTCGTCGATCAAGCAAGGGTGAACCCATGAGTATCCTGAGCGGTGCATTGTATATTGCCGCCATCGTCGCAGTGGTGCTCGACGCGGCTTTTACACTCTACACCTTCAGGGCACACCCACTCTTAGGTTACGCGCTCACGGGGGCAGTGATCCTCGGAATAGTTGTGGTTGTCATAATCGAGAAGATAACAGACTACTTTACATCCTACTCCTATAAGCCGGTGAAGGAAGTCGCCGAAGCGTCCCAGACTGGGCCGGCCATAAACTTCCTGTCAGGATTCGCGCTTGGGCTCAGAAGCGCAGCTCCAACCGCAATCCTACTCGTGGTCGCCATAATAGCCTCATTTGCTGCGGGCACTTATGCGAGCGGGGGGAACTACTATTTCGGCGTGTACACAACTGCTATAACAACCATGAGCATGCTTTCACTTACGGGCATCATACTCTCCATAGACGCTTTCGGTCCGATAACAGACAACGCCAACGGAATAGTTGAGATGGCGGGTGTTGAGGGTGTCAGGGAGGTGACAGATAAATTGGACGCGGTGGGTAACACTACTAAGGCGACCACGAAAGGTTTCGCAATAGGCACAGCCGCACTCGCAGCGCTTTCACTCTTCATAGCATTTCAGGGCGAGGTTCAGCGTTACTATTTGGCGAAAGGCCTCAACCCGCCCGTATTTAACCTAACGAGCCCCTACCTACTCATAGGACTACTCATAGGTGGTCTGCTACCATTCTACTACTCTTCGTTCCTAATAGGCGCTGTGAGCAAGGCTGGCTACCAAATGGTCAACGAGATCAGAAGACAATTCAGAGAGATACCTGGGCTGCTTGAAGGAAAGGCTAAGCCCGACTATTATAAGTGTGTTGACATAAGCACAAGCGCAGCCCTCAGGGAACTCGTCAAACCAGCACTCCTCGCAATACTAACCCCCATAATCGTAGGCGTGATACTTGGACCGATAGCCCTCGGAGGAGTACTCATAGGCAGCGTGGTCTCCGGAGTTTTCCTCGCCCTACTGATGGCCAACGCGGGCGCCGCCTGGGATAACGCAAAGAAGTATATCGAGGCGGGCAACTTCGGTGGCAAAGGAACACCCACACACGCCGCCGCGGTGAGCGGAGACACTGTGGGCGACCCATTCAAAGATACCGCTGGACCCAGCATAAATTCGCTCATAAAGGTTTTAAACACGATATCCATAGTCTTCGTAGCAATCTTCGTACTCCTCCACCTCTAATTTTTTAGACCATTTAATGGAGCCACGATAAGGATTAAATTGAATTAGCGGTCACAGGGTTTAGGCCTATGCTTAAACAGAGGGCTGCTAGCGGCGCTGGTCATTTATTCGTAGGCAACACGCTATCACAGATAATCCAAGGGATAGGGATAATATTGGTAGCCAGATTGTTGGGCGCCACAAACTACGGGCTCTATACCCTGCTCTTAGTCCCCTCAGCAACATTTTTTGTATTCACGCAGGTAGGGTTCGGGGGAGCGGCTACAAGGTATGTCGCATACTATAATGCTTTGGGTAAAAGAGCAGAGGCCGACAGTATAGCTACAACCACACTCCTATATGCCGCCATACTGTATGCGCTTATATCTTTGATCTCAGCGGTCGCCGCCCCAGCCTACGCGTCATACGTGCTACACCAACCAGGCATATCCCACTTGGCCCAGCTTGCGAGCGTGATAATATTTTTTCAAGGCTTGATGAATTATACAACAGCAGTCCTCAACGGCTACTACAAGACTAAGCAGGTTTCTGCCATTATGCTCATCCAGTCACTCGCCAAGACCACCCTATCCGTAGGCCTCATAATTATTGGACTACGCATATATGGTGCGCTGATTGGGACAATAATTAGCTTTGTTATCCCGGCAATAAGCGGCACGATTTGGATCTTTAAGGCTGTCCAAACCAGAAAGTTCATGTTTGACGCGAAGATTTTCAAAACCATAACATCCTTCGGGTTACCAGTGTATGCTGCAAACATCCTCAACGGTATCTCGCGGCAGATCCAGTTGGTGATCCTGGCGGGTTTCGTGAGCGCAGCCGCTGTGGGCGCCTTTACGGCCACCCAGAATCTAGCTACCCTTATCAGTGTTGTAACCTACCCCATAAGTACTATGGCTGGAGTGGCCTTCTCAGAGGTCTCAGCGCATAACAACAAGGTTAGGATCAGTTCATCCTATGTGAGTGCTACGAAGATAGCCACGATACTTGTGGTGCCAATAAGTATTTTCATCGCACTTATAGCGAAACCCATTGTTACAATTCTGTATGGTGCAGTTTACTCTAAATTCTACCTTCTACTATCCATATTCGCACTCGGATACCTCTCCGTGGGTCTGGGAGGACAAACCCAAAACCCACTCTTTGGGGGGTTAAACAGTACGAAACTCAACACTTACTCGGCCGCAATCTCAGCGGTCTTACTCCTATCACTCTCTTTTGGGTTGGCTTTCAAGCTCAGCGTTTTCGGTGTGGCCCTCGCAACAACCATCTCAGCAATAACTACAGCCGCGGTAATGCACATACTCATCGTGAGGAGACTAGGCGTTAAGCTTTCCAAAGCCAAGTTGGTAGCCGTGTATCTAGCAAGCACGCTATCAGCTGTCCCCCTAATACTCATACCACAAAAAATTTTCCACCACGGTTTAATCGGCTTGATAGAGCTAGCGTCGTTTCTAGGTGTGTATGTAGTAATTTACTCCACAGTGCTACCGCTAGTAAGAGGAGTTAACGAGGATGAACTCACCCTCATATCGCATTCTTTAAAGGGCGTACCCATACTAGGATATATATTGAGCGCTCTAACGCGCTACTCAAAACTCTTCATATATGAACACAAAGAAAAACCAAGCTAGCTACACAAGTGAGTAGACTTATGCTAAACAGCAGATCAGAAATCTGTTCTCAAGATATTGATGTGTTTGCACGTGTTTTTCTGACTATTATATATTGACAGGGGGATAGTGTCCAGATTAGAACGCGGCGACCTCTGTCTCCAGGCGTGGAGAAGCGTTATCCGGACACCATCTACAGGGGTTTGAAAAGTTTATAAAGCTAAAAAGCGGGTTCGGTGTGAGTGTTACCAATGAACCGTTTACAGCTGTTGGCTTTAGGGTTAAGCCTACTAGGCTTGGGTGTTTCAGCCTATCTCACGGCGCAGTCGTTCAACAGCCATATACCCCTCAGTTGCCCTTCCACAGGCATCATCAACTGCGCTAAAGTGACAACGAGCACATACAGCCATATCTTAGGCGTCCCAGTCGCACTCCTCGGAGCTATATGGTTCATAGTTATAATAGCACTCGTCCTCCTTGATTTAAACTGGGCTTTACTGCCGTTTTGGACACTCGGTCTAGTTTTCGTAGCCTACCTAGTGTTCACCGAGGTCTTCCTCATCCACTCCATCTGTGTGTACTGCACCGCTGTGCACATAACAGTGCTCGTGTTGGGATATCCTGTGGGGAAGCTTTCGCTAAGCGGCGAATGAGCGCCACCAGTGCCAAGCTCGCCCTCTAACGCAGGTATTGGTTGCCTGCCGCATACGCTTGAAGGCTTATTACCATCCACTTTACATATCACCGCGGTTATAGCATTAGTATACTGCCTGATACCCACGCCTATCGATGTGTTGGAGCCTATGAATCCTGCTATTTGCGTCCAATTATAGTTGTGCCATGACTGAGGTACAAATGGTGACGAAGCAAGCACGAACGAGTTGCCAAAGTCGATAAACGGGTAACCACCGCCGAATAGATTCCACACCTGCGAATAGTTTGATGGGGGCTCCGCTATTAAGCCGTAATCCCTATTCTGAACTTCATACCCCTGAAACACGACGTAGGGGCTCGTATAAGAGGCGTAGCGAAAAGTGAACGTGGGAACATTATAATAGGACTCATTCACAGGGGGGGCGGAAACCATATACTCCAACCCCGTAAAGTTCCCGAAACGCATAAGCGCCAAAATAAGTGGCCATCTAGTTGCGGCGCAAAACGGACAGTACTCTGCACCTATAAACACTATTATCGGTTTACCCCCACTAATCCAGGGGGTACCATTATAAGGTTGGAACAACGACATATTGGTGAGTGGACCTCCATATGTGCTCATCGCCAGCGAACTTAGCTCGGAGTAGAAACCCGCACTAACAGGTTGTCCAATATACGCCGTTATATTGGGCGTCGAACCAGAAAGATAATTCACGCCGTAGTAAACACCTATAAGCAAAACAAGCACTACGGCTATACCAACACTTAAGTAAATAGTCCTCTTTTTCTTCGCCTTTACAGACTGCTTCTGCTTCTTCTTCTCAAGCTTCTTACCAGGCATACTACTGAAAGAAATCTGCTACAACCACAATTAAATCTATCGTGTAAGAATGATGGCCACAGGGAGCACCAAAGCAGCCGTAGACTACAAACTAAAAACAATCGGACGCTCAAAGTTTTAGCCGCCACACCTGATGGGAAAGTGCACTCTTACGTACGTGGTTAGCCCAGCACCAGCAAACCTTTTCCCTAAGTGCGCTGCAAGTTGTTTTATTGGGGGTTAGAAGGAGGTTTGAACATTCTTGTCGCGGGTGGTGCGGGTTTTATTGGAAGCAACCTTGTCGACGAACTCTTGAAGCGAGGCTTCGAAGTCAGGGTCCTCGACGATCTCTCCTCAGGAAAGCTGGATAATCTAAGACACCACATGAATGATAAGGGTTTCGAGTTTTTCCAAGGCTCCGTAACCGACTACCCCACCGTTTTACGGGTTGCGAGTGGAGTAGACGCGGTCGTCGACTTGGCAGCTAAGGGAAACTTGGCTAAATCAGTGGAGGACCCAGTGAGCTACCACAGTGTTAACACGAGTGGGGCACTATACTTGCTCGATGCATGCGCGCGAAAAGGCGTGGAAAAATTTGTTTTCACCTCTTCTGGCTCCGTGTATTCATCGGAGGCTACGGGTGCAATAGACGAGAGCACACCCTATGACCCCGCATCGCCCTACGCGGCCACCAAGGTTTGCGCGGAAATATACTGCAAGACCTTTAGAAAAGTGTACGGGCTGAAAACAGTAATCCTCCGTCTTTTCAACGTGTATGGACCCCGCCGCGAGAAGAGTAGCTATGCGGGGGCGGTGACCAACTTTATGCTAAAAATAATGAGGGGTGAGCCAGTCGAAGTCTTCGGTGATGGCACCGATGTTAGGGACTACGTGTACGTTGGGGACGTAGTCAAAGCGATTATTTTAAGCCTTGAGAAGGATGTCTCAGGCGAGTACAACGTCGGCACAGGTGTAGGCACATCCACAAGCAGTTTGATCCAAATGATAGGTAAAGTCGTCGGTGTCCAACCATCCCTTATTAACAAACCCAAAAGACAGGGTGATACACCCAGCAGGGTGGCCGACATCACAAAAAGTAGAAAAGAGCTTGGCTATACACCCGAGCACGACCTATACTCCGGACTCACAAAACTCAAAGACTACTTTTCAAAAGCAACGTAGCCACTTTTTGTCCTGAATTCATTCACGCCCAGCAGGCGGGTTTTGGGTTACACCAAGACCCGTTTCTCACCCATTGCGTGACTCAAGCGTGCGGTTTTAACGAGTATCCCTTAGTTCGACGTAAATGTTAGATCCCAACTGTATAATCAGTTGAATGGATTCAGCGCTTCTCACTAGCGGCTATTTATAATATATCTAAAAACCGTTTGCAGATTTATGGTGTCAAGAATGAGCTACTTTTTTTAATAGATCAAGCGGAAGCCTAGTATAATTGTCCGAGCTTGTGAACTACCCCCACCTAGAGGCGGGATCATACCATATCATGACACCACCTTGCCTCCCCTCTCCCTTGAGAGCTCTAGGACTGGTGAGGGAGGTGTTGGGTGGAGCCCCGCCACATGCGGACGCACCTGTGGGAGCGTGGTGCCCACCCTGCTCTACTAGGAAGAATCAGGGAAGCGTTGAGGTCGCTATCCAAGGTGAAGCCGCGGCGCGGCAGTGAAATACTGGGTTTTCCAAAGTTAATTTTTTGTTGATTCTTCGATTACCTACAGATAAGCGCTTCTCATCCTCATCCAACGCGAGGATCTCTCTGTCCAACACGGGAAGATACTCCTATATTGAGATAAGGGACACTGCCCCCTTGGAGTGGAGTTCACCTTATCTTAGATTGACTTTAAAATAACAGTATTTTGACGTCGATAAGATTAGCTAATGATCCCAAGGTGTGTCCAAGTGAGCAACCCTTAGAGGTTTACGATGAGTTTCCCCCTTAAGGTTAAGGGATTCGATTTTGATTAGTTCTCAGACAAAGTGAGACCAGCCCTAGATAAGCCAGACTGGCTGATGGTCAAAGTGAACCAAGCCAAAAGGTTCGTTGAGCAAAACTACTCCTACCAAAGTATTAAGAATAGGGTATTAAGAATAGGCCAACACGGGCTCTTAATGATATACTCAAACTAGGCTGAAGCCCTCTGTTTCTGAACCTCGCGTTTGAGGGTATCGAATAATTCGTTTGCTGTTCTGTCCCAGTTAAACTCCTCAGCCACCCTTCTTGCCTCCCTCCCGAGTTTATGCCTTACCTCAGCGTCACCCATAATAGAGTCAACCTTAGTTCTGAGGTCATTGGGGTCATTTTCAAAAAGCACCCCAGCCCTACCAACCACTTCAGGTATTCCCCCCGAGTTAAGACCTAAGACTGGTTTACCGCAAGCCATGGCTTCAAGGCAAACCAGTGGAAATGGATCACCCACACTTGTTACTAGGACCACAGAGGCCGCCTGGTAGAGCGCCCTAATCACCTCCATACTCGGGTTTTCCACAATCCTGATGTTTGATACACCCCGCGTTTCCTTCAAGATTTGCCCGTAATATTTGGTGTCATCCGGCGAATCCTTCCTTGCGTACCCAGAAAGAACCAAATTGTATTTTGAGCCTCTAAGTGCTCTAACCGCTAATAGCTGATTCTTATAGCGTTGAAATCGCCCATTCAAATAGATGTACCCTTTATCCTCCCATGTGGGCTTAAAGAACTCGGTGTCCACCCCAGAATATAAAACGCGGACATCGGCGTTTGGCTCCAACCTTAGAATCATTCGCTTAGTAAACTCGCTGTTACATATGATCGGTTTATATTTGAGCGACTCCCTCTCAATTGACTCTAAGCGTGTGAGCCACCTGTATATACGGTTCACCGGGCCGTGCTTTATTGGAACGGGCACATGAACCCTCGATACAGCGGGTGCATCTACCCCCTTTAGAATATACTTGGTCCATAGGAATCCTGCTCCAAGCATTATTATGTCTGGTTTCCACTCATTCGCCTTTAGCGTCGCAGCCCTAACTGCCTTCATAGAATAGTACATTCTAAACCTTCCAAACAAATCAAGCCGATGAGGGACAACTACTTTATCCATTTGAACAAGTTCCCTGAAAGCATTGGAGGGATCAAACCTATTACAGAATAACTTAACTTGACACCCAAGCAATCTAAGTCTCTTTTCTGTTTCGATTATAAACCTCTCAACCCCGCCTCTTATGTCGGGAGCGATATAAACATAGGCCACTTTCAAACTGAGCTATCCCCCAATATATTTTAGTACCAGCGTCAAAGACCCTGACCTTCAAAGTACTCTTTTAGCGGTAACCAATTAACACAGTATAATCTGAGTGACCCAGCTGAATAACCCAGTAGTGTTATTGAAGCATTGTTTATCCTAATGCGTCTAATCCACTCTCCATGGGTGCCAAGAGCCGCCGCGACAAGGGCTCTAATGGGTTCAAGGTGGGTTACGAGCACAACTCGCCTTCTACCAGCCGATGCGAGCTCTTCAACAAACTTCACCACCCGTTGCATCAGATCGGAAAACTTTTCAACACCATATTTTTGCTCGTCTGTAAAATATTCCCTGTACCAAAAAGGGTCGGATGACCTGATCTCTACATAGCTTCTGCCTGCGAGCTCTCCCAACTCAACTTCTCGTAATCTGTGTTCAACAGTCACGTCGATCCCAAGCTTACTAGCTATAATTGATGCGGTTTCCATAGTTCTAACAGTTGGGCTAGAGTATATTGCCTCAATTCCGATACCAGTTAGGTTTCCTGCTAGAAATTCAGCTTGGCTATAACCCCTAGGAGTCAACTTAGTGTCGTGTGTCGGAAAAAAGTTGGACACGTTTGCCTCGGTTTCAGCGTGACGCACACAGTAAACCAACAACTCGCGTGGACACCCACGTAAACCTTCTTAGGATATCAATAATTTAAGCTTAGACCCTTAACTAATAAGGTTAGACCAAAAACTAATAAAGCAAAATTAGATGGATTGATGCACTTAAATAACCTTAGTGGTGATTGCTTTTGGGTCTGGCATGGCCGGGGACTGCGAAATCCACTAGGGAGTTTGGGATACAAAGTTTCTTACACAAAGAGCCAGACTTGGGGTCGATGTATCGTGTTTAAGAAGCCATCTCAAAATCTTTTTGGGCCTAACTGTGAGGTTGAAGTGCTCAGTTTTTGGAAGGAGAATAGGGTCTTCGAAAAAAGCGTTGAAACTAGACGTGGAAAACCACTTTTTCGGTTTCTAGAAGGACCGCCGACAGCGAACGGGTTACCACATCATGGCCACATTAGAACTAGGATGTTCAAAGATCTGGTTCTCAGGTATGCGGCCATGCGGGGACACTATGTTCCACGTGTCGCCGGCTGGGACACTCATGGTCTCCCAGTAGAATTGGAGGTGCAGTCGGAGCTAGGGCTCAAGTTTAAGGAGGATATCGAGGCGTTCGGCCTCTCTAGATTTGCGGAGGAATGCAAGAAAAATGTTTTCAAATATGAAACTGAGTGGAGGAGGCTTACTGAAAGAATCGGGTTCTGGTTGGACCTTGAACACGCTTACATAACCTTCAAAAACGAATATATTGAGTCTGTGTGGTGGTCGCTTAAACAGCTATATAATAAAGGGCTCATCTATAAGGGTTTTAAGGTGGTGCCCTACTGTCCGAGGGATGAGACACCGCTTAGTAGCCATGAAGTGGCATTGGGGTACGATGAAGCCGACGACCCTTCGGTGTACGTTAAATTTCGGATAATTGAGGGACCTCACAAAGACGAAGTTCTCTTGGTATGGACAACAACGCCTTGGACCCTGCCTTCAAATGTTGGTATAGCGGTCAACCCTTCAGCCAACTATGCTCTTGTTGAAGTAAACGGAGAGAAGCTTTTGTGCGTTGTGAATCGGCTGAAAGCGGTGTTCGGGGGCGTATCTCCTCTCAAATTATATAAGGGATCCGAGCTTATAGGCGCTCGCTACGCTCCTCCCTACGATTATGTTAAGTCAGATGGGGATAAGTATCGGGTTGTGGGTTACGAGAACGTGTCCGTAGAGGACGGTACAGGTATTCTCCATATGGCTCCTGCATTTGGTGAGGAAGACTATGAGGTATGTAGGAAAAACGGACTCGCTTTCTTTCAGCCAGTGGATTCGAAGGGTAGATTCACATCCGATGTGGAGTGGTTAAAGGGCGTGTTTGTAAAGGAAGCAGACCAGCAGATCATATCAGACCTCAAACGGAGAGGACTTCTAGTGAAGGCTGAGCGTATAAAGCACACCTATCCCTTCTGTTGGAGGTGCGGTTCGCCTCTACTCTACTATGCTTGGCCCACATGGTTTATCAGGACTACCGCGCAGAAAAGTAGAATACAGGAGTTGAATCAGCAGATAGAGTGGTACCCATCACACATACGGGATGGGAGGTTCGGTGAATTCCTCCGTGAAATGGTTGATTGGGCCCTGAGTAGGAACAGGTACTGGGGTACACCGCTTCCCATATGGGAGTGTGCGAAGTGTGGTAACAGGGTGGCTGTGGGTAGTATGAAGGAGCTTCTTGAACTAGCTATCAAGAAGCCTGAACGATTGGAGCTGCATAGGCCCTTTGTAGACGAGTTTGTTCTCCGCTGCGGCGTGTGTGGTGGAGACATGAGGAGGGTGAGTGAGGTGATTGATGTATGGTACGATTCGGGTTCCGCTAGTTTTGCAAGGTTCCACTACCCATTTGAAGGCGTGGAGGAGTTTAAGGCGAACTATCCCGTTGATTTCATCTCGGAGGGTGTGGACCAAACACGCGGATGGTTCTACAGCCTCCACGTGCTCGGCACACTGCTCTTCGATGAGAAGGCCTACAGGAAGTGTGTTGTTATAGGATTAGTCCTCAACGAGAAGGGTGAAAAGATGTCGAAGAGCAAGAAGAACTTTGTTGACCCCTGGCTTCTCCTCGAACGCTACGGAGCAGACCCCTTCAGATGGCATATTCTTGGGTCAACACCGATTTGGGAGCCAATCAAGTTCGGTGAAGCCGGTGTGGCCGAGGCTCAGAGGAGGTTTTTCAACATACTCGAAAACTCGATAACATTCTTCCTCACATACGCTGAACTGGATGGGTTTGACCCAAAGCTTAACGTGGTTCCACCCGAGGAGAGGCCCCCAATAGATAGGTGGCTACTCACCGAGCTCTCAAACCTTGTGGGAAACGTCACTCTCTGGCTCGATGAATTCGAGGTTAATAGGGCTGTGATAGCGGCTGAGAGATTCGTGGTCGAGGACCTGAGCCAATGGTATATTCGGAGGTCGAGGCGGAGATTCTGGAAGGAGGAGAAGGATAGGGATAAATGGTCCGCTTACTCAACCCTCTACGAAGTGTTACTCACGCTTTCAAAGCTGCTCGCACCAATAATACCCTTCACATCGGAAAAAATATACCAGACACTAAGGTCTGAGGGCGAACCGTTTAGTGTCCACCTTTGTGATTACCCAGTAAAGGGATTCGAGGACCACAAAGCACACTCAGGGGTAGCTGCCTCAAGACTGGTTGTTGAAGCGTTTAGAGCAGCTAGAAACGAAGCAAAGATAAAGACCAGAATGCCACTGAAACTGGGGCTTGTTTACTGCGAGGACGATATATGGAAGGGTGTAGAGGAGAACATGGACATAGTTTTGGATGAAGTGAATGTCAAGGAACTTAGGCGTCTAACTAGCCTTAAAGGGTATATAAAGTACGCTGTGAAACCAAAACTGGGTGCAATAGGTAGGAGATTTAAGTCGAAGGCGAAGAGTGTTTTGGAGCTTATTGAGGCCAATAATGAGCAGCTAGCCGTTCAACTATCTGAATCGGGTAGTGCTAATCTCCTATTGGATGGTGAGGAGGTCAAGCTGACATATGATGAATTAGAGCTCCTACTCGGCACCCAGCCCGGTTACGCTCACTATGGGAGGGGTGGTGTTCACGTGTTCCTTAACACCGAGGTCGACAAGAAAATGGAGAGGGAGTGGCTCATGAGGGAGGTTGTGCGCAGAATCCAGCTAACGCGTAAAGAGTTAAACCTGAAATACGACGAGAAAGTCGGGCTACTATTATGGGTAGACGATGAGTCGCTTAAAAGCGTTATACAGGAGTACGCCGAGCACATAATGAGGGAGACGCTTGCGGAGAGCCTCGAGTTTAACGAGTCGGCTAAGAACTCGGTCAAACACCAAGTCGAAGAGTACACACTATGGGTAAAGCTTAAAACCCGTAGCTAGCAGGGTGGGGGTACACTCGTAGTGCCGTTAAACGGTGAATAATACCACACCACAGTCTCGTTGGGTAGTAGGTAGTAGGTGTTGGCTGCGCTCGGACCCTCAGCCCAACAGTTCTGGGTGCCTCCCAAATAAACCCAATACGTCCAATAGGTGCTCGCTGAGTTGTTGTTACTCAAACCGTTTATTGCGGTGATATAGTAGCCTTCGATTCCATAGTTGGTATAGTTTATCCTCCACCCGGCTTTAACCATGGCCTGATATAGGTTGTAGCCCTCACTAACACTCATGTTGTACCACTCTATACTCTTGTTTGTATAGCTACCTATACCTAGGTTAACCTTGATGGGTACATTCAAACTGGCCACTTCCTCCCTCAACGAGGCATTCTGTGTATAGAAGTAGGCTGAGAGGCTCCCAAAAACAATTGTGAGTACAACGAAGGCTAGGGCAATAGGCATCCACACGTTAGTTTTCCCGCTATTAGTGGGTTGCGACACTTTCAACCTTCACCTCTGAGCCTAGTCTTGTGAAAGCAGAGATCAGCACGGGGACCACCAGCATGAACACTAAAAAGTCGGATACCTCATGAATTATAGAGAAAGGTATACCCATGATGAGTGAGTAAACCACCCGGTTCCATATGGGTCCAGCATAGAAGTATATTCCAGTGTACACATTTGTTATGAAGTCATATATCGCCGCGCAAACGAAACCCACGAACCCTAAAACAACACGCCGAGACATACCAGAGCCCACAGCTAGGTTGAGTCTACGCAACCCCCAACCCGCTAATGCATAGGTTGTCTCGCCGCCCATAAGTACTAAGAGTAACCCTGGGGTGGCTGAGCCGTAGGGGTTGATTGTTCCATATACAAGCCAACTCAAGATGGCAACTGATCCACCCACTTCGAAACCGAAGAGATTGGCTCCCAAGAACACTAAACCATCCATGAGTTTAACATTAGGAACACCAACTAACAAGTAATCGGTCGCGACACTCACTGCGGTAAGTAGCGCAATAAGCGAAACCTTGCGAGAAACATTCATCATTGGATGGTTTATCCAACAGTATTAAAAACCTTACGAACAATATTATTACTCCTAATGTTTTCTCCAACTGATACCACATGCTTCAGTGATTAATTAACCACCATCTGACAACGAGTTAAACAACAAGCGTTTTACGCATTTTCAAATCTATTGAAAAGTGTTAAAACAGCATAGCATTAAATCTACTAGGCGCGTATAAGTTGGTGACCTAAAATGAACCCGTGTTTAATAGCGGCCGTACAGGTTTTGGGTACAGTTGCTGATAAGGCGGCGCTATTTGTAGTATCAAGGAGCACGCCACCAGGTCTTAAAACAGCCCTAGAACACGTGCCTATATGGACTCATGCTCACCAAGTGCTCGAAAACCACCTCTCACTATATACCAGTGGCGGGGCAGCAGGTGCGGTGGGTAGTGATTTGGCTGTAAAGAAGCTGATGCTGAAGAAAGCTCTAATTAGTAAGCAAACTAGCGGTTGAATTATATAGCAAGACTAAAGCTCTTTGACGGGTTTCGTAAGCAGCCGACTGCGAATAATACTAATTATCCTTATTTTTCATAAAGGGTTGTTGAGTTGAAGCGAATTTAGTTGATTATAAAGCCAATTCACACTTTTCCATACGCAGGATGAAAAAGTAATCGTTATATGTTTAGTAGTGCTGTTAAACACGTAATGTTGGAGGCACTAATTCGAGGAGTGCGTGCGAGGGGACCGGCCGCTACGTTTAATGCTTACGATATGGTTGAGTGCATATTCCTATTGGGTGAGAAGGGGAGCATCGGTAGGGGTAAATTGGGGAGCGAGCTCATGCTTGGCCCAGGAGCTGTTAGAACCCTTATTTCGAGACTTAAAAGTAAGGGGTACATCAGGGTTGATAGGAATGGTTGCAGGCTCTCTCCTAAGGGCTTGTCTCTATACTCTGAGCTCACCAAGAAAATCGTTTATAGAGGTGGGTTTAGATGCTGGGATAAGACTTTAGGTAAGGAGTGCTTCTTGACCTGCGTGAGGGGTGTGGACCCTAGCTCTGTTAGTGTGGTTAGTTTAAGGGATATAGCGGTTAAGGCTGGGGCTGACGGCGCGCTTATACTCAGCTATAATGCTGGAGAGTTCTACTTTGCTGGTGAAAACGTTTCATATGAGAAAACCCAGCCAGTTGAGTTTTGGAGGGAGATAAAGACCCACTTCAAATTCGGTGACGGCGACACACTCATAGTGGGTTTTTCGGGTGATAAGAGGTCTGCGAGAGACGGTGCGCTTGCAGCCGCGCTAAGCCTTATCAGGGTCTAACGCAGGACTCTGAGCATATCGACGTATTGATCGAGATTCAGCAGAAAGTCCCTGAGTGCATATGATGCTACAACGGGAACACCATCTACGAACCCATTGAAGCCGAGTGTTACCATCAAAGGGTAAACCTCCTTATTACTGAGGAATTCTGCTAGGAGCGCGCTTCGTTCGACTTGTTTTTGAACGTACACCCCTAAACCGCGCGTCTTAGACCAGTGCTTACAGTCCACCGAGAAGGTTCGCCTACCCTGAATCGCTAGCACATCGATCTGCCGTCGCACTCCCCTATGTTTAAATCTGTAGTCATGTTTAACATTGTAGCCAAACGACTCGAAGACATTGGAAACAAACACCTCGAACTCACGCCACTCGAGGAGGCGTGTTACTTTATCAACACTGCAACCCATTCTGACGGCTTCAACCGCCAGCTCACACCTGTTCTGAACAACCAGAATTTTTCGGCCATCCAAATCGGTGTGCACAATCACACCTGGTAACTCGCCTTGAAAATCGCCTTCAAAAACGGCATTACCATTTCGCAAAAGACACATGATTAAGGATAATGCCCCCACTCTGTGCGTTTTATCTCAAAGTTAGGTGTTAACCCAAAGATATTAACATTGAGGTTCGTTTGAATTAGTAGTGTAGCCGTCGCCGCAGCCTCCTGCTACTAGGAATTTGGGTTGAGTACCTTCTTATTAATACCCATAGGTTTTGAAAAGCATACTCGTACACGGAGACCCAAGCAACACTGCAGAAAAGCACATGGTAAGGCGGATATGAGCAACCTATTGTATGGAGAAAAGTATAACTTTTTGGGTATACCCAAGTAAACATCAAACGTGTTGAATAGCCGCATACAAGATGATCAGCTCACCTTTAAGACGCGCCCATTAAACCCTGCACTTAGCCACAACACTCTCTACGGCGTATTATCCAGACAGCGTAAAAGTCCATGAATAGTTGGGTGGGACGCTGCTTAAGATTGGATTACTCTAGGTGTACACAGATCTTATAGTTTGATCTTATAGTTTAGCGTAGACATGGCTTAACCGCATTAGATTGCTTTAAGCGTGTACTAGTCATACTCACACGGATTATTTAGAACCTCACAACCATTATAAAGTGCTTTAAGCATGTGGAAAACTAAGCTTGCAGAGATTCCTAGCTACCCTTGAGCACCAAATATCTACGCCTTAAGTATGCCTCGCCGTTCCGCGTAGAGTATTATTACCGCGATGATACCAAAGAGGGCGAAGAGAGCTACGTTTAACTCGAAAGGCGGGGTCGTCCTATCATGGCTTCTAGCATATAACACGGAGGCTCCTAGGGGTACAAACGCGAGAAAAGCCAATATCACTTCGAGCACATCTGAGGTGTTCATTTTAGCTGTAATTAGCAGCCTAGAGTGATACTTAAACCTCTCCATTTACTGGAGTAAATCGAATAAGGACTTCTCCATAGGTGATATGTTCCGAAGCCTATACTGTTGGGGATAGCTGTTTGATTAACTCCTCTTTGTTTGCGAAGTGCTTGCGTGCTGGTTCAAGCATTTTTATTAGGCTCTCTGCGACTGTAGCCTTAAGGTCCAAGGGGTGTATTTCACCTTTCAGGTATAGAGCCTTCAATTCGGGCCATGTCACTTCGATGGGCCCCCCCTTATGTGGGGGTCTGTCTACCAGAAGTGTCTGTGTATCGTCTCTAAGAATCAGGTGTTGAACATAGTCCACGATTGGATTGTTCTCGATAACCCTTTCAGGGCAATACGCCTTTCTTATCTTTGAGCGGATTTCCTCAGGTGTGTCATGTATGAATATGGCTGTGTCGGGTTTGGATTTGGACATCTTGGATGATATTTGAGCGTCTAAGGCTTCATTCTCATCCATACCCATCTTTCTTGGACCAGAGAGCCCGGCGAGCAAGTGGTGGTGTACAGCTACGGGGGACCACAAGCCAAGAGTTGGGCCAACCTCTTTGGCAAGCATATTGGCCTTTCTCTGATCCATACCCAGCTGTGCTATGTCCGCGCCAAGCATGAATATGTCAGTCACCTGCATCATTGGGTAGATGTATGCACCGAACTTCAACGCCTCACTCTGAGTTCTACCCATGATAGGTAGGGCGCGCACAACGTGGTTCAGCGTAACACGGCTCGCCACCCGTAGCAAGGTCTCCCAATACTCACTTCTGGATACCAAATCATCTGCCATAACGTATTCAACGGCTGAGGGGTCCACACCTAGGGCGGTCCATCCCTCAATGAAATATTTAGCCGCTATACGAATCTTCTCCATATCCCCCCCAAACTTGTTGTTTAGCCAAGCGTGCCAAGTTGCAAGCAACACTTTATACCTTACGCCAGCCCTAACTAAATCCATTATTTTTAACGCGGATAATAGACCTGTTCCAAGATGCATTAGGCCGCTTGGCTCAAAGCCATTGTACGCTACGGGTTTATCCTTGGATGCTAACAACTCGCGTAGCTCTTGGGGGGTGACTATCTCCTCGCATGGTCTACGCGCAATGAGTTCGACACGTGTGTCAACATCCATATGCGAACACATTGTAGAGTATACTGAGGATATAAAAAATGATTGGTTAACCCATGTTCACTTGGTTAATGGTCCGCTGACCATTTGCATCAAGCTTGGACTCCGGCGTCAAGTGGGAGTCGCTCACATCGTTGTAAACCCTAGTGAGTGATTCGTTTGGATCCCATGGCAGGTATACAAGTGAGGCTATTGTGCACCCATCCTTACCTCTGGGTACCTCCATTGACTCAACAACATACTTGGTCTTGGTTATTGTGAGGCCGCGAACCTTGGCCATCTGCTCTAGCTTGTATTTTAGCTCAGCTGTGAGAGCACGCTCATCCTTGTAGCCGTGGGCTTCAGCCACAAGGCCATAACCCACGCCAGCGGGTGAAGAGCACAGAGCGTAAGCCACACCTGCTCCTATGGTTTCACGGCTCCCACCATCCATCCTAGCCAGTACAGCGAACGTTATTGTTCCCGGTGTCAGCATCACGGGCTCAATCTCTTGGGCATCCGGTGGGAGTATGCTTGAAACAGATACCAAGTTACACTGGGTAATACCCGCCGCCATTAGTGCTTCGTCGAAGGCGTTAAGCGGTGAAATAGAGCTTGCGGCTTTACCCTTCGTAAGGAAGAAGTACTTCGGCAGAAATCCCCCGTGAATTGTTTTTTGTTTAACCACCTGCACCTGGGGTCTTTTTCCTCCAACGTTAGTTTACTTCAACCACTTAAAAACCTTATGGTCACCTTCTGATAGTGTCCAGATAATTGTTTTCCACGCTTAACCACCACGCCTGTACACTTGATAATTCGGAAACCATCACTCTTCTCAGGGTGTTCGGATAAGGGTCTCCCACGCTTGGCGGCCAAGTGGCACAACGCATCATCCGCGCACCACCCATTTTCTTATAGGGTGTATCGTGCAAAAACTAAGTATGCAAAAATCAAAGATCGCCTTGTTCTCTGGGTGTTGGGGTAAACGTCAAACGGTTTTGCTTGATGATTTGCTGCTGATCTCTAGTAGCGCTTCGAGTGAGGCCTCTGTTGCCTTATGGACGCCCTCTATCACTTCTGGCTCATAGGGTTTCTGTCCACGTAGAACTTCAGACTTCTTTTTCCCATATATTAGGTTACCATCGCAAACTAGGATTGCGCCAGCCTTTACACCCTTTATACTCGATAAAACGAAAAGGCCTGAGGCCTCCATTTCCACACTCACCACGTTTAGGTCGTGCCATCTTTTCGCTACATCGATGGTTTCAGCATAGTATGCTTCGCTTGTCCACACTACGCCCTCGTGGAATCTAAGCCCACTCTTAGCACAGTACGAGCTAAGCGCTTCAACAACATCCCTACTAGCCACCGCTGGGTATCCTAGCGGCGCATACATCTGTGTCCCACCGTCAGTCCTAACCGAGGCGGTGGCTACAACCAAGTCGCCCACCTTAACATCGGGTTGAAGCCCCCCAGTGGTGCCAACCCGTATCAAAACCTTTGCACCCACTCTTAACAACTCTTCCACAGTGATTAACATGGCTGGAACACCTATACCCGAACTCACGATGGACACGGGTAACCCCTTATAGTACCCACTCACAGTTACAAACTGTCTATTCTCAGATACCTTGACAGGGTTGGATAGATGGGTCGCCATCAATTCAACCCTTTTAGGGTCGCCTGGGATAAGAACGTGCTCTGCTACGTCTCCCTTACCAACCATAAGGTGGGGTTGTAAAACGTCCCTGTTTGTAGCCATGCTGTAGAACATGAATTCTAAGATTTAACATTTATCATAATGAGGGCGAGGGGGGCGGAAGACCCCGCCCATTCCGTAGGGCGAAAGGGGGATGGATAGCCCCCTTCATTCATCTATCTATTATTAGGGTTTCCAAACCCCGCTCTCCCTGAGCGAGGAACGGGGATCACAAAGAAATAAATACACGTGCAGAGAAGATTAGCCTGCAGCGCGTGTGAGAGCATACAGGTTCAGAGCGCACGCTTCGAAGACTACGGCGGGGGTGTTGAAAACCCAGCTAGAGGTGGCCTGCGAGCCCTACAACACACTCTTACACGCCGAACAGCAAGAGCACGGAAAAACAAGCACACACTGAGTAAAAACGGGCTTCAGCAACTCGCCTTGGGCCTGAGAGAAAACAACGCGGAATTCCAAGTTCTCTACTCCTAGGTTAGGTTACATGGCAGGTGACTGAGAGACTCTACTAGGCCAAGCGGAGATTCTTCGATGGACTAGCAAACAAACCAAGAAAAAGAAGCCCCACAAATACCTCTCACTGGTCTACCCTCAGAGTGGCTGGAGGCTTTCGAATATAAGGCGGGTTGGGCATATGGTAAAAACCAAAGGAAAAAGGCCCGGCTATACTGATCAAAATCGGGTTTTTACATTAGTTCCCCACAGGGAGCTCCCAGTGGATCGAGTGTCTCAGGTGTGCGTCAAACTCGAACACTCCTGTCGAATCCACTTTGTGTTTTTGGTCAGGGAGCCCGAAACACAGGGGGAGCAGCCCAAAGAGGAGCCCAAGAAAGCCGTGAGTGTGGATGTGAAGCTCACGAGACTTACTCTCTGATGGCCGCCTCCTAGAGAATCTGAGACTGCTTGAGCGCGCTCTGGATGAAGCTTAGGATGCTTCAAAGAAGACTCTCTAGGAAGAGGTTTCTTTTGAGGAACTGGCTTAAAGCCAAAGACAAAACTGGCGATTGAGTATGAACACCTAAAGGACTTCAGGCGAGACTTGTTCTTTAAGCTGGGGCCCTCCTCAAACGATGAGTACGATGTCCTGATTCTAGAGGATTTAGATGCCCAAGGCTTAATCCAGAGAGGCGAAACCAAGAAGAGGAGAATGAGGTTCTATGACTCCTCGATCTCAGAGCTAAGAAGGATACTGGAGTGGGAGTTTCAAAAGCGTGGGAAAATCGTGCTAGCCGTCCCAGCCTACAACAGCTCGCGTGAATGTTTTTTGTGCGGAAAAATCAACAAGAGTTTGATCCTGGAAGACCGTGTTTTCCACCGTCTCCACTATGGTTTCAATTTGGATCATGACCTTAATGCTTGCCTGTTTCTCTCCAAAGAGAGTAGGGTGGGTGCCACTCTCTCTAGGTGTGCCCGCTTAGGTGTTGAGGTCCCACCCACTACCTCCTCTTCCCTCCCTGGGTTGGCGAGACTAGGCGGGGCCGTGATCCAGGAAGCCCCGTCCGCGGGGCTGGGTAGTTCACCGTATTATAGCACACACTGAGTGAGCTGGGCTAGCTCAACACATGGATGTATTCTGAGCTGGTAAGCTTGGGCACCGTTTGAACGTCTTCTACAACAAACTCGTAGGAGTATGCGCCTGTACGCTTTTTTCGCCCGCTCACACTGAGCCTCTTATACTGGAATAGTGGACAGTCCAAAACCAAGCTCTCGTACTCACCCCCCTCCCCAATTATACTCACACCATAGCGTTGGTTAAGCTCGACGAGTTTTTGGAGGTCCTCCGCTTGAATGAGCCTCCCCACCCATGTGTCACTGAACCCGAGAGCGTATACACCAGAGAACATGAATTTGAATCCATGGTCTAAGTAGGCCTTAAACAGCGTTTCGGGTTTCTTGTGCCAGAGGGGTGAGAAGCACCTCAGGCCAGCGGCCTCACACGCGGAGTCGAATCTTACGCGCTGGTACTCGCTCCACACCCCACCAGTCACTAAAGCTTCAAAGTCATGCTCCTCTTTCAGCCTCGAGAGTTGGGATGAGAACTCTTTCACCTCCACTTCCCTGACTCCACTCACACTGAGGCTTGCAAGTGGTAGGTTAGCGCATTCGGCTTGTTTCTCGACGACGTGTAGGTTTACTGTGTGGAACAGGTATGAGTCTGGGGCTCTGGGTAGAATCCTCACGAGGAGGATCGGCTCCCATCCCTGAATAGTCATATAGTAAGCTGCGAATAGAGAGTCTTTACCCCCACTGATTAGGGCGGCGAACTTCATCACGCTAACCTTTTAGTACACGAAGTACAACTCTATTAGTGTGGGTTTACTCTTAAAAGAGGTTTACGCAGCCTACGACCCAGATACGGGTAAGACACACAGGGATACAAATATTTACATTGAGGACGGCTCTGTGATCGAGGTAGGTGAGCATTTAGGTGCATCGTGGAAGACTGATACAGTAATCGAGTGTAAACGCAAGATTGTTTTACCTGGGTTCGTGAATGCCCACACACACCTCGCCATGACTCTCTTACGCGGTTACGCAGAAGACCTATCCTTACAAGCGTGGTTAAACACTAAGATATGGCCCGCTGAACAACGACTCGACCAACACAAAGTATACGTAGCTGCAAGGCTAGCTGGGCTAGAGCTCCTATACTCAGGTGTTACAGCTGTGGCCGACATGTACTTCTTTGAGGATAGTGTTGCTTCCGCCGTGACATCGCTAGGCCTTAGAATACTTGCAGCGCCAGCTATTTTCTCCAGCGGCTTTATGGGCTCCAGCCTGAAGGAGGCCATCAACACTGTGGGCAGTATCAGGGAAAATCAGTTGCTCAAATGGGCCCTTGGACCACACTCGACCTACTCCTGCAGCAAAGACACACTTGAGGAGGTAAGGGAGGCTGCGGAGGGGAGAGAGCTCAGAGTCCACATCCACGTGGGTGAGTCTAGGCGCTCACAAGTCACAGCTGAAACAATATATGGCAGGAGGGAGGTGGAGGTGCTCGGAGATTTGGGGCTCCTTTCACAGAGACTCATAGCGGCTCACTGTGTGTGGACCACAAAGAGAGAGATTGAACTGCTTGCTAGAGGTGGTGCTAACGTGGTCTTCTGCCCTGTGTCAAACGCGAAGCTCGCTGAGGGTGGCGTGGCACCGATCCCGGAGATGTTGGGTGCTGGGGTGAATGTGTGCTTGGGTACTGATGGACCAGCAAGTAATAACTCGCTGAGTATTCATGAAACAATGAAGTTTGGTTCACTAATACTCAAAAACCATCGTTGGGATCCCACTACACTAGACGCTGCAACCTCTCTTAGGATGGCGACCACTAATGGATATAGGGCGCTTGGTTTCCCAGCACCCGGACTAAAGCGGGGGTTGGCGGCTGATTTCATAGCCGTGCCACTAACACCCAGCATCCACGGGCACCCCGCGGCATCCATCCCGAACTTGGTTGTTTACTCAAGCATTAGTGTTTCCGACGTGGTTGTAAACGGGGAGCCAATATTGGTTGATTTTCACCCCGTTAAGATTGACGAGCAAAAAATAGTGGATGAATTTCAAATGGCAACCTTAGATTTGGATACACACGAGCTCAGCTCTTGAGGAGGGAGTCCGCAGCCTCCTTTAAACTATTAAGCTCAGACTGGTCTACCGCCTCAATATAGACGCGTATGAGGGGCTCTGTTCCCGAGGGTCTAAGGAGTATCCAAGAGCCAGATGCAAACTGGAGCTTCAGGCCGTCTATCGTAATCTTGCGGGTGACCTGCATACCCGCGAACACGTCTGGTGGGGATGCTCTCAGCTCATCGATTTTACGCCTAACTTCTTCCCTTAGCGGTAGATTGAACTGGAGATATTGGTTAAACCCGTATTTGTCGGCTATACGCCCCCACGCCTCGCGGAGTGAGCCGCCCATTCTACCTATGGCCTCACATAGGAGGGCGCCACTCATGATGCCGTCCTTCTCTGGCACCGACCAGCCGAAGCCCAAGCCCCCACTCTCCTCAGCGCCCAAAACCGCACCACTCATCAGTTCTTTTGCAATATATTTGAAGCCCACAGGTGTCTCTACAACCTGGACACCGTAAGCCGAGCAGAGTCTGTCTAAGGCGCTGGTTGTGGACACTGAGCGTGCAACCCGTCCCCTGATATTCTTTACGCCGAAGAGGTAGTCGGCAATTATAAGCACGAGCTTATTAGAGGGATAGAAATTACCCTTATCATCCACCGCTGAAAACCTATCCGCGTCGCCGTCATTGGCTACACCCATATCCGCACCGCTTTTGACAACGAACTCCGCTAGCTCCTTTGTGTTCGTTTCATTGGGTTCAGGGCTCAAGCCTCCAAAGTCTGGGTCGGGTGACCCGTGTATCTCTGTGACACTAGCACCCCTCCGTTTTAAAAGCTCAGCTAAGTAGCCAAAACCAGCACCGTATAGTGGGTCAATCACGATGCGCATATCCCTAGCTACACTCAAATCCACTCTACTCTCTAAGAATTCGAAGTATCTCTCTTTTGGATCGAAGGCCACTGGAGGCTGACCCCTGACCTCCACATCGTGTTCTGGAAGGCGCTTTTCTATTTCAACGGTGATCTCAGGGAAAGCTGGACCGCCATAGCTGGGGATAAATTTGAAACCATTGTAGACAGGTGGATTGTGGCTTGCGGTTATCTGTACCGCGGCCGAAGCCTTTCTATCCACAACACTGAAGGCTATAACGGGTGTAGGGGTTGGTCTACTAGTCATGTAAACCTTAAAGCCAAGGCCGCCTAGGACATCCGCCACGTTGCCCGCGAACGCTTCCGAATTACGCCTGGTGTCGTAACCCACCAATATGCTACCCAACTCTCCCTTATCCTTCAGGTATGACCCGACCGCCAAACTCAGCCTACGCACATTGGCAACATTAAAGTCAACATCCATTCTACTCCTCCAGCCATCTGTGCCAAATCTAATCCTAGAGGTGAACATACTTTACAATAACCACTAAACATGATTTAACACTTTCTCTACATCAATAATTAGGTAGACACTATGAATCAACGAGACGTTCGTTCGTCGAGTTATTAATTGCCCATATCTGTGTTGGGTGTTATGTCTGGTTTATGTACCTGCGTAGTCTCTCGAGTTCTTCATGTCCTCTTGCAGTCAGCTCTACAAAGGATATTCCGCTTTTCCTCTTCCTCTTAAGATAACCTAGCCTGATGAGCCTTGACGTTACCTCAACTGACTGGGTCTTCAACCCAAGCGCCTGGGCAAACGTGGTCTCTTCAACAGTGGTGTACTTTTCCACATAACTGAGTGCTGCCATGATTGAGTCGAGTTGCTCCCTCTTGAACACGTTTGGGAGGTAGGGTTTCTCACTGATATCTTCAACCTCTAGAGGTGGAGCGGATGTGTTAATCAGTTTTTCAAGCTCCTCAAGACTCACTTTACGCGTAGCCGCCTGCTTTGAGAATGGGCTCAGCGAGCCGCTTCTCGTTAGCACATAGGATGCATTGTCAGCGATGGTTGAGTTGCTAGGGTTTAAATCACTAACAATCTTCCTGAATTCGCCATCCGCACCCATATAAACCAGTG
The DNA here is from genome assembly GCA_003019535.1 of Candidatus Marsarchaeota G2 archaeon ECH_B_1. GTDB lineage: Archaea > Thermoproteota > Thermoprotei_A > Marsarchaeales > Marsarchaeaceae > ECH-B-1. Next base: position 26,946 of record NEXG01000001.1, read on the forward strand.
TGCCAAAACCCTTCAACCCGTCCCGTTTAAGCCTTCCCTTAGGTAGCAGGAAAACCGTGTTGTGAGTCAAACGTAAATCGTTTAAAATGTGGGATACGACATTCTCCCTGAAACGTGTGAGGTCCAAGACCAGTGTTCTACCCCGCTCAGCCAAGCTTTTAGCAAGCGTATACATCACGAAGCAGTTTGCCTGCACGGCATCAATCTGTGAAAGGTCGACTATTAGGTTGGGAAGTAGATCTGGCGGATGATCCTTTACAAGGCCCCTCCACACGTTGTTCGTCTTTAAACTCTCTTGGAAGGCGTATAGCTCATCGTGAACCCTGGATGAGAGTCCGCGGGACTGTGTTTCAGCCTCCAAGATATCTCCGAGGAGGAAGGGATTCAGAGGCTGTCCCTCCTTGTTTGCTTTCGAGATGGTTGAAGCCAACACTAAGGCGGATTCTGTGCTAAGGCCATAGCAAACTTCGGCGACATCACTTATGAAACCCCCATCCATGTTCTGAGCGAAGAGGTTGAAACCGAAGTTATAGCCAAATCGGAGGACATGGGCATGAGACCAAACTTGCTCGGGTAGAACCTCCAAAGCTGCTAGGATATGGGGCTTCTCAGCTGATAGTAAGACAAATTTGTCAGCGAAATCAAAAGCTTTGGAGACCGCCGCGCCATAGTCCTCTTCGGCGAAGACTATAACTATTGGGAACACCGTTTTGAACTGATTTCCACCTTCAGCTATAAGGGACTCATCCACGTTTGTGTCGGGCACAATCCTATACCCTTTAATACTAAGAAGAGAGACAACGCTCCTTATGGCAAACGAGAGTTTCTGTTTGGCCACTCTGTCAGTTAGTGCTGTTGTGTACAAAATAATCTTATGGGCCTGAACATCAGTGTTAGGCATCCTAGTCAAAACTGCGGTAGCCTTTACACCAAGTTCCTCCCCTAATGCTAGGGCATACCTTACCTCTAAATCAGGCGCATCTGTATAGAATGATGACGCGTAACTTTTACGGAGCCTAACGATGGGTAGCCTCACCGATACACCAGACCGCCTACTAAGCCATCTGTAAACGAAGAAGATCATGGGTAAAATGAGAAGTGTCACGCCTAAAACCAAATTATATGAACTAGCTAAACCCACGATAACGAGATAGGCGATCAAAGAAGCTACGTAAACCGCGATCCTTTTCTTACTGGCCATTACGCATTAACATAACACCCCTTACGGAAAAGGCTTTTCGCTAAAATTTTAGCATTCTACAGAGTTGGAGGATTATCACACCTACTTCAAAACCCCCATGTATATTACTCTTAGGAGTGGCAAAACGTGTTGACGGAGAACCGAAATGGTGTACGTTTCTAGTTGTTTATTCGGTGTATATCGGGTTCAACCGAGTATCCACGCAGTCTGTGAGAGTGCTATCAATAAAGCTTCTTCACTCCTTATCGTCTCCACGCCTTGCTCCGGTAGAAGTCTGATCCTGATGTCGAATTTAACAGCTAAAAAGTCTTCTGGATCCATTTTCTGATTACCCACAAAGAAGATTATTTCTTTATTAGGTGGATTCCGTACAATTCTTAAGGATGGCTCACCGCTTCTTGTTAGCTCAACCTTAAACAAATCATCTGGCAAGCGTTCGCCAACATCGTCCACATCGATAAATTCTATTTTGGGCTCCAAGTAGATTTTATCCAAAGACAAAGGGTCCACTAGCTCGGTTAGGACTACTTTCCCTTGCAAGCCAATCACCTTAACGTACACATGGTCCCCTATTTGGAGGTCACCACGATGTGGGGCCACGGTCTGCAACCTAAAGCCCGCGTTTAGAAAGAGCCTCTCACGCTCCACCCGTATCACACTAGCCTTTCTTACTGGTTCTAGCGACGCTTCTTGGGGATTTTTGCTTACAGTGTGTATCGGTATCTTTATTGGCGGAGCCAAACCCACATATCTAAGATGGGGTTTCAAACCCATCTCCGCTTTGAGGTATGGCGGAAGCAAAAGGTATTCAAATACATCCTTTAGTTCCCCGTGTTGGGTGGGGTTACCACCATCTAGTATTACCATAATTCTCCTAACTCTAAAAATGGAGCAGTAGCGTAAGAGACTGGCTGCCCTAAACGTCTTCTCCCTTAAATGTGTTCCAAACCAAATAGAAGAAAACGGTAACGCCACTGATACACTCGATGGCTTAACTATTAACATCACTTAAACTACAGAATCATGCATATTAAAAACCTGTGTCAACCAACATTCTCCATCCATACTATCCGCACTTTAATGGTGTGCCAACGTTTGGTGATGGTTTCACTTACCCAAGAGGAGCCTTTGAATATACCAGAATATTCTTCTCTGTTAGATATCAAAACCAATTATAAAGGCTTCAAACCTCTCTCCTTCTTAGTGGTGTTGATTGCGTTCCACATACGATTTCGAGTCTATAGCTTGGGGCGGGGTTTATCATAGAACACCGTTTTTACATCCAGCACATGCTCAATCCTCTAAGAGATCGAGATAATCCAAGCCCAGCACAGCGCTGCTATTTTTGTGGCTTCTATTACGCTAACCGTGCTGCCTAACTTATTAGGTATTTGAAATATTAAACGTAAATTTGAAATAGCAAATCAATTTTTATTTTATTGGGTGAACACTAACGATGACACGTTATACTTTGATTGTCCCAGTTGGTAACAACATTCAGTCATTGTTTATCGGGCTCAGAGAGTTTCCAACTAGGAAGCTGGTCCTGATTTATACGAAGGACAAGAAGCGGGACGTATCTTTATTAAAAGAACAGTTGGCTATATTTAGACTCCCCATTGAGACGTATGAGCTGAAGGACAACATATTGAATGAAACATTAAACATATTAGCTAGACTACATAAGGAAAACGATGACCTCATAGTGAACACTTCTACCACTGACGCCTCTATGGCAAGCATAGTTCTGAGCGCGGCAAGCATTATAGGTATAAAGGCTTTCACCGTGTTTAACGACGTACCGTTTATACTTCCTACGTTTAAGGTCAATCTCTCTAAGCTCGTTTCCAAGAAGAAGTCAGAAATTCTTAAAGCCCTTGTAAACGGACCGCTCAGCCTCTCAGAGCTGGCTAAGAGGGTCAGATTAAGCCCCCCACTACTCTCCTACCATCTGAATGGTAACAAGAGGAACCACGGTTTGCTTGATATCGGACTGGTTAAAGTTCAGGGTGGCTTAAGAAACAAAACCGTTGCGCTAAGCGATTTAGGAAGCATGCTAATAAGATTCTTGAATACTTAAATAAAAAGTTTAAGTACTAAGAAAAATTTATATTTTACCGAGCGTCTAATAATATTGTGGCTTAAGGGGGTGAGGCACGGTGGAGATAAGGAGTAACACCGTAACTCCCTTAAGGTGGAGTAGCTCAGTTCTTTTGGGTTTGCTCGGAGGGTTAATCGGCTCACTGATTATGGGTGCTCTAGGATACCTAGCTCCTGCACCAAAGTTTGACTCACCCTTCTACGTAGCCCCCTTTATGGCGGTAGGGCTAAGAGGGGCCCCAGCGTACGCGGCTGGCTGGGTTCTTAACATAGTCGTGGGTCTGATACTGGGTGCAGCGTACGCAGCCGTTGCTAGTGGGGTTAAAAGAATGAGCGCCCACAGGCCGAGCAGGGGTATACCTTGGGGTTTGGGTGTAGGCGTAGTTGGCTGGCTGGTCTACGGGCTACCCGCAATTAGCTCAAGCGTTGGGCTTGGCCACCCAGTGCTTGTTGGACTAGTGCTCGTGTTCTCACTGGTGTACGGCGCATTACTTGGAGCTATCTACTCTACGATAGCTTCAAGGATGGTTAGCACCTCTAGGGAACGCCCCCAGACAATTAGCTCTTAGACCTCCGGGTAAACCCTTTTTTGATGAGTTTTTTTGAGTGGTAGTAGAGTTGGTTTTGGGCGTATCCTGCATAGACGCCAAAATAATTCCTCATTTTCTGAGAGATCGCTCGATAAACGCTGACACCCAAACTCTTCGACTCATCCTTTAGGACGCGATAAAGGTGTTCTCCAAGCAGGTGTGGGTATAATTCAGCTAGCACACGCCTAATCCAAGTGTCTATGGGGAAAGATTCTAGTTTTTCAAGTGAGAAGAGGCTGACGCAGTCAGCCACCTTAGGGCCGACGCCCGGCAGACCAAGCAGCGTTGACCTTACTTCTTCATAAGGTTTACCGCGCAATCTACCGAGATCGACCCCCCCTTCTCTAAGGGCTCTCGCCAACTCTAACACATACTTAGACCTGTAACCCAAACCACATCCCACAAGCTCTTGTAGGGAGGCCGCTGAAAGACTTTCTAGCGTAGGGAACAGGTGGACAACGCCGAACTCGGTTTTCACCTTCTTACCGAAGGCCCTGTTAACGTTAAGCGTCATCTTAACTATCCTCTTATAATTGTTGTTAGTCGATAAAACGAACATTAATAGACACTCCCAAGGATCCTGCCTTGTAACCCTTAGACCAGGCTGACTGTTTATGAGCCTGCGAACAATTGGGTCGAAGCCTATTGATCTAATTATAGTTGGATAATCATCGTCTAAACGGAAATAACTCACAGGATCCCATTCGCCTCCACCATAAACTCTGAACAACACAGTGTTCTGGGTTTGGAGTAGATAGACAACACTATCACCTGTAGCCCCAATCCAGCCTCTCCCCCTCCTCACCCACTGGAAGGTTTGAGCGGAGCTTAGGGTGACACCAAGGTTCAGGGGGGTGTTTAGCGCTAAGCTGTCGGTCCGATACATGGATTCATCTTACTCTGCTTCTCCCTCATCAATAGCCCCAGGCTCCTCGACGAATCCCTGTGAAATCAGTTGCTCCACGAATTTCTGAATAGCCTTCTGCTCCTCAGCGTTATCACTTTCCCCAATTATGCTAACCACAATCCTGTACGAACCGAACAGTTTAACAAATCTGCGCATAATATACTTCCTAAAGCGAAGCTTTTTAGGTCTTCTGTTACACATCAAACTACGTATTACATTAAGCGAAAGCTTGATTGGAAGTAGCAGCCTCCTGTGTGAGCTTAAAAATCAAGTCTATCCATAAACTAGATTACGACTGACTCCCACAAGTTTGGACTATGGATTTTTAACCGAAACCCAGAAATATATGGTAGCTACGCAAAATAGTGGGTGAGGGCTTCCACAACCCCCTTACCGTCCTCTTTGGCCGACACGTAATTGGCTTTCTCCTTAAGCTGCGCCACTGAATTTTTTAGCGCCACCTTTATACCGCATAACTCGAAGAGTGGGAGATCGTTTTCACCGTCGCCGATACACACCGTCCTCTCCCTTTCGACATGTAAAACTTCGAGCACTCGTAGTAGGCCGCTTGCCTTGTCAACGCCTGGGGGAAGAAGCATCAACCTATCCTTGTTTCTCTCTAAACGTCCCCCCGTTTTGGACGCCAACCATTGTGCTTGTTGGTGTAAATCTGCATCCATTGACACTATTATTTCTTCGCATCCCCCTATGAGGTTAGGGGGTAGGGTTGAACGTTTTGCTAGCCACCACTCTGGGGCCAAAACATGCTTTATGCCTTTGGTTACTATGATCGCACCGTTTTCCACGACCATCGCATCAAACAGTGCTGGGGGCACCATTGATCTAACATCACCCAAACATCTCCCCGTGACCAACACGAAGAGGATGCCACGCCTGCGTAGCCTCGCGATACAGTCCAAAACCTCTGAGTCGACTTGTCCGAAGGGGGGTTTAATTGTTCCGTCCAAGTCGAGTGCGACTAGAAGTGGGTCCATGTGTTTGTTCACGTTCTTCTGATTCGACCCGGCTTCGGCTCGAAGAGCATCCCACCTCTCTTCCTCATCTCAAGAAACTTTTCAACATCCCTCTCACTGAAGCCCTCCTCCTTACAGCGCTGCTTAAAATCTGCCTCCAAGACACCCTCGCTACCAGCCTCCTCAAGCATCTTGGCGAGCAACACATCTATCCTGGCCATCATCCCCAACTCCTCAGATGTTTTTCCGACGTAAACAGTGCTAAGGTCGGCCTTTTCGCCAGTTAAGGTTTGAACACCTATTCCCTGGAGGAATATCTTGTAGAGTCTGATGGCGGACTCAGCATCCTCAGCAACAGCCACCTGGGATAATCTTAGCCTAGCGTTAGCCTTAGTGAGCCTCACAAGACCTTCAAGCTGCCTAGTAGTGATAACGATGGGTGAATCAGGCGACTCACTCTTACGCCTCATCTCAATATAGAAGCTATTGAGGCTTTCAGCGGCAGCTTCGGAAAGCTCTGGGTTACAATTCATGCGGGCATAGGAAATATACTTACGCATCGTGTCAGGTGAATAAGGCACACTTATTTGACCCTGACCACGCACCTTCAAGACAAAGTCTGCTAGCTCCTTATCCCTTTCATCGTCTGGCTTGTCCTCAACGATGAATATCAAGTCAAACCTCGAGAGTATTGTGGGAGGAAGGTTTATGTTATCTGCCACACTCCTATCCCTAAGATACTTGCCGAATGTAGGGTTACCAGCCGCTATAACCCCGCAGCGCGCATTGAGCGTTGCGTGTATACCAGCCTTAGTTATAGTCACAGTCTGCTGCTCTAAAGCCTCGTGTATGGCGCTCCTATCACTTTCATCCATCTTGTCTATCTCATCTATAAGACAAACCCCACCATCGGCCAGAACCATAGCCCCAGCCTCAAGCATAAACTCTCCACGCGTATCCTTCACCACAGCGGCTGTCAACCCAACACCGCTACTACCCTTACCACTCGTGTATATACCTCTTGGAACAAGCTTTGACACGGTTTGAAGCAGCTGGGACTTCCCAGTACCGGGGTCACCTATTATAAGAATGTGGCTATCGCCCCTTACACGCGTATTATCAGGGAGATAAACCGGCGGCGCGCCCACAAGCGCAAGCAGTATGGCCTCCTTTATATCCCTCAAACCGTATATGCCGGGCGCGAGGCTCTCAATCATCTTCTCCTTCAGCCAAGGATCCGAAGCCATCCGCCTAATCTCCTCTAAGTCTTTTTGGGAGAGCTCCAACACGTCATAATCCTTCTCAGCCAACTCGAAGAAGTTTATCTCAAGAAAAGTCTCGAGGCCCCTCTCCGACTGCGTCTTAGCCGGCTTATATGCTCTGAATATCCCTGTGACCCTAATCCTACTTCCCGGCTTAACTTTGTCGACTAAGTCATCTGTTAGCATGGCCTGAACACCCCGGGGTAACACACCGCTCTCCAACTCCTCCTGACGCTCCTGCAGGAGTATACGCTGATGATTTATAGAGTAACTCGAGGAGGCATCGAGTATCATGGGTCCATTACACTTATCGCCTTCAAGGATGTTGGGGCATCGCGCCGGAGCAAAAACCTCTGTGAGACCCACTACGCCAGGCTCCATGAAACCGCACTTAACACACCTGTAAACAGGTATAACGAGGTACGGTTTGGACACCGATACACGGAGCGCAACAGCCTCAACCTGTACCAGGGTGTCCACGTGCTCGGCTCCAAGCTCCCTCAACCTAACGGATGAGCCCTGAGGAAACCTGAACCTCACATTCAAAGGTATAAGCGAGGCGGCCTCAGCAAACCCACTCACCTCGCCTTTAATCTGCTGATTCTTTAAGGCCTTTTCACGCACCTCTCCAGCGTACTCGGGGTCCTGCCTCTCCAATGCCTCAAGCAAAGCCTTTTTAAGCGCTGGCATCGAGTAGTCGGGTCTAAGCTGAATCGACCTCGCAAGGTCACGGTCATGTTCTATGAGATGGTCGAAGTCTACAATCAAACTCCTAGACTTATTGGCCACCATCTCGTTAACCCTATTCTTATAGACTAGTTCCCCGTTGAATCTGAACTCTGTTAGAAACGTGAGAAATCTCCTTTGAATTGTGGCCAAATCAAGCATACTAGCGACTTCGACTACCAAAACCACCACCAATAATACTTTCAGCTGGAACTAAAAACTTGGTGCCCAAACAAAAGTCTTGGGAGACCCATCTAGGAAATCTTAGGTATGAAGGTATGCGGAGCAGGTTAGCCCTATTAATAAAACTTATTTTACGTTCAATTATCACACTAAGGGATACAAAATGGGCAAAGTAACGATCGAGTCCTTGGGTTATAGGCCTAGGCCCATTGACCCAGACTTCCTGAGTAAGAAGGATTTGTACCCGGAGACTGGTACGCACAATAACCACAAGGTGTACGGGGAGGGTGTGCAGAGGACTGATGAGGACGGTAAACCCTACCCCACGAAGCTGGGTATACACGGCACAATAGTGGCGGTCGACTTCGAAGCGTGCATAGCCGACGGCGCGTGCATGGACGCCTGCCCAGTACAGGTGTTCGAATGGCTGCTCAACCAGGGTAAAATGGGCACAGGCCAAGACCTGGACCTAACAGACAAACCAGACCTCAAAGCCAAGTACGCATGCGACAAATCGGACCCAATCAGAGAATCAGACTGCATATTCTGCCTCGCATGCGAAAACGTCTGCCCAACCCACGCAATAAAAATAACACAACCATAAATGCCTAATGCTTATCTAGCATACGCTTCAACTCATTTATTTCGGCTTCAAGCTCCTTTATACGCATATCCACGGACGACTGATTAGTAATAGAGGTCTCCGCAGACTTCACACGGTTTACAATCCCAGCGTCAATAATTGATTCGGCCGATCTACTATCTTCTCTTTTGTTGACCATTGTGCTTATCTCCCTCTCAACCTCAATCTGAGCCTTTCTGAATTCACCCATAGCCCTGCCCAAGCCCCGGGCCAATTCCGGGATCTTGCTTGAACCGCCAAACAAGATCAGGGCGACCACAATGAATATTAACCAGTCGCTCAGGCTATCCAGCATATATCGACTGTTGCTTGGTGCAAGATATAAATGTAACCTCTTAACAACTGTGTATATATATCACTCAATTTATAGTATGCCCTATCTCTACGACAAGCTCTATAACTAGAAGAGAAACTTACGCGAAGGTGGAATTAATTGGGGCGACTCAGAAGGGCCTGCGGTTTTAAAGCTAAACACCGAATTCATAGAGGCCAAACAATCAGCGACCATATGGTCCCTGAAGGATTGTTATGCTCCCAGAAAAATCAAACCAAAACTCCTGTATGGCTAAGGTCAACTCGTAAGACTCAGCAGCCAAAAATGTACACTTTATCCATCGCGCTAAAGACGCCAAACTTAATGGTCACCCCGAAAGATGTGATTTGGTCGGAAATGTCTGAAGCGGAGACGACTAGTTACAGAATAATCAAGCTGGGAGATAAAGAAATAGAGATAAACCAAGAACTCTATAGAATTGTCCAAGACTATATTAAGAATAGCTACACGCTTGACACGCTCGCAGAGAAGCTTGGCCTCGACGGTTGGTCGGAGGCATATCAATTCATAGCTTCGCTGCCCCAGTGGGTTGTGTGGTTCACGGAGTCCCAACTCGAAGAATACCTGAGCCAGCCACACCAAGAGCGCCAACAGCAAGCTGGAACATCCAAACGCACAACGAGGCGACGCAAAGAGCAGTCTGAAGCAACACAGGCCGAAGACAAGAGTGTGGCCGCGGACAAAGAGGAAAAACAGTAGCGACTTGTTGAATTCTGCACGATACGATCAGTATACCCACAATTTTGCTTGGATTTTCAGTCGACAAATAATAACTTGTATAAGCAGTATGATTTAACTCACTCAAAACACTTTAAACTCTACTGGTCTTTTATTAGCGATGTGGACATAACTATTAAGTGTGCCCGGTGCTCAAGGGAGAGGGAGGGACTAGAGGTGCGATGTCCCTCCTGTAGTGGGCCTTTTAGGTTAACTGTTGAAGGCGAGTTTTCCCGGGAGCTTAGGCGTAATTTTCCATACGTGACTAAGTGGGTAAGCCTAGGTGAGTGGAACACTCCTCTAATATTCATGGATGGCTATTATATGAAGCTTGATTTCTTGAATCCCACTGGCTCATACAAGGACAGAGGCTCCGTCACTCTGATATCGAGGCTCCACCAAGCCGGCCTTACTAGAATAAGCGAAGACTCTTCGGGTAATGCTGGTGCAAGTATCGCAGCTTATGGGGCTCAAGCGGGCATGCGTGTCTCGGTTTTTGTGCCCACCAGCGCGAAGGGTCAAAAAATAAGGCAGATCGAAGCTTACGGCGCACAGGTCACGCGTATAGAGGGTTCGAGGAATGATGTAGCCAAAGCCGCGGAGAATTCAGCTAACTACTTCGCATCACACGTTTGGCAACCCGAGTTCAGGGATGGGATAAGGTCGCTCGCATATGAGATTGTCCGCGACTTGGGTTGGAGAAAACCCGACACAGTTTTCTTACCAACGTCCGCAGGCACCCTCCTCTTAGGGGTTTACGAGGGGTTTAAGCATTTGCTGAGCAGCGGTATCATCGACGCTATGCCAACACTCATCGCAGTGCAGACCGAACAAGTGTCACCCGTCCACTGCACACTTAAGGGTATACGCTACACGCCACCTGAAAAAGTGACATCCATAGCGGACGCACTCGTATCAACCAACCCAACACTCCTCGACGAGATGGTGACGGCTCTAAAAGAGTGCGGTGACAGCGTCACCGTAAGCGAAACGGAAATAATCCAAGCTCACAACGAGCTAGAAAAGAAGGGTTTACTTGTAGAGTACAGCTCGGCCACAGCACTAGCAGCCGCCAAAAAATACGTTAAGAAAGGTGTTACAAACGTCCTAGTACTAACGGGCAACGGCTTGAAAACACTTTAGTGATCGTCTGGGCTGTATAATCCCTATATTTAAGTAGACGAACGAAACACTTAGAAGAATTGGCTAGAAACGCTGTTTGGATTCACCAAACGCCCACGCCGGGATTTGAACCCGGGTCAGGGGAGTGACAGTCCCCTATCCTGGACCGGACTAGACGACGTGGGCTCAAGCACTATCTATTTTTAGGCATACTTAAAAGCCCATCGTAACGTTCACTTGTGGCGTCGGGAGGGTGGGAATTGAACCCACGACCCGCCGGTGGCAGCGGCTGACGCGTGCACACAGATGCCTTTAGGCCACTCACACGCGCGGTTTCCCCTACAGCCGGCCGCTCTACCACTGAGCTACCTCCCGCAACTCTGTGTTATACACAATGGTATATCAGTTTTTCTTTGCCACTCATCTACACGTGTAGTTAAGCTCATTTTAGCCCCGTGTGAACTACTAACGATTGTTTTGGCAAATATAGGCAGGGCTTTCACAGCTGCTCAGAGGGTTTCTGCGGTTATCTTCATTGTGCTCACCGTCGCCTACAGCTTTACAAATATACCCATATTAGGAGCGTTGAGCCTAATCAGCGCCACCCTCATAGTGGTTTTCTCATTGAAAACAGGCGGATGGGTCAAAGTTGCAAGGAGTATGGGCACGGGGCTAATGCAAGTGGGGCTACTCACACTTATACTAGAGCTTGTCCGCATAAGAGTCATGTTCCTAGGTTTGGCGACAGCATACTGGATCACACTTATAGGTATACTTCTCAACGTGGGCTTAATAATACTTGAAGGTGACGACACCTGAGAGGACGAGTGGTGCTATATTAGGGAACACCTCTTAGAATTCTGATGACCGTGCATAACGCACGTATATGCGCGCAAGTGGGGGCAGCTTGGGCGGCACGGAGACTCCAAGTGAGATTGCTGGTTAACAAGCAATCTTTAAACAAAAACACGTCTTACTCTGGAGGCATGCTTAAAGTTTGATTAAAGGGTATACTGCACTATTGTGATGACATATACAAGTGCTCATCCCAACAGTGAAGAAGTTTGGTTCACACCCACTTGATGGATGCTGATGTTTACGTCAGATATTATCGAGTTCGCCAAACCCTAATCGACATGATTGTGCTTATGCTTGAGGTATTCAGGCCACCATGATTGGGCTAGGAACGCCACCAGAATACTTGACTGTGACCTCTATCGTGGATTTGACCGCGCGCTGGACTATGGCTGGGTCTACGCCCTCTACACCCGCACCCACGACTAGAACACTCTTTGTCCGACTGGTTATCTTTGTGCGTTGTGAGTCCCTGTGTGGGAAGAGGTGGAGGGCATGTTTGGGTTCGGCACAGTCTATAAGGATTGGTACACCTGGGGGTAAAGTTTCCTCAACGTTTGAGCCTATCGCCAAGAATAACTCACCACCCTCTGAGTGTTTGAGCATAAGACTACCAGAGAGTGTCAGAGTGTCGTATAGCCCTATTGGTACAAGTGTCTTGGCACTAACATAGTTTCCCGCGTCAACAACACTGTTTATCTTGGGAAGACGCCCACCATTAAGAACCCTTCTCCTCAGGGCTTCACCTGCTTGTCTAATCTTAGTGGGGTCAAGGCCGATGCTCCAGTAGAACCTCCTGTACGCCTGGGCCACTGGGTTAGCTTTTGTGTCACCTTCACATCGAATGATTTCCTCTAGCTCACCCAATTCATTAGTAAACACATTACCGTTTTCCACCACGGTTACACCATCTATTACACAGTAGACTACGTAGACTCCCAGCCTTTTCAAGGAATCGGAGATCGTTATCAACACACGCATACACCCTTAACTGGATGCTGCCGCGCTAACCCCTATCCCCACCATACATGGACACACTCCGTTCGCCTTGTTTGCACGTGGAGCGCCCCCGGGGAGATTTGAACTCCCGACCTACTGCTTAGGAGGCAGTCGCTCTATCCATGCTGAGCTACGGGGGCGTGAGCATATCGAGTATTTCCTGCAGTGATTTCTCAACTTGAAGCCCGCTTTTAAGCTCTTTCAAGGTGTACACACCCGTAGACACCTCCTTCCTGCCAACTATGAGGGCGTGGGTGTAGCTTCCAGCACCAGCAAAGCTAAGCTGCCTCCTCAAAGGCCAATCCTTTATTGTGTACTCAGCAACTATACCCCTTCTTCTCAGCGCGGTTGCGACGCCGATGGCGTCACGCCTTGTCTGCTCATCTGTGTTGGCCACGAATACTCGCACGGGTTTCTGCTCTTCCAGCTTGGAGAAAACACCAACCTGCTCGAGCGCCAGCATTAGTCGTTCTATACCCCCAGCCACACCAGTTGCTGGTAGGTGGCGGGATCCATATATGGCGGTGAGGTTATTGTATCTGCCACCCCCAAACAAGGAAAGGTTTGAGCCCTCAGTGTAGCCCTCAAAAACTATTCCATCATAGTAGTCTAATCCCCTCACGATACTTAAATCGAGCGAGCAACTCTGTTTCTTATCCAGTGAGCCAAGCTCGTCCCAGAGCACATCCAGCTCTCTGAGTGCATCTTCAACCTGTCTTAGCACCCCTTCGCCTAGTTTAGCCTTCAAACCGTCCAAGTCAGCCCTAGAGTAGACCAAGTCAACTAGAAGCTGGGAGCTCTCCGCTGGCAGCCCAGCGCTCTGCAGGAGTTGATTCAGTTCGTCGCGACCTATCTTCTGAGCCTTGTCGAGCGCATTAAAGCATCTTTTGACCTGCTCCTCGGTTTTGGCTCCAAGGACACGCACTACGCCCTCAAGCAGTTTTCTATGCGAAACGTGCACTGTGGCGTTGAGGCCAACGGACTTCATCACATCCAGCCCCAGTGAAATCACCTCTGCATCAGCGTAGGCTTCGGTTGGTCCGTATGTTTCGACATCCCATTGCCAAAAGCATCTATAACGCCCAGCTTGGGGTTCATCATATCTCCACATGGGTGATATAGCGTAGAGCTTTATGGGTTCGGGGGTTTTGAAGTCGTTGGCAACCATTCTAGCCATACCCACAGTGAGATCGAATCTTAGTCCAAGATCCCTTCCCGCCTTATCCTTGAAGTAATAGATCTCCTGGAGAATGGCCTCACCACTCTTGGCTTTGAGCGTGTCTAAATGCTCAATGAATGTCGGCTCAACCCGTCGGAAGCCATACGACCTAATCACAGGCTCAATCTTGGATTGAATCCAGAGCCTCCGCTCCATCTCCTCTACGCCTATGTCATTCATCCCCCGCGGAGTTGTGAACTGAGTCATCTTCACCACCAAGTGGGCTAGACGAGTGCGCCCGTGATAAAGGACACCATAGCCAAAAGCATCGGGAACTTATAGAGTTTTTTGACAGACTGAGCCGATGAGACATCCATGAGAAGCTTAACGCTGAGGTATACGAACAGAATATCGGTGACAAACACCACTGGTAAGTATCCCAGAGGTGACAGCCCCCCCACAAAGATGGGGATGGGGCTCAACCCCACTGCGATAAGTGAAAAGGCCGACCCAAATTTGGCTGCCACCCTTGGACCGTGCACCCGGGCGAGGGTCCGAACAGATCTAAGCGCGTCGCCCTCGGATTCCGCTATGCCCTTAATGATTTCTCTACCCGTGTTAGAAAGAAACGCAAGCAGGAAAAACGTGGCTAACACAATGCTTAGCTTGTTTACCACTAGACCACCGTATAGGAAAGGTAGGGCCACGTTGTAGGACACAGCTAGGTTGCCACTCAAACCCCTCAGTTTAAGGGTCTTAGAGTAGAGGATTGAAAGAGCACACGACAAGCCAGCCAAACCAAGCTCGATCACCCCATCGTAAGCCGCTAAACCCAGACCGACCACCGCAAGAATTAGGGCGTACACCCACGCACCCCTGATAGATATCGCCCCACTCGGCAGAGCCCTACCAGGCTCGTTGACCCTATCAACATCTATATCGTATATGTCGTTTACAACCATGGCGAACCCAGCTATGGTGAACGCTGTAACACAGGCCGCAACGAGTCTGGGTGTGGGTGGCGTAAGGTGGCGTAGGGCCACGGTCACCGCTACGTACACCGCCACGGAGGTCATAAAGGCATTTAAGGGCCTAATCATACTGGCCACAGTGGCTATCCTAGACCTCACAGTGAACCCTCCTCGCCAGAGATTAGTAGCTCCTTAGATGGCGGCCTCGTGTCAACAGAATAGTAGGTGGGCGTCCCATGTTCGTCGACGATCGCGAGCACCGGTGTCCAGCTCCTCTCAACATAAGTTTTAGCCCTCGCCAGCAGATTCTTAAGAGTCATTGGCTTATCCAAGCTAAGAGGAATATAAACCATTTTTTCACCCTCCTTCTGGAGTATTATGCCCAGCTCGTCGTCATAGAAGATTTTTTTACCCTGATTAGAGAGGTCTGCAAAAACCGCGTAAACAGTCCAGAACCCCCTTTTACGGGAGGATAGAGTCTTAATGATTTCCTCTGGGTTGTCTACCTCTATTCTACCCCGAAGTATGAGGTAGACAGCCTCCATTCCCCCCAGCTCCACACCGGAGCCCCTCGGCGTCCCGAAACCACTATTCAGGAGAGTTGAGGAGAGGGGGGGCCCTACAAACAGGCCGTTAGGGGTGATCTCAAACGGTTTTTGGGTTGACACACCAACACACAAAACACTTTTTAACTCATGTGCTAAAAAGCGTATTGATGATGGATCTAACACCAGTCAAATGGGAGGCGGGTTGTGTTTCAATATTAGACCAGAGGCTCCTTCCATTTAGAGTTGAGAGGATTAGGTGTACCAGAGTCGAGCAGGTCGCGGATGCGATAAGGACGCTGGCCGTCAGGGGGGCTCCAACGCTAGGTATAGTTGGCGGGTACTCGGTGGCGCTCGCCGCCCAGGGATGCATGAGCAATGATTTTAACACATGCATTGAGTTCCTACAAAAATCGGGTGCTCTTATAAAGAGCACTAGACCCACTGCCAGAAACCTTTTTTGGGGTGTCGACCGAGTGCTAGAAGCAGCTAAAAGATGTGGAAGTGTCGAAGAGGTTAAAGCCACAACACTTGAGGAAGCGCACAGAATACTTAGGGAAGAGGTTGAGCGTGACGAGCTAATCGGTGGCTACGGTTCTGAGCTAATCAAGGACGGCGATCTCATTCTGACACATTGCAACACTGGCCAACTCGCCACGGGTGGGATGGGCACAGCGCTAGGCGTCATAAGAGCTGCATGGGAGCGTGGTAAGAGGTTTAAGGTATTCGCCACGGAAACCCGCCCTCTTCTGCAGGGCGCCAGACTCACCACCCTCGAGCTGGTAAACGCGGGGATACCAGTTACGCTGATAGTGGACTTAGCTGCTGGATACTTGATGCGCACCAAGAAGGTCGGGTTAGTCGTGGTTGGAGCCGACCGTATACTTGCCGATGGGTCAACCGCCAACAAGATTGGGACATACACGTTGGCGGTGCTCGCCAAGCAACATGGTGTTCCATTCTACGTTGCGGCGCCACTCAGCACGTTTGATTTAGAGTCACGTGAAATAACGGTTGAGCAACGCTCCCCCGAAGAGGTGCGTGGGTTTAACGGTGTAAAGACCGCGCCAGACGGTGTGGACGCGTGGAACCCGGCTTTCGACGTCACGCCGCCTACACTTATCAGTGGGATAATAACAGAGAAAGGCGTATTGGAACCTCCCTATGAAGAGTCAATAAGGAAGGCGTTCGCATAGTTACCTTATGATCCTCGCCCCATTCGACCGCACACCGCCAACTGTTGCGAGAGCGATGCTCAAACTCGCAGGTCTGAGACAAGGTGAGAGGCTGCTTGATGTTGGCTGCGGAGACGGAGTCATCATAGCTGAAGCAGCTAAGCTGGGCGCCACCGCGGTGGGGGTGGACATAGAGGCTCGCCTAGTGCGTCAAGCTTGGGAGAGGTGCGCCAAGCTTGGTTTACTGAGCCGCGTACACCTAGTTGTGGGTGACTATAAGGCAGTGAAGAGCTGGGAGTTCAACGTCATCGCCCTCTACCTAACAACACGGGGCAACATAGCGGTGCTCGAAGACCTACTAAGCCACCCTAGTCCCACTAGCCAGCTACGTATAGTGACACATGATTTTAGGCTACCAATGCTTGAACCCGTGCGGGTAAGAGAATTCGGGTACAGGAGGTTTGACAGACGCACACTCTATCTCTACACCATTTAAATCCCTCACCAACACGTGTGGCTTACAAGAAGACATGGAGCCATGCGTTTACACGCCTATGCGAAAGACTCTAATGTTCACACGTTTATGTTTCTTGATTAACTTGGCTACTGATGATTGGATCTGCGGTTTCGAAGAGGTGCGTTCTGGCCTCACAACAGATGTTTACTTAGAGAGGATGATGGAGGCTCTACGCAAAGACGGTAAGGCGGACACACATGTTTGGGCTGAGTTTTCAGGCGACCTGCCGGATGGATACGAGTGGGGTGTCTTTGCCGGGTTAAACGAGGTCATGGGGCTACTAAATGGGAGAAATGTGGATGTTTGGGCTTTGCCTGAAGGAAGCGTGTTTCGTGGGGAAGACGTAAACGGTATTGAAGAGCCGGTGATGGTGATTAGCGGCCCATACAGTGAGTTCGCCCTTCTTGAGACAGCCATCCTAGGAATTCTATCGTATAACTGCGGTGTGGCCACCGCCGCAGCTCGTGTTAAAGTTGCAGCAGAAGGTGCACCAGTTTTCGCGTTTGGGATTAGGCGCATGCACCCCGCGCTCGCCGCCGTGTCTGATAGAGCCGCGTACATAGGTGGTGTGGATGGCTTCAGCGGTGTGGGCGCAGGTAGAAGACTTGGAATAACACCAGTGGGCACAATGCCACACTCATTTATACTGATTTATGGACGCCAAGAGGATGCGTGGTCTGCATTCGATAAATACGCACCACCCGATGTGCCCCGCACACTTCTCTGCGACACACTTTCAGATGAGAAGGACGAGGTGATTAGGGCGGCCAAACTACTCGGGGCAAAGCTTGCGGCGGTAAGACTGGACACGCCTAAAAGCAGAAGGGGGGACTTTGAACACATAGTACGTGAAGTGCGCTGGGAGCTCGACCGCCTAGGTTTCAAAAAGGTTAAGATTATGGTTTCTGGCGGACTCGACGAAAAAAGTATTCGAGGCTTAAAGAAGGCTGGCGCCGACATGTTCGGTGTGGGCACAAGCATAGCCGCTGCAAGAGTAATCGACTTTTCAATGGATCTGTGCCAAGTTGGGGGAAAACCCGTATCGAAGAGAGGGCGTTTTTCGGGTGTGAAAAGCGTCTATAGGTGTACGGAGTGTTTAACCGATGTGGTCGTTGGTTGGGAAGACTCAGTCGAGAACTGCCCAAAGTGTGGGGGAATCATGGAGCCGGCTATGATCAAGGTTATGGAGTCCGGTAAACCACTAGTTAACGAAGACATTCAAAAGATCAGGACGCGCTCAATGCAGCAAACATTAAAGCTAGGGCTAAACCTCGATTCAAACTGACGATGAAAGCTTAGAGGCTTGCTCCTTTATACTCAAGGCTAACTGGGTTGTCACACCTCTCAGTTGGGTGAGCTTTTCAACGGGAGCCTCGGCGACATCCTTTAGTGTTTTTATACCACTATTATAAAGCTGTCTGGCTCTAACTCTACCAATACCTCTAAGTCCAACGAGTGGTAGGAGCTCGGATTTTACACCCGACTCGAGCCTGACGCTGAGATCAGTATAGGCTTTTACAAGGCTTCTATCTGACTTCAGTGTTTGGAACAGTGAGGCTATGCCCCTACTCACCCATGATGCAGTGGTGTATAGTTGGTAGAGGTCTCCTGGTTGGACACCGATGGCCTCCTCTATCTTCGCTTCACTAACCTCGTTAACCCACCACTCTAAAACCTTCGCGGCTTTCCAAGCACCCAGATACTCCTCATAGGGGTCTGGTGATAGGTCCATCATAGTCTCCACATACTCCTCGAGTGAGACGGGTAGTTCATCCTCCTCTTGATCAATCTCGTAGCTCAAATCTTCTTTCTCCTTCATACCCAATCTTGGCTTCGGCACCTCAACGCTCAAACAAACCAAGTGGAGGCTGTGCCTATCGACACCGCTAACGCCATAGTCAGCAGCCTTTTTCACCAAGATCGCGGTGTATGGGTGAAAGTATACCTCACTCGTCTTCTTACCGAAGGCCGTGGGTAGAAGGTAGCCCCCCTCATCTGTGAGAAAAGAGTTATCGAGAAGAAACTTTAGACATCTCGAGATAGATCTCCACATAGAGGGCTTAGAGGAAAGGGTACCAGAGAATGTTTCCGAGAAAAACTCCCGGAGCTTCTGCTCATCAGCGGCATAACCAGACGTCACATTTGATAACACATGGGGTAAGAGAGTCAACTCACCCAAGAGCTGTGGCTCAGCGGGTTCGGGTTTGGAGCGCACGTACTCCTCCAGTAACTCTTCAACCTCATCCGCTTTACGGGCTATAAGCACCGCTTCTCCATATGGGTCCAGACCGGGCCTGCCCGCCCTACCCGCCATCTGGTGATACTCCAAAACGGGGATACGAACCCTCCCAAAACCCTGCTCATACCTAGTAACATCATATATTATCACACGTCTTGCTGGTAAATTCAAGCCGGCTGCAAGTGTGGTGGTTGAAGCCAAAACCTTCACCTTCCTAGCCATAAACGCCTGCTCGAGGATTGTTCTCGCATCAAACGAGAGCCCTGCGTGATGGAAGGCTACACCCGACTTTATGAGGGAGACCAACTCATCGTGGGTTGGCCCTAGCTCGTCAAAAGAGCCAAGCTTCTTAGCGAGCTCGCTCAACTCCTTCTTTTCACCTTCAGAGAGGCTAAGCTTCCCAGTGAACTTTTTAGCCACACTCTCAGCCTGCCGACGGGTGGAGGCGAAGATCAAAACTTGTCCTCCCTTGTTTATCGAATCCAATGTTAGGTCGACAACAGGCTCATCCCCAGTGTGTTTGACATTCACCGTTTCACCCGTATCAAGATGAATTAGGCCACCATAGTAGACTCCCTGCTTAAGTGGAACAGGTCTCCAATCACTCACAACTAGCTTAGAGGACAGCCACCGAGCGATTTGTGAAGCGTTACTTATGGTTGCACTAAGAGAGAGAAACCTTATCTCTGGGTTAATTTTCTTAAGTCTTGTTAACACAACTTCAAGGGGCGGTCCACGTGACCTGTCGCCAACCAGATGCACTTCGTCAGCGACCACAACGTTAGTCTCCGTTACCCACGACTCAGTGGCTCTCCGCCTCAAAATCGAGTCACACTTCTCATAAGTCAAAACCACTATATCATAGTCAGCGAGCCACTTGTCATACCTATCAAAATCACCCGTACTCGATGCCACGCGTATCCCAAGCCTTTCCCACTTCCTTAATTCTTCTAGCTTCTGCGCGGCGAGAGCTCTAAGCGGAACAAGGTATAGGGCTTTCCCACCCTTTTCAAGCAGTACTTTGGTTATCATGAGTTCGGCGATCAGTGTTTTACCGCTGGATGTAGGTGCGCTCACAGTCATGGATTCCCCGTCCAGCAACCCAGCCTTTATTGATTCAACCTGCGGAGGCCAAAGCTTCTCTATATGTCTTTCATACATCACCTCCTTTACTTGAGGAGGGATAGGGAGCTCGTCTATCGTCAATTCACTCATTTAGATTCATCCAGAAATCCACTTTAAACCCTGTGGGATACATAAACCAGACGGGGTCAATCCAATCTTGGAAAAGCTTTCGATACTCTTCATACCAAGCTTTCTCTTCGGGTAATAGTGCATCGAATGCCTCAGATTTTGCGTTGGATTCAGCCATACGCCTTATCTTTTTAATCCTCATTCGCAGGAGGTCTTGAAGCATAGATTGGGCGGCCGCGAAATTAGGGTCATTCGACCTTAACATATCCTCTATCGGCTTCTTAAGCTCAGCGTAGTAATTCTCTGCGAGTTTTTGAGGATTTGTACCTTGTTCCTCCTGCCATATACTCCTTGCTAGTTGTTGTCTCAACGAAGTTTGCTGAGAAGTGTACTCAGCATAACCCTTTTCTATGAGCCACTCCGCAAGCCATCTTGGAACATTTGTCTCATAGCCTTCTTCTACGGGTTCAGGGAGACTAGGAGAATAGTCAGACAAACCCTGAATGGTTTTCTTAAACCTTACCATAACTGGTTTTTGAAGATACAGCAACAGAACATACCTATGTATAAGCCTAAAATCACGCGTCATATCCTCAAAATATAATATTCTCGGAAACTAATAAACTCAGTTTATAGCATGCTTGCCCCCACCGTAAACTCTAGATCAAAAATCATTTTAGTGTTCGTCGTTAATCAGCCACAGATTTTTGGTCTACCGTGAAGGGTGAGGCTTGTCGTTTCTTTCAAAATCCCCCGAGTTGGGTTTTTCGCTAAAACCAAAAACGTAGCCCAGACTAGAATCGCTATGTATCTATGATAGACGATGTCGGGAACCAACTCCTCAGCATACTGGCTGAGTCAACTTATCCTTTGGGGGAGGGGAGCCTGTGGTTAGAGGGGGAACTACCCTACTAATAGGGGTGGAGCTCACATTAGGAGAAGTATTATTCAGCGCTGGGAACCACAAGTGGCAACCAGACCTAGGGCGCCTCGCTTAAAGGAGCGGCTAAAACGCACTTTTTATTTCAGGTTTACACAGCAACCTTAAACCTCACAACTCCGAGGATCAGTGGCGCGATGTGTAGGTAAGTTTAAGGAGGGGTTGACCATAGTGACAAGTGGGTTGGATACACAAAAGTTTATTTCTTAAAAGAGGATATTCATTGGTAGCTGGTCAGCGTTTATGAGCTCCGACGAAGAGATGATCTGGACTGAGAAATATAGGCCCAAGAAGCTTGACGACCTCGTTGGAAATGATGCTGTAGTGCTCCGACTCAAGCAGTTTGCTCGTCAAAAGAATATGCCGCACTGTCTTTTCATAGGTCCAGCGGGTGTGGGTAAGACGACGGCGGCTATTTGCCTCTCGAGGGATATTCTTGGCGAGCACTTTAGGGAGGGTTACCTTGAGCTTAACGCTAGTTCGGATAATAGGATTGATGTTGTAAGAACACAGATCAAGGACTATGCTAGGACAACCACGTTTAGTGGAATACCCTTCAAGATACTGGTGCTTGATGAGGCCGATAATATGACGCCCGAAGCCCAGCAGGCCTTGCGTAGAACTATGGAGATATATTCTAATGTATGTAGATTCATACTTATAGCCAACTATTCTAACCGGATAATCGAGCCAATACAGAGTAGATGTGCGGTTTTCCGCTTTACAAGACTGTCGAAGAATGACGTCGTGGAGAGACTGAGGTATATCGCGGAGCAGGAGGGTTTAAAGTATGACCGTGAAGGTTTGGAAGCGATCTACGACGAGCATCAAGGGGACCTTAGAATGTGTATAAACACTCTTCAGAGTCTGGCGGTACTCAACAAAAAGGTGGATAAGCAGAACGTGTTAGAGGTTTTGGGGTCTGTTTACTTAGCCGATATAAGCCAGATCATCGACCTTTCGCTCGAAGGCAAATTCAATGATGCCCGTAGGAAGCTCCAGGATGTGCTCTACTTAAAGGCGATCCCCCCTGAAGATGTGGTCAGACAAATATACCGGGAAATAGTCAAGAGTGGCTTACCAGATAAGGTGAAGGTGGAGGTACTTGGCTACTTGGGGGAGGTCGAGTTCAGACTAGTACAAGGCTCAGATGGGGAGGTTCAGCTTGATGCACTCCTAGCAAAGATGGCTTCCATTAAGAAGTGAGCTAGACTTTGAGTACAGCGATGTGGACAGTAAAGTATGCCCCGAAAACTTTGGAGGAATTCGTGGGCAACAAACAGGCGAAGACCGCTTTCTATGAGTGGCTCGATAAGTGGACCCCTAAAAACAGGTGGGCTCTACTAATAGGTCCACCCGGAGTTGGAAAAACCACGCTGGTTTACCTTGTGGCTAACACTCTTGGCTTAGATGTGATAGAGGTAAACCGCGAAAACATAGGTGTAAGTGTAACACTCGAAAAGCTCTCAGAGACGGCTTCAACCACGGCCACACTTTTCGGTGCATCACGTAAACTTATTCTAATCGAAGAGGTTGAGGTAACACTGAGCGCCTTTACCGAAACAGAACGCCTCTTCGAAGTTCTCAAAAACACCAGAGTCCCAGTTGTGTTCACGATGAACGACCAAGACGCACTCTACTCTAACCGCAAACTCTACTATCTAAGGCAGGAGTACTGTACCCAAATCAAGTTCGACAGGGTTCGCTCAGACCAAATACAGGGTTTACTGGGCAAGATCTGCCGCTCTGAGGGTGTGAGCGTAGAGCAAGAAGTGTTAAAGGATATCGCTGAAAACGCGGGCGGCGATCTGAGAGCGGCAATAAACGACCTGCAAGCGGTGTGCTCAGGCGAGCAGGTTGTGAGGAGTTCTGATATCAACTGGGTAACGAGGAGGGACACGCAGATATATGCGTACAAAACCGTGCTCGACCTTATACGCTCACAGTCCATCTACACCGCTAAAAACATTGTTACAAACAGCGTGGCGGATTGGGATACTATTTACGCTTGGCTCGCTGAGAATCTGCCAGCTTACCCTAAACCCCCCGAAACAATACAAGAGTGCTGTGATGCGCTTAGTAAGGCTAGCGTATACGCATATCGAGCAGATAGGTTCCGCGTGTATGAGCAAAGAAAGTTCGCTGAAGACTTCATGTGCTACGCTCCTCAGCTTCTGGGTGAGAAACCGTTCAGGAAGCTCGAATTCCCCCTGAGATTAAAGTACCTTTCAAGGAGTAGGGAAATCAGGATGAAACTCAACGCCCTCTCAGCTATGCTCTCAGACTATCTACACACATCGGAAAACTCTTACGTGGATTCCGACATGCCTTTTATAGCACTCTTCACGAGTGTAGATAAAACTTTCTCTGAATGGTTCGAACGCAGATTCGGTCCTGAGGCTGCAAAAACAATCGTCAGGATATTAGATAAAGGCGAACATACACCTATAGAGTGATAATAACCAATCTAAGTCTGAGATTTTAGATGAGAGATAGCGTGTCACCTTAATTAGACCCTCCTCTAACATCACCCAGTTAGCGTCATCATCGATTTTAACTAGGATTAATCCTCTTGGCTTAGCTGAGTGGATACTTGAAAATTGTGTGGGGGGTGTTCCCATTAAGTCAGCTAGGGTTAAGTAGCCCACGATCCTTCTGACCTGCTGGTAGCCGAACCCCCTAGCCCTGAAGAAGATAAACTCATTCGTAGTGGTTGAGAGAAACTCGATTTGACAGCCCTCGGAAGGCGGGGCTCCGCCCCTCTTGTATAGCTTACTCAAACCGCCTTCACGATTAAGCTTGGAATAAGCCTCATTAACCGCTTCAGGGTGTAGCCATCGACCTTTTTTGACGTACACATAGGTTTTGGATGACACTTCTCCTAAGCGGGTGGCATAGTGGGTGATGGCTACATCGTTTGGTAGAACCCTGTTAACCGCCAACGGCCTCACCGAGAACCCTTCGAGCGCGATAATCTGTGAAAGAGAGCTAACTCCCGCATCCGTCCGGCTGAAGGCCTTTATACGCTTAACCTCACAGCCTGTCTTGAGTAGGGCGCTCTCGAGGGCGCCCTGAACCGTTGGTTTATCTTTCTGCCTCGACCATCCTGCGTAGTGAACGCCGTCGTAGAAGAGTTTAAAGTACACTTTACCGTTAAGCTTTAACTCTTGAGGTACACCTGATTTATACCCGCTCATACACGATGTTCATACCGTCTTGGCATATTTTTTATTTGCCTTCTTAGCTCGCTGATAAGTGGGTTCAAACTGTGGGGTACGGATATATTGGTGGTCCTACCCCTTTGACCCCTACCTCCAACAAAGGTGTCTATGATTCCTAAATCGTATAGCTTCTGCACATAGCACCACAGCTGGGTGTGCATTCTGGGCTTAAGATTAAGGCGCAGACAGAGGTCAGAGTAGGCGGATTCGGCTTCGCCCATACTCAATCTTGTTTGTTCTTTCGCGCTGAGTAGTGTACAAATAGAATAGAGCAACAACTTCTCGTGGATATCCAGCCTCCGCACAGCCATTGCCATTGAAACATCTAGATAAGATGCTTCAACTTGGGTGACGTGTTCTAGTCTTATTCTAGTATCCTTGAGTTGGGATGATAGGGTAAAGCTGCCTGCGAGCAACTCCATCGCGTATCCCATATCACCCCTTAATCCGGCCTGTGAAACTATGTGCTCTTTTGCTTGATCGTCAACCACATCCTCAATACCCGCTAGACGCAACCTATATGTGAGGATTTCATCCACCTGAGTCTTACTGTAGGGCTTAACTTCCAATGTTCTAGTCACATCGAAACCCTGTAAACCCGCGGTTGCCGCGCGAGTGGATACTACTAGGCAAATCGGTTTAGATCGCACGCCATCATTCAGTTCAATCAGCCTATTTAAGAGACTCGTGGTTCCTTGGGTCAACCTCAATTGATCGAGCAAGACTATAAGACGTAAGTTGCCTTCAACTAAGCTCTCGCCTAACACGCTCGCAAGCTCGTTATCGGAGACGCCTACCGTTGTCTTAAACGGCGCCAAATAATTCAAAATCTCGGAGAGAAACCCGTGCACTGTTCTAGGCACAGTGTCCGTGATATGGACGAAACACGTGCTCCTATCACCGTTTAGGGTTGGCGAAGAAGCAAGAACTCTTACTGTCATCTCCACCGCAGAGCTCTTACCAACCCCTGGGTCGCCAACAACCATTATCCCGGTGTTTTTGTCAGGGGATTTTATAAACGCCCCCAGCTCATCCCCAAGCCATCTTATCTCCAAGTCTCTAAACGGGAGGGTGGGGGGTAGATAGTCCCGACTAATCCTATGGAGGTTAAAGATGCTTCTATATATTAATCCCTGTTTGAGGAGCATACACTAACTATTTGACCCCAAACATAATTAGTGTTGTTTAACCGGGTACTAGACCAACACGGATAACACTAATTCATATTAAACTTCGCGGTGCGAGGGTAAAAACGTTTGGTCCAGCAGGTGATCGTAGGCTTAGATTCTCGCCAAGTGAATGACGCTGCTTGTGTGCTTCTCATATCCATTTTTCCCAGCATATAAAAGCCAGTTCCCCGAAAACCTCAACGCTTATCTTGGCTCGACGATTCGACTTGGCTTTTAACTGCTCGAAACCCTTTGACCTCTCCCTAAAGTTAATGGAAAAACTATTGTCGCCGATAGCCGAATACACTTCCTCAGCCTCCTTGTAGGGTCCACTGCAGAGCTTCAGCGAGCCTATTTCCTCTACACCCCTACTCCTAACCAGGGACTTTAAGTTTTTGACGCACTCAGCGGTCAAACCCACCACAAACGCTGTGTGAGAGCGGTTTGAGAGAGGGGTAGACCCACCGCATCCGCTTAGGATAACCAAATCCAAGAACTCAACCACCGCTTTATGGGATCTACCCGGCTTCGATGTGGCCAATACAAACATATTAGGGGGGCTCCGCTCACTCAAGATCCTCATCACCAAGTCAGCTAGGCCGGAGCAGTCATCGCCATAGAACACTTGTAGACCAACAAATTAAGTTTTCCTAATACCCAAACTACACCATACATAGAGAGATACCCAGTGAAACCCTAATTATACGTGTCCGCGCAGAGTTTCTTTGAGAATCACAGGCGTCAACACTACTAAACCGCTTCGCTCTGCTGCATCCAACCCCAACATAACAAAAAAATATGTGTGCTAATCTAATAGCTAAAATGCTTGAATACCTAGTTTCAGCTTTGATGGTGGGTGTGTCCGCGCCCGTGGCGTATAAGGTTCGCTTTCTCGATGGATTAGGAACATTAACCGCTTGCATTCTAGGATTAGCAGTGGGTTTCACGATGGGTCCAGTGTTCCTAGGCGTACTTATAATATTCCTAACAGTTAACAGCCTATTCACAAAGATGGGTTACGTCAAGAAGGCGTTGCTGGGCGCGGCCGAACCCAAAGGTGGGGCCAGGACTTGGAGGAGTGTTGTCGCCAACGGGTTATCAGCAACGATATTCGCGGTCCTCAGTATTCTCTTCTATCGTCAAATCCTAGTTGTAGGCTTTATGAGCGCTATCGCAGCGGCCTCAGCGGACACGGCCTCCACGGAGGTTGGCCTGCTAAGTGGTTCAAAGCCAAGGCTGATAACTAATCTTTCCAGCGTTGAGCCGGGGGTTTCTGGTGGGGTGACGGCTCTTGGGTTAGTGGGTGGAGTGATAGGTGCGATAAGTATAGGTATAATTGGGCTCTATGTTGTGCACGCCATATATGGTTTCCCCATGCTGAGGCTGCTTACTTCAAACGACCCATTTATCCCCACTAGTGGAATCACTAGGTACGCGTTAGCTATAAGTGTGGGGGGATTCTGTGCAGCTGTTCTTGATAGCGTGCTAGGCGCGACGCTCCAAGCTAAGTATGTGTGTAGGGTGTGCTCTAAAAAGACAGAGCGAGCCGAGCATTGCGGTGTCAAGTCAACGCTTGTTGGGGGAATAGATCATCTAGATAACGACACAGTAAACGTATTAGCAACATTTCTTGGAGCAGTAATTGGGGTTTTAGTATTCTTGGCGTAACATATTACCATTCAGTGGTTGAAGCCGACTTGGTGAGATTTGGAAAACCATATACCTATGTGTCTTGAAGTTCTACATGTGGGGAGAGTATACATACTCACGCCTGGAGGGCAGTACAATCACCTTATATTTAGAAGAGTCCTCGAACTGGGCTATGAGGCATCCATGCGGCATTTAGAGATTGACTCTGAATCACTGCGTAACGCTGGTGCTGTAATAATCGGTGGTGGCCCGGGTAGATTGAGCCTCGACAACAAGGTGTCAGAATCTCTAAAGGATGTATTAATAAACGCACAGATACCCGTTCTCGGAATATGTTATGGCCACCAGTTATTGGCCCATTTATTTGGGGGGGTTGTTGCGCCCTCAGCTAAGCCAGAGTTTGGTCCAGCCACAATAAGGGTGATTGAGAGGGATGAGCTGTTTGAAGACGTGCCAAACACGTTTACTGCTTGGCTTAGCCACAACGACGAGGTAGTAGAGCTTCCAAAAAACTTTGAGGTGCTCGCAGACAGCCAAGAGTGTGCGTTTCAAGCGGTAAAGAATGTCAACTCGATGATTTATGGAGTCCAATTTCATGTGGAAGTTGAACACACACAGCACGGTAAACAAGTGCTTGGAAACTTCCTTAGACTCGCGAAGCGTTGAAATCTACAACGCGTAAGTTTAATTTTAATGTAGCCTGAGCGTAGTTTGACCCAAATGCCAAACATTCTGGTAACAGTAAAGCAGGTAGTCGATGTTGATTCGCTTAAAATCGATAGGGCTACGAACACTATCACCACAGTTGGGGTGCCAAGAAAGATGAACGACTTCGATAAGAACGCCTTAGAAGAAGCCATAAGGATTCGTGAAAAACAGGGGGGAAAGGTTGTTGCTGTTAGCGTAGGCCAGCAGAGTAGCCGCGATGTGTTGAAAGAGGCTTTAGCTATGGGTGCAGATGAGGCATATCTAATCACGGATCAGTCCATACCAGAATTCGATAGCCGTGCTGTCTCACATTTAATCTCTAAGTTTTACACCAAGTTTGGCCCCTTTGATTTAGTGATTATGGGTGAAGGAAGTGTTGACCACTTCAGTGTACAGGTGGGGCCTAGGGTTGCCGAACTCCTAAAGCTACCCCAACTCACGTACACCCGCAGGCTTGAGTACTCGGGGGACAGCGTGGTCGCTGAAAGGGACCTAGAGGATGGTTTCCATGTTGTTAGGAGTCCCTTACCCTGCGTTGTCACGGTAGCCCAAGAGATAAATCAACCCCGACTCCCCACACTGAAATCGATACTCGCCGCATCCAAAAAACCAATCAACCTGGTTCCCCCATCCCAGCTTGAAATCAATGCAGATATGCTACAACCAGTGGTCACAACGAAAACCGTGGTTCCCCCTAAAACTGAACGAAAAAAAGTCGTAATAGACGGCTCTAAACCAGAAGAAGCGGTGCAGACTCTTATCAAACACCTTACACAGGAGGGAGTGATATAATTTGACTCACCGTGTCCTAGTATATTCGGATAGTCCAAAACATATACCTGAGCTATTAACATATGCCAACCAGCTTTCTGAGGGGGGCGGGGTCACCATGGTTACACAGGATGATAAGCTAGTTGATCTTTCATTCGAGTATGGAGCTAGCAGGGTTTACCTAACAGAACCCAAAAGTACCAGCCCATACGATGCTACAACCACTTCGGCTGCTATCTTCGAAGCCTATAATAAGGAGAAGCCAGAGTTAATCATCCTTTCAGCCACAAAGTTTGGGAAGGAAACCTCTGCGCGTCTAGCGGCGAAACTTGACGCTCCACTTGCCACTGAGTGTCGAAGTGTTAGTTTCACGGATGGCAGAATTGAGGTTGAGAGGATGGTTTTCAGCGGCAACGGTCTTTCCACAGAGATTATTGGTAGGACACCCGCTATTGTAACCCTCCAGTCAGGTATCGTGGAACCTAGGAAGAATCCTCACAACGGGGAAACTGAGAAACTCAGTATAGAAGTTAAGCCAATGACTCAAACCCTCGAGGTCAGAAGAAAGTCGGAGACATCCGCAGCCAGACTCGAGGAAGCTGAAAGAATAGTCGCCGTTGGTAGGGGATTGCAACGAAAGGAAGACTTAGAGCTCATAAGACAGTTGGCAGAAGTGCTCCATGCAGCAATAGGGGGCTCCAGACCTCTTGCGGCTGACCTCGGATGGCTCTCAGACGATCAATGGATAGGCCTTTCAGGGCACAAAGTAAAACCCAAACTATATGTGGCCATTGGGATAAGTGGTCAGATACAGCACATAGCGGGTATGAGGGATGCAAAGGTTGTTGTGGCCATAAACAAGGATCCAAATGCGCCAATGGCAGCCAATTCAGACTACTATGTGGTCGGAGACCTCTACACGATTGTTCCGGAGCTTATAAAACAGTTGAAACAAAGGGTGTAGCAAACGAGGAGGTCAACTTATTTTCGTACACTCACCTATTTACTTATACCTCTTATTCTAGGGCTAGCGCTCCTCACTTATACCTCATATTCAAACACATGCGCATTTCCGTGCGGCATAAACCACCCATACAGATTGTATGGTTTAATACTGATATTAGCGGACATATGCGCTTATGGCGGGGTTGTATACTGGTTCCGAGCCTCAACTTCAAGAAGGAAGCATACAAAGAAGGTTGATGCTTAGCGCAACAAGAGTATTACCAAAAATACTGGCATAGTTCTAAACACACCAGCTTTATACATACGGTGGGTAGCCCCGATACAAATTAAGGATTGATGACTCCTCATAGTTTGGTGCTCACTGTTATGCATAGGGATGGCATCCGGCTAGGGAGCGATGATTGTGGTGATCAAGGGTGGAAAATTCTTATCGGCACAACATCTCCGAAACTGCTGGTTATGGCGCGAAAAGCTTATACCATTCACAGACGGATTTGAATTAAACTCGTCGGCCATAGGTAGCGGGGAAACACCCGGTCTCATTCCGAACCCGGAAGTTAAGCCCGTTACCGTTACGTGTTCCGTTAAACCTTAGGTTTAGCAGGGCACGTAAGCCGACGAGTTTATATAATTTCTAGTTTGCCTCTTCTAATATGCGGAGAGAGTTAACGAAAACCTTAAAGTCCGTTTTAGAGCCACTAGTACCTGTGATGAGTTGGGTATCCACGCCTAGACACTGAGGCTAACGCAATCCTGCAACAAGGGTCGGGTGGTTGATGGGGAAGCTCAACCATCAATGATGGGTAGCTCACACGCGGCTATGATGATCCCGATCTCACACGGATCCCCTTTAAATGAAGTTGAAGAGCCGAGCTGAGCCGCGTTTAGCTATCTGATCACATTTAATCTCAGTAAACGCTTTATTCGGGCTCATGGTTAGTGGTGGGATAGGAGTTGATTTTATCCGACTTTGACCTTAAGAACTATATCGCCGGTGGGCGCCTCTACATAGACCCGTTGTTCGACGACACAATCCGCGAAAACGGCGTGGACCTACGTATTGGTTCGCAGATAGCAAGGCTGATTTCAACCAGAGAAGTGTTTGATACAAGAGGTAACGTGGACTCTTCAAGGTTTTATAGAATAATCGAAGCTGAAGAGTTCATCTTAGAAGCCGACGAAAAAATCCTAATAACAACCTTAGAGAGGGTGAGACTACCATCTGACCTAATGGGATTCGTGCAGTTAAGGTCATCTTTTGCCAGAGCTGGACTACTCCTGCCCCCCACAATCATAGACGCGGGGTTCGACGGCAATATAACAATAGAGGTGAGGGGGACATCGTTCCCTGTTAAGTTGTATAGTGGTCAGAGGTTTGTTCACATAGTGTTCTCAAAACTCACAACACCCCTCGAGAAGCCTTATAGTGGAAAGTACCAGGGCCAGAAGGGCGTTACGCTACCCATATTTAGTGACCAAGTAAAGAACTAGTGGTAAGAAGAAAAAATTAAGAGTCGGCGCAGGCATTATGATTTAGGAGCTGTGAAATATCAGAGTTAAGCTGATACGTGATGAGAAGGCATTTATTTGAGCTCCGGGTTTTTGACCGTGAATAGCATAGTCGTTGGCGCTATTGTGTATCTTAGGGATGAGAATGGTAGAATACTACTTCAGAGACGTAGAAGCGGTTTATTCAAGGGTTACGTTGGGCTACCGGGGGGGAAAATCGAATTCGGCGAAGACATCGTGGACGCAGCGCTAAGAGAGCTTAGAGAGGAAACGGGGTTGAAGGGTTTTCGGGCTAGTGCTAGCGGTGTTTACTCGGAAGTGAATTTTGACAACCAATCAACGAGCAATCACTTTGTACTCTTCGTTATCAGGGCAGGAGCGTACGAAGGCAACCTATTAGAGACAACACCTGAAGGCCAAAACTTCTGGATGCATGAGGAGGACATAGATTCACTCGAACGTGTACTGCCAGACCTATTCTTCGTGCTCGACGCAATAAATAGGGCGCCTTTTGTAGAAAGCCTCAGACGATATAACGACGGCAATCAAACCTATGTGGTGACATCGGATGGCCGCAGATATCCTAAACAGCGTTAGAGCAGTTGACTGCCACGCCCACCTCTCCAGCAGTGAGTTCGAAGTCGACAGAGGGAGAGTGATTGAAGAGTGCGCAAGCAAAGGCGTACTGGTGGTGGATTCGGCTCTAAGCAAACAGGAACTCAAAACATCACTTGAAATGACTAAGACCTCCAGCTGGGTGAAAACCACAGCAGGCTGGGAGGCGCGCAACCTCGACCGGGAAGGCGCACTCGAGGTGATAAAGCTAATAGAGTCCAATCAAGAAGTGATCAAAGCAGTAGGCGAGGTTGGATTGGATAGGTACTGGGTGCGTGACAGAAATCTTTGGAGCAAGCAAGAAGATATTTTTAGGATGTTCATCGACCTCGCTGACAGGCTCAAAAAACCCTTGGTGGTTCACTCTAGATCCGCTGGTCGGGCTTGCATAGAGATTCTCAACTCTTCTGGTTTCAACTCGGTTTTGATGCATGCCTATGATGGCTCTGTTGGCGACGCTCTTATGGCTGCCAAAAAAGGCTTCCTCTTTTCTATTCCACCCTCTGTTGTCCGTTCAGAGCAAAAGCAGAAGCTCGTTCGTAGACTAGAACTAAAAAGTCTTATGTTAGAGTCAGACTCACCCGTCCTTGGACCAGAAAAGGGTGTTAGGAACGTGCCAACCAATGTTTTCGTATCGGCGAACACGATTGCTCAGATTAAGCGTGTCCCACAAGACGACGTGTTACGCACCACGCGAGAAACCTCATTGGCCTTCTTCGGTATTATGGGTGGTAAAAGTTGAGCTATGTATCAACCAAAGCTAGAATAGGAAAAAACGTGTTTTTTGAAGGAGAGTATAGGGTTTATGGAGCGACTGAACTTGGAGATGAGTGTTTCATTGGGCATTCCGTCGTGTTGGGTCATCCAGTAAGAGCGAACCTCCTTGAAGGCGTGCGGCATCTAGATAAGCGAAACCTTGATTCTATAAGTGAAGGATGTAGAATAGGGTCACAGTGCATTATCAGAAGTGGAAGCGTGGTGTACGAGCGCGCGAAGCTCTCAGACAAAGTCGAGACTGGGCATAGTGTACTCATCAGGGAAGACGTTGAGATTGGTGAGGGAAGCCGTATAGGGACTAGGTCAATCCTTGAC
This sequence comes from Candidatus Marsarchaeota G2 archaeon ECH_B_1, assembly GCA_003019535.1. Lineage (GTDB taxonomy): Archaea > Thermoproteota > Thermoprotei_A > Marsarchaeales > Marsarchaeaceae > ECH-B-1. The sequence continues at coordinate 60,000 of NEXG01000001.1, forward strand.
GGTGGGGTTATGGTTGGCAAAAAGGTAAACATACAGTCCGGCGTATATTTACCACCAGGAAGTGTGGTGTGGGATGGCGTGTTTATTGGGCCGTTTGTTATTGTAACCAACGACCTATACCCACCCTCACCTAAGGTTCTAGGTGTAAGGATAAATGAGGGAGCAACCATTGGTGCGGGAAGCATCCTAATAGCGGGTGTAAGCATAGGTAGGGGTGCTGTCGTGGGAGCTGGATCCATAGTGACGAAAGACATCCCCGAGAACGGTTTCGCATTAGGCACACCCGCTAAAATCGTTGGCACACGCGAAACATACGAAGCGAAAAAGGAGAAATACCTAAAAGGGTAGGTGAAGGAACTGATTCCACTCCTCCTATACGTGAGCTATCACCTCATGAATGGTAGATCAAAAATTTTAGTTAACAATGGACGCTAAGACGACTTTAATCTAGCGGGGAAGGACGAGGTTTTGGAGCCTCAAAATTCGTTAGTTTCTATCTTTCACGTTTCCCCTCAATAAACTCCATAAATTGCTCTTTCGCTTCACTGTATGGAAGCTGAATTGGTGGGTGTTTCATAGTCCAAGCCGAAGCCGAAGTAATCGCTCCTCCCACTCTTCTTTCAAGTCCGATCTTCGCGGCTCTGACCGCATCAATCATAACACCAGCACTATTATAGGCATCCCACACTTCCAGTTTGAGCTCGATCCTGATGGGGGCACCGCCAAAGTATTTCCCCTCTAGCACTATATACGCGTATTTCCGGTTTTCGAGAAACTCGATATAATCGGACGGACCAATCCTTGTCGGTACTGGATAGGGCACGAGGGATTGCACAGCTGAAGTCTTGCTTTCACGTTTGGTTTTAAGCCTTGATTCCTCAAGCATATTAGCAAAGTCGGTGTCACCACCGATATTCACCTGATATGTTCGAAGAAGTGTAACACCCCTGTCGACCATTAGCCTAGCGAGCGTCTTATGGAGTACAGTTGAACCCAACTGACTCATGACGTCATCACCTATAGCCGGCAAACCTTTCTCTCTAAATTTACGATCCCATGCTGGATCGGAGACTATAAACGTGGGCATGGCGTTAATGAAAGCCACCCCAGCCTTCAACGCCTGCTCAGCGTAAAACCTTGCCGCCCTCTCACTACCAACCGGCACATAGTTTATCAAAACTTCGGCTCCGCTATCCCTGAGAGTTTGCGCGACATCCACTTCCGGTTGATCTGAAACTTCCACCATCCTACTTAGATATTTTCCAAGACCATCCAACACGGGGGCGCGGCTAACCACGACGCCCAACTTCCTCGGCGACACGATTTGGAGTGTGTTATTCGGCGGCGAAAATATCGCCTCACCCAAGTCTAAACCCACCTTACTCTTATTCACATCGAATGCGGCTACGAACTCAATATCGGAAGGCCTATACCCTCCCAATTCAGCGAAGGAGAGACCCTCCAAGTCACCGTCTTCCTTTGATTTAATCACACCTTGAACAAGCGCCGATGCACAGTTACCAACCCCCGCTACGGCCACCCTAATTTTCTTAGACATACCATGCGGATTCAATCCACTGATTTAACAGTTACGCTTCCAATATGGCAGTGTTACTATTCTTGTCCTACTATTTGGATACCCAGTTCAGATGTAGCCCACAGCAGTAAGTAACAAAACCAACTAGAGCCTTACCTAGGACTCATAGTTTCTCTGAAATACTCATCTATAATTGGCAAATGGCTCTATACACCAACAATGAAGAACCTTAAATCAGAATTTGAGCCTTCTAGAGATATTGACGGCTAGTGTGCCTTAGATTTAACCCGACCCTATTTGCGGATAACTCATCTTATGCGGCACACCTTAAATCTATGTTGCTATGAAGTTGAAGAGATGGGCGACTTTCAAAGAATAGGTGTCGGTGACCGTGTACTCATAGTTCTGAAAAAGCACTCTTATATCGTAAGGGTTGATAAAGGCAAAAAGTTTCATACACACGTGGGCTATATCAATCTAGATGACCTAATAGACGCATACTACGGCTCATCTCATAAGACAAGTTCAGGCGTTTCCTTCACTGTTTTGAGGCCGTCAAAGAAGGATTACGCGCTTAAATTACCCCGCTCAACCCAAGTAATATACCCTAAAGACGCAGCTTCAATATTGGTTTGGGCGAATATTAAGCCAGGGGACCGCGTGCTTGAGGCTGGGACGGGTAGCGGGGGACTCACGATTTTTCTCGCCGACGCTGTAGGAAGAGAGGGTGTGGTCTATGGGTTCGATGTCAGGGAGGAATCGCTTGAAAAGACAAGACGTAACCTTGAATCGGTTGGGCTACTGGATAGGGTTGAGCTACGCCGCGCCAACGTGCTAAATGGGGTTGAGCTGAATGGTTTAGACGCAGTGGTGCTCGACCTACCCTCACCCTGGCTTGCGGTGGGTGTCTTAAAGAATAGCCTCAAGGGAGACGGTTACTTCGTGAGTTTTTCTCCAACAATCGACCAAGTTGAGAAAACCGTTATAGCGCTACGCGAAAAAGGGTTCATAATGATTGAGGCGTTTGAACTCATACAGAGGTTTTATGACGCTAAACCCGATGCTACGAGGCCCAATAGCTTTGGGGTTCAACACACCGGCTACATTGTTTCGGCCAGGAACACGCTAGCTGAAGGGCCTGAGACTCCGCCAAGCGATAAGCTTAGTAATGAGGAGTCACACGCCCCCCATGAGTTCTTCGATTCTCTTACAGACAGCCCTGCTACCAACATATAGGGGAGTTCTTTCATCGTGTCTGGTTACGGTTTTCTCAAGTATGGGTTGTTTACCGTCAGTCGCGTACCCGCCAGCCGCCTCCGCGATAAATGATATCGGACCAGCTTCGTATAGTGCTCTTAGCTTGCCGCTCGGCGAGTCACTTGTGGAGGGGTAAGAAAAAAGTCCACCGTAGTGTAGTACCTGATTGAAATCCCCCGCAAAAGACCCACCGTACCTCAACTTATATCCCTGTGATTCTAGCTCTTCAACTAGCTTCTTAACCTGAGGTAACCATTTCACCCTAAGTCCACCCACCCCGTAGACTTCACCCCTCTCATGTATCCTGAGATTATCACTTGCTACGACAAACCGATTTCTGGACTCCCCACTCCTTGACAAAACAAACTCAGCGACCCTATTCTTGGTTGCAAACACCATGGTCGTGGAGGGGCCATACACTGTATAGAACGCGCAGACTTGACTAGCCGGTTTCAGAGGGAAGCTAAAATCCCTGTAGACACCAACGATTGTGCCCATAAGATTATTTGATTCAATATTCGAGCTCCCATCGAGTGGATCCATTACAACAGCAAACCCACTACTATTGAGCCTTAGAGGTTCACCCAACTCCTCGGTGGCTACGATTGAAACCACGTGGGTTGACTCGAAGCAGCGTATAAAGAGATCGTTTGCGACCACATCCAGCTTCTTTTGTTTTTCACCATAAATATTCGTGCCACCACTAACACCTCTCGCCTCAGGTATTTCATCAAGCAAAGACACAACAGAGTGTTCGAACTCTGAAAAAATAACGCCCAACTCAGCGCTTATTCCGTTCACAAAATCGCTAGCATACATGGTTATCCAAAAGATTCACAGAGATTTAATCGTTTGGGATAAGCTTTTATTGAATTTCATGCATATACTCTTATGGTCGCATCGATGGAGCAATTTATGACGAATGGCAGAAGCCTGCTACTCGCCTATGACCAAGGCTTGGAGCATGGCCCAACAGACTTCAATCAGCAAAACTGTGACCCAGCATACATAGTGGAGATAGCTCGAAAGGGGGGCTTTAACGGGCTGATACTCCAGAAGGGTATCGCAGAAAAGTACTATGACGGTAGTGTTCCCCTTATAATCAAACTAAACGGGAAGACAAATATCTTTAAGGGTGAACCAGTTTCGCGCCAAATATGTTCGGTAGAGGAAGCGCTGAGCCTCGGGGCAAAAGCGGTTGGGTACACCATCTACCTTGGAAGCGAACACGAAGCCTTGATGTTCCAAGAGTTCGGGAGGATACACCACGAGGCGCACAGGTTAGACCTACCAGTCATCGCTTGGATATACCCGCGTGGTGCATACGTCAAGGATGATACGGCTCCAGAAATAGTCGCATACGCGGCGAGGGCCGGTCTAGAGATTGGGGCTGACGCCGTAAAAATAAAGTACACGGGTAACCCCGACACGTTTAGGTGGGCGGTGAAGAACGCCGGTAAGGTCAAAGTGTACATGTCGGGCGGGCCTAAGGCTCCAACGGAGGAAGACTTCCTCAGACAGGTTCAAGGCGCGGTCTCGGCTGGGGCGGTTGGCTTGGCAGTGGGAAGAAACGTTTGGCAAAGCGACGACCCATTAGGCGTTGCGAAGAAGCTAAGGGACATAGTTATTGAGAACAAAAAATACGTTTAAACCAGGCTAAATGAGCTCTAACTCTATTTTCACGTCATCTGGAACGCTTATCCGCATAAGCTGCCTGAGAGTCCTCTCCTCCGCGGGTATATCTATTATCCTCTTATGAACCTTCATAATCCACTTATCGTAGGTATCAGTGCCCTCACCAGCTGGGCTCCTACGCGTTGAAACCCTGAGCTTCTTTGTTGGCAGGGGTATTGGCCCAGACACCTTCACACCAGTCCTCTTGGTTGTTTCAACTATTTGGGAGCACACCACATTCAGCTTTTGTATGTCTGTGCTCCAGAGCCTTATTCTCGCTTTCTGCGGCAACCTAAAACACCAAACCAAAAAGAAAGGGATTACTTCTTGGTAACCGTAGCGGGCACCAAGTCGATGATAACGCCAGCAGCAATGGTTCTACCCATATCCCTAATAGCGAACCTTCCAAGCGGCGGGAATTCCTGATACTTCTCAGCGGATAGCTGCTTAATCGGCTTGAACTTCACTATGGCAGCATCACCCTGCTTGAGGAATTGCGGCGCTTCGGGTAGAGGCTGCCCCGTCTTGGGGTCCAGCTTCTTCTCAATTGAAGTCATCTTGCAGGCCACTGTCGCGGTGTGGATGTGCACAACGGGGGTGTACCCAACGGATACCGCCGTCGGATGGGATAATATGAATATTCTGGCGGTAAATTCATCCACCACAGTTGGTGGGTTACTCACCCTCCCACACACATCGCCCCGCTTTATCTCATCTTTGGAGACGCCTTTGACGTTGAACCCAATGTTGTCACCGCTCTCAGCTTGCTGAATCTGTGTGTGGTGGGTCTCAATACTCTTGACGTCACCAGTCTTGTTAGAGGGCATAAATATCACTTGGTCGCCCACCTTTAACACGCCTGTCTCAACCCTACCCACAGGCACAGTGCCCACACCCTGTATCGTGTACACATCCTGTATTGGGATTCTCAGAGGCTTATCATTGAGCTTAGGTGGAACCTTTAACGCATCCAGAGCCTCTAATAGTGTTGGGCCCTTATACCAAGGCGTATGGGTGGATCTTTCCAGCAAATTGTCACCCAACCAAGCGCTTATGGGTATAAAGGGTATATCTTCAACCTTGTATCCAATCGTTCTAAGCAGCTTCCCGACACCATCGACAACCTCCTTATATCTGGCCTCACTCCAACCAACGCTTGGATCATCCATCTTATTTATGGCCACTATGAGCTGGTTCACACCCATTGTCTTGGATAAGAATGCATGCTCCCTAGTCTGACCAGTAGCGCCGATACCAGCTTCAAACTCACCCTTCTTAGCCGAAATCGTAAGGATAGCAGCATCAGCCTGACTCGCGCCCGTGACCATGTTCTTAACGAAATCTCTATGACCGGGCGCATCGATGAACGTGAAGAAGTAGTTCTTCGTTTCAAACTTCCAGAAGGTGAGGTCAATCGTTATACCTCTCTCCCGCTCTTCCTTCAGTTTATCGAGTACCCAAGCGAACTTGTTATCCTCTTGTCCCTTCTTCTTAGCCTCTTCTTCTATTTCCTGAAACTCTCTTTTATCTACAAAGCCAGTCAAATATAGTATATGCCCTACTAGAGTGCTCTTACCGTGATCGATATGGCCTATCACTATCAGGTTTAGGTGTGGTTTAGACGACATAGCGAGAACCTCTTTTTATACAAAGTGTAGACCAAGCCGACATATTAAGCTTTGCGCGAACTACCGCATCCAAGTCCACGACTAAGCTATGTAGCCTATGAGCAGCTCCACCCCAACGTGAACTACCCCGCCCTAGCGGGTGATGACCTTAGCCTGCACACTCACCCCAGTCGCCCTCATCTGCAACCTGTGTGAGCAGCCAGTTTACCTCGGCGAGTTTAACCGCTGTCCTCTCAAGCTCCACAACCACCGCCCTAGCGGACGGGGTCTCCCCCCCCACCTGACCGCCTTTAAGTTAAAACACGAGTTTTTTGATACAATGTTAAGGGCGGGGGGTCTTGGAAACCTTATAATGAAGAGTAGGGCATAGCGTGTGTTGTAACCTGATATCTAGCCACTAGAAATATTAGGGGAAATCCATAGCACTATCAGAAGCTACTTTTCTACCTCGACGCTAAGGCTATCCTTTCAATTTCGTCTCTTTTGCCAACAGCGTAACTCCTACTGTCTCCACTGGCGGCCGCAAGAAGCTCCTCTGCAAGAGATTCTTCAATAGGCTTTGAACTATTCTTGTTTCTTGTACGCGCCCCCTCCGCTAAAAAGCGTAGAGCCAAGTCAACCCTCCTACTAGGGGACACGTCGACCGAAACCCTGTACACGATACCACCATAAGCAACCCTAGTTGTCTCCTCCCTAGGGGCGCTGTGTTCTATCGCCTGAACCAACACCTGAATAGGGTTCTGACCAGTCTTAGCATGAATGATTTCAAATGATTGCCTAACAATGTTTATCGCACGCGTCTTCTTGCCACCCTGTCTGCCAGGCCTCATGAGCATGTTGGCTAAACGCTCAACTATTAGCACATAACTTTTACCAAACGGCTTTGCTTCATGTCTACCTGCCGAGTAGGGGAAAATCTTTGGTCTAAGACATATATACCTTTTCAGACCGGGATCCCTGACCGACACCTCTGAAAAATCCCACTTACCGAAGAGTTTGGGTATCACGCGCCATCACCTAACAGGCTTCTGCCTTTTACCAGTTATAAGGAGATTTAACGGGACACCGTTAACCTTAACCACCTTGTACCTTACTCCTGGAAGGTCACCCATGGAGCGGCCCAACGTGCCCCCGATACCTTCAATGATGACCTCGTCGTGTTCATCCACATAGTTTAGGGAGCCATCGCCAGGAAGGAATGCGGTCACCTGCTTACCATTCTTTATAAGCTGAACACGCACACACTTCCTCACAGCTGAATTTGGCTGACGGGACTCAATACCAACCTTCTCTAACACGATACCCCTCGCCTGCGGCGCCCCTTCAAGCGGGTCCAGTTTTTTTAAGCCAAGCATACGTATATAGAATTCCCTCTCCGACCATCTAAAATTCAACCTCTTTTTTCTAAGCTTCCTTGCAGCATAGAGACCACGTGGACTTTTAGAGTCAGCCAATCACAACACCGTTCACAAACACACAACCAAGGCAGGCATATAAGTTCTTCAACCCACACTCACTTTATCTCTACAACGTCAATATCGTAGTACCTCTTTAGCAGTAGCCTAGCCTTCTCAACATTCCTACCATTCTTACCTATAGCCAAGCCCTGATCCTCCACTTCCGGATAGACCCTGACCCTTTTCCTACCATCCTTATCTTGGTACACTTGGACAGAGACTATTCGAGCGGGGATAAAAATAGATTTAACGAAGGTTTCAAGCGGCTCAGCGTACTCAACAACCTCCACCTTCTTCTTTAAAACCTTGGATGCGCGTTCAACATTCACACCCTTCCTCCCAATAGCCCTAGCCGCGTTACCCGGCTCCACTACGAAAAGTATGGTTTCCCCGTTAACAAGACAATCCTTAACACTAGCACCTGTGAGTGACTCAAAGATCCCGATATAGCGCATCTGTTCAAGCGAAAGCTTGATCTCAACCAAACCCGCTGATACCCCCAAGACTACTGCAGTTTGCTGAGTATGTCTGATTCACCGGGGTCAACTATACCCAGCGCCGACACCACGTGGGCACGCGTACACACAGCGGCCAGATCCCATCCGCTACCTGGAAACTCATACACTTTTACTGCTAGCTTCTTCGCCTCTTCGACAAGACGTTTAGAATTCGGCGCCGTGGAGGAAACGACAACAAGTTTGACGCTCCGCTTTGCCAACCCCTTTAAAGTCTCCTTTTCTCCCAAAACCACTCTGCCGGTTTGAACGGCTACTTTCAAAGAATTTATTACTTCAGACATTCTTCAACGCCCTCAGGTTAACCATTAAGTCAACCATTCCGGTACCCATAGGTATATAGTTACCCACTATTACGCTTTCCGTTACGCCCTCAAGCGTATCGGTTTCAGCGGATTCTGCGGCTGCCAATAGATGGCTCACAGTGACCTCGAAGGCCGCCTTCGCCAAAACACTCGTCTTACCAACGCTTATACCCGTCCTCGTCACGGGTTTAATTTGACCAGACTCAGTCATCCAGTCCGCCAAAAGAGAGACGTGGCGTACATCCACTTCCAATCCCTGTTCGTGCAGCGTCTTCATTATCTCCTCAATTATGCTGTTCCTAGCCGCCTCTATACCCAGAACCTGGTAGATCTCGTAAATGTTATTCGTAGTTGTCCTAGTTCTGTCCACACCGTCAACCTCTAACACCTTGGCCAAGTCGCTTCCCTCCGTTATAATATACCACTCCTCGTCGTGGCCATCGAGGGGTTGGGACAGCTTCGTCCTTTCAAGGTAAACCTTAGTCACCCCCTTAATACCTTTAAGCACAACGGACATAACCTTATCCTTTATCCTATACCCAGTCGACCTAGTCATCTCCTCGTTTATAATGGTGAACGAGTAGTCGTCCTCCTTCTCCACCGTAGCCTTCTCTGAACGCGTTTTACCCAGCGACCCCCTGACTGCATCAATCACCTGGTCCAGAAGTATCCCATGCTTATCCATTTCCTCCGAGTTAAGATAGAAGGACAGATACCCGTCACCTATCTCTATGTTGTCGAGCACATCCTTCACAGACACCTGCAGAATCCTCTTTGCTACCTCGTAGGCCTGATCACGTGTAAAGCGATGCCTATCGTCAAGCCAAACAGTCATAGAGGGAGTGGACGGACTCTTACGGGCGTCAACGATCTCTATCAGCCTTGGGAGGCCGAGCGTAACGTTGTACTCCCTCACCCCCGCATAGTGGAATGTTCGCAGCGTCATCTGGGTGCCCGGCTCACCAACCGACTGTGCGGCCACAACCCCCACAGGCTCACCCGGCTCCACCTGGCTCTTCAAGTACTGCTTAACAGCCTCCTTTACAACCTCCTCTAGTCTTCTCTCACTGATAGACCTCTTGGAGAGAAGTTCCACGAGCCTGTCCACAACCGGTTCGGGTAACAGCTCACTACTAAGTTCGGTGATACGCTGCCTAATCTCCTTAGCAGGCTCTGTTACCTGAGACTTTTTCTGGTGCGTGAGCTTTTCACTCATGGGTGACGACCCTCTCAACTATCTTTTCAACGTTAACAGCCTTACCCGCATCACTCTTACTTGGGTCAACACCATCCTCACCATACTTGTACTGGATAATCATCCCATTAGGCGTTCTAACACTCTGATCATACTCAACCCTCAAGTCTTGGAGCGCGTTTATAAGCCTCCTCTGCATATAGCCACTCTGCGAAGTTCTAACCGCCGTATCGACCAATCCCTCCCTACCACCCGCTGCATGGAAGAAGAATTCAATCGGATTCAAACCCCGACTAAAACTTGAAGCCACGAAGCCACGCGCCCTAGCACCCTTATCACCTCTCTCAAAGTGCGGCAAAGCCCTATCCGTGTATCCCCTATAAATCCTCTTACCCCTCACTGAAACCTGACCAATGATTGCAGCCATCTGGGTAAGGTTGAGCATGTTACCACGCGAACCAATCTTAGCCATAGTTAGAGCGCCGCTTTCTTGGTTCAGGTGATTGGCTGCTAGGTTACCTATGTTGTCACGCACTTCAGTCAACACCTCCATAACCCTCTGCTCAAACGTTTCCTCAAGTGTCTTACCTGGTAGGGGCACCATCTCACCTTTCGCATACACACCGATGAGCTCTTCGACCTTCTTCTCGGCTTCACGCACCAATTCATCTATACTCTCCACCACGTCAGCGGGTAGAAGCACGTCGTCGAGTGTCATCGTAAACCCATGATGATCCAGGTAGTATAGGAATGCCTTGAAAGCCTTATCTATGAAATCCCTACCCACATCTGAACCGTAATCCTTAACCAGCCTGTGCAGAAGGCTCTCTGGCTGCCCTTCCCCTATCGCCTTCTTATCTATAACGCCAGACAGAAGCTGCCCACTCCTTATATAAACATAGTCATCATACTCACACTTCTCCTGCTTACAATCCTTGTGAGTCGTGTTGGACTTGGCTTCGAAGTTCATATCCGCCGGTAAAAAGACGCTGAACGCCTGTTTACCTGTCCATAGACTCTCTGGTTTACTCACAGCTGGAGGAGGAATTCTATCCAAGCCAACACCCGACGCAATCAAGAGCTGCTCAAGCTTATCCCTCGTGAGCATGGTGCCCTTCTTCGTAAGATAGTATGCACCCGTTATATAGTCCTGCATGGCCCCAATGATGGGTCCACCGAACCTTGGTGACAGAATCTGCTGTTGAACCAGCATAAGCACTTTTGCTTCAGCCTGCGCCTCCATACTCTGGGGGACATGCAGGTTCATTTCATCTCCGTCAAAGTCCGCGTTATATGGTGGACAAACAGCTGGGTTAAGTCTGAAAGTTCTTCCAGGAAGCACCCTTACAATGTGCGCCATAATCGACATCCTATGTAGCGATGGCTGCCTGTTAAAGAGTACAATGTCCCCATCCCTCAGGTGTCTCTCCACAATATAATTATGGTCAAGCCCATCGGCCACTTCGTTGCGATCCTTAACTCTACTAAGGTCAATCCTCCTACCATCCGGCCTCACAATATAGTTGGCACCGAACAAATCATCTGGTCCACGTCTCACAGCTTCACGAAGAGCATCAATATTAAACTGGTTCACCCTCTCTGGCACGGTAAGGATCTTAGAGATATGCTCGGGAACACCCACTTCGTTTATAGTCAAACTCGGATCAGGTGAGATAACAGTCCTAGCCGAAAAGTCAACCCTCTTACCTGAAAGGCTTCCCCTGAAGAGGCCATCCTTACCCTTAAGCCTTTGAGCAATGGTTCTCAGGGGTCGACCGCTCCTGTGCTTTGTAGGCGGGTACCCCGCTATTTCGTTATCGAAGAACGTGGCCACGTGGAATTGGAGCAAATCCCACCAGTGCTCTATCACGATCCTAGCCGACCCGTTAACAACACATTCATTCAGCTTCTTGTTCGTTCGAACTATGTCCACAAGCTTGTGGGTGAGGTCGTCCTCAGACCTATCACCCGACTCCAAAATAATAGAGGGACGCACAACAAGCGGTGGGACGGGTAGCACGGTCAAAATCATCCATTCAGGTCTAGCGTACTCAGGGTCCAAACCCATGAGTTTAATGTCTCGTTTGTCCTCGATGAGTGTGAGCTCCATGAGAACCTGGTCGGGGTATAGTTTCACATCCCCCTCAGGCTTTTCTTCGATTATGGTCACTGGTTTCTCAAGCCTTATTTTTCTTCTCTCTACCCCGCAGTGTGGACAATTCGGGAGCGCCTTCTCACCCGTCCTCGAACCAGCTGCCTCCGCTACAACTTTGCGCACAAACATTCGTATCTGCTCCGGTCTCCTCGCTTCAAGCCTCTCTAGGCGCGCATAGTACTCTACAACCTTCTCTTCGGGTATCATTAGCCGATGGCAATTATGGCAAACGGCCTTCAAAACCTCAACAATCTTCTTCACATGGCCAATATGGTAGACTGGCTTAGCTAACTCTAGGTGGCCAAAGTGTCCGGGGCACTGGTTCCACAGCAACCCGCAAGTCTGGCAACGTTGCCCGGGTTCAAGTGTGCCAAGCCTGCGATCCATCAAGCCATCCTTTATCGGCAGACCGTCCCTGTCATATAGATCCTCGGTCTTTATCTCCATAACAGACATTTTCCTTATTTCATCTGGCGACAGCAAACCAAACTTTATTCCCCTAATTTGTTTAAGCATAGCATAGCTCATTTATCTCTCACCAACCTCACCCAGTTTAAGTCTGGGCGATATACCCAAACTAATCAACTCCTGCATGAGGAGCTTGAACGCGTAAGGCACGCTCACAAGGCTCACTTTAGCCTTGTTCCCATCAATGGGGCAAACATATTCTCCTCTCCTTGAGTCAAAGTAAACGAAGTAGCCGCAATTTTCGCACACAGCCACAGTTGTCTTATCGGAGTTATCCAGCAATCTATCCTTAAGTAGAGCCGCTGCACCGTGGCCTATCAGCACATCCCTCTCCATCTCACCAAACCTCAAACCACCCTCACGCGCTCTACCCTCAGTGGGCTGCCTCGTGGTTATCTGAACGTTACCCCTAGCCCGAGCGTGTATCTTATCGGCCACCATGTGGTGGAGTTTCTGGTAGTACACCACGCCTATAAATATCTCGGCCTGAAGCCTTTCACCAGTCCTACCATCTATGAGTGACTCGACACCAGCTGGGTTAAAGCCCAACCGTTTCAGGGCTTCTTTAAGTGACTGTGGTTCCTCGCCAATAAATGGAGTACCATCCACCTGCCTTGCTTCAAGCGCCCCAACCTTCCCAGCTATGAGTTCAATAAGCTGACCCACCGTCATCCTAGACGGGAAGGCGTGGGGGTTTATTATCATGTCGGGCACAATGCCCTGAGGGGTGAACGGCATGTCCTCCTGCGGCACAACATAAGCCAATACACCCTTCTGCCCGTGTCTGGATGCAAACTTGTCACCCAACTCAGGTACGCGGTTATCCCTCACCCTGACCCTAACAAGCCTGTTACCATCCTTGTCGAATGTGATTATCACCCTGTCAACCCGTCCCTGCTCACTGTGTTTGAGGGCCACTGAAGTGTCCTGCTGCAGTATTCCTCCTCCCTCAACACTCTGCAACTGGGAGCCGAACCTCGAAGGACTAACACGTCCAATAACAACTTCATCACCATACAGCATCGTCTCAGGTAGAACTATACCATCCTCATCCAGTTTTTCATACATCTTAGAGCCACGGTATCCCCTCACAGTCTGCTCGGGGATAGAGATCTTATCCGTAAAGCCGCCGGGATACTTCTTTTCAACTGCCTCGTAAAGCCTGAAGAAAGTCGACCTGCCAAGTCCCCTCTCAACGCTTGCTTTATTTATTATTAAGGCGTCGTTTATACCATAACCCTCGAAAGGTGCGACCGCGAGAATAACATTCTGCCCCGCTGGCCTCTTCTCAAACCCAACAACCCTTGCACCCGAAGTGGTAACAATCGGTCTCTGGGGGTAGTGCAAAATATGGCCACGGCTATCCGGGCGAATCCTAAAGTTAGACGAATACAACCCTAAAGCCTGCTTGGCCATCGCCGACTCATACGTATTACGCGGCGACTGGTTATGGTCACTGTAGGGTATAATCGATGCGACAACACCCATAATCGCCCAAGGGGCTATCTCAACATGTGTATATTTTTCGGGGTGTGAGGAGTTTTTGAGCGTTTCAAAATCCACGGCTATTGTGGCGTTCTCCTCCTCTGCAGCATCCAAGTACTCGATCACACCAGCGGCGACAAGGTCGCTCCATTTAAGCCTCTGGGTGGCCAAGTCTTCTATGTGTTTAGGGGTGAGCGCGCTTTCACCGTTCCTTACAACAATGAGCGGCCTCATAACCCTACCCGAATCGGCTGTGACGACCAACTCGGGTTTACCGTCAGGACTCGCCGTCAAAGCTACAGATATCTCCGGGGAAATCTGTCCGCTACGCCTCCTAGACCTGAGTTCCTCGGCTAGCTGGTGAACATTCTGGTGATAGCCTATTAGCCTACCATCAAAGTAAACCCTTTGCAGACCAGTGAAATTCGTCACGGATGATAGAGGCTGAACACCATGCCTCCTATAAAGCGAATCTTCGAAGCGGGAGGACTCAGTCTCAGTGAGCCCCACGGAGACTATGGCTGTGAGCGCCAAGTTCTTAACCAAACCCACATTCACACCCTCAGGAGTCTCACTGGGGCAGATTCTACCCCACTGAGTCATGTGCAACTCTCGCGCCTCAGGGTTAGCGTGCATCCTGTTTAACGGTGACACAACCCTTCTTAGATGGCTCAGAGTCGACAAATAATTCACGCGGTCAAGGATTTGGCTTACCCCGGTTCTCCCATCAGGCCAGTTCCCAGTGGCTAGGGCGTGAACAATCTTATCTGTTAGGAGGTTCGCGCTAACAAGAGCCTTCATCTGAATTCTACCCTTCCTACCCCTGCTCCTATCCAAGTTGTGCCTCAAATCCTTAACAAAATTCTGGACTGCGTTTCTAAGTACAATGGCTAATAGATCCCCAGCCAGCCTAAGACGCTTATTCGCATAGTGGTCTTTATCAGTTGGCTGCCTGCTACCCACGTTTACTTCAAGGAGCCGCTCAATCATTAGCGCCAAGAACTGAGCTTTCTTAGTCTTCACCTCTTGCGAGTTAGAGGTACCAAGATGAGGTAGAAGCCTAGTGGCAATTATTTCTTCCCCACGCTTCTTTGGCTCTGTCGACTTCGTAAATCCCCCAAGCACCCTGTTACCAATATAGCGCAAAGCCTCAGACTCGGTGGTCGCCAAGGTCTCCCCCTCAATAAACGACTGCGTGAGAAGCTCCTGCAGGCGTTCATCTCTAGTTATCAAGCTCGCTATATCCCTATCAGTAACAAATCCAAGCGCCCTAAAAACAACAGCCATGGGTATCTTGGACCTCAGAATATACACATATATTCTTCCATCCTTGGTAAGCTCAGCCTGCGTGGTTGTTCTATTAGCGGTCCTCGTCACAGAGCTCACCTTGGACACTGTAAGCACAGACGAATTACTCGGGCCCTCCTCGACAAAGATGTGATTCGTGCCCAAATCCTCCTGGGACACAATTATCCTTTCAGAGCCATTAATAATGAAGTAACCTCCAGGGTCTTCCGGGTCTTCACCGATTTCGATTAATTGATCTTTTGTGAGGCCATTGGTGACACATATACTAGACTTCAACATCACTGGTAATTCGCCTATCAACACCTGCTGAGCCTCATATTGATCGTCGCCGTCAGTTATAACAAAGTCACAGTATATAGGCACAGTATAGCTTAAACCCCTAAGTCTCGCCTCCATGGGTGTTATCGGCCTAGTCACAAAATCCGGCTCGGTTACCTCAGGAATAATGCGCTGCTTACCCGTCCACGGATCATATATCGGCCTTCCCAAGACTGGGTTAGCCGCCTTAATTTTGACATCACCTTTGGTTGACTCTATGACACACACTTCTTCAATTATCTTCTTGAATTCGCTCTGAATGAACCTATTATAAGAGTCTAGGTGCAGTCTTACAAGCCCCTTCTCATCGATAAGTGACCTTACAAGAAGCCCCGAAACATCAGAATCCTTCCGAAATGCAAAACTCTCCATGGCTTAAATCTCACCTCAAACGAACTACTCCTTACGCTTTCTACTCGACTTAGCTGAGCTCCCCTTCTTGGCCCTTGATGCCTTAGCCTCAACCTTCTTGGTATCAGTAGCCTTTTTAGATCCCTTCTTTACTCGCTTCGCGGGCTTAGCACCCACACCCTCCTTAGCAGATCCCGCTTCTCCAGAAGCCTCCTTCTTCTGAGATGTGCTCTTTTGCGAGAACGAAGGAACAACCAAACGGTACACTTCATACTCACCAATAAGCCCACTACTACGAATCACCCTAACAATCTGCCCCACATCAACGTTAAGATCCCTTATAGCTGGATCATCTTGAGCTATACGTGGAAGCTGCCAAACCTTAACACCGAGCTCTTTGAGCAACCTTTCCGACTCCTCTTTAGATAGCACTTCATGACGGGGAACTAAAACATGTGTGAATTTATTGTTACCAGACAAAACCAACACTCCAAACAAGTCGTGCAAAACGCACAGTATCATTCCCAGCAATAAGCTTTACTAATGCACACGACCTTCCTGAAAGACTCTTAATGTAATATAATACTTAAGAGCGATATAAACATTTTTATCCAAACAGCGCATAGCTATGCTAACTACACAACTCCAACAAAACGAATTCCTAAGATAATAGACCATATCGCAGACTACCTTATCCCATATACCAGAGAACGTATCCATTTAACCCTCTGTTCCAGTAACCACCCTGAATAGTAGATCAGAACAAACCATCAGCTTAGTTTTTAAGCCAAACGTTAAAAATATAGCTTTACACCAACCTCCAAGCCCATCATCCTGTACATAATAGAGGACCTTGTGAGCTATCCCGCCATAAACGGTAGATTCAAAATTCGTGTTCGGAACACAATCAGCGCTAAGCGCGAATTTTTGACTTACCGTGAAGGGCTAGGCTTTGGAAACTTCATAATCGTCCATAAATGTGGATTCAGCTATACATCAGCACACCTGAGAGGCCTGTGCGGATACACACGTAACACCGTCCTTACCCCGTACCTCTAATACACTGTGTTTTGAAAGTTTAATGGCTGTCGTAAGATCCTAAAGGTGAACCACCCAGCTTCTCAGCATCAGGTTTAAATTAACCGCATAGTGGTTTTCAATAGCTGGGCCCGTAGCTCAGCATGGTAGAGCGGCGCCCTTTTAAGCATGTGAGGTAAGGCGAAGGTCGGGGGTTCAAATCCCCCCGGGCCCGCTTAGGGTGTTAGGTATGGCGAGCGATAATTCACTTAACAACACGAGCAAACCACCTGTCTCGAAGTCTTTTAACGGGGAGAATGTGGTTCTTATCTCAATAATCTTTCTCGGCGTGGTCTTAAGGGCGTCTTGGATGCTCAATCCAAGCACTTACTATACTGTGGATGAAGTGTACTATATCCCAGCGGCACTGCACTATCTCGCCCCGCTTGACACCCACCTCAAAAATGTGGTAAACCTATTCACCGAAGATAGGTGGGCTCCATACTATGTGAACCCAGAACACCCTCCACTAGCGAAGCTCATAATCGCTAGCGGTTTGGGTATATTTGGGAACAACCCGCTTGGTTGGAGGTTCTTCTCAACACTCTTCGGTTCGCTAGGCATGGTGGGGATTTATTTGGCCGCAAAAAAGGTGTCACCAAGTGCCTCACTTATGGCCACCGCCATCTATGCGTTCTACCCACTCGAGATTTCTATGAGCCAAATAGGGATGCTTGACGTGTTTTCAACCACTTTCCTCGTGTTTTCATTCGCAGCTCTTGTTAGTAAGAGGCCGAAGATCTCCGCTCTTCTGTTGGGTCTCTCCACTGCCGCAAAGCTTACAGGTATAGTTGGTTGGTTACCCCTAATTTATTACATCCTCATGTACAATAAGGGCGTAAAAAGGGTTCTGAAGTCGTTCTTAGTTGAACTGGTAATCTTCTACACTGCCTTTGTTGTGTGGTTTACTCCAATGGTTATGCACTACGGTATAGACTCAGCGATACTAGATCAATACTATATGGTTGCAGTCCAAGGAAACTACGGCCCAGGGCCAGGCATAGTGACACCATTTATGTGGCTATTCAGCTTCACACAACCATCCTTCAATCCAACACTCTTTCTTAACAACCCACTTCTGACGGCGATAAGCATACCCGCATTAGCCTATACGGGTATCCGACTGAGGGGAAACGCCAACTCCATCCTCGTATTAGCCCTGTTTTTGGCCTCCTATGGACTCATAATCGCCGCGGCGGCAGCCCGCCCAATCTACCTCTTCTACTTCGAGGACACATCGCCCGCATTCGCCATAATAACAGCCTACTTTCTTGGCGGATTACTAGAAACCAACACCAAACAATACAAGTATCTAGCATACGCTCTCTTCGCAGCAATCATAGCCACCTCAGCGTTAACGATACCCGTACTCCTCTATGGTTATAAAGTACCATACACGAAACTTCTAATCAAACTCTCATACTAGTTCCTATGCTGAAAAAAGGCTCATACAGTATGTTTACCACATCAGCTTCCCCCCGAGAGCGCTTAGTGGGTTCCAGGCGGGAAGATAATGTTTCGCGCCTCCCAGTACGCAGGTTCGAGGTATCTAAGGTAATCAGGATTATTCCCCTTCCGCACGGAAAGATAATAGGCGAAGAAGTACAGTGGAATTATTGTTAGGAAAGGTGATAGTATGATTGATGTACGAGGGATATGAAACAGATAATCTACGTCGAGGTGTTCATCTGATATAGCCATTGTTTTAGCACCCAGTTTTTTAGCGGCCCGCAAAGCTACTGTGTGTCTATCAATCGAGGCATCTCGAGAGGCTACGGATACCACTAGGCTATCGGAGTCGAGCGTCACCCACGGGCCATGTAGAAATTCTTCAAGCGATATACCCTCCGCTGATATGTAGGAGGATTCCTTAATCTTTAAGGCAGCCTCCCTCGCTGTGACCACGTTAAAACCGGAGCCAAGAATAAAAACCCTCTTGACCGTAGTCAAATCACCCGCAGCCCTTATTGCCTCAGCCTCTGATTCCTGAAGGGCTTCGACCATCTTTCCCGCTAGGTGCCCGCTAAACTCCGATTCCAATTCTTTATCCACATGTCCTCGTCCGCGTAGTAACCCAAGTGCAAGTATTAAGACAGCGGCAGCAGAGTCGGTGTATGTCTTCGTATGGCACCGTGACAGATCGGGTCCATCACCGACGATGAGTGTGACATCCGAGAAAGAGGATATGGGCTGATCCGCGTGGTGCGTCACCCCTACAGTGAAACTCCCCCTCCCCTTAGCCTTCGCGAGCGCGTCAACAGTACTCTTGGTAATCCCACTATGGGAGACACCTATAGTTATAGACCCATTCACTATTGGTGTATACCAAACCAGTTCATTCGATTCAATCAGATGATACCCATACAAGCCGTTTAGAATCTGTGACCCCATCCAAGCAGCGTAGAAAGAGGTACCACTACCCGTAAAATAGATGTGCTCTTTGGGTGAAATTTCAGGGTAAGCGCGCATCTTTTCAACAACCTTCTTAAAGCTCGTCGGAATCCCACGAATCATATCATACATAAAAAACGGGTGAGAAACCCTTTGCGGCCGGGGAAGAACTGGTACACCCGCTTCGGCCCTATCTGATAGAGGTATATCCTCACCATCAACCAAATCCATCACCAAACACCTCGGATGTGCACCCAGACCCAAAAAAAGCGTTTCCATGCACAGCGCATTCACCAAACTCATTATTACTATACAAACACAAACAATCCATTCTATCCAGAAGGTACAACGTCATATTTAATCCTAGTGGAACTCGAAATGCATCAAACAAACGGAACTAAAAACTCATAAAGATTCCGAAACCCCGCCCTAAAGGGCGGCGCAGTTCACCTCTATTCATCTTCGCTTGATTCTCTTTATTTTGGAAGAGTTGACGTTGCTCTCCATACCCATTTGCGCTAATACACATATTATTATAAGTGAACAGTTTACAGACACATACGCCCTGATGCGGGGGGCGGGATTCGAACCCGCGTAGCGCTACCGCACGGGATGTCTAACCGGCCTAAGACTTGTGGTCTTAAGTCCCGCGCCTTTTCCAAGCTCGGCCACCCCCGCCTACCTATAAACCATACCCATACACTAGAGTGCTTTAAGTCCTTACAAACCGTAAGGCACAAACAGAGACACGCACTACGAGGAGAGTTGGAAGAAGACTCTTTTTTTAAAAAAAGAGACTATAGTTCAAGCAAACTTTCTCGTTAAATGACTTAGCGTTTTTCGCATAATGTAACCATAGCAGTTAAACCATTATGAAGCAAGCATTATGCGCTGCGTGGTAGCACTCAAATCGTCTTATCCTTAAGACAACACTACACGTATGGTTTGGCTGATTTTTACAGATTGAGCCTAACACACTCAAAAACCTTAATTTGAGGATTGTTGGTGAATGTTTGGCCCCGTAGCTCAGCATGGATAGAGCGGCGGCTTTCTAAGCCGAAGGTCGAGGGTTCAAATCCCTCCGGGGCCGTACGGACATGTGGGTCTTGTTTAACAACGTCTTTAGGTTAGTGCCTATACGTATTGGGGTTGTTCAGAACACCATAGCTTCATCTATGAGCCTGTTTTCATCGAACCTTTCAGGTGAGTAAGGACGCATAAGGTCCGGTATACGACCAGTGGCTATGTACTCGGCCATTAACTCGCCCGCCAAGGGGGACATCATCATCCCGTGACCGCTGAAGCCTGCCGCCACGAATAGGCCTTCAGGCCAGGAGGGGTGTGCCCCCATTATTTGCGAGTGGTCTGGTGTTACTTCGTAGTAGCCACTCCACTGCCTATTTAATCTGACGTTTGAAACCGTTGGGAGCGTCTTGATCAATCTCGCCGCGTACGCGACGGTCCACTCGAGTGTAGAGACAAGTGGGTGGTATCCTTTCCTAAACATATCAGTCACCCCTCCGCGTATCTCACCGCGCAGACCCTGGGCGAAGTACACCCTGTTTTTTAGGCTTATCACAAACGGCTTAATGAAGTGCTTTACGGGCTCAGTTACACCTAACTCCCTCCTTTCGGGCGTTATTGGGAGGCTTACCCCAAGCATAGCGGTTACTTGGGGGCTCCAGGCACCCGCGCACACTACGAATCTTTCGGCTCTTATCTCTTTTGACCCTATTAGAACTGAGCGCACCCTACGTGAGGATACGTTGAATCCCGTCACGGGGGAACTCTCAAGTAGGGGTACACCCATCCCTTCCAGCTTTTCTTGGTAGCCGAACAATATGAGGTCGTGGTGGAAGGTACCATCCTGAGGCCCGTAGAATCCCCCCAGCAATCCTTGCGGATTCAATTCGGGTATAACCTCTCTTACCTCATGTGTATCCAGAAATCTGCCGCCAACACCCAGTGATGACCACATAGTGTTGAGGCGTTTGAACTCTTGGAGGTCGGCTTCGGTTGAAAGAAGCCATAGATATCCAGAATCAAATATTATCGGATTCCAACCCATCTCCCCACCGAAGCCCACAAGGCGCCTTCTACCCTCAACCATGAACTTCACATTGTGCTCAGAGTTAAAGTGAACCCTGAAGCCAGCCGCGTTACGGGTGCTCGAGCCACTCCCAGCGTAATTCTTCTCGATGAGTATAACACGCATGCCCTTACTTGCAAGATGATACGAGGTTGCAAGACCCACCGCGCCAGCCCCAATTACAGCCACATCGTATTCGATATTAGAGTTCACTGGTTTCATCACCCAAAGATGCCAACCAAGCCAAAGGTGTGGGCTGGGTAGGTAGACGTTGGGTATATGGACGGTCACCCAAGATGCGCATACCGTTCGCTATACACAGTTTACCTTGGCATACACCTGTACCCCAACCAGTAAACCTCTTAGTTTTCTCCGGGCCTCGCAGCTTTTTGTGTTGTGCCAACACGAAGTCGCGCACCCTAACATCTTCACAGAAACATACGAAAGCATCCTGATGCACAACTCCAGTAGTGGATGGGTGCACCACGGTTGGAGGTGGGGTTAGCTTAAGCGCTGAATCCATGTCGCCTGAAAGCGTGTATCCTATAGCCCTACCATGCCTAAACGCGTCGTTTAGCTCGTAAAGACCTGTGACAGAGCCTGCAAGAAGCACGGGCGCATTCGAGCTAGGCTCACCTTTAGCCTCAGTGCATACAATCTTGCCCCGCTGGGCGCTAAATGAATAAGCGAAACCAGCTTGGGCTGGTAATTCAAGGTTGGGTTGCCTCAGTGTGCTGTAGACCACGTACTTTGCTTTAACCCTACTACCATTGTCGAGTGTGACCACAAGCTCTTTCGAGGACAATCTTACCTGCTTTATATGACTAGCAACCTTGTCTTCTAAATTCAATGGCGACACCAATACTGGTAACAAATCATCTTTCAAAGCGCGGTACACCATCTCACCCCATTCATCTTCAACGTAGAAGACTACGGGTGACATAAGAACACCAAAGTGTCTAAGACGCAAAGCGTAGTCAACAGAGATCACTCCCGGTGAGTCGTTACCAGCAAACAGTGGCGGTGGACACTTAGAGCCATTGGCGTAAACCAGTCTGCTAAACTCGACCCGCAGAATCCTGTTTTCCCCTACCACTAAACCAACGCCCTCTTCGTAGAGGCCCGTAAACAAGCCGACGATCCGCCGCGTCGCTATTATTTTAGCAAGGCCTTCTGCATCAAAGTTTAGAGCACGTCTAAGCTGAGGAAAATTCAAAGCGTATCTAATTCTTCCACCCAAGGTTGGATTGGGGTCGACAAGCAGGAAATCCAGGTTTTTCTCAAGTAAAGCCTGAGCGAGACCCATTCCGGCTGGACCTCCACCCACAATCAGAATATTTGTGGTGAGCCTCCCACTTTCTGGCCTAACAACTTTTTCCCCGGCGTATTTTGGAAGGTTAGCCGAAGAAAGTATCATCCTCCTCATTATCTTCCAACCAAACCCGGTCCTTATCAGGCCAGAGTTTTGGAAACCCACACCAAAGAAGGGCAGTTTACCACTCAATATTGAGCCAAAACTCGCCCTCCTATCAATTATAACCGTTATATCTCCCTCAACCTGGAAGCTTAGCGGATTCACTAACCCATACCCATTCACATAAACACATTTATACTGGGGGTAGAGGTAAGAGTCATCCATAATATCCCGCAGCCGCCCAAACTTGACGCTCCGAAACAAACCTCTGAAACCGGCCTTCTTTATGGCCACATCGAGTGGTGTACCTCGTTCAACGGTTATCAACCTACCGTTAACACTAACTGTGGGCACAGAGCTGGAAAGAATTACAAAACCTATAAGCCTTTCAAGCAAACGGGTACATACGGGTCCTATTATATACCACGCTCGAATATTCACTGAATAGCCAAGTTTCACTGGCTTCCATGCTCTGGCACTAAGGCGAATAGACGGGCCCGGAGGGATTTGAACCCTCGACCAACGGCTCCGCAGGCCGCTGCCCTATCCAGGCTGGGCCACGGGCCCATCCACTACTGCCTCAAAAAGGTTATTGTGGGTTTTAAGGGTATTGCGTTCTCTGCTCTAATCTTATCACTCGCATCATTTACTCCTACAACCCTTATTTCAACACCACACACTTCTCGTAGGTAGCTTGAGGCGTCTCTAAGCGTGGAGGCTTCCTCTTCGATGAGGCGTGCGAGGATGGCTTGGTCGAACTCCCTCCACTCGGATAAACTCCTTATAAACCGCTGAATATAGCCCGAGGCACTTTTCTTATCGCCTAATTCCTTCGCAGCAAATTCCACCATTTGAGGCGTTATCCTCCCACCACCCCTTAGCTGGGGAATGAGCGCTTTCGCGAGCTCTATCCTCCTTCTATCAGCAACGACGATCTCCGCCGACCTCGACTCCCGCATAAGGCGCTGCAGGTTAACCACGTCTTCCTCTACACGTCTGATGTACTCCTCTCTTGCCATCAAGAAAACATCCTCATCATCCAGCTCCGTTGGAGGGTATCCTACATGCTCGATGAGCCCTGATCCACCCAATTTTGCATAACACCACTGCGATAAGTGCGGTATAAAGGGGTGGAGGATAATCATCCACCACTTAAAGAACTGGTGGACAGCAGCCTGATTACGGTTACCATTTCTTTTCAGATACCTCCTATAGTCCTCCCACACTTCAAACAGCGCCACATTCAACGCGGAGCGTGTGCGCATTTCACCCATATGTTCCTTTACACGCCTAGCCTTTTCCTTAAACCTTGCTAGAAGCCACCTATCGATATCGCTCAGCTCACCCGCACCGCTGAGTTGGTTTGAAGCCACATGTTCAACCAAATCCAAAAGGGAGCTAAGTTTATCCACAGAGTTTGAGGCGGCAGTCCTGTTCCAGTCTGGGTCGTTAAGGTTCTCTGTACCGTTAAGCAGTGTGAGCCTTGTTGCATCAGCACCATATTCTTGGATTGCCTGCTTAAGGGACACAAAGTTACCCTTAGACTTATGCATGGGCTGACCCTCCAATGTCAGCATCCCATTTGTTGAAACAGCCTTCGGCCAGTGTTCTTCCGGGAACAATGCGACATGGTGGAATATAAAGAATGTAAGGTGGTTGGGTATGAGCTCCTTAGCAGAGTTCCTAAGGTCCACTGGATACCAGTATAGGAATTCCTCGCGCACACTTCGGAGGGTTTCCTCGTCTACACCGGTAAGTCGGGCAACTGTTGACAGCTCACCCTTACCGTAGAACACATAATCAAAGAATTCTGGGGTGAGAGACGTAGGACTCACGGCTCCAGTGTTAACATATTTTGATATGGTATAGTAGGCCATGTACACAGTTGAATCACTCAGTGTTTCCACTATCCACTCCTTGTCCCATGGTAGAGGTGTGCCGAGGCCTGACCTACGCGCGCAGGGCTTGTTCTGAAGCCAATCTATTACGTCGAGGAACCACTGCCTAGCTTCATGTGGATACACACCCATTCTCTCCACACAGAGTTTGGCTTTAGATTTCCAGTCCGCATCACCATAGCGTAAGAACCACTGGTTCTCGAGTATCTTCACGATACACCTCGTGCCACACCTGCAAACCACGGGTGATGGCAACTCATAGTACACAGCAGCAAAACCCATATTCTTTAAGTCTTCAAAAACTAGCTTTTTCGCGTCAGAGACACGGATTCCACTATATTTGCCACAGTTATCCTTCATAACACCCTTCGCGTATTCCGCCTGATACACCCTCTGTGTGGCCTGATCCAGCTTCTCATCCCTCTGGGATACTATACCCATTGAGTTGCAAACCTCTATAGCCGGATAATCACCGTAGCCCTCCACCCTAATGATTGAAATGGGAGTAATGCTTCGAACCCTTTCGAGGCTCAAACCCATCTTGAAGAGAGCCTGCTCATCCAAGCGTTGAAGTTCCCTCAGAGCAGCGTAATCATAGGGAGCATGTGCCGGTACACTATAGACCACACCTGTGCCGAATAACGGGTCCACGAAATCCGCTGGCAGAACAGGTAATTCGGTATTTGTGAGTGGGTTAGCCGCCACCCTGCCCACCAAGTCCTTCCCGTTTAGCCTAGAGAGTCGTTTAACATCATGTTTCTGCTCGGCGAGAACCGTGGAAGAATACTCGGAAACAATCCACTTCTCTCCGTCAATGAGCGCAAGCGTGTACACGCCCTCCGGTTGGACCCAGATGTTTGTTGCGCCGAAAATGGTTTCTGGCCTAAACGTGGCGGCCACGATGAATGTTGGTTGCACGTCTTCTCCCTTCATTGGGAACTTTATGAGGAAGAGCTCTTCGGGTGATACCCCTTCGCCCTCAGCCCTGTCATGGTCACCGGTGGGACTCTTATCGTTAGGGCACCACACAACGGGATGTGTCCCCTGAGTTATGTAGCCCTTTTCACGCAGGGTTAGATATTGCCACGTAACAAACCGCGCATAACCCTCATTCAAGGCGGTCGTGAACTCTCGACGCCAGTCCACCGAGAAGCCTATCTCCCTTACAACATCCCTACCCTCCTTAGTAAAGTAGCGTGCAAAGTAGTAGGGGTCAGCAAAGTTGGGTATTTCGCTCTCGGGCACACCGTCAAGTTTAACAAGAGTCTCAATAATTTTCCGATCACCCTGCTTAACACGCTTCGCACTACCCATAATGGGTTCGCCTGTCCAGTGCCAAGCCCATGGGAAGAGCACGTTATAACCCATTAGTCGCATAAATCTGGCGTAAGCGTCAACCCTCGTCGCGCTCAGAGCGTGACCCACATGTAACGATCCATTCATATAGGGATAGGGGAAAGTAACAAGCTTCTTAGGTTTGCTCCTGTCTGGGTCAACTTCATATATCCTCGATGAATACCAAAGTCCATTAACCTTCCTCTCAATCTCTCTAAGCCTCTTAACCCTAGAAGCCATATCGCCACTATCACTCAAATACATTCACCCAAGCACAACCTACATCAATCACAGAGACCGCAACAAGTAAGGCATCATTAGGGTTTTAAAGCCTTTGCGTACACGTCCAGCGTCCCACATTATCCTCATAATGAGCTACCCCGCACTTAATAACAGATCAGAAATCCATGTTGGCGTAGCAGCTACGCTAAGAGTGATTTTTGACCCACACTGAACGGCGAGGTTTTTGGAGGCTTCATTAGGTGACCATGCAGTACTCAGATTTCTCGGGCTACCTCGAATATAAGGCTCCTCATATCCCGCAGTGGTGTGTCCTCATCGAACAGGTATTCACCGTAAGCTTTGCCACCACCTCCCTTCCCCTTATACTTAGATTTGAGGACGCCCACTAGCTTGGAAACGTCGTAGCCACCTTGCGTGGGAGAAGAGACGACAACCCTCCTCCCTCTAAGGGTGAAAACCACTATTTTCTTAGTGTTCGCAAGCCTTGTTGCAATAAACCGCTGGTCAACGCCATCATCTTCCCCACTTAACACTATGTATCCAACTTGACCAATCGGAGTATCAAGCATACCCAACCTATCACCGAGGAGATCCGCTATCGAACTCTGCAGTCTTTCGACTTTGACGCCCAGAGATTTGTTTTCATCGAGTATATTCTTAATTTTATGAGGTAACTGGTCTATTGGGGCCCTCAGCGTCATGGAGAGGTCCTCTAAGAGGTTGGCGTTTTTACGGTTCAACTCTACGGCGGAGACGCCGGCTGAAAAAATAAACCGCACAACGCCGTCTTGAGGGTACTCAACCTTAATGATACTGATAGGGCCTATGGAGCCAGTGTGCTCGCTGTGTGTGCCCCCACAAGCTTCCACGTCGAAGCCCTCAACCTCGACGATCCTTATTATGGAGCCGGGTACAACTCCCCCCTGATAAATCGTGAAGCCATATCTTTCTTCAGCCTCATTTCTCTCCATGAATCTAGATATGACACGCCGATCCTGCTGCACAACACTATTAGCCAACGCCTCTATTTGCTCCAATTCCTCTCGGCTCACCTTTTTATAATGCGTTATATCCAGTCTAGAATAGTGGTAACCCTTCTGCGCACCAGCCTGCCACACGTGGTCGCCGAGCACACTACGTATTGAAGCAAGCAAAATATGGGTGGCATCATGGTGCTGGGTGTGTCTGAGCCGCCTCTCAGCGTCAACAACTCCATGCACACGTGAGCCAGGGATAAGGCGATCAAGATTCTGGTCCTTTTCCAAATAGTGAACAACAACCCCTCCAAAAACCTGCACATCAGTCACTTTAAACTTCACATCATCAATAATAATGTTCCCAGTATCCGCTGGCTGGCCTCCACCCTCAGGGTAAAAACATGTCTGATCCAATACAAGCTTTTCACCCTCGACTAAAAGAACATTGGCATCGAACTCTAATAGGCCGGGATCCTCATAATAGAGCCTACGGGTTTTAGGCTGCCCAAGAATTGAGGGACCTATATGAACCGTTGACTGAGCCTTCGGCTTGGCGTAACCGTGTCTTTGGGCAACCAAGGTAAAGAAATTGTCTGGGACTGTTACAGCAATGTCCCGATTCTTAGCCTCCTCAGCAACTAGGTATGGGTCCACGCCATGGGAGTCGTACAGGCCTATCAACTCCTCCACCCCAATCTTACCGCTTTTAGCGGCCTGCCTTAGAGCCGCGTCAACCAAGCCAACCGCCTTTGAGACGGTTTCAGAGTACTTCCTCTCCTCTAGCTCTATCTCCTCCAACACTCGCTTCGACCTCTCCGTTAGCCTAGGGAAGTCTTTCCCCCAGAACTCGAGCTGCATTGAAACCAACTCGCTTAGACTCACCGGATTGAGCCTCCTCCTAAGCCTGAGCGCCCTCCTTAAGACCAAACGGGCCAAGTAGCCTTCGCCAGTGTTGGATGGGACTATCCCGTCGGCGAGCATGAAGCCAAGAGTCTTAGTGTGGTCTAGGATCCCGAACATGGACTCAACGGGTATCATCCACCTTTCAAGCTCTAGGGGATCCACTCCAAGCTTTTCAGCTACCTTCAACCTCAGCTGCCTAGCACTCTCACCTCCCTCAACCTTCATTAAGGCGGAGTACTTAGCAGTCTCGATGAGCGCTTGGGGTGAGGGAAGGCTTACACCTAGGAGGTCGGCGAACCTGTCCACGAGCCTACCGTAAATAGCGTGGAAACCTGTTGGCGACCTCTGGGACAGCCAACTCATACGCTCAATGCCGTAGCCAGTGTCAACTATCTTTAGTGGAAGAGGAGTCCATGAACCATCCTCCCGGACGTCATATTCCATAAACACGAGTGTGGCGATTTCAAGCCCTCCCACGGCGACCTCGAAACACGGCCCAGCGTTACCGCCGCCCACCCAAACACTCTCCTTTAAAGTCACCTTGTCTCTGCGGATGCCCAATTCCCTAGAAAAGAAGTCGTAAGCGTAACGCACTGTCTCATCCTTCCAGTAGACTTTGTGGTCAGGGTAATTGAAGGCGTGGTGTCCACCCATCTCAAATATGGTGAGGTGTCTACCCGCTGTTAGACCCACATTATCGATATCCGAGAGCCTTATACAGGGTTGACTCACAACTAGGGGGTTAGCTGGCGGAGGAACCTGACCGCTTGTAACAAATGGTTGAAATAGGACTATGCTGGCTATCGTGAGGTAGAGGTCATCCCGCCACCTGGCTACAACCTCCCTTGGCTGTATCGCTTTGTGGCCTCTCTCGCTGAAGTATCCAATAAACGTGGACCGCATAGCGGATACGTCAAGCGACCTACTAGTGTATTGTGTATCGAAAAAATCGTATGGGTCACACGGCGCGTCACCGCAGGTTTGTCGCTGCGGGTCAAGCGTCCAGAAGTATTCACCGCAAACGGCACACTTTTTTCTTAAAAAGCCTTCTTCGGTGAAATAAGGCACCTCGTATAGTGATGGGTCAAGTTGCATGCGATGACTACCGAGTTTAAAGGCCGCCGCCTACAAAAAAGGTTTACACGTTGGAGTAGAGGTTGCAAGGAGTTAGCCGAAGAGGGCTCCAAGACCCTCAGCGGATACCTCTTCCTCTTCTTCCTTCTTTTCTTCTCGTTTCTCTTCTACCTTAGCCTGTGGCTGCGCCTGCGCCTGAGGCTGAGGCTGAGCCGCTGGAGCCACACTCAGACCCTGCTTAATTACTTCGTCAATGTTAACACCCTTAAGTGCAGCGGCTACAGCTTTTATCTGCGCCATATCAGGCTCTATACCAGCTGCTTCAACAACCTTCTTTAGATTATCCTCGTTTATCTCTTTACCACCAGCGTGCAGTAGCAGGCTAGCGTATATGTACAACATCCCTAACGCACCGATTCAGATTAAGACCAGACGGTTATATAAGTTATTACGCGACCAAACAACCCCTCTAAACCTTAACCAACTCTGATAGAGCTTTGGCGGCCGATATGCCTCTTAATAGAACCAGTGGTAGTGTTTCTGCAGACAGGTACCCCGCCTCAACGCCTAGTGCTAATGCGTTCCTAGCGGCTTGGGCGACTATCAGAGGCATCGCTTCAGCAACGGGGATGCCCAAGTTGACGCTTAATGTTAACGCGCTGGTGTGGGCTGAGGAGAGGTCTCTGATGAAGGAGGAGAGGTCTACGTTGAGTTTTTCGCCGGGTATATACAGCCCGTCCTCTAACGCCAACTTTAGCTCAAACGACGATGTGAGTGGAGCAATGTCGAGAGCGCGCAGAAGTTCAGCTATCCTCGCGTTAACACGCTCGCCCTTCTTAACCACCAGAGTATCCTTTTTTATATACACCAAGTTCTTTTTAACTTCGAATGGGATGCCAAGCGCTGTGAGGGAATCTGTTAGGGGGCCAGGCTGGAGTGGTGTGACACCGGCTGGGACGATAACGTCTACAGGTGTGCTGCGATTCGGCTTAATGTATGCGTTTCGCTTGAACCTGAGCAACTCGGCGGCCAAGCTGAAAACCGAGTCATCTGAAAAAACTACGGCGTTTTCAGCGGAAAGCCTTGTCTTCAATGCACTCTTGACTTCTTCTGGGAGGCTTGTCTTGTCTATAGCCTTAGAGAGTACAGTATTCTTCACAACCCTAATAGTAGCCTTACCTTTCAAGGCCTTCCTAGCGCTCTGAACAACGGATGTTTCCACACCTGTAATCCCTATAACCATTAAGCCTCTGTGCTTAGGTATCTCGCCGACCAAGTAATCTAATAGCTGCTTCTTACCTTCACGCCTTCTTTGATACAGAGTCAAAGACACCTTCCAACTCACCTGAACTCAATCTTGACCGGTTTACTCATGGTTAGTTTAACCAGCGCGTGATCAAGGGCTGCACGACCGCCCTTAACCTTCTGAGTGGTATAGTTAACAAGGTCCAATATGTTCTCGGCTAAATCATCTGCATTCATATCTTCCGACCCCACCATGCACCTTATAACAGGTTGACCCTTCAGTTTGACGAGCACAGAATTTCTGAGTCTCTCAACTATGGGTTTGGGGTCTGCGTTCACTGGGAATGGTGTAGGCATCTTTCCACGGGGTCCTAGAACCTGACCCATAACCCGGCCTATAAGCGGCATGAGTGTTGCGTCGGCGACAAAAAAGTCATACTTTTTGGCGAGCTTCTTCACCGCTTTCTTATCACCCGCCAACGCCTCTATATCACTCCTAGTCATAACCGCGTCAGCACCCGACTCCCTCGCCCTAGGCAGGGATGCTCCGTCAGCGAACACGCAAACACTCCGCCTTTTGGTGCTGAGACCCTTAGGTAGCGGATGCGTCTCGGTAAAACTGTTTTCAGGTTTACTTGCATCCACGTTTTTCAGCTTCAACTCGAACTCAACCGACTGTATGAATTTCCTCTTCTCTGAAGTTGTTTTAACCTGCTCTAAAACTTCAACTAACCTCTGCTTATCCATCATGGCTAAACACCCATAATACCATCAAACTCACCCGCGTCAACCTTCGATATTAAGTCCTTCGCGTCGGAGCCGTCAACCGTCACCCCCACCGACCTACAAACGCTCAAAACCGTTTTGACCGCCGCCTTCAAGGATGTTGTGTTCATGCTGTTGATCTTTGACTTAGCTAGCTCCACCACGTAGCTAAAATCTACGTTTCCCACCTTAACGGTGTGTGGGGTGGCCGAGCCCTTCTCAGCCCCGACCTTTTTGAGCAGAAGGGAGCTGATCGAGGGCTCCATCACCTCGACTTGAAAGTCTTTTGTTTCAAGGTCTATTATCACATCCACACTTACACTCATACCCTCATACTTCTTTGTGGCTTCGTTTATTTTCTGGACCACCTGCGGAGTCTTCACACCTGTGGGGCCGAGAGCGGGCCCAATAGGGGGACCGGGCGTCGCCTTACCTGCAGGGACAAGGAATCTGAGCTTCTTTATGGCGGTCATGGCTGCGTAGCACCCTTCTCTGCCTGCTTAACAATTTTCACCATGTCAATACTAATTGTCATGGGCATGGGTATAGCCACCTCAGCAGGCTGGAAAGTTACCTCGTTACGGGATTTATCAATCCTGAGAACTTTACCCCTGCTACCCCTCAAAGCTCCACTCACAACCTCAATTTCATCGCCCAAGTTTAACACCTCCATCACCGTCCTTGGCTTAATGAGTGGCTCTATCTCTTCGAGTTTAACGGTGCCGTATATTCTACCCTTATAATGTTTTTGACCTCGTAAGAGAGCCTCAAGATACCTTGGATTAGATGTTTCAGCAAGTAGGACACCGTTCATCTTCGGTATGTATACTATTGCCTTTATATCCGCGTTACTCAGTTCACTAGAATCCTCACTCTGCTGACTGCTCTTCGGAGAGTTGATAAGGTCGTCTATGAAAAGAGCCATATTGGTCTCCTGGCCCTCCCTTATCTTGAAGGCGAATAAGCGCGCTGACACTGCAACCTACACTGAATCTTGATTAAAACACTTATTTAAGACATGCTAATAGAAACCCTGCGGTGTGGGGCAGACCACTCCACCAAGCTGTGACTATCCCACGAGCGCCCTAATTAAGTGGAATACTAGGTCACCCGTGAAAGGTGTTATAATCATTCCTACGAACATGAAGGACACGAGCGGTAGACCCTGACTCACCCATATCTCATCTTTCGGATCGAGTTTACCTGAGGCTAAGAGTGCAGACAACTCATTAAATGATTCGTCATCCGAAGCCAGTCGAACACCGTAAATGGGTGTAAAGGTAACACTTCCCTGCGTGTCTACAACTGGTTTCTCGGCTAGAAACAGCTTATAGTAGTTACGCATATAGTTCTCCACACTGGTTTTATAGGCATAGAGAATCATTCCGAGCTTCGTGCGGGACGAGGCATCAGCGTATCTTCCAAGGTAACCCTTTACTAGAAGGGCCCTAAAGAGATTAACCACTACGAAAAGTGCCGCGTACACCACAGCCAGCACAACTCCATTGTCGAACACCGTCACACCAAACAGTCCGATTTGGGATTCAAACGGGGGTATTGGTCTAGGCATAGAGAGACCAAGCGCAATAAGTGCCTTTGCATCCGCGCCACCAAATAAACCAAGATAGTAGAAGAGTAGACCCATGCCGGTTAGGAGAGCTAATTCAACCGCCCACAATCTTGGCTCGATTAAAGCGGAGCCCACTAGGATAGTGTATATATTGAGAGCCAGTGGTAAAGCCGCTATGAACCAAACGTAGTCCTCAACCTCCCTCCTCCTAATATCCTGAGCGGAACCTATACCCATCATTATTATTACCGAGGCTTCGACTACTAATTCGTAGAGTGATGGTGTTATCATTACCAAAACAATCTTCCATTAAGATATTTATACTTCGCGGGTTTATCTGGGTACTATCTAGGAAATTAGAGATGAGTGGGTGTTGTAGTTGGGCTCGGAAAATTGTTATGTGGGTCCTATCTGGATAACCATCTCCAACGCTTGGATACCATGCACATACTCCTCCTAATCCGGACACCATCTTTATGTGGACACTATCTTTCTGTGTTGGTTACTATGGAGCCAAAACCTTTTTTGTGAGTTTTGATTATTTGATGTGAGCTGTGACGAGGAATCCGGGTTTTGAATTAGGTTGGTGTAATGAAAGGACCAGCCGAGCTCATCTTTAGTGGCGCTCTTGTGCGCTACGCTTTTCTTAGTGCTGATATATCTGGAAGCTGATAGGCGACGTTTCCCACAGATGCGCTCCCTCGGGTGTAAAGCGAGATGGATGATTCCCTAAATATACTGCACGTGGCGGATAATTCCTACCCGAGTATAGGTGGCGTTGAGCGCGTTATACACGAGGTTGCCAAGCGTCAGGCAAGTATGGGCCACCGTGTAACCGTTGTCTCACAACTCCAAAACTTTAGTAGCCTGCGGTCGTCGACATTCCAGTTTGAGGGTGTGACATATGTCAAACTTCCACGCATAGTCTTCCCCTACTTGGCTTTCGCATACAGTGAAAGGCTTAATCCAGATGTTGTCCACCTTAACAGTTATCTGAGCTCTAGCTTCTTCTCGAAATGGGGGATCAAGGAGAAGGTGGTGCGTCACATCCACGACGTGTACACAAGCATGTTCCAGAAGTACTTTGGAGTGAACATCGAGCACTTAGCGTCAAAACTTGAAAAA
Organism: Candidatus Marsarchaeota G2 archaeon ECH_B_1; assembly: GCA_003019535.1. Classification (GTDB taxonomy): domain Archaea; phylum Thermoproteota; class Thermoprotei_A; order Marsarchaeales; family Marsarchaeaceae; genus ECH-B-1. Next base: position 93,759 of record NEXG01000001.1, read on the forward strand.
CGATGGACGGAGCGATTCGACTACTATATGGTGCCAAGCAACTCAACAAAAAAGAAGCTTTCAAGGTTGGTTGGCAACCATAAGAAGGTGTGGGTTATACCTAACGGCGTTGACACCTCAGTTTTTAGACCCAGACACGAGTTCCTCCTGAAAAGACGCCTTGGTCTAAAAGAGCACGCGAAGCTAGTTGGATTCGTTGGCAGAATAGCCTTGGGTAAGGGCGCTTTTGACACATACCTCGCAGTGAGACCATTCCTCGAGAGAGACAAGGATACCTACCTTGTGTACATTGGTCCCAGTGAAACCTTGGGGACAAGCGGTCAAAAGAGTGCTCTCAGAAAGATTATAAGGCAAGCGGTATTAGATGGTCTTTCTTCTAAGTTACGCTATGTGCCTCCATTAAACGACTATGAGCTCGCCTCAGCCTATAGTGAGCTAGAAGTCCTAATGCTGCCAAGCGTGAGCGAGGGGTTTGGGTTGAGCGTGCTTGAAGCCGCTGCGTGCGGCACACCTAGCGTAGTTTACGACTCGGGGTCACTTCCAGAGTTGGTTGATGACGGTAGGACTGGTCTAATCGTAAAGCGGGGAGACGTGCATGGGTTAACGCTCGCGTTGGGCACAATTTTGGGGGATAATCGACTCAGAGAGGAATTATCACACAACTGTGTACTGAAGGCAAAAAGGTACGACTGGGATAACGTTGTTTCAGAGGTCACCAGTGTGTACAGACAGGTCTTAAATGGCTCTTAGACACGCTAAACACCTTTATGTTTGGGTTACACGCTTAGTCCTCCGAGGTAAAATGGATATAGACGGCGAGAAAATAGTGGTTGACGGAGGAGTATGGCGCACCCCCAACAGACCCATCATCCTGTATATTGAGGGTGATGGTATCGGTCCGGAGGTTACGCGTGCGGCTATGCGTGTAGTCGATAGCGCAGTGGAGAGAGCATACGGATCCTCAAGGAAAATAAGCTGGAAAAAGGTTTTAGCTGGATGGGAGGCGGAGAAGGAGAAGGGCACTCGCTTCCCAAAGGAAACCGAGGAGGCAATTATGCAGTACAAGGTGGTCTTAAAGGGGCCGCTGGAAACACCCGTTGGGGAGGGTTGGCGCTCCCTCAACGTATACATAAGAATGATCCTTGACCTTTACGCGAATATTAGACCGGTGAAATACATGCGTGGATTACAATCACCGCTCAGAAACCCTGAAAAAGTTGACCTCATAATCTTCAGGGAGAATACAGATGATATTTATCGTGGTATAGAGTGGAAGCATGATTCGCAGGAGGCTGAAAAACTACGAGCATTCCTACGCGAAAACCTCGGTGTAGAGCTCGAGGATGACACCGGTATAGGTATAAAACCCATGGGGAAACACAAGACGCAGCGGATAACTAGGCTCGCCTTAAGATACGCGCTAAACAACGGTAGAAGAAGTGTGACGATAATGCACAAAGGCAACATAATGAAGTACACGGAGGGAGCATTCAGAGAATGGGCCTATGAAGTGGCTAAAAACGAGTTCGCAGACAGAATAGTCACAGAGGAGACTTTACAGGGGAACCCCGTACCCACAGGTAAACTACTGGTTAACGACAGAATAGCCGACAACATGTTTCAGCAGATCATAACGAGGCCGGAGAGCTATGACGTGATCTTGGCTCCCAACCTCAACGGTGACTATATTTCCGACGCTGCAGGCGCCCTAATAGGCGATATAGGGGTTCTCGGTGGTGCTAACATAGGCGACCTAGGTGGTATGTTTGAGGCTGTACACGGCACCGCGCCGAAGTACGCGGGTAAAAATCTAGCTAACCCGACAGGGATGATTAGAGGCGCGCAACTTATGCTTGAATTCATGGGTTGGAGTGAGGCGTCACGACTTATTGATAGAGCTATAGATAGAAGTATAGCCGATAAAAAGGTGACACAGGATTTGGCCCGCTATATGGGTGTAGAGTACCTAGGCACAAAGGAGTACTCCGACGTCTTAACCCAGTACATAGCCAGCTCATAGGGCACAGTGAGTGTGGTTTACACCCTTCAAAACCCAGCCCTCCGCGGTAGCTCAAAACCAATTCTCAGCACGAACTGTGTATTGATCAAAGATTTTTGTTATACAGTTCGAGTGAGGGGGTGGCTTACTTACTAAGTCTTCGGAGCCGCTGCCAGAGACCCTCATACTCCTCTTCTATTTTTGCTAGAAGTACGCCGTGATTATCCGAGCCATCGCTTCGTTCCTGCGAGCGTAGTTGATAGTCCATAAAAACAGTTATGTAATGTTCCCCTAGGACTGAGACTGAGAGCCATAGCTCGGCTACCTTGCCATAATCGTCTATTAGGGTTTTTTTGGTGAATACTAAGTTTGGCTTAATATCCACCACCTGGTAGCCGAGGCTCTTGATATATTCCACAGTGAAGTCGAAAACTTCTTGAACGGATGGGCCTTCTACTGTCAACTGCTTTGAAAGCTGCATTCCTAGAAGGAATATACGAATTTGTTTTTAGGTGTGTCGGATTTATTTTACGTCTTCATGTTTCCTCATGTACACAAAAATAATACTGGAAAGTTCGGGATAGCTAAAATACACCTGCACCATTGATATGTTGCAGCACTTATGAAGCTATATAACACCCTGAGCAGGAGCGTTGAAGAACTAACCATTAACGGAGGCCCAATAAGAATCTACGTTTGCGGACTAACACCGCAAAGCCATATCCACGTTGGCCACACTAGAACGTTCGTTGTGTTCGATGTGTTACGCCGGTTCCTAGAATACAGTGGTCATAAGTTGATACACGTCCAGAACTTTACAGATATAGACGACAAAATCATCGCAAAGGCAAAGGAGCTTGGAATCCAGCCGAGTGAGGTTGCCGAAAAATACATTCAAGAATATTTTGAGGTTATGGACAAGCTCCACGTGCTGAGAGCCCACTACTATCCACGTGTAACCCAGAACATACCCGAGATAATCGATTTTGTAAACAGACTAATAGACCGGGGATACGCATATGTGAGTGACGGCGACGTTTACTTTGAGGTGAGAAAGTTTAAGGACTACGGTAAGCTTTCACACCAAAAAGTTGATGAGCTGATAGCGGGTGCGAGGGTTGAACCATCTGAGAAAAAACGCAACCCAGAGGACTTCGCGTTATGGAAGTCGGTTTCTCCGAGTGAGATAGGGTGGCCGAGTCCTTGGGGTAAGGGTAGACCGGGATGGCACATAGAGTGCAGTACTATGATTAAAAAGTATTTGGGGGACACAATTGATATCCACGGTGGGGGGCAAGACCTCATTTTCCCACACCACGAGAATGAGGCGGCTCAAAGTGAGGCGCTCACAGGTAAACCACTCGCCCACCACTGGGTTCACGTTGGCTGGGTCACCATGGGTAAGGTTAAGATGTCGAAGAGTGTGGGTAACGTGGTAAACCTAGTAGACCTGCTTGAACGTAGAGAGTCCAATGTGGTCAGGCTAGCGCTTATCAGCACACACTACAGGGGACCACTAGAATTCGACGACACGCTACTAGACCAAGCCGAAGCAAACCTGAAAAGAATAAGCACAGCCCTATTCAATTTACATCAAAGGGTTAAAAAAGATGTAGTGGACCGTGGCGAGCGCTTAAAACCCAGTCCTAAAGAGGTGTTAGACCAATTTTTAGTAAGTCTCGGAGAGGACCTCGACACACCGAGGGCGCTCGGGATACTATTCGAATTCATTAGAACCATTAACAATGCCCTCTCATCCGACACGCTCACAAAACCTGATGCTCTAAGTGCATTAGAGACGTTAAACCAAATGCTAGGCATCCTAGGATTGGAGTTTAAGAAACCTAGTGTAGACCTAAACACGGAGAAGCTTATTGAACTAATACTTCAGCTCCGCGAGGAGGCACGTATGAGGAGGGACTACGCAACAGCGGATAAAATAAGACTCAAACTTGCTGAGCTTGGAATAATTGTGGAGGACACGAAGGACGGGCCAAGATGGCGAGCCAAACAGTAAGAATTATGTGGCTAAAGTTCTCTGTTTAATCGTGAGTAGTACCAACAATTTTCGAACAACTTGTGTGCTATCCCGCCCTTCACTATAGACCCAAAATTCGTGTGCAAGAAACAATCAGCTTCAGGCGCGATTTTGGATCTACCGTGAAGGGCGAGGTCTCGAAAAAGATATAACACACTTTAATAGTGGTTGATTATTATGCATGTAGTCATCATACTATACTGCATATGTATTGTTTTCATTATGAGTCTATGTTAGAGGTCCTCGGAACATTGATTTCGGGTTTGAAATACGCTTATTTTATACTTCGATCAATGTTTTTTGAGGCTACATGAAAAATGAAGAGCTTGTGATGCTTCCCGGGCCGGTTAATGTGGACCACAGAGTCCTACTCTCGATGGCTACAGCCATGTTCAACCACCGAGGGCCAAAATTCAACAAGTTATTCGTGGACGTTAAGGAGAAATTAAGGAAGGTTTTGAACACAGCTGGTGAGGTGTACTTTATAACGGGTTCTGGTACGGCTGGAAACGAGTTCGCGGTCTCCAATCTTGTTGCACCCGGTGATAAGGTGGTGGTGTGCACCAACGGATACTTCGCGGATAGACTGCGCGACACGTTTAAGGTGTATGGTGCGAACGTCGTGGAGGTCAAATCGGAGTGGGGTAGGGGTGTAGACCTAGAGACCTTGAAGAGTAGTGTGGATGGGGCTGCAATCGTGGCTATGGTGTTTAATGAGACAAGCACTGGCGTTCTCAATCAGGTTAGAGAGGTTGCTCGAATCGCGCGGAAGGCGGGTTCCCTCTGCTTTGTGGATAATGTTTCTGGGATAGGTAACGATTATGAGATGGATCCGTGGGGTATAGATGTTACCGTGACAGCAACACAGAAGGGGTTGGCTACGCCTCCTGGGGCTGCGTTCGTGGCCATGTCTGATAAGGCTAGGGAGAAGGCGGCTAAGACGCCTAAGCGTTCATTCTACTTTAACATTGAGTTGTTTGATAAGGCAGCCGAAGACCACTCGACACCCGCAACCCCTGCGATAAGTGTCATCCACGCGCTGAACACTTCACTAGACCAGATCCTTGAAGAGGGGGTTGAGAAGTTCGTTGTAAGGCATAGTGTCAACGCGGAGGCATTTCGTAGAGGAATCGCGGCGATGGGCTTGGACCTCTTCCCGGAGAGAGGGTTAGCATCAAACACGGTCTCAGCCATCAAGATTGAGGGTAAAGCCAGACTTGTGGCGAACACAATGCGTGATAGGTTTGAGGTGATCGTGAGCGCTGGGCTCGGAAAGTATAGGGATGATGTACTAAGGGTGGGCCATATGGGTCGCGTGGATATGAAGGATATCATAACAACGCTTTCGGCGCTTGAGCTAAGCCTTAAAGAGGTTGGTGTAGGTAAAACCCGCCTCGGCGAAGGCGTCAGTGCCGCACTGGAATACTACTCCATGAACACTATTTAAGGTGTATTACATGAAGATAGTTGTTTGCGATGCAATAGATGCTGAAGCAATTAAAGCTCTAAGCCAAAATCACCATGTGGTCGATAAGTCAAAAGCCAGCAGACAAGAGCTGCTGGACGCTATAGTGGACGCCGACTGTGTCATAGTGCGTAGCAGAACCAAGGTGGACCGTGAGTTTTTCGAAAGAGCCCCCAAGCTTAAGATCGTCGCTAGGGCTGGTGTGGGCTTAGACAACGTGGATGTCTCCGAGGCTAATAAGAGGGGGATTAAGTTGCTCAACACCCCTGAAGCACCAACTAACGCGGCGGCTGAGCTAACAGTTGGGCTACTCATAGCCCTTTTCAGGGGTATCGCGAGGGGTGATAGAGGTATCCGCAGGGGAGAGTGGCTTAAAAACGAGCTACTTGGGGAGGAGCTTGCTGGTAAGACGCTTGGAATCATCGGCTACGGTAGAATCGGTCGCCAGGTGGCCAAACTGGCTTCCTGCCTAGGTATGCATGTGTTGGCCTGGGATATACTTGGTGAATCCATAAGCTACGCTCCAGCCTCCTATGTTAAACTTGAAGAATTACTCAGCCAAGCTGATGCGGTAACACTGCATGTACCACTTACACCAGAAACTAGAGGGTTCTTCAACGCTGAGATGTTCTCCAAACTCAAACAGGGCGCCTACCTAGTCAACGCGTCTAGGGGTGAGGTGGTGGATGAGGACGCCCTCTATAAGGCGCTCAAAGATGGTAGGATTAGGGGAGCAGCGCTCGACGTGTACTCTCGCGAGCCATACTCGGGGCCCCTCACCCAGCTTGAGAACGTGGTCTTAACACCACACATAGGGGCAAACACCAGGGAGGCTCAGAGGAAAGCCGCACTTCAACTCGTGGAGCTTATTACCCGTGAACCAGGCGGGTAAGCCGTATTGTGCCCAACCCTAAACGTGGATGTTGGGGATAAAAAAGTCGAACTCGGCTTTAGCCTACTACAAGTTGATTGGTTAAAGCCACACGAAGAAATAGTTTACTCAAACTATAAGGAGCTGTACGACATCATAAGCAGAAGCCAGGTTTTCCTCAACCCAATCATAGTGGATAGTTCGAGCTGGACTGTACTCGACGGTATGCACAGAGTCGCGGTTGCTAAGTCGCTAGGTTTAACATATGTGCCAGCAATGACCGTAGATTACCTCTCCGACAGTATCAGGGTTGACGTGTGGACCAAGGCTTACAGAGGGGACGTGGGCAGGGCGTTAAGGCTTCTGGTTGACATGGGTCTCAGGGAGACGGATAGGGGAGACTGCCTAATAGTCAGTCAGAACGTAACCGTGGGTTTTGAGATTCCAGCTCAAAGTATAGTATTGAAATATGAGTTACTGCGTGGCATCCTAAAACGGCTCCGAGACGTGTTCGGTGAGCCTACCGTCACAACGATGGGAACAGTACAAAACAGCGGCGAATTCCACATAGTGCCGCCAAAGCTCTCTAAGAAGGACGTTGTCGAGGCGGGCATGAAACACACGCTTTTCCCACCAAAGACAACCAGGCACATCTTAAAAGCAAGGATAGTTGAAGCACCAGTACCGATCTCGCTACTTAAGCAAAGAGCTACTTTTGAAACCGTCGAAAAAGAATTCCTACAGTGTACTAGTATTAGAAACATAAAGACACTCGACGGAAAGGCAGTGTACAAGGATAAATACTATGACGATGACAAAATCATAATCCTAAGTTGACATCAAAGCCCTAATAGTTTTCCTCGATGAATTCAAGCCACGACGAGTAGGCGTATAGGGCGTCATCAGGATTCTTTGTGATGAGCCTATCTCCCTCGTCAACCTGCACCCTATCGAAAACAACTTTTTCACCCACCAGTCTACCGTGGAAAATAACCCTAGCCGGCTCTCCGCGTGAGTGCGACTCGGCCTCAGGGAAATCGGCTGTAAAAACCAAGTCAACACTATCATGGACGCGGGAAACCTGATACAACGAATTGCCCGCAACATATCTCAGCAATTTATTGTAGGTAACCTCTAATTTATCCACATCGTTATAAACCTCGGAAGAAAGTTAAAGAGGTTACTGGGGGACGCTTAATGGACCACCAGTCAAATAGTTGTGGGATTCAAACAAACATCACCTGATACTCCAACAGGAGCAGTTCTCGTTATGACATTTAACAGATACTTCTATAAGCTCGCCAACACAGGCACCATCTTTATTATTGAAACGGTTCATCCATCAATTTAAAGCTCCAAAGCTTAGCTGCCCTTTTCTAACACGATCTCAATTCGTTTGTTACCCGCACCCTTATTTTCGTATTTCGCGAACACTATCTTCCCGACTTCAGACGTGTTCGCCACGTGTGTTCCACCGTCCAGTTGGGCGTCGAACCCGTCTATCTCTATTATTCTAAGTGTCCCACCTGCCGGAATGTGTGCTTCATCACCCAGCCTGTACAAGCTTGGATTGGCTAAAGCTTCATCCCGCTGTATAAAGCGGACTGAAACGCCTCTACGCTCGGCTACAATTCTATTGGATTCGCCCTCTAAAACCTTAAGCTTCGACTTATCAAAACCCTTAATATCAAGGTCTATGCGCGCCCTATCAGCATATATCTGGCTACCGCTTATCTTGGCGCCGAAGAGTTTAAACGCGACGCCGGAAACTATGTGTAGAGCCGTATGGTGACGCATGTGCGCATAGCGTAAGTCCCAATCGATCACACCCTTTACCCTTTCACCCACATTCAGCAAACCTCCCTGCACTTCGTGGTAGACATCCCCATACTCCGTTTTTCCCACGCCTATCACATTGAGTGTAGGGCCATTTTCCACCATAAGCAACCCCCTATCGGGCGGCTGGCCTCCACCTCCCGGATAGAATGCAGTCCTGCTGAGAATAATTCGCCCAGCGTCGACCGCAACCACTTCAGCCGTAAACTCTCGCAGATAGGAGTCACTCAAATAAAGTTTTTCCGTCAACCCAACTCACATGAGTAAGCAGCAAAACAGTAATAAAAACTTTCTATTTTTAGCGGCTACATCCAGATAAGTTGCTAACACGGTTGATTCCCACACATGAGAAGGCTCAATCTGGACACCGCTATGTTAACGATTACGGGTAGATAACCAGAGGGGGTGGTGATCTAGTGTGGAATCTAGTTGTTCATATAGTTATTCTTATTATTCTCATAAGTAAACTAAAAAGCAGGCTTGTATCATGAGCGCCTACCCGTGCTTCGCTGGAACACTCCTTCTTACTTTATAGGGTGGTCTAGCGGAGTTAAGGGCCACGACGACCACTAAGAGGACGATTAACACGGCGTGGTCAACCGTCGTTTTAAGGTAGAGTCCTAGGTATCCTTGGAGAGGAGCCACAAATATTACTCTACCAAGAACCCTGTTTGGAGGTATACCTGTGGGGCTCGTATCCAGCCGCGTTGTCGGCCACTGGCTTGTTATCCCCTTTGGTTATATAGCCCACTATGCCATCCGTAGCATTAACGTTCACGGCCACTATACGATGCACTATGAGTTCATAGTAGAGTAATTGATTTGTGCTACGGTAGACTATTACTTGGTCCACCCTATATTGTTGGTGGTCAATGCTGCCCTGCACTACTAGAAGGTCTCCTTACGTGAGGGTCGGAAGCATGCTATAGCTAGTCACCGCTGCGAGAAACACATGTGACACCACAACGAACCCTACGAGGATAATAGCTGCGCAGAGAAAAGCAGTCAAAGCAACGTTTAAAGTCAAACCAGATTGAGGGATGCGGTCGCCGGGATTTGAACCCGGGTCGTTGGCGCGGGGGGCCAACGTCCTAGACCAGACTAGACGACGACCGCCCATGTGGAACGAGGGGATTAGGCCACTTAGCCCTCTAGGTACACGCTGGCATGGACGGCCAAGTCCCCTACGTATCATGTGTAGAGAGGATGATGGAAAGAAATATACTTTTCGACCACCCCTCGATGATTATATTCCAGTGACAGACAATTATTAACAATCACAAAGTAAACTGTCTACCCATCAAGATATCCTCCTGTGGGGTGGCTAGGTAAGATTCTCTTATGCGTGAACGTTAAAGCCTGGCCATCACATATCAGGGTACCAAGTAGGGCACAGCGGGAGATATTTGTGCGGAATCGTGGCCGTTTGGTTTATGTTTAGGGTTCCGGGTGGGTAGATGTGTGTAGTGTGGGCTTGGCTCGTATCACGGGATTTGAGGAGAGTGGGTTTCCAGACGGTCACCCGATGAGGCCTGAACGGGTATACCTAGCGCTGAAGGTTCTGGAAGCCTCTGGGGTTATGCGTGGTTTAAGGGTAGTGGAGTTCGACAGGGATGACGGTGACGACTGCGTTGAGCTACTCAGACTTTTCCACGAGGAGTCATACATTCGTTTTGTCAAGAAGATGTCTGATATCGGGGAGGGTTTACTCGATTACGGCGACACACCTGCCTTTCCACAGTGTTATGAAGCATATTCACATGTGGTAAAGGCTTCTGCTGAGATGTGCAGGGTTTTACCACAGACACAGCACACCGTCAACCTCTATGGTGGATTACACCACGCCCAGCCCAATAGGGCGAGTGGTTTCTGCGTGTTTAACGATGTGGCCATCGCTATACGAACACTTCGGGGTATGGGTTTAACCAGAATCGCGTACATAGATATCGATGCCCATCATGGGGACGGTGTCATGTACCCCTTCTACTCTGACCCCAATCTTTTGATACTCGACTTCCATGAGGACGGCAGATATCTCTTCCCTGGGACTGGCTCCATAGAAGAATTGGGTGAGGGTGAAGGCTTCGGTAAAAAGGTGAACATCGTGTTACCACCCCACGCGGGTGATGCGGACTATCTCTACACATTCTCCAAAATCGTGCCAACCCTGATTCGAAGCTTTAAACCCGAGGTAATCCTACTCCAAGCAGGGGTGGACGCCCATTCAGGAGACCCGCTCACCCACCTAAAACTCTCCGACTCAGGCTACCTCCAACTTGTTTCTTCGATCCACCTATTGTCCCATGATGTTTGTGGAGGCAGGTTGATTGCTTTCGGAGGCGGGGGGTACAGGTTGAGCAGCGTCGCCAGATGCTGGGCTGCTCTCGTAGCCGAGTTGGCGGGCCTAGAGCCAGCTGAGCCACTCTCGGCGATCGCTAGGAGGGTGTTCGGTGAGTATAGACACACTTACGAGGAAGTGGGTGTGTCCACAAGCCAGATTGAGGTGTTGAATCAAACCCTGAAAAACACTGAGGCTCTTATCTCCGGGCTCTCACGCGCCGGATGGGAACTCAACGCCTACTAGCTCTGGCTATAAGCGCTGGTATCTCTGAAGGCGTCTTTGCAACAGCTACACCAGCCTCGGTGAACGCCTTTGTCTTGGCCTCAACCGTCCCCTCGGTTCCGCTCACTATGGCGCCCGCATGACCCATCCTCTTTCCAGGTGGAGCGGTTCTACCGGCAATATAGGCAACCACGGGCTTCGACAAATGCTCTGAAATATACGCGGCAGCCTTCTCCTCTGCATCACCACCTATTTCACCTATGAGCACCACAGAGTGGGTTTCAACATCATTCTCGAACATTTCCAAGACATCCTTGAAACCGGTGCCCACAATCGGGTCCCCCCCTATACCCACAACGCTGCTTTGACCGAGCCCGGACTTTGTGAGCTGCAGGGATACCTCATAGGTTAGTGTGCCACTTCTACTCACAACACCAACCCCGCCGCGTTTGAAAACACTTGCGGGCATTATGCCCACCTTAGCCCTGCCGGGGCTTATCACGCCTGGACAGTTTGGACCTATGAGCCTAACACCCCTGCGTGCCGCGTAGTTCACAGCCCTCCACGTGTCGGAGGGGGGCACATGCTCGGTTATTATGACTGTGAGGCGTATTCCAGCGTCGATGGATTCGAGGACAGCGTCAAGCGCATTGGGGGCGGGGACGAATATTATGGAGGTGTTAGCACCAGCCTCTTTCACAGCTTGCTTTATGGTGTCGTATACTGGCACACTGTCTAACACCTTTAACCCCCCTTTACCTGGGCTTACCCCAGCGACCACATTTGTTCCGTAGGCTGCCATTTGGGCTGCGTGGAAGCCTCCCTCCCTTCCAGTTATACCCTGAACCACGAGTCTTGTGGATTCGTCTATAAGTATCGCCATACATTCACACCCCACTATAGTTTTGAGGCTGCCTCCACCGCCTTCTTAGCGGCCTCATCCATGTCGGAGAAGACGTTTATACCGCTCCCCGCGAGTATTCTGCGTCCCTCCTCCTCATTCGTACCAGCCAACCTGATCACGAAGGGTTTGGACATCCCGAGGCTGCTTCTTGCCTTAACAATGGCTCTCGCAACATCGTCGCACCTAGTTATACCCGCAAGAATATTCACGAAGACAAGTCTAACCTTGGGGTTCTCGTTTAGTATACTCAAGGCCTGCATAAACTCCTCCTCCGACGAGCCGCCGCCAGCATCCAGAAAGTTGGCTGGCTCACCCCCATAGTACTTAATTAGGTCTAGTGTAGCCATGGTAAGACCAGCTCCGTTCCCGATTATACCTATACTCCCATCCAGCTCAACGTATTGCACACCCAGTTGACGCGCCTTCCTCTCAAGCACCGAATACTCTGCGAGCCTCTCATCGGAGTTGTTCGAGAACTCCTTGTGACGGAAGAGCGCATCGTCCACAATGTTGAGTCTCGCATCGGCTGCGACTATATCACCCTGCGAAGTGAGGGCTAGGGGATTCGACTCCACGAGTTCGGCGTCAAACCCGTCGAAGAGGGAGTACATCTTGGAGGCTATGTCAGCGAAGCTCTGCAGAACACGCCCCGTGAGACCTATGGACGAAGCGAGAAGCCTACCCATGAATGGTTTGAAACCTATCTCGGGGNCGACGNGCACCCTCTTTATCGCATCAGGCTTTGTTTTAGCTACCTCCTCAATGTTCACCCCTCCTTCAGAGCTCGCGATAACCACGGGGCTCCTCTCACTCCTATCCCACGTGACCCCAAGGTAGAGCTCGCGGGATATATCCAGTTTGGGCTCAATGAGTACGGCACCCACCCTTTCACCCTTAATCTCCGAGCCGAGAAGTGTCTTCGCGGCGCTCTCAACCTCTTCAACGCTTGATGCGAACTTTATGCCACCCGCCTTACCCCTGCCCCCCACGAGTACCTGGGCTTTAACCACAACACTCCGCTGCGCTAGCCTTGCATAAGCCCGCTTAGCCTCCTCCACACTGGTTACAACCTCTCCTAGGGGTGTGGGTATACCTATGTCCCTAAAAATCTTTTTGGCTTCATGCTCATACAGCTTCATGTGTGGATCACTCGAGAAGCTCCTCTGGTCGGGGTATCTCCTTGGGTAGACCCTTCCTCTCCCTGATCTTTTGAACAGTGGCCAAGAGAAGTGACTGTGGAACAGGAGCCCACCTTGAGAATTCGAGACCCCAGAAAGCCTTCCCAGCAGTAGCGCTTCTAAGCTCTGTTGATAGGTTGAATGTCTCACTCACAGGCATCTCCACAAGCATACGCATCTGGCCGCCGCTCTGGTTTATTTCAAGAACCCTACCCCGCTTCTGAGCAGCGATCCTGTTTATGGCGCTCACGTACTCCGCTGGTATCCTTATGTCGAGCTTGAGGGTGGGCTCAAGCAGTGTTGGCTGCGCCATCAAGAAAGCCGCGTGTATGGCGTTCTTGGTGGCGGGCATCACCTGAGCTGGACCCCTGTGCGCTGGGTCCTCGTGAATCATGGCGTCCACCAATAAGACCTTTAACCCACGTATCGGCTCCTGGGCAAGCGGCCCAGCCTCCGTAGCCCACTTGAACCCCTGTATTAGGGTATCCTGAATTTCCTGAAGGTGCTGGATACCCTTCGTGGCATCTATGAATACGTTAAGCCGCTCATCCACACTCCAAATATTCCTCGCCTGGTCAGTGTCCCAACCAGCCTTCTCACGCAGTATCTTCGCCCTCTCCCGGAAGTCCTGCTCATCATAAACTTCACCCGACTGTAGGAGGGCCACCGTGGCCTCGTTGAGTGGTTCAACAACAACCCTAAACCTGTTGTGCTTATTGGGTGATTTACCTTCAACGGGTCCAGCTACACCCTGAATGGTCTCACGATACACCACTATGGGTGGCGTCGTCACCACTTCGAACCCTTTCTCCTGCAACTCATAGAGCACTATATCGAGGTGGAGCTGACCCATACCTGAGATAAGGTACTCACCCGTCTCCTCATCTATTTTGAGCTTAAGATTCGGGTCCTCGATACTCATCTTTCTTAATGCATCCACGAAGCGTGGGAGGTCCCTACTATTCTTTGGTTCAACCGCGATTGTCACCACTGGCTCAGACACATACTTCAACCTCTCGAAACCCACCTGTTCGGCTTTAATACTCGGGTCAACTATGGTTTCACCAGCCCTAGCCTGGTCGAGGCCTAACACGGCAACTATGTTACCAGCGGGAATATGCTCGGCTACCTCCCTACTCTGACCCATAAACAAGCCAACCTGGAGTATCCTAGCTGTTTGGTTGGCCGAGACCAAGAAAACCTCCTGACCTGTTCGAACACTGCCACTGAATATTCGGCCTGTGGCCACGAGCCCAGCGTGCGGGTCCACTACAACGTTGTTAACCGCCATGATAAGGGGTCCGTTAGGGTCGCAATCCATCATGGGCTTAAGTAAAGGCGAGTCCGGCGCACCCTTCCAGAGTTTGGGTATCCTGTACTTCTGCGCTTCGAGGGGGTTGGGTACGTGCTCAACAACCATGTCCAGTATCGCTTCATGAAGAGGGAAGTTCTCGACGAGTTTGGAGATGTCGTTGTTGTTATAGGCATTAACAATATCGGCAAACTTGAGGCCCTTAGCGGTGGCTATGGGTATCGTAAACCCCCACTTATCCTTAGCCGCCCCGAAGGCGATCTGCCCACGGGTGAGGTTAACCTTCCACTTCTCCCTGAACTCTTCCTCCGCGTAATTCTCAATAAGGGAATTAAAATCCCTCGCGATGCTGACCAGCTTCTCCTGGATTTCCTGGGGTGAAAGCCTGAGCTCCTTTATCAGTCTATCTATCTTATTCACATAGAGAAGCGGTCTCACACGTTCCTCCAAGGCCTGCTTGGTCACGGTCTCCGTCTGGGTCATGACGCCCTCAACACTATCCACCACAACCACCGCGCCATCCATCACCCTAAGCGAGCGGGTCACCTTACCAGTGAAGTCCACGTGACCCGGAGTGTCAATCATGTTCACAACATACTGCTCACCCTTATACTCGTGTAGGAGGCTGACGTTAGCGGCCTTAACAGTCATCTGCCTCTTCTGCTCAATCTCTAGGTAATCCATAGCCAACGCCGTACCAGCCACTTTGGGGGATATTATCCCAGCTGCAAGGAGCAGGTTGTCGGACAGTGTAGTCTTACCGTGGTCAACGTGTGCTATGACACCCATGTTCCTAATGTTGGATGTTCGACTCATCAACCTCAATATTTCATCTGTTTGTTTGTACTTCGGCATCCAAACAATCGCCTTATCTCTTCTCACAACGCATCGTGCTTAAGTCTTACGCAAACAGCGTGAACCAAACAGGTGCGAACAATCTAAAACCAAGCCTCCACGCTAGATTTAAAAATTTACACCCAATACACCACCCTACTCAAGATTAAATTTTAATGCACAAATTAAGGTTGGATGGTTCAAAGGAAGGTTAGTGCGGAGTGGGTCAGTGCGTAGTGGTATGACAAAGCTGCAAGCGCGGCTGCACTCAGCACGACTGTTAACCAGTCGGCCAAACCAAACTTCAGATCCCTTATTCTAGTAGGTCTAGTTGTGGCTCCGAAGCACTTTGATTCCATGGCTTCAGCAACCTGTTCAGCTCTTATAATGGTGTTGACTAGGAGGGGGATCAGGATGGGAACATACTTTTTAATCCTCGCCACAAACCCTCCTTTATCTAGCTCCAGACCCCTCGACTTCTGACTGTCCTCTATTGATCTGAGCTCATTGGCCACCGTTGGGAGAAACCGTAGAGACATTGTGAACGCCAGCACGAACGTGTATGGGAGACCCAACTTGAGTAGGGCTGAGCCCAAGTCTTCGGGTGATGTTGTAAGGGAGATCACCGAGAATATCTCCACGAAGAGTACCAGTCTTTCAACAACTAGAGCGGAGACAACGAGGCTGCGCGTCGCCCAGAGATTCACTGCGAAGAGAATGACTGAGAGTATAGCGTAGGAGCGAATAGAAGCGTATACCTGTCTGCCTAAGCCGCTCGCGTATATCACGAGGAGAAGGATTCCGATTATTATTAGGTAGACCGCAACACCACTTACAAGTAAACCTAGACTGACTGCGGCTGAGATGGCCATCACACCCTTCGACCTAGGGTCAAGCCTATGTAGAAGAGTGTTACCCTTAGTGTATATGAATGCGTTGAGATAACTCATCCGCAAATCCTCCTAGCTATATGCTCGGCGAGCGCGCCTGGCTCATACACACCCTTGAACTCCACTATCCTCATTAGCTCCTTAAGAAACATGGCCTCAGTGGGGACGAGTCTTGAGCCGTGCATAAATGAGCCGTCCAGACCAAACTCGGAGACCCCTAAATCCGCCCTAACCATGCCCTCACTTAGAACAACGACCCTCTCAAAGTAGTTTAGCGCGAAGTCGATGTCATGCGTCATACTCACAACACACTTACCACTACTCACGAACTCGCTTACTATCCCCCCAATAATCGCTTTATTACGGTAGTCTTGGCCCACCGTTGGTTCATCGAACACTAAGATATCCGGTTCATAGACTATCACAGAGGCTATCGTGAGCCTCTTCTTCTCACCCGAGCTGAGCATAAACGGTGAGCTATCAGCGTACCTTGAAAGACCCAGCCGCTCCAAAGCACTGGACACCCGGCACCCAACCTCATCCTCTGGGAAACCGAAGTTCTTCAGCGCGAAGGCGACCTCCTCTCTAACACTACCAGCGAATATCTGATGGTTGGGGTTCTGAAACACGACCCCCACCCTCCGCGCCAGCTCTGCAACACTCTTCTTTGCGGTGTCAACACCGCAAAGCAGCACCCTCCCGCTTGACGGTCGAAGCAAGCCGTTCATCAGGCGCACAAGGGTGGACTTACCAGCCCCATTTGGGCCAACTATAGCGGTCGAAGACTTGGGGGTGAACTTCAAAGACACATTACTCAAAGCTTCCCGGTCGGAGCCAGGGTACCGGTAACTCACTGCTTCAAGCTCCAACACATTTGATCTCCTTTTTTTGAACGGCCGATAACAACTCCTCAATCGTGCTTATACCATCCACCTTTAACCCATTCCTTCGAAGTCTCTCCCTAAGGGGGTAGAACTCAGGTCTCTCAACCCCTATATCGATAGGTATCTGAGAGGTAAAAGCAACATAGGGATCAGCGTCCAAAACGATTTTACCATTATCCATCAGCAAAACCCTGCTAGAGTACTTGGAAACCATACTCAACCTGTGCTCAGCCACCACAATGGTTGTACCACTCCTATTGAGTTCGCCAAGCAAATCTATAAGCGACTTAGCTGAAAGGGGGTCGAGGTTGGCTGTGGGTTCATCCAACACCAGTATACTGGGTTTCAACGCTAGGATTGAAGCTATGGCGACCTTCTGCTGCTCCCCCCCACTAAGCTTAAACACCTGGGCGTGGCGCAGCTTCTCCACGCCCACCTTCCTCAGAGACCAGTCGACCCTTTCCAATACGTCTCGCTTGGGTAAGCCCAGGTTACCTGGTCCGAAAGCCACATCATCCTCAACCTCTAACGCTATAAGCTGCGATTCTGGGTCGGGAAAAACCAAACCCACCATCTGGGCTAGCTGGTGCACACTACTCAACTTCGTATCAACCCCCTTCACACGCACTGAACCCCTGAACTCTCCCCCATGAAAGTGCGGAATCAACCCATTCATACACCTAAGAAGAGTAGATTTACCGCACCCACTCGGCCCGGTGATAACCACGAATTCCCCACTATTAATACTAAGGCTAACCCCCTTAAGAGAGGGTTCAGTGTTCCCAAGATACGTGAACCAAACATTCTCGAATCTAACGAGCTCATCCATCAATTCTTCAACCACAAACTTCTTTTAAGATTTTACCAAAAAAATATGGATGCCCTACTACACCAACAAACAAGATTCCCACCCGAACTACGTGCATATGGGGTTGAATAGAAACCGAGCGCGCCACCCGCCCTTTACGACACACCAAAATTAATCCTTTACCTGTTGGTGAACCCAGCACAAGTTTTGATGCGCCCTTAAAGAGTGAGAGTGGCGCACTCCAAACCACCATACTTGAATAACACTATGCACCTAGGGTACATTAATAGGTGCCCATATGTCGGGATTCCCCTCAAGCACCATACACGGTGATAACCCTATTGACTGGGATCACGGCTCTAGTTTTCAGATTTAAAGCATCACTTTAAATTGCTCATAAGTTAGCCCTTTAGGCTTCGTCTGTTTCTGGTTTTGAGCTTACTACAACAGACCTTCTAATCCGCTCGACTTCTGCTTTAAGAGCTGACTCTTGGCTCTGGTAGACTACCACCCTCTCCTGCAACTCTTCTTTGTACTTATCGAGGCCGCTCAATACCTCCTGTATCGTTGTCTTGTAGAGGACGGGGCCAGTGGATTTATAGACCTCCGTTTCAGGTGGAAGACCCTGCACCTCAGCTTTTATCCTCTCCGCTTCTTTTATCTCTAATTCAAGCCTTTGTCGCTCGGCTATAAGAGCCTTTAATTGTTCTTGTATTCTGGCTATTTGCGCGGATTTATCCTGTGTACTCAAGCAACCTCACCTAGAAGGGTTGCGGCCACGTGGAGCCATGAGCCCACGCTGTTCAGGGCAGCCCTCATATCAGATATTCTAGTGGCATGTATATAAGCACATACTGTGCTACCGGAGAGAGTTAGTCTAACATTCGTCGCACCCCGTGGCCAAGTTTCCACCTCTGGGAGTACAGCCCAATAGACGCTTTCAGCCTGCGCTGGTGAAACCATGTGGACACAGAGTTCAGCATCGACTTCAGTTATCCCTAAAGTAGAAGTTGACACACTGCACACCTCTGAGGGTGAGGACCACAACCTCCTTACCATTCTTTTCGAATACATCGATGTTAGTTATGAGTTTCCCCTGCGCTGGCGGAAGGCTCGTCAAGAATTCTTTTAGCCTGAGCGCCATCTCGGATCTGGGGGTCTTAGAGGAGCCCACCACTCTTGCAACACCAGCCTTATCCACCAACTGTTTCAGTCCGCGGGAAACACTGAAGCCGCTGAAAGCCAGTGTCTGGGTGGGTTGTCCCCTAACATATAGTGTTAGGCCGGCTGGGTTGCCGAACCTCTCGAAAACCACTGCTATCATCGAGTCAGCTCCACACTCGCTTAGGAGTGTGTGCAGACTTTTTTTGCCTCTTATTATCTTGCGTGCGGGTGTTATCAGCGCTAGCGCGTTGACAAGCGTCCTTGACCTTGGTGAAGGTGAACGTGATGTGGTGATGTACACTGCGGGGGGATTCAAACACACCACTCTAGGCCTTGGCGACGTGTGCGGGTCCGGCGTATGTATAGGCGCATGAGGGGCACGTCCAAACACCCACGGAGAGCCTCTTCATCAGCACGAGCTTACCGCACCGCGGACAGGCCACCTTTTCATGCCTCTTCTTCAGGATCTTTAGCGCCCTTCTCCTCACAGTCATACCGTACCTTGCGCCATAGCTGCCCGTTTCACCAACAACTTTTGTTTTACCCATACAAATCACCCAAGCTTAGCTAGTAGAGACCTTATCTCCTTACCCTTCTCATATGCCAGATCGTATATTTTAAGCACATCGGGCTCCTCAAGCGTCCCGGAACCACTCTTCTGGATCGATGAAACAATGCCCGACTCAAGCGTGGTCATCGTCACCCTCACATCGGCCACATTCTCTTCGGAAAGTGAAGGGTCAACCACCAGATAATCGCCTATCTTTGCCACCGTGACGGGGACAGGTCTCTCAACCATTGGGATGCCCTTAGTCGACTCGAGTAGGACAACGTCCTCCCCCTCAACCTTAACCTCAGGTATCTTAGCGGTGAGCAGAGCGGCCAGAGCCGCGATACCCGAGGCGTCAACTATGTTACCATCATGGTCCATAGCGTAGATGTCAACGTAGATAACCCACACCTTTTTACCCGGCAACACGCAGAGCTCAGACGTCTTAATCGCCTTGGACTCCCTCAAGCCGCGGTCAACTATCCTAGACATCTCAACCGCGTTCTCATCCGGTGGACCCGGCTCAAAGCTGGGTGAAGCGTGTGGTAATAGCTCCAAACTAACCGTTAGAACCCCCTCGTTAGGTGTATCGGGGAAGGGTTCACCGAGTTCAGCCTTCACACCCGCGACAGCCACGGTGTTACCTATCTTAACCATGGCCGAGCCATTAGCCTTCTCATAGATGGATGTCTGAATCTCCACCTTCCTGTACTCATCAAATTTTCTCCCATCCTCCCTTACACCCGTCGAGAGTAGCGCTAGAAGCTCCTTTTGCTGGATGGGCACAAACTCCTCCACGGTTGAAAGGTCAGCCAACAATCACACCTCCACCTGCGCACCGCTGAACCTAGCCCTTAGGGCTTGCTTCTGAAGCGAATAAAGCTCTTTGATTCCTTTCTTCACCAGGTTTACACCTTCCTCTAACTCCTGTCTCGTGAGTCTACCGTTCAGTTGTAGGAGGGTTATCTTGTTAAGGCTGGGCATCATGGCTATAGGCATATCCGCCTCACCATGCTCATCCTCTGCCTCGTTGAGGTCGAGCACCACCTTGCCTCCAACTTTGCCAACCGCCACCGCGGTGACCAAGTCCCTCATAGGTATACCCGCCTCGGCGAGTGCAATCGAAGCTGCTGTTATACCGGCGCTACGGGTTCCAGCATCAGCCTGCAAAACCTCTATAAATACATCTATCACAGTCTTAGGATACTCTTCAAGGAAGAGCGCTGGCTCAAGCGCCTCCCGTATCACCTTACTAAGCTCCACTTCACGTCTAGAGGGTGCGGGTGACTTCCTCTCATCGGTTGAGAAAGGCGCCATGTGATAACGCGTCCGAAGAATAGCCCTCCCAGGCAGCGCTATGTGTTTTGGGTGAGCCTCCCGAGGACCCTGAACCGCCACCAAGATCTTCGTTTTACCCTGCTCGATATAAGCCGAACCAGAACAATTCTTTAGTACGCCCACCTGCATCTTGACGGGTCTTAACTCATCGATTCTCCGACCGTCAAGCCTAACACCATCCTGTGTTATTAGAACTACACTCTCACTCAAACACAAACGCCTCGCTAAACGCCTCCACTATTACCTTCTTCTCCACTAACACTAGGTTGTACGCCGGGACTCTTAAGTGTTTTCAGCATCTCCTCAACCCTAGAAGTCAGACCCTGGGTGTGCGCTTCGGCCTCAATCATCTTAACAATACGCACAGCCCTATTAATAGCTGTGCTATCATTCCCCCTAACCCACACATACCCATTCTGGGCGACAACAATATTCGCATTCAGCTCCTTATTCAGGAGCTTAATCATAGAGCCATTCCTACCTATAACCCGTGGGACCCGCGTTGGCTCTATGGCTACAACCACACCCTGCTTGATCGGGCCGAACTCCCTGCTCGCCGTAGCGTCCAGAACAGGCGCCCGGAACCTATCGAACTCCGCTATCTCAGCGTACACGTAATCTCCAACCTTGAGGTACTTACGTATATCATCTAGAACTGGGTTTATCCTAACCGGGAACCTCCCCGCGGGTAGCGTTGCTTCATAAGGCGAGCGTATATCCACAGACCAGCTACCCATCGATATGTCTACGACCATACCAATAACCCTGTCACCCTTGCGAGGCATGTATGGGCCTCGTAGAGCCCTAACGCTTAGCACTCCGTTCTGAAGCTCGAATGACCCCAGAACAGTAGCATAGTAGCTGTCCTCACCAACCTTAACCACGTTGGCTCCAACCCTGAATCTACCCCGAGCGAGCAGGTCACCCGGTGTCACAATATCCCTGTGCTTAAAGTAGACTGTCAATTCACTCACCTAGTCGTCGACTCCTTAACACTTGCTTGACCATGCGTAAAGTTATTAATCTTGCTTATAACGTCCAGCTTCATGCCGCCAGGAACCTCTAGCACCACGGTAAAGGAGCCGTCCTCCTCCCATCTGGTTGACTTGGCGTTACCAAGCTGAGATATCTGATTATAGTACTTCCTAAACGCCGCGGGGACGCGCACCTCGAGCTCCGCTATGGATGTCTTAAGCGGCAGAACAGTTCGGAGCGCCTTTATCGCCTCCAAAGCCTGCTCTTCGACTGGTTTAAGCGGATTCACTGCAAATCTAACCTGGCTTAAGGCGAGCTCTATCCTCGTGGGGGGATGCGGGAGGTTGGTCTTAGGGTCAACACAGTTTCTAGCGATATAATTCACGATCTGCTTGCGGGTGTTCTCCACCATCTGTTGCCTCTGCTGCGCCGTGAGCTGGAGCTCTCCTTTCAAAACTATTTGCTGGGCCACGCTTATTGGGTCGGTTGTACCGAACACCTCCTTGAGAGCGGATTCGGGAGCCCTCAAACCCTTGTTGGCGTCCTTATATATTTCCTCACTCACAAGGACGTCTTCGATCTTCTTGGATTTACCGTTCTTAAACTCCCACGCCTCTTCGGGCTTAACTAGAACCTCAAACCTGTGGCCACCAGCCTCCAACCTAGCTATAACATACTTGGAGCTCAACTTAAGCCAGACCCCTCTAGCTTGTCTATAATGGAGGAAACCTCCGCTTGTGTGAGCTTAACGAACAGTCCAGTGCTCCTCCTAGCCACCCCTGCCTCAATCTTCTCGGGGTCGAAGGCCACGCTCGTCTGAAGCGCTTCCTGCTTGGCTTTACGCAAGGCCTGAAGTGCTGTGAGAACAGCCTGCTCAATGCTCATACTCGGCGTGTACTGATCCTTAAAGAAGTCTGTTATCGCTTGGTCATACATACCTATGGTGACCGCCTTATAACTCGTGTACGCGCCACTCACATCGGTCATAAAGAGCTTCGGCACACCCCTACTTATACCCGCCGTGATAAACGCGACACCGAACGGTCGTGTACCCCCGTGCTGGGTATAGGCCTGCATCACGTCACCCATCCTCTTGGTTAAAGCCTCCACATCTATATCCTCATCATACATGATGCGATGAGTCTGAGCGTAAACGCGGGCATCTTCTATAAGAACACGAGCATCGGAGGATAGACCAGCGTACCCCACCCCTATATGCCTGTCAACTAAGAGAACCTTCTCGGGCGCCGAGACGTCCACAAGCGGTGAAGGTTTAATCCTCTCGGCAACAATTGCAACACCTTCGTCCACCTTTATACCCATGGTGGTCGAACCCTTCTTTACAGGCTCCATAGCATACTCTAACTGGTAGATTCGACCATCGGGTGAAAACATTGTTATGGCCCTATCGTAGCCCGCAAAATACATTCCAGACATTTTGTTTATAAACAATCAAAACCAAACAGATATATAAATGAAACCTACCCATCCACCATGGACAGACAAATACATTACGAGTCTTGGGTGAGCTTTTGATAAGTTGACTCAAGAAGCTCCGGCATAACTTTCGTTGAGGCCACGATCGGCATAAAGTCGGTGTCACCCCTCCATCGGGGCACAACGTGGATGTGAAGGTGCTGGGGGAGACCTGCGCCCCCTGCAACCCCGATATTCACACCCACATTAAGTCCGTCTGGTTTAAGCCTAGACTTGACCTGACCTATCCACTTCAACAGAGTCCTATACAACCCCACCGACTCCTCTTCTCCAAGCAGGGAGAAGTCATCCACGTGACGCACAGGAGCCACAAGTAGGTGTCCAGGGTTGTAGGGGTAGAGGTTAAGTATAGCAAGCGCATGGGGGTTCCTCTCCAAAACAAGCTTCTCCCTAGAGGGATTCCCCGCCGCATCGCACAGAAAACACCCATTGGGAGACTCGCTCCAGGACTCGACGTAAACCATCCTCCACGGCGCCCAAAGGTTTTTCAACGATACCACTGAACACCTCAGGAGTAGGATACTTATTTTTGCAGCGGGGAACCCATTAAGCCGTTCTAGGCGGTTTTGAGCTCCCTTATCCTCTTTAGCACCTCTAGCATCTGGTTCAAGCGTTCAAATCCCTCCAAGCCGCCCCCATTCGGCGAGTTCATCCTGTCAACCTCTCTGTGGATCATGTTGACCATCAGCTCTTCGAGTTCTGCGAGCACAGATGGGAGCGAGAGCTTCTCCACTATCTCCTCATCTTTTGAGACTATAACAACTCTCTTCTGACAGTTCACACAGTAAACTTCACCCGACTTCTCCTGGACGAGTGGGGTCGAGCACACGGGGCATGATTCCGCGAGTAGCTTTCCACCCTCCATCAAAACCTTAGCTATCTTTTTACTTGCCTGAGACACACATGAAAACACACACAAAACTATATATCTCTATCTCCCATCAATGGTTTGGTGAATGAAAAATGGCTCTGAGAATCAGTAACGACGAAAAAATTAAGCAGGCGTCGGTTTTACTCCAACAGATATCAGATGACAACACTATACCACGAAACATACGGAGAACCGCTCAGGAAGCGTTAAAAACACTTCAAACCAAGAATCTCACCCCGGGCGTTAGGGCTGCGAACGCTATAAGCATAATAGACCAGATATCCCAAGACCCCAACATGCCCCCGCATACACGTGTACAGCTATGGCAAATAGTGAGCACCCTAGAGACCGTGAAAGATTAGGTGAAGCGAGATTTCGGCGCCAACCCAGACTCTAGGGGAGGCGCCGCAAACCAATAATTCGACTAGTCTACTGATTACTTGGTGCTGCTGCCTTAAGGTTAAGTATGTTCACACGCACTTCACCCATCCTGTTTATTATGCTAGCCGCCTCCCCAGATACATATTCCTCTATCCGACCCTCGTCACATATTTTGGGTAGCTGTGGGTCTATGGGTAGGCTACCCAACACTCTCAGGCCGAAGCGCTCGGCGAGCTGATTCCTAGCCTCTCCATAGATATACACACGCTCCCCGCAGTGTGGACACACCATGTAAACCATGTTCTCAACCAACCCAAACACTGGCACACCCATCTTTTTGGCCATGTTAACAGCCTTACCCACAATAACCTGTGCAAGCTCCTGGGGTGAAGTAACAACGATGAAACCGTCAAGGGGAAGCGACTGGAACACTGTAAGAGGCGCATCGCTCGTACCAGGCGGCAGGTCAACCAGCATATAGTCCAACTCGCCCCAATCAACATCAGTGTATAGCTGCCTTATCACACCGTTTATTATGGGTCCACGCCAAATGGTCGCATCCGACTCGCTCGGAAGAATAAGGTTCACTGAGACAACCCTGATACCGCTTGCTGTAGTCGCTGGGAATATCTTTTTCCCGTCGGTTTCAAGCTTCGTTTTAAGCCCGAATAGCCTCGGTATACTCGGGCCGGTTACATCGGCGTCTAGTATGCCAACCCTGAAGCCCCTTCTCGCCAACTCGACCGCTAGGATGGCTGTAACTGTGCTTTTACCCACACCACCCTTACCCGAGCCCACTGCTACAATGTTGTGTATGAGGCCCTTGCCCAGCCTGCTTATGGGGCCAACCCCCATCACACCCTGAGGCTGCCCCCCGGCTTGACTATGCATCCTTGTGCGCCTGATCTCCTGAACCCTCTGTATCAACTCGCTCCTCTCAGACTCACTCATCGAAGTGAACCTAATATTCACACTGGACGCGCCCAACCCTTTGAGCGCCGAATTAACATCCTTTCTGATAGTAGCTGTAAGTGGGCATTCGGGAACAGTTAGCGCTATCTCTACTTCCACGCCGCCCCCAACGCTAACATTGACCCCCCGCACCATGTTGAGGTCAACAATGTTTTCACCGATTTCGGGGTCACGTATCCCCTTCAATACTTCGAGTATTTTTTCCTTTGTGAGCATTCTACACTAAACACTATAGCATCAACCCATAATAAAAGGCCTAGTTCTAAAGATAACATCACAACTTTATCTTCATAGTGTACCTGACTTTCAGTATAGTATATATGTATGTGAGTAATAATCTGTTTAATGGTGTTCAAGCTACCAAAAAAGAAATCGAAAACCGACAAGACGGCTGAGGCTGTACCTCACTACACCTTCACTGAGAGTATGGCTACATTCGCCTTCCGGCACTTCGGGAAAATATCCCAGAGGATGCTCACATTCATGCCAGACTCACAATCGCTCTTCCTCAAGAGTGGGCTGAACTATACTCCCGAAGTGTTCTATTCACTAGTAATACTCTCCTCACTACTAACACTACCCATATCAGCAATAACCATATTCCTAATAATACTAAACCACAGGCTACTAGTACTCTTCCCACTTATACTCCTACCTCTCATCGTTTTCGGCTTCGGCCTACTCTACCCCAGATCGGCTGCGTCGAGTAGGGCGGGTGCACTTGATAACGAGCTACCCTTCGTAGTGGGCTATGTGGCTGTTCTCGCAAGCGGGGGTATCTCACCCATAATGACACTCAAAAGGCTCGCGAACGTGAAGCTTTACCCCAAGGCAGCCATCGAAGCGAAACGCATACTCATGGATGTAGAAGTATTTGCCCTCGACCCCATAAGCGCACTGGAGAAGGCGGCGCGCTACAATCCAAACAAGGCGTTCGCAGACTTCTTCGGGGGATACACGAGCGTGCTCAAAACGGGTGGTGATGTTGTGGACTACATGCAGAACAAGATACGCGATATCTTCGCCTACAGGGCACTCAAGGTGAGGACAGCCGCGGACACAATAGGCACATTCGCCGAATCCTATATCTCTATAGCTGTCATACTGGGTATAGGCCTCTTCGTACTATTCGCCGTGCAAACCATCCTCGGTTCAGCCGCTGGAGGCGGGGGAGGTGGGGGTGTGCAGAAGATCATACTCCTCACAACGGTGTTCAACCCCCTAGTGGCCGCCGCCTTTATATTCATCACACATAGCACCCAACCTAAAGAGCCATTCAATTACTACAAGCCCTACATATTCTTCGGCATAGGCCTAGTAATGGTGCCCATAATACTACTCGTCCCGCCCATACTGCACCTCAGTATCCCATTTGTGTATAGGCTTGCCGCCGCGCTCACGGTTTGCACCATTCCAGGTGCTGCTGTGAGCATAGTTGATAGTCGCGCTAGGCGCAGCGTTGAGCGGCTTCTACCAAGCTTCATAAGGGATATCGCAGAGGTGAGGAAGACCGGTCTCGCACCAGAGAAGTCCATAGAGGAGTTATCCAGCAGAAACTACGGTGGACTCACACCTGTGGTGAAGAGTATGGCCTCCCAGATAAGCTGGGGAGTACCCCTAAGACAGGTGATGGCCAATATAATCGAGCAGACTAGGAGCTGGATAACCCAGACCACAATGTTCCTCCTCTCAGAGGTTATAGATGTGGGCGGAGGCACACCCGAGACGCTTGGAAACCTCGCCGACTTCGTCGAGAAGATATTCCAAATAGAACAGGACAAAAGAAACCAGCTTCGACCATACATATTCATACCATACTTCGGCGCAATAATGATAGTTGTTACAACTGTACTCATGGTGTACTTCCTAACATCACCCATTGTGAGTGGCGGAGGATTCAACCCATTCGCTTCAAGCCTCTCAAACATATCAAGCGTGACAAACACTATGCTCGCTGGCGCAATATTTACGAGTTGGATAATGGGCTTCGTTTCGGGTAAAATGGGTGAGGGAAGTGTTGCAGCGGGCCTTAAACACGCATCACTACTCGCAGCCGTAAGCGGAATAGTAATCTATGTTGCCACAATATTCTTCCACATAGCGGGTGTATAAAGAAAAGAATATATCGCCCCAGCAAATATAAGCTCGCAATGCAGCGAACAATTGCATCCGCCCTACTACTCATACAAGCTCAGATAGTGTACTACTTTACGATTATCGGTGTAGGGATGGGATACTCCAAACCCCTCCTACTAGCATTCATACTCACAGAGTGGGTGGCAACACTAAAACTACTCGACAAACTCGCAAGCAAAACCCTCATAAGAGGGCTAGCAATATGGCTCACCTTCTCACCACTCTTCCTACTACCATCAGCCATCTCTATGTGGAGACTATACCTCTACGGGGCAGACCTCACCCATCCAATCCTAACCACAGCCATTATGATCCCCCTCCTCCTCATATATAGAAGAACGGGGCTCAATAGCATTACAAGCGGTCTAACTGCCGCCATACTCTTCATGATTGGCGCCATCTCAAATATGGGTATACCTCTCTACGCCTCAGCAATCCTATCCATAATCACCGGAATATCATTGAGCCTAAACCCCATCAAGTTTCAACGCTAACAGTGGGCGGATTTTCAACTAACTGGCTTACTAGGTATGCATCCATACTTGAATGGTAACCAAACCACAACGCACCCCACCAAGAAATCGTATAGCTGCCATCAAACCCTATCCCCTGGGAACAAGTCGGTGCCAACACAGGATCAATCTCCAAAACATTAGTAGTGGAGGACGCGGATGCTAAAACACCACCACCGCATTGCCCTACAGAGTTTGTGAAGCCATAGAGCGATTGTAACTGTGATTGAGCCATGATAAATCCCACAGTAAAACCTTTACTAGGAGAACAAGGGTCAGAACTTTGTTGTTGCGGTGAAGCCAGCGCGGAACAAATCATGCCCCAAAGATGGTATTGACCACCCACAATAGCTTGTTTCTTATTTTGAGTGGTCTGGTTATATTGGTCGAATACTTGAGTTCCTAACTGAACCTCAGACCATTGCTGGGAGGCACTGTTTGGGGAGTTTTGTATAAAGATCGAGCCACCGTTTACCTGAATACTGTTCAGCATTAGATCGTTAACATTTCTTTGTGTATTAGAGGGAACATTCACGAAGAAGGCTCTTTGAAACACCTCTATATAATTTGTATCCGCCGGAATAAGTAGTACCAGCTGAAAGTATACACTATAGGCATTGTTGAAACCAGCAAAATTTTCTGGCTCAACCTGAATTATATCACGCACAACGCCTGGAACCAACGTATATGAAATGCCCCCATTGTTCATTGAGGTTTGACCATCAGCGCGTACAAAACTTACTGTGAAGGTTTTGCCACCAACGCTCACCAAGAGCTGCACCTGATTGCCTTGGAGTTTTGATGTGTCAATTGAGAGAGCCCCATTCATAATTGTGGAGCCACTGGTGCAGCTTTGTTTTGCCGTGAAATACTGCCTTGATTGCTGTGTACAAGGTATGGCGTACGGTGTCTGATTCCAGGAATCAAGGCCCTCCCAATAGACTGTGAGGCTTTTGGTTTTTGAGGGAGCTACGAGCGCGGCGACCATTTGAAAGCTTGAAAAGAGTGTTTCGTTGCCAGCTAACCCAAGCGGAACCGTGTAGTCTGACGCCCAATCCTCAACCTGAAACGGCACCTGGAACGGTTTGGTTACCCCACCATTACTGCTTGTAGTGTTTGTCTCGTTAACCAAGATATCTTTTACTGGAACTGGGGGAATGGGGTACTGTTGTTGGGTTAGAAGCTGACCCAACATTGATAGGGTGCCGTTATTATAGACCTGAACAACGAAAGGTTGGGTTATCGGAGGATTATATGTGGGCCAGTTAAACGTGTATGTTATGGATGAGTAGCTTGAAGCTATGGCTAGAATCCCGCGCTGGTCGACTACACCCAATATATACGCGTTTTGAAACCCACTATAAGATAGCGAGTACGTCCCATTACCATAGTTGGTGAACTCTGTTGGGTATTGTTTAACCCATTCATTCAATCTGTTATTATACGATTCGAAGTAAAAGTTGTTTGCTTCCAGGTTTGTGAGGGGTGAGTTACCCTGTGCTTCGACCTCTACTATTGCAGCATCGCCTTTGGGGGGGCAGTTGGGTGGGCAGACGATGCGTACTAATAATTCTTGTGTGGCGTTACTGTTTAGCCCAGTGAAACCCAGGGATGTCAGATTGAAGTGGACGGTTGACCTCGCATATGTATAACTTATAGGGGAGTACCAGTATGCTGAGAACACTGGCTGCGTCACAGAGTACGTGAAGCCATAGTATGAGTATAGATTATAAAGTGTATTGAATCCTGCAAAAGTGAGTGTTGTTGCCTGCTGCCTCGCATAGGTATAGTTGCCCGTGACATTTAGTATTGTGGAGTAGTAGGAGGCGCTCGCCGCTAAAACCTTATCCGCTGCCTGTTCTACCGAGTTAACCGCGCCCAGAACGTTCTGGGCTACTATTTGATTCGTGGGGATATTGGTATACAGAAATGTTACCACTGAGACCATGATTATAAGTATGAGTGCGGCTGCAAGTATGATGAACTGCCCACCTTTAGAGCGTTTATGGATCATCATAGTTCACCTAGTTGCAAGACTACTAGACGTGTATAGCCTGATGCCGCGAAATTGGTTGACGGGATCACCTGTGGGTGGAAGAACTCGAGTAACGCCAAAGCGGTGATTCTTATGTCCGGTATACGCACCAAGCCAATATCAATTAAGTAGCCTCTATGGTCGCTGTTAGTGTAG
Organism: Candidatus Marsarchaeota G2 archaeon ECH_B_1; assembly: GCA_003019535.1. Taxonomy (GTDB): domain Archaea; phylum Thermoproteota; class Thermoprotei_A; order Marsarchaeales; family Marsarchaeaceae; genus ECH-B-1. Next base: position 123,928 of record NEXG01000001.1, read on the forward strand.
ACTTCGGCTGGATAATATGTTGTACCGCCAGAGGTGAAGTTGTTAAACACAGCCTTGATTGGTTGAAGACCACAACTATTGGGGAACTTTAGTGGCCGTGAAGAAGACTGATAGGGGTTCACATATATGCCGTAATAATTCTCTGTGGCAAGTAGGCTGGGGGAAGCATTAACAACTGTAGTTCCACCTGCACCCACATTGATACTGCAGGATCCAACATTGGTGAATCCTTCTGTAAAGCTATTTAACCCCGGTGGACCGAGGCCGCAGATCCCCACTATACCGAAATAGGGGTAGCCATCGCCACAACTGTAGTTTGTTGTTGGGGAAGTGAAGAATTGTGTATTGTTAATTTCATAGAATGGGTAGCCCACCACTTGAACCCAAGTAATATTATACACCACGACCTGTTGGCCAAGCCACTGGTCATACTCAGTGCCACCACCAGATATTTTCTGCTGTGGTATGGGTGCTGATTCGCCGAACACGTTTATTATGATCGAGTTATTGGCGCTATAGCTAGTTTGATCTACTTGTAGTTCACCGTTGTTTAAAAGTGTGTATAGTTGGTTCGTGTTGTTTATTGTTATTACTTTTTGGAAGTATGTTCGCTGTGTTAGTAGTTGTTTGAGGTTTACTGCGAGTGATGAAGCTGTGTAGCCTGTTATCCACCACCCCAGTGCGTCGCTGCAGTTGAGTATGAATACGGTGGAGGGATATGGTTTGGTTTTGAGTATGAATGTGAGGTTTGGTGAGGGCACCACGAAGCTTATTGTGACGGTGAACTTGGGTTTACTTCCACCCAAGTTTGAAATGTAGCCGATTGGGGCGTACTGTGTTGTGTTCACGCCGTCAACAGTATTGGTGGTAACATTATAGTATGTAAGGTTGTACACTACGTTTGCTGGTAGTATCGCTTGTAGTGCTGACTGTAGCTCTCCTTGGTAGAGCGGGTTGTCTGGGTTGAATGCGGCCGCCTGTAGAACACCTGACGCCGTGAGCTCTTGAAGGGCTGAGTAACCCAAATTATAGAGCTGATTCGAGTAAACCGAGCTGGGTGGAGGTAGTTGGAGGTATGCGGTGAGACCAGCCACGCCGCCCACCAGTATGGCTACGGCGATCATGGCCTCAACTGTGCGCATCACGGCTAGTAGCCTCCGAATACTGGGCCGACATCCGGCCAATACGCGAACTGCGCCACATAGCTTATCCCACTTATCTCTACGATTCGCGTAAGCGTCACAGCTGAGGAGGAGCCATGGGGACTATACCCATAAGTGAGCTTTAGGTTGAAGAGGGGAGGCGATATTGGGACGAGCAAGAGCTGTAGCGGACTACTAGCACCCCTTTTCGATATAGCAACCGCTATGTAACCATCATAGAAGCTTCCCGGACACGACGCCGTACTATGGGTGTTCCCTGAGCCCTGACCAGCGTTTAGACACGTTCCTTGGCCTTGGGTGGATGATGGGCAAGCGCAAACTTGGAATAGACTATAGCTGTTTCCAGACGGGATTAATAACGTAACATTATAATTGTCCACCCCACACGGCGGGGTGATGCTGTTTACACAGTGTTGTGTAAGGTTCACATAGTTACTTCCTGGGTAGACTGAGATGTTTGCCAAGGCGTAGCCTATCTGGTTATTAGTATAGTAACCTGCTCCATAGATACCTGCGGCTGATACTTGGACGAGTAGGTAATAGGTTGACGATGGCTGTGTTGGGAAACTGATCACTGCCTGTCCGGTTGTGTTGGTAGTAGCACTGCTGGTTTGCACCCCAACGCTGATATCTTTTGAGCCTCCACCATCATTTATAGCGTAGACGTACTGTGCTGTTACTTGGGCGTCTGGCATCGGTGCCCCCCCATACCCAGTTGCTGTGATGAGGAACTCTTGCTCTCCAGTCTGTGTGGTAGAGAGTGGCCTGACGGTTATGTTTAGGGCTGGGGTGAGTGTTAGTTGGAATTCGTAGCTCCCACTTATTCCCAGAAGCTGTTTGGCGTAGGTGTAGTTTACGTAGTAGTTAGGTGGCTCTATAAGGGTGACGCCACCTAGATTCATATAGTAGTAAGTCCTGCTACCCACCTGTAATGGCTGCATCGGCATGAGCCTTAGCACTGCTCCTGGGCTCAGCGTGTACTGTGGTGCTCCAGGTTGGGCTAGGCCGAAAGCTGTGGGCTGGTTTGAAGTGTAGCCCCAATTAAAGGGTGAACCAGTGCTGAGTAGGACGTAGTCAAACAGGTTCTGTGCGTTGAGCGCGTAATTCCTCTGTGTCGAGTAGGCCACCCCGTTTGTAATCATGCCACTGAAGAAGAATAGTGCGGCTATGAATATGATGACCATGCCGAGCGCTGCGCCCATGTAGTCAATCATTTCGTTAACCAGCGTAGATCCCCCCTTCAAGTTGGAGGACAACCTCACCAGCGGGTTGACCTGTGCACGCTGATCCTTGAGCCGTCTGACCTCCTATGCTGCCGGCGCATTTGTAGAGTTGGGCTGATATGGTTGTTGCCCCTAGTGTTGTGGATGGGTTCTTCGCCAGCGCAAAGTTTTTGCCCAAGAGCACCGTTGAAGAGGCTTGGCCGTAGGTTGCTGTGAGGGTGAGTTTAACAGTGATGCTGACTAGGCCGGTAGTGGTTTGGGTCGTGCTCAGGGTGAGGGTGTAGGGGTAGCCGTCAAGCTGGTTTGGTAGGCCTAGGCTTTTGAGCACGTAGTTCGTGTTGCTTGGTATCTGCGTGGTGTTGACTATGAGGTACACTTGCTGTATTAATTGGGCTACCTGGGTTGCTTGATTCTGCAGCAGGCTTTGCCTAACTCTGATTGTGTATATCGTCGCAAGTCCCGATGCTGAAGCCACAAATAGGAGTAGGGCCACCACGAGTGTTGCCGTGAGTATGACGTTTCCGATCACAACGTCCGCCACGTCAGTCTACCCTCCCCAGAAAGTGTGAGTGTTCTTTAACCGTGGTTATCCGCCTCCTAGTTCCACTGATCCCACGTAGAGTTGGAGCTGCCACTCTCCGCCCTGCGAAGGGGGATGTATTGTTTCTTGTAGTGAGGGGAAGATGAAAAAGGATGTTGGGTAGAGCTGACTTGCTGAAGAGGCTGATACGGTGATTGATTCAACGTTCGCAATTGTGCATGAGGCGTAGCCGGCTCCCTGCGTAGATATGTATCCCGTGGTTACATTATATGTTACAACACCTATTTTTGGCGGCGTGATCTGCGTGCAGCTTTGTGGTGGTTGCTCTTGCTGGTTTCCGGGTACGAGCTGTGCTAAGTAGATCTTCGTCACGTACTGGGTTTTCTGCGTTGAGCCCGCCTGTAAGGTGATGGTGTTGTTTATCGCAAGAGGTATGGGTGCTATGACCGTGTAAATATATGGTTGGCCTGAGGTGAAATATTCTTTTGAGTAGGCTAGTGAGTAAGAGCCAGCTCCGCCCAAAGATACTAGTCTAGTGTACTTTTGTGGGTAGATGGTTTGTTCGTAGTTTTGACCAAGGCTGTAGAAGTGTGCCGAGATGGCCACGAGGAGTATACCGGTGTAGATCTGAAATGTATAGGTATTGTCAGCCGCAGTCACCGTAATAGTGTACACGAGAACGTTAGGTATATAGGCGATCGTGGCATACTTGAAGCCATAACCTATGCTTAAGCTGCGGCCAAAGGTAAACGCAACCGAGTTGACTGCTTGGGCCAGGTTTGACGCGAAGCTTTGCGCCTGATTCAGGTCAGACTGGGCATAATATGATGTGAGCTCAGTCTGGGTGAATCCCAGCGCGGCTGAAACGACCGCTATAAATATGGCGATAAGTATGATCGTAGCTACGACCGGTGACACACCGGCTCTTGGTCTTAATTTTCTCATCGATTCGTATCTCTCCTTAACGCAGGGCTTTAATAAAGATTACTAATAATGTTCGTATATAATCAAGAATATTATTATGATTCTATAATACTGAGTAATCAGATAAACCATTACTTAATATACCTCTATATTTATTTCGTAAAAATTATCATAATGGTCTTCAGCGGAAAACTGCACTCCAAAGTGAACAGCATTGTAAACCTCCAACCACACTTACCAAGCGTTACGCACTATGAATCAAACGTGGATCTATCCTACCTAGCCTTCGCTGTGAAACCTGCTTAGTTTCTACGAATTTATGTCGCACCCAATTGGAATTGGCTTATACACTCTGATAATGATGCGAAATCACGTGAAATGAGTATTTGTAAAAATTATGATCCAGTGCGGGGTGTGGGATTTGAACCCACGCAGCTCTACGCGACGGAGCCTGAATCCGTCTCCTTTGACCAAGCTCGGACAACCCCGCCTGTAAATGAATCGGTGTTGGCCTACTAAAAGGTTACTTTCATACACGCATCATAATACGCCCTTGGCAATGGGGTAAGAGAGTTAAAGCCCAAGAAGAGCTTACAATAATGTGTATCCGTGAGATAGCATCATAATCCGTGGACCAACATATGACCAAAAATGTTGCAACATGGTTTTATTGGTCACGGGAAGTAGATACTTATCAGCCGTTACCTTGTCCTTACCCAGCACGTCGTTAATTGGTTATGGCAAGCAGATACTTACTATATATTACGATAGAGGTTTTTAAAATTCTTTTTTCCCTGTTGACCCTAAAATTTATATATCTTTAGTCTATTTAGTATTTGTGGATAGCGCGGAAGACACAATCGAGGAGGTTATCTATAAGTACGTTTACATTTCCGGCGAAGTGACCTTCAGGAGACTGCTGTCGTTTTTGGCGCAACACTCGTCGCTAACCCTTAGAAGGGATAGGGTAGCGCTCGTTTTGGGGTCGATGGCTTCTGATGGTAGGATAAATGTGAAAAAGGTTGGAGCCGAATGGAGAATTAGCCCTAAAATAAAGAAATCAGTTAGACAACTTTGAGCATTAGTCTCGTCGGTATATTATCGCTCATCACGGCCGTTATGGCTGTCCCACCTTCATCTAGGGTAGAGAGTGGCTCCAAAGCCTTTCTGACCCTTTGGAGCACGTTGAGTTTGTCCTGAAGCGTCCTCACAGACTCCTCGAGAACCTCTGCCTCTTCATCTGGCGAGACGTTTATTATAACTTTGAGACCCATTAGATCTATCGTCTGGGAAGTTGTGGGCTTCACGGGCGTCTGTCCTCTGCCGCCTGTGAGCTTGGCTATGGCCTCTTGAGCCTTCTTGATTTTCTCAACACGCGCCCTCGACTCATCAAGCCTGCGAAGATATTCGCCTAGAACAGTCTTAATACGGTTTACCTCATCGTCCAATTCTTTTATTAGGTCGCCTACGGACTTGTATGTTTTTAGCTCCATCGACAAAGTGTCTTCAAATAGGTTATGAAACGTGATTATTTAACTTTTTCGAAATCAGCGAAGCCCTTGTAGATCAAACAATCTCTAAACAATCGATCACAGCCGTATACAGTGGGACACATGTGTTATGGGGTGGGATTAGCAATGTTAACACGGACCTCTCCAGATCTTGGCTTCCCGCTTAGATCAGGTTTACTCGGTTTGCCTGTTCAATAGTTCAACAATTTTTTCGGCGAGGTTTGGATCTAGGATCTTCACGGCGAAACACTTGGGGGATGATAGGGCCTCGTCGTCGAGTGGCGCAAAGACGATAAGGCGTTTGTCTATGACCATTAGGGGTTCTAGGACTGAGTGCGTCAACCTCAGCTTTAGCTTTTGGTTGGGCTGCCTGAGTGAGCTGGGTATGCTTTCGAGCTTCTCTGTGTAAACCAGGGTTGCCTCTAGGGGTGGCGTTGTTTCAAGCGCTGACAGGAGTGCTTCAACGAGTTGGGTTGAGCGCATGTTAACTGCGTGGAAGCCGGTTTGGGCTCTTCTTATCGCGGCCATCAGCAGTTGTTTTAAATTGTACGTTGAACTATTAACAAGTATTCCATTCGACTCGAAGCTCTGATCTACACTTCCAGCCGCCATGTACTCATAGTGAGCTATCGCGTATACTGCTGTATGCTTTAAGTCTCCCAGGGAGCCGTCCTCCTTCAGCTTGGATTGGACGTAGCGCAGACCCCTCTTTACTCTCTCACCCGCCACAAGGGTGTTTATCATTGTTAGCAGACGAACAGCGTATATGGTATCCATGAGGTCGCCCCCCCACCCCCCATCCTCCCCCTGTCTTATGAAGAGGTTGTTTATTACCGAGTTACACGCTTGCTCACCGATCAGCTCTGCCTGCACCAGGGATTTGACGTAAGGGTAGAGCTGTATGGGCGTGTAGGCGTCCAGATTCCTCAGAACCTTCTGTTCGAATAGCTTCGAAGTGTGCTTCAGAGCCAGCTGAGCCATTGGATCCTTACTGTTTAGGGCGTAGAACGTATAGGCCAACTCGACGTGCTCACCGATTATGGAGCCATCCTGAAGCTGGAGCTTCCTTATGTCCTCCACCACAGTAGTGCGAAGCTCCTTTGCGAAATCGGGGTCAAACTCGAGAGATAAACCGTATAGGTCTAGGAAGGCCTCTGGATCCTTCCTTGGCAGGTCGACCAGAACACCGATCTTGAGAGTTAGATCCTGTTTCACACGCTCTATCAGTGCTCTAGAGTGCGCTTCAATGTCGCGTGAGCCGAGCTTTAGGGCTTGCAACGCGTATATGTGGGCTTCAAACGGTAGCTTCTCGGGGTTCAGGCTGAGCTGAGTCTCCAGCCACTTCAGCGTCTTGTCTAAGAGAGGCTGCATTCCCAGTGTCTCGGTGGGCTGCTTCTCCAAGAAAGGTCTGAACTAGTAAGACGCATGAACTTAAAAATCCTTGCAAAAAGCGAAAGGAGGAAAGAGAGAGGGGCTAGGCGCAGCCGACTTGTAGTGTGCGGTTCAGCGGATAGTATTCGACGACTAGGTTGCAGGGTGTTGGCGCAGTAGTTTCACTTATGTTTAAACTGTACACCACGCGGTTTGCCCCGTATGACTTGATTATTTTGTTGGGGTCTGATATTGCTGGGTATGGTGCGTTGCAACCCGTATAGCTGACGGTGTTGTTATTAGCCGTGATGGTAAGGGTGGCGTTTATGGGTACGCTGATGCGTGAGTAGGGTTGGGTGTATGCGGCTTGGATGGCGTTGTTGATTTGAGTGAGGGGGTTAAAGCTTATCGCGCATGTGGGTTGCTTCCACACGTAGCTGAAGCCGAGTAGTATGAGGGGAACCATTGTTGCTAGTAGTAGGAGGGCTTCGAGGGTTACAGAAGGCATTGAAGAGTCAACCCCCAGGGCGTCGTTACTGTGATCTTGAACGTGGTTGCTGTGTGTGTTACTATTAATATCTGGTCTCCACTCCAAGTTATGCTGGACTGTGTTGAGGTGTATGCGGCTGCTCCGTAGATTGGTAGGCTTTGCCCGTCCACTGTGTATCTCAAAATAAGCGTGTATTCTCCCTGCGCTTTGTTTTCCCCTACGAGTGTTAGGCTGGTGTTCACATAGTAGGGTCCAAGAGCAGCCATGGCCGTGGCGCTGCACTCCACGCATAGATTCTGGCTGTATCCGTAGTATTGGAAGTTGGGTTGTCCCCATACTTGTATGTTTAGTTTTAGTGTCGTGTTTTGCTGAGTTGTTTGGTATATGTATTGGTTGAAGAGTTGGACTGCATAGGTTATGTTCTGTGTTCGGGATGCGCCTGCGAGGGCTTGATTCAGCGCCTCTGTGTATAGCTCTGCTTGTATCGGTTGTGTTGTTGTTTGGGTGTAGTTGAGCGTGATGGCGTATATAGAGTATATTGCTGCCGCCACTATTAGGGCTCCTAGGATTAGGGCTTGAGCGCTGTGTGTTTTTTGTATACTCACCGTGTACCCCCCACTCATCCTACTTGAAGTATGGCGTAGATGCAGGTTGGCGCGAAGATGAAGGCTATGGCGGATGTGGCTTGCACTATTTGGCCGTTTTGGGCTTCTAGGATGAGCGTATTACCCGAGCAACTATAGACTTGCAGTGTCCAGGGATTGTTTGTGGTTATGGTGTCCAAGGTTTGGGCTAGCTGTGCTTGGTGGTTTAGCCCATACTGCAGTACGCCTGTGTACACTATATAGTCGAGTATTGTTTGGGCTGAGTTTGACGGCTGGTCGGGCTGGATGGGGGATGGTTTCGGTGTGAGTAGGGCTACCGATATTATTGTGAGCGCAAGCAGTGCTTCGAACACTCTTATCTGGGCTCGGCTGCTCCTTTTCAGCCTAGGCATGATGTCACCTCTAGGAGGGTTTGGTTGGGTGTGAATGTGTACGCCGTGTAGCATGAATCATACTCGGGGTTCCCCCCGATTATTGTGTTGATGCACCACTGTGTTGTGTTGAGGTCTATGACGCATAGGTCTATTTGGCCTGTTATCTGAGTTGGTGGTTGAAGTGTGATTGTTGCGTTGTTGAGTTTGATTAGTGTTGTGTTTGGTGTGTACTCAAGTTGGGGTTGGGCTGCTAGTGTTTTCTCCCATTTGGGGTTGTGGTTTACCGCGGCCATTATTTGCTGGGCGATTTGCTCTTCGTAGCCGTTGAGTGTTGGCTGGGGTTGGTGCTGGGTTATGGTTACCTGTAGGGCGTAGGCGGTTATGACTAGGAATATTGTTGTGGCTAGGAGTGCGTCGAATGCGTCGTCCACCTTTTAGATGACGCCTCCAATGATGAGTATCACTGTAGCGATTGTTGTGGTTACCACTGAGTCGAGTAGGCCTAGTGGGAATGAGCCTGTGTGAGCTTTGCCTGCGAGTAGGCCGAGTAGGTAGCTGTTTACGATTATCGCGATGTCTACGTACATCTGTAGGTTTGGGGTGATGTGTGGGAGTAGGCCTGCTGTAAACATGGGTGTGTAGTCCAGAGGCGTGCTGAGTTTCTTTATGGTTGTGGTGATTGCGACTGAGGCTGCGGCCAGTATTCCTGCGCTCGCGTAGGCTGTTAGTTTGAAGAAGGAGGATTTGGATCGGTAGGAGGAGTGTGTGTTGGCTATGGCGTTAAAGGTTTCTGCAACGAGTTCTAGCTCTTCGCTGCTCGCACCCAGTTTCTCGGATTCTGTGAGCATGTCCATATAGGCTTGGGCTACGTATGGTCTTGGTCGCCTCCTGTCGTATAAGGATATTAGAAGGTTTTTTGGATATTTCAAGGAGGCTATGAGTTTGCGCATGGCGGCTGTGGGAGGTGAGCCCTTCTTCGCCTCTTCGGCTATGTCTCTTGAAAGCTGTGGTAGTGTGCTTATGAGCTTAGAGTGCTCTCTTGCAGCTGACGTATAGTAGATCGCAATAGGGAGTGTGAATGCGTTAAAACCCGCCGCCACGCTGAACGGTAGGGGTAGGGGTCTCAGCGCTTCGAAGGCTCCTAGAAAGGCTGCAACGCATCCTATGAGTAGTAGTGGGGGTGGTTTAGACGTGTGGGGTTTTAGGGTTTGGGGGTAGGCTTGTTCGATTAGGAAGTTTACAAGGATGAGGGAGGGGATGGTAGTTGTATAGCTGAGGGTTAGAAGCGAGGGCTGGTTTGTTATGAGGGAGAACACCGTTAGGGTTAGTGGTAGTACGGCGAACATCATTAGAACCGTGGAGGATGCGACGCCGAGTTTCTCTGAGGCGATCTCTGTTTGGTGGTGTGCACTTTCTAGCTCTGCTCTGGCTATGTCGCTTAGGGAGGAGTGTGGGTCACCCACTCCCCGTTCTGCGGCTGATATTGCTCTTAGGAATGTTTGGAAGCGTGTTGAAGGATGGTTTTCGGCGAGCTTGTTGGCGGCTTGTGCGGGTGTGGTGTGGTATAGGTGTGAGTATTTTAGTATGTTGAGGTATTCTCTCGATGTCCTCTTTAGTGAGGGTATGTGTAGTGTGTTGGCTAGGGTGGCTGTAGGGGTAGAGTGGTTTGCGGCCATAGTTATGAGTGTTGCCGTAAACGGGAGCTCTGTTTCAATCTCCTGCCTCCTCTGGTAGGCGGCTCCCGACAGTTTGATTATGTCGTAGAAGGTGTAGAGCAGTGTAGCTGCTGCGATAGTGATGAGTATGGGCAGTTGGTGTGTGAGCCTGTATGAAATGAATCCTAGAAGGATTGCTGGGGGGGCTGTCAAAAGCGCTTTCCTTTTGATTGATTTAAGGAGCTCTTGGGGTGGTTTTCCGAGGTCTGCTTGGACGATGAGCTCGTACAGCCTCATGTTTCTATCGCCTTCTCTAACTCTTCGGCCTCCCCACACATGGGGCAGGAGCCGTCGCTTCTTAGCGGGGCTGAGCAGTTGTGGCAGAGGGGCCTCAGCACTCTGAGTAATTCGTTTGGCTTCGCTCTTAGCTCGGGGTTTGCCTGGTAAGCCCAGCTTATTTTGGATACGGAGTCGTGTGTTAGGAGTTCGGGGTCGACTTGTGATGCGCTGCTCACCACTTCTAGTAACTCCCTCCTCATTCTGAGTTCCTCAAGTAGCTCATTTTGTGTGTAGATGCCTTGCTCGATTAGTAGTCTTGATGTTGGTAGGTCGAGGATTTCCTCATCTTTAAGCATCGCGCTTGATGGGTGCCCTGCTTGGTAGACCCGCTTGAAAACTGGGCTTTGTGGTTGGTATTCGTAGTCGAGCACGCTTGAAATGTAGCGCTTTGAGCCTGCCGCCCTAACTTCGACCACGGCGTGAAGCGCGGAGAGGCTTTGAGGCTCGACGCTTATAGGTGGAGACACCAGTCTCTGCGTGGCCAGCTCGGGGGTCTCGCTGTGTATTGAGGTTAATCCCCCGTGGCCTGTGAGTATGCTCTGAGCCCAGCTAGCGCCCTCCTCTCCCCGCACTTCACCCACTATGATGTAGTCGGCCGACATTCTAAGGGCGTGCTTTACGAGCTGGTCAAGACTTATCTCGGCGTACTTATTTTGGGTGTATGAGTAGCGCGCGATTAGAGGCGTCCAGTAGGGGTGGCTGAGTTTGAATTCGCCCGTGTCCTCGACTGTGACGATCCTAGCGTTACTAGGTATAAAGCAAGTTAGAGCATTTATGAGGCTCGTCTTACCGACGCCGCTTGTTCCACACACTAATAGTGCCTTGCGGTTCTCAATAAGGATCCAAAGCCAAGCGAGCAAGTCTGGTACCACGCTTCCTAGTTGCATTAGCTGTGTTATACTCCATGGGTTTGCTGGGAACTTTCTGAGCGCTATCGACGTGCCTCTATGGCTTACCTCCAATCCATAGTTTAGGGTCAGCCTGTTACCGTCTGGTAGACGCATGCTTAGAAGTGGGTTATAGGTGCTCACAGGTTTACCCGCCATGGCCGCTAGCCTCTGCGCTAACTCGTTTAGTTCTACTTCGCTAAAGGAGATGTTCGTTTTGAGTGTGCGACCCCGATACTTTACTGATACTGGTGTGTTGGGTGCTGCTATCACTATGTCCTCGACGCCTGGATCGTCGATTAGGGGTTGGAGTACGGAGTACCCTTTGAGTTCGCGTCGGACATAGTAGAGGAGTGTTTGAGCACCGGTCTGCGTTGAGCCTATTGCTTCGACTAGTTTTTGGTCGTCGTAGAAGAGTTCTGGTGGAAGCCATCTTAGCTTCCTATCCAAGGTCTCCCTGTAGACTCTTATAGCCTCTTCGGATAGGTTTGGGTCCTCGACGTAGTATGTTTCTTCGTCCACGTAGATGTCGGCTTCTCCCACCTTGTAGGGCGGCGTTTTGGGTGTGTATTCCGGTGGTAGACGGTTTACCCTGAAGAGCGGCGGTTGGTCTTGTCGCACTTCCTCGGCAGGATTTCGTTTTGATCTTAGTTTTATTATTTTGGCGAGAAAGAGTTTGAGCGGTGGCTTCATCGTACACTTCTCAGCTCTGCACGAGTGCTATTGTTGAGAGAGTGGTTTGACCAGCATTGACCACGACGCTCACCGTTGAGCCAACCTGCAGGGTTCCCAGTGAGCCTCCGAGGGGGACGATTAGGGTTGCAGCCTGCCCGGGTTGGAGGATGAATTTGGAGGTGAGGTTGAACAGCTGGTTGTTCACATATACCGAGCTTATGGTTGCCGCGGAGCCGCCTGAGTTCTTGATTGATATGTATAGTTGTGGATTCGAAGTTGAGGCACCCTGAATCACTGGTGTGCTCATTGTTGTAAGTATTGGTGTGCTGATTGTTCTACCGAAAACCCCGAAGGCCCAGCCAGCATACACCGCGACCACAGAGAGGGCCACCACTATTAGGATGATTGCCTCTAAACTCTGCGATACACCTTTTTTGTTTAAGGTCTTTCTAAACATGGTTATCACTGGGAATTTCTTTTGGGTTTAAATCAATGCCTGACTTAGGCTGGCTGCACGGAGACGACGCATTTTTGCTGGCAGCCGACTAGAGTGATTATCCAAGCACTAGATACGCCTCCACCCATTAGCTCGGCGTTCAACCTTATTGTTGCATTTACGCCAGCATATTTTACCGTGAGTGTGTTGTTCGATGTTACAACTTGGACTGGCGCGTTTAGTGTTAGGAGTGTTTGTGGTGGCTGTTGGCTGTTGGGGTCTACATAGAATACTACTTCTTCTCCAGCTTGCAGAAGAGAGCTCGTCTCCGCGACTAGTACGCGGTTATAGAACACTCTTAATTGGCCATCTATTTGGCTGCTTTTAATGTTGAATACCGCTATTGAACCACTCTTTACCCCATACTGCTGGCTTCCAGATGATAATGTCACGCTGTAATTAGCGGTTGGGAGAATAACTTTAATTGTGTTCTGAGTGTTCAGTTTGAATGTGAAGCCGTAAGATATACGCATAGCGTAGCTGGGCAGGCTTTCGAGTAGCACCGCCAAGGTGGAGCCACCCGGTACAGTGAGACCCGGGAAGGTTCCACTTCTCGTACCTCCTAGAAATTCACTGCTCCAATAGAAGGGAGCGGACTCCACAACGTCGAAAGGCACCTTTCCAACCCCCGTGGCATCCCCCTTAATTATGAATGCCCCCAACCACACCCAGCCAACTGGGTCGGGTGATCTTAGCCACCAGTTGAACGTCAAGTTGAGCTGCTGCGTTCCCTGTGGGAGGTAGACCATGGTCGCATAGTAGTCCCAAAAACTAGTTGTAAAGCTCCTAGTTAAACTATTATTGGTTACCACCATGTCTGTGCAGGGTGCCGAGTAGACGCCATATCTTGTGCCCACCAAGTCTCTGCACGTCCAACCTTCAAGTGTGTCCTGAGGTGGGATGAACCAGAACACCGATTTGTTTACCGAGTCGATGTAGAGCTCCGATGCGGAAGCGTAGAAGAGTGAGGCCGAGTCCTGAGTGAAGAGTTGGGCTTCAGCTTTTGCTTGCGGGGTGTTTGGTTCAACATATCTCAAGTAGAGAAGTGTCGCGGCGGAGGCTAACGAGAGCATTACCATCAGAATGACGGCCTGTGCAACAACCTTATCCATAATATTTACACCTCGGAAAGATAGAAATAGCTGGTTTGGATTAACCGCACGAGTATGCATGTATTGGAGGCTGTGTGGAAAACAATGGTGTTATTAACGTAGAGCGATGGCTGATTTGCACAGTAGTATCCAAGGATATAGGGTTGTGAGTAAACCTCATTGTAGTAGCCGTCTAGGATGTGTGTAACATTAAAAACAGGGTCATAGAACGTGAAAATCGCGGTTTGAGAGTCGGCTGTCTCAACTAAGCTCTGAGTGTAACATGGACCTATAAACAGTTGGCCCTGATGTTGCACATACAAACAAGAACCTAAGTCCGTAGTTGAACCTGTGCCTAAAGCTATTACGGATTGGATTCTTAAATTAAGGGTATGAATAGAGCCCGCTACCACTCGAATTATGACCAGTGACTCGGTAACGTTTAACGGGTCGCCCGTGTAAACTTGTACGCCTATTCTGGGTGGTAGCAGAGCGCTAATGTCTAGTGTGGAAGGGGGTGTTGGGTTGTCCAAGTATGCATAAGATACTGCGTAGACTGCTAGCGTTATGCAGACAGCAACAACAAGTAGTCTTTCAAGTGTTCTCAAAACCCATCTGAAGATGGGTGCTTTTAAAAATAAAAGATTAGGTTAGGTTAAAAATTGCTGGACTATTGTTTGACTTGGAGTTCAACCACTTTGTGATCCTGTTTTTCTCCTGTGAGTGCGCCCACCGCGCAGCCGGCCACGGCGGCTTTCTTACCACGCCTCAATGTGCCGCGGTACAGGCCCTGTTCCAGTGTGCGACCCGTCTTCTTCTCCCATTCCTCGATGGGTGTACCATACTTTGCTTGGATTGCATCCCTGTACCACTCTGGGAAAACGTTGAAGGCGCAGAAGGGTATAATCCTGTTGTCTGGTGTTAGATAGTGTATGTCGCAGCGCCTTAGCCTCTCCTCGTCGTGGTTATACTTATCTTGGAAGTGCATCATACCCAAGAATAGTGTGCGTTTGTGGAGCTCGCCTAAGGCGGAGTAGTTGTGTCTTACCAGCGCATTGAAGAGGAGTTTAGCGAAGTTTATCCCTTCAGGCTGATTATCTTTGTCGATGAATGTGGGCAGCCTGCTGAGGATCTTTGCGGCAACCACATATTTGTTTCCTCCAGCTTCGAGCTCTTCTGTCTTTTCTTGGAGGTACTCTAGGAGGCCTTCGACGTCAACAAAGTTTGTTATAGGCACCAGTTTACCCTTGTTTTCAAACACATATGTACCCGCGCCGCAAGCAAAGTGTATTGAGAGTTCATACTGAGGTTTCTTGGTTATGGCTTCAACGAAGTGGGTTATCGGCACACAACTCGGTACCGGGAACCATGCTTCCTTAGGTATCATGCCTCCCGTCTGATCTTCTATGCGTTGAATACAATCTGGAATCGTTATCCTGTACTTCTCCCTTTCGCTCTTGGTCATCCTACCTGTAAGTGATACAGGCTGGAAGTTAACGGCGCGTATTACATCCATGTTGCTCTGGGCGAACCTAATGATGTCGCCTAACTCATGGTCGTTGACGGATTTGATAACTGTCGGCACAAGCACTATGCCTAGGCCAGCCTTTCTACACGCCTCGATTGTGTGCGGGGCCTCCCAGTGGTTCTTCGGGTTTGTTTTCGGCGTCACGCCGTCAAAGCTCATATAGAGGGTGTTGACACCCGCTTCGCGGTATATTTTAGCTAATTCGGGTTTTAAAGCTATGTTTATACCGTTCGTGTTCAACTGTATGTGGTCCACACCAGTAGACTTGATTATCCTGATTATTTCAGGCAAATCCTCTCGTATTGTTGGCTCACCACCAGTTATTTGAACAGCGTTACCAGGGACTGGTCTCTCGGCCCTGAGTTGCTCCGCCATCTCCTTTATATCCTGCAGGGACGGCTCATATACATAGGCTCCCTCAACACCCTTCTTAGCGTAGAAGAAGCAATACCAGCAGGTAAGGTCACACCTATTAGTGACAACCAAGTTCGCAAGCCCAGTATGACTTAGATGGCTTTCACATAGACCGCAGTTGTTCGGACAATCACAGCCCACCTTTCTAACATTTGGGTTCTCAGTGCCCTTCCCGTTATGCAGATAGCGGCTGAACTTGACGTACATATCATACGATCCAAAGTAAAGCTCTTCCGTACGGCCGTGCTCTGGGCAAACTTTATCCATGTACACTCGGCCGTCCCTTTCATAGACGGTCGCTGGTAAAACTAGGTTACATTCTGGGCAAACACTTTTTGTTTCTGTTATGACATGACGGCTTATAGTATCAACAGGTATTACTTCGGTCGCCATTTTGATCAGTCATTTAAGCCACCTGTGATATTTAAGTAATTCCCACCTTTTAACCGTAGGAAACATCTATTCCGACCTCTTCCCGCCTTAAACGTTAGATCAGAATTTGTCCTCCGCTTTGGCCGCACACTATATGCGCAGATTTCTTGGTTTACCGTAAAGCGCAGAACTTACAAGCTCTTTATCAATTTTATCAATCGAAAACACAATACGCACCTAACCTTACGGAGAACAACTCCTATAGCGTCTTAACAGATTTTTAGCAGACTCACACCACTAACACTATCTGTACAATTAGGACAGGGTATGTATGTGACACATTTTTAGAACGCCTCCAGCCACGTAGTTAAATAATGCGGGGAGTGGGATTCGAACCCACGCAGCTCTACGCATTGGCGCCTCAGGCCAACCCCTTTGACCAAGCTCGGGCATCCCCGCCTGTTTATTTTTTAATTCATCAACGGTATTAAAGGCTTATCAAAGATTCCTACGTCTTTAACATCCGAAGAACGCTCAGCCTTAGCCCATGTTCTCCTCGTCGAGATTTTGGAAAATACGAGCTTTATTTCATTTCTCTGGGACTACGCATAGCTATTAACACCATACTGCATGGGGGGCGTTGTTGTTTAGTCGGCTAAACATTTTACGAGCAAATGAAGATGGTGTCCGGATTAGAGAGTGGTATGCGTGGCATCATAGTTGTGGAAAGCGTTATCCAAGCATGTGTTATGAGCCCCGTGAACCCACTTGGTGGTCTACCCACCGTGAGCTTCAGTTGAACCTTGAGTTCAATCATTTATAATGCGTTATCCAAGCACCACCCGAATACGTGCGCTGTTAAGGTAATGAGCTAAGCGATTTTTCATGGTGTGGGAAATCCCGTTACGCAGACACTGCCCGACTAAGGATTTGAAGAGACAAATATGTACTTATTCAAGCATTAATTCAAACCACAAGACTGCTAAAAGAACTTCGCTTTAAGTTTTCACTCCGTTGTTCACCAAGTATATTTGGGATATATAGGAGCCTAAGTGATCAGCTGTAATGTATTATAGGATTCAAAACACTGCTTATATGTGACCGCAGGTATATTGTGATCGGTAGAGGCTTTTGAACCATTTCTATGAGAAAGCCGGGCTAGTGGTTTTCGGTGAAAAAGAGAAAAGATTACTTACGGCCAAGGACGTACGTGAACTCATTTATGAAATGTTCATGATGTATTCTGAAGGCTGTGTGCTTACACAGGAAGCAAAGCTCTTTTTCAAGAGGAAGGGGTACAGGAGCGACCAAGCTAAGGCAATACTTCTATTCGGTGAGGAAATGGGCTTTCTAATACATGGCTGCGATAATCTCGAGAACTATGTCAATAGGCTCAAACGGATAGGTGAATACAAAAATCATCTAAGATGGCTTGCATCACTGGGGTACACTGAAGAAGATGGATTTGTAGAGGTCTACGCAAGACCCAAGAACACTCAAGAAATAGCTCAGGATTCTGAATACTAACCCGTTAAGCCAAATCAAAGCATTTCGGCGTAAACAATACTTTTCGATATTGGTACGGATAAGACCTCCTTTAATGTGGGATTTCATTTATTTTTAGTAAAAAACCAAGTGATTTTAAATACACTAATTATTTTCTATTATCTTAGTGATACCTGCTTTCTAAGCGAATACTACTTTATAATAACATAAAACATTGGGTGCAGTTATCTTCTTTAATCGGTAGAAATTCTTATGAATGAATAGCCATATTAGGGTTATATTATGGCTAATAGGTGAGCGTGTTGAGCAAGAAAAAGGAATGGGGTTTTAACACTAAGGCTATACACTTAGGCCGAACAGTTGATAAAAGGTTCGGCTCAATATTCACTCCCATCTTTATGGAGGATGCCTTTTTGAACCCCAATAAAACCGAAGGTGTCGTCGTTGACCCTCTCTCCAACGAAGAGTACATTTACACAAGGTATGGAAACCCCACAATTACAGCGTGTGAGAAAACAATAGCGGGCCTAGAAGGTGGGCAAGCCGCCTTAGTCTTCTCTTCTGGCATGGCAGCGATCTCAGCCACACTATACTCACTATTAAAAAAGGGTGACCATATCATATCGCTACGGGATCTTTACGGGCAAACATACTCACTGCTCAAAAACGAGTTGCCACGTTTCGGCGTTGATGTAAGCTTTGTCTCGGCAAATAACATTGAAAGCGTACCGAGCCTAATCAAACCAAACACTAAGGCCATATATGTTGAGTCAATAACGAACCCCATCCTCCGCGTGGTCGACGTAGAGTATCTAGGGAGAATAGCTACACAGCACTCAATAAAACTCATAGTCGACTCAACGTTTGCGACACCATATAATCAGAACCCACTCAAACTTGGGGCACATATAGTAATACATAGTGCTACAAAGTACCTGAATGGATACAATGATCTTATGGCTGGTGCTGTTGTTTCGGATAGGGATACGATTTTGGGGATAAGGGATCAGAGGATAAAGACCGGGGGGAGCATCGACCCAATTGGTGCCTATCTCCTTATGAGGGGGATTAAAACCCTGGGGTTAAGAGTTGAAAGACAGAACGCAACTGCTACTAAGCTTGCGGCGTGGCTTGAGGAGAATCCCTATGTTAAACGCGTATATTATCCAGGGTTAAAAAGCCACCCAGATCACCACATCGCCAAACGAGTGTTAAGGGGATATGGGGGTGTTGTTAGCTTCGAAATTCAAGGGGGAGATGATGTTGCCAATAAGTTCGTGGACTCCCTCGAACTAGGCATAAAGGCGCCAAGCCTAGGAGGTGTGCAGACGCTTGTCACAGTTCCAAGGGAGACTTCACACCACCCCAGAACAGGGGTAACAGAGGAGGAACTTCACACACTAGGCATAAACCCCGGACTAATACGCGTTGCCGTAGGTATAGAAGACCTCGAAGACCTAATACACGACTTTGACGACGCCTTTAAAACCACGTTTAGATAATGTGGACTGGGCGGGATTTGAACCCGCGGCCTCCCGCGTGCGAGGCGGGCGCTCTGCCAACTGAGCTACCAGCCCCCTGATTAATTTACCGACCCTGACTATTTAATGCTTCTATCGGTGGACCGAGCTCCCGCTATATGGTTGCTTCAGTCTACTTCACTAGGTTTTGGTGGCGCCGCCTCTGCAATGGGTCATCATGGCTCACGCTCAGACCGCCCGTCTCCGCGGCGCTTTCACCGAATATACTTATAATGGTGCAAAAAGGATGATATTAGTTATGAGTGTTATAACGATAGCTGACCCCAGCTTCGAAGTTGTGGGAACCACTATAAGTGTGGATAAGTCAAAATTTATTCCTCCAGAGTTACGCTTGAAAGACTTGTTTCATGAAAACCTAGAAATCGGACCGCAAGTGTTCGATGCGCTTTGCGCCGCCGGCACGCATTCAGAGAAGGACGTTTTTGAACTGATGAAACACAAGCTTCGACAGTTCGAGAACGGGATTAACATGAGCCAGGATTATCACAACTTGGGTGAAAGTGTTAAGGATTATGTTTCAAATTATACTTTAAAAGTGTTCCGGAACACGCTTGCTCGTGGACATATTGATGTGGCGGACATGGGTACTTATCTGGTTGTGGGGCGAAACGTGCCACGCTTAGTAACACTCTTCCTTTGTTCACCCCACTATCTCTCGCACGAACAGCAATCGTTACGCTATACTAAGGCCAACAGTTTTCACATACCTAACGCACTTAGGGGGAGACCTCTAGAGGAAAAGGCTCGAGCACTTATCACCCAAGCCTACTCGCTATATTCGAGAATGGTGGAGAGAGGCATCCCACTAGAAGATGCGAGGTCGATTTTACCTCTCGCAGTCAACAGCAACATAACATCCACGGGTGGCGGCAGAGAGTACACCTACTTGGGTATCCTTTCAAGGTCACCCCACATTGTTCTACCACAGGTGGTCAAAGATTCAGTGGACCAGATTTTGAGAAGTGTTTCAAGAATCGCACCACAAGTTTTTTTGGATTACGGTCCAAACTATGATATAAGAAGGTACTATCCATCCCCACAATTCTTTGCAAAAACCAATCACTTCGTGAATAAACTTATCGCGCAAAACAAAGGCGAGAGGGTTGTCCTACTCGGTTTCCACGATAATGGATTAAAACTCTCAAAGCAAGAGGTGGAGGAAGGCGTGAGAAGCGGTGACCCAGCGTTTTTCACTAACCTTCTTCATATAAGAGCTGTGTTCTTGGTTAAACTCTCCCTCGAGGCCGCTCATCAAGCTATACGTCATAGAACTTGGAACCATGATTTCGAATCGCTATATGATGCGGCTGAACGGTTTGAATATATGGTCCCACCGAGCATTCAATCTTCCGATTTCCTAGCTGAATACCATGCTATGCAGTCAGAGATGCGTGAATTATACATGAAAGTAAGAGATGAAGTATCTAGAAGCGAATCACTTCTATTTCTTACTAACGCCCATTATGTATATGACGTGATGGAAATTGATGGATGGAACATGATAGGAAACCTACCGCTCCGTACATGCGAAAAAGCACAGTGGGAGATACGTGGGATAGCTAAATTAATGACGAGTAGACTTGCATGGGGCTCCGCGCAGAGTGGTTTCACCGGCGACAAAACACTAAGCTTCTATACGTTGCCCACGTGTCAGACGTTCGGGGTGTGCTATGAAGATAATTCTAAAGATGTGTGCCCAATATACAGGCACAAATTCCTTAAGGCCTAGCGCACATTTAGCGCGTAAACATTACATGGTTCTTCAAACGCAAGTGTCAAGTGGTACTCACCCCATCCACCGTCCACCACACTATAAAGTCTAGGGGTGTCCAATTTGATAAATGATCTCTCTCCCTTTTTTATCACATCATCACCCATAAGATGGGAGCGCAGAGGATGCTTGTTAAGTCTAACCTCGATGAGTTCAGAGTGTTGCAGCGGCTCAATGAATGCGTAGAGTCTACGTCCCCTATACTTGAAGTCGATACTACCCCTATTGACATGCACCGAGTAGTCGTTTAGAACATATTCCCCGCTAACACTAAACGAACGCCAAGGTTTTTGTGCAGCCCACCAATCTGAACAAAACGGGCCCAATGAATTGGCTCTTTCAATATCTTCTAGTTGCTTGACAACGCTATCGGAAGAAGGCGAAGACCGAGCACCTAGTATATCACGTAGCGCGGTCTCAAACCAATAGTAGCCACCTCCCCCAGACTGTGAGTAAAGCACTCTCCCTTCTTGGTCTACAATGACAAGTGTGTGGCAGCTCTTCACCGATAACCATTCGAAAAAGAAACTCTCGACTGTGGCAACCCTGTACTTTATGGCGTACCTCGATACACTATCCATAATCATCGCCCTATCGTAACTAAATATGGGATTTGGAACAACCACGCCCACGAGCTCTGCAAACCTTTTGAGCCATCCATGGATTGATTTAAGATACGTTATATCGGTTATACACTCAACGCACGTGGGCCTCCAAAAATGAAGCACGATCGTCTTAGAAGAAATGTCCGAGTTAGAGTGAGTGTAGAAATCGGTCAAACAATTAATGACCGCATGCATAAAGACACCATAGCCCCGGCCGGATTCGAACCGGCGTCAGGGGATCCAAAGTCCCCGATCCTTGGCCGCTAGACGACGGGGCTAATACATGTAGGAAGCTATTAGATTTAACTGTTACGTCGACTGCTCGTGCTTGTATTCTTCGTCTAATATGCGCCTTATCTTCTCAGCGGTCTTTCTACCTATACCTTCAACCGACTCTAACTCCTCTATAGTGGCGGTGAACACGTGTAACACGCTTCCAAAGTGTCTTAACAAACTCCTCGCCCGAACCGCATCAACACCTGGGAGGGAGGCCACTATGAATTCCTTGATTTGCTCGTCGTTCACCGGTTTCCTAGAATCACGTATTATTGGCCTTGAACCAGCCTCTCTCTGCTCCCTTGCCGCCATCCTTGCGATTAGATGGGCGGTCTCTTTTGCGGAGCGTGACCACAGTATTGGTATGCTGTAGTCAACTGCAAGGCTAATGAGAGCGCCGCGGATGGACTCTGGGTTAAGCCTAGACGAGTAGATATTTTCACCCTCCACAATAAGTATGGGCTTCCTATACGTCCTCCTCATGTTCAGCGCTTGGTCGAAAAGCCTACCGTCCACAATCGAAGCAGTGAAGTCATCCACAGTCTTACGCTCAACACAGATATCATCTGAAACAACGTAGTCGGAGACGTTTAATTTGGTTAATTTTAGTTTGATTCCAAGGTTTGAAAGGTAAACAGCGACTTCGGAGTTCGTTTCCCTTACATCAGCCGCTACCTCTATACCCGTGTACATTGTTTCCTGCGTGGTTCTTAATGAAATAGGAGTAGGCGGATTGTTAACATCGCTTTTAATAGCGCTTACAACGTGCTTACGCCGCCTCTTAGCAATATAGTGATATACTTCATCTCTAGTGTGCTTTGTAACCAAATAGACTATTCGGCCAGCTGATATTCTCCCCGTTCTCCCAATGCGTTGGATGAGTCTAAGAGGGCTTGGCACATTATCGTACATGACAACAAAATCGCACTCCGCTATGTCTAGGCCTTCTTCAGCGACTTGGGTGGCCACCAACACGTTGTACTCTCCATCTCTAAACTTCCTTAATATTTCAATCTGATCTTTTTGAGTTAGACCACGGTCACCGACCCTGTCGGCTTGCCCAACAAATCTTGCAGGTCTTATTAGACCCTCTCCCAGTAGCGTTTGAACGATTAGCTTCGCCGTGTCCCTGTAGTTAGTAAACACTAACGCTCTTTGACCACCAGACTCAAAGTGTTCCTTCAATAGTTCTCTAAGCCTTAAAAGTTTGGGATGCTCCAATCCCATCTGACTCAGTGACTCCAATTGTATGCGTGCGGTGAGCCAGAAAGGATCCCTCACCAGCATCCTGAGTGAGCTATTCATACGCCGTCCAGCAGCCTCCTCAACCCTGCGAATATACATGAGGGTTGAGGTTACACCCTGGGTTTCAAGGAGGGCAATAGCGTGAGAAACCCTTATAGCGTTTGTGACTAGTATGGTGTAATTGATATATTCAGCGCTCAACCCCTCCTTAGCGACTCTTTGAGAGAGTGTTTTTTGCAAATCAATCAATTTTTTTAAGGATAATGTTCGAGTATCTTTGTAGCTAATTAAGGACGCCTCCTTCAGGGGTTTTACAAATTTCTCGAGGAGTATGTCAAAATACTTGACTACAGATGTAAACTCGACAGGAGGTTCTATCATCAACGTTTCTTCGTTAACCCTTTGAACATACCTTCTCACCTCAGGGTCATCTCTATCCTTAAAGTGAACAAGCGTGACGCCGAGATTCGCGCGGAGTTCACGTATTTGCTCATCTGAGTAACCGGGACTAGCTGTCAGCCCAATTATATGACCGTTCGGGTTTTCCTCTAAATACTTTTTAGCTATGTAAACATAAGGGTAATCACCAGTTGCACGGTGTGCCTCATCGAATACTATGAGGCAAACTTCTTTCAAAGAATACCTGGAGGCTAAGATGTCGTTTTTTATTACTTGAGGAGTAGACACAATTATACGTGAGCTTCTCCAAATCTCAACACGTTTTTCTGGGGGGTCATCTCCGGTAAGACTTGCAATTAACCCCTTCTCCAGCTGTATGGAGTGTTTGAAGCTATTTAGAAGCTGATTTACGAGAGGCTTAGTAGGCGCCATAGCAACAATCTTACATAAAGCGCTTTCCTCGAGCTTATGGGCTGCGACCAGCACGGCGATCAGAGTTTTTCCAAGGCCGGTTGGTAGCACAATTAGCGAATTCCCTTTGAGTGATTCTTTGTACAACCCGACCTGATAGTCACGCACCTCTATGTTTTCAACGTTTATATTACTTGGTAAGTCATCTGCCTTTAGCGACAGACCTAGTCTCCTCCACGATCCCCATTATTTTATTTGAGATTTCTTCAACGCTCTTGGTAGCATCAATAACAAACATACCGTACTGTTTAGCAAGGTTCAAATAGATCTCTCTGACCTTTATGAGTGTTTCAATATTCTCGAAGCGGTCAAAACGATTTAATCGTTTTAAGCCTAGTGTGGGATCTATATCCATTAGGAACACTAAGTCGGGTTTCGGCGCGAAGGAATTTACCCTTAATATATAATCAATAGGGACGCCGAGTGCCCCCTGATATGCAACAGATGAGTAGTAAAATCTATCGAATATGTTAATCACATCATCTGAAAAAACAACGCTGTTTAAATGGGTTGACCTATCAGCTGCGTAGAGTAGTACTACTGCGCGTGGGTCGGTTATTTGCCCATTAGCGAGTACTTCTTGCCTTATAAACCTACCAATAACACCCTCTGTAGGCTCCTTAGAGTAGCTCGCCTTTAAGCCCTGATTATTCAAACGTCTTGCAAGGATCTTAGCCTGAGTGGTCTTTCCAGACCCATCAATACCTTCAAAAACAATCAACACAACCCAACACCCACTAATTTTTTGTATGACTTAAACCATGATAATCTGGGTTGTGAATATGCTTTTCTATAGTGAGATCATGGATCCAATCCACGGTTATATTCCTTTTACTGACAGTGAAAAAGCGGTGATAGACACCGAGCCGTTTCAACGCCTGCATAGGCTAAGACAGCTTGGTATGGGTTTCTATGTTTACCCCTCAGCTACACACACCAGGTATACACATTCTGTTGGCGCAATGCATCTAGCCGGTCTTGCTGGAGAAAGATTGCTAAACCTAGGATTGATAGATGGCGACACACAGCAGATTTTAAGGATGGCAGCTCTGCTACATGATTTGGGTCACGGCCCCTTTTCACACTCTTCAGAGAGTGTCTTACAGCAAACAACGGGTTTCACCCACGAGGACATGACTATTAAGCTAGTCAACGAGAGTGTTTTGGGTGATGTGTTAGAGTCGTTAGGCTTTAACAAAAAGTCTTTATCGGAGTTTGCGGTGGGTAGGAAGCCATATAGTGGTGGCCAAGAGTATTTGACCAAAATAATCGCTGGGCAGGTGGATGTTGATAAGATGGATTTTTTGAACCGTGACTCATACTTCACAGGTGTCCCATACGGAAAAGTCGACCATAGAAGACTAATCGAGGGGTTATTGGTTAAGTCGGACGGTGTGGCCATAAATATGAATGCACTTTACGCCCTAGAGCAATTCATTATTGCGCGCTACGAGATGTTCAAAGCAGTCTATTATCACAGGACTGTAAGGGCCGCTGAAATAATGTTCGATAGAATCCTAAGGCACACCGCCGTCGACCTTGGGATTCACCAGGGTATGAGCGTGGATGAATATCTTAAACTCGATGATGGTTATGTGTGGTCCAAGCTTCAGGAGCTAGTAAGAAGCGAGAAATTGAATAAAAACGCACTTGGCTTGTTTAAGATGTTAAACAGCAGACAGCTACTCAAATCGTGTTATGAGGTTGTAAGACACGAAATTGATCCCCAAAGCAGAATATTCAACAATGAAAAAGTACTTTACGCGCTGGTGGATTCCATCGCCGAGAAGGCAAAGGTAGACCCAGAAACAGTCTTTATAGATACACCAACCCTCCCCACAATACCTTTAAACAACATAGTCAAAGACGGTTTCGGTCTACTTGTTTATGATGAAAAAACCAAGAGTGAATACGACGCTTCTCACATTTCTCCTCTTACAAATGCATTAAGTCAGTACATGGTGGTATTAAGAGTCTATACTTTTGCGAACCAAAGAGAGACTGTTGCAACGGCCGCAAAGTCAATCTTTACTTCAGAACTGATATCCGAGAAAGTGTCATATTAAACCCATATGAAATCTAATTCGAATTGGAAATAGAGCAGGTTTATACGCGTCTACCGTATACCCCAACAAAAACCCAGATAAGGATACTAGATGTAATATTTAGAACACATGAACGATGTATATATTCGCTTATTGAGGCTGCAAATGGTGTTGGGAAGACTACGTGTCTAGCAACTGCTGCGGCTCTTTTGGCTAAGCAAGGTGTGAGAACGACCATCTTCTGTATGACATATAAGCAGATTTCAAGGGTTATAAATGAGCTCAAAAAGATTGATGCGGATATAAAAGCAGTGGTTATAGGAAGCCATAACGCACTGTGCTGCTCTGATAATTCTGCTACCCCTAGAACCATATGTCGTATAAAGAGTCTTAGATTTTCTTGTGCCTATAGCAGGCCTAGTGCAGATTACTTACCATGGTTGTTCGATGCTGATGAGCTGGTGAGAGAATCACGTGCTAAAGGGGTGTGCGCATATGAGGCGGCTTGGCAGAGTGTTAATAACGCTCAGATAATACTCGCAACACAAGCGTACTTACTCTACGACAATAGCTGGAAGAAAATTTCTAGATTTGTTGATAACACTTTTTTGCTTGTTGATGAATGTCACAACCTCATACACAGTGGCGTAAGCGTGTTTAGTTTTACGTTAGACTTCGAATCTCCAATATGCAAAAGAGTCCTTCAAAAAGTGATGAGCAGAACAAGGTGGTCTAAGAGAAAACTTTTAGAGAAATTAGGAGACGAGGAAAGCTTTCTTAAAAACACAGAACAAGAAATAACGGCACTGATTGATTCGAAAAATAATTATTTATTATGGAAAATTATAAATGAGTATAGTCAGATAAAACTCCTATGGGAGGCAAATTATGAGAGACTGTTTATACGCCAAAAACAATGCGAAGGATACCTCGGATACCCAGAAGAATATCTGAATCAGAGGTTTAGGGCATTCCGCGGTGGTGTCTTGGTTTCCGCAACACCGGGATCAATCGAAACATATAAAAGGATAGTTCATGACACACCGCTATACGTCGAAAAACTACCAGCACCTTATACCAAAGACCAGCTAAAAGTATTCATATTGAACGATTTCAGCACAAGATACAAGGAGAGGACACCCCAAAACTACATAAAGGTGTGTGAACGAATATTCAGACTGCTAGGCAAAACTGGAAACCTAGGCGTGTACTTCCCTTCCTATGAATACTTAAATAAAATAGCTGCAACTATCGCTGAAAGATATCCAACTATTCCTTTTATAGCGCATTCAGCTAGTCTCGTTGAGCTTAACCATTACGGAAATAGAGTAATGCTAAGTGTTCAAGGAGGGCGGGAGGGGGAGGGATCCGAAATACCAGGTGGGCTAGATATGGTGCTCGTAGTTGGTTTAGCTCTACCATTTCCAAAATCACTGCTTATGGCACGTGAAAAAATGTATAGGGGACTGGGCATCTCAAACCCCGAAGAGCCAGCCTATATAAGTTGGGCAACGCAAAAGGCTGTTCAAGCGATAGGAAGGGTGATAAGGGGACCGAATGATAAAGGCATTGGAATACTAATGGATCGCAGATTCGAATACCGTCACGTTTTAAAAAGTCTGCCGTCTTGGTTCCAAAGCTATATATGGCGCTCAGCAGATTTTGAACAGTTGATGAGACTATTGGAGGTATGAAAGCACCACATGATTCATGGAACACTTGACCCCATGAGCCAGTTAAACTTCGGGAGGCTTGAAAAAAATACAACCTATCTAATAGTAGGTCCAAGAGGAACGGGTAAAACACTCTTCTGCATGCTAGCCGCGATGAGCTTCGCGTTGAAGGATTGGAGGAGTTTATACCTGACAACACAGAGTGATTTATCGTTTAAACTCGCCGAGAACCTAATTGAAAACCATAGGTTACCAATAAAAATATTAGATAACGTTATCTTTGTCAGACCAACAAATAGAAACGTTGAGCCCAGAATACCTAAACTAATCGAAGCAACCAGACCATCAATCTTTATCTTTGATGAAGTAATTTGGGGCTATGGGAGCTATGTTATGGAAAACATAGAACTTGCGGTTTACAGAAGTAGGTTGCTTTCAAACATGCTCGCAGAAATTCATAGTCTGCGTGAGAATGTCGGTTTCACAACTATATATACGGCGGACACTCAGCAAGGCGGAAGAGTTCTAGCAAGCAAGGTGCTTGACTATTTTTCCGATATAGTGGTCGAATTTATCAAGCAAAGAGGCTATCAAGGCTCCTATAGAGCGGTGTTACGGAGTAATAAGTTAAGACCCAAAAGCTACTCTTATACAATAGATAAACTTGGTTTTCACATCGGTGAGAACAACTGAATATTCTGATAATTATTCTAAATACCATATACTATCTACTGCCAGCCATGGTTGCAAATGCTGCACCAGTGCTCATAAGGAGGGGTCATCCGATAGACCACGGTTTAAACCTATACGATGGGAAGAGGATATTTGGTGATGGTAAAACCATCGAGGGCTTTTTGTTCGGCGTCTTTGGAGGAACACTGATAAGCTTCGGTGAATACGCGTTTAGTTCCACTCTAAGCCAGCTGCTAATAGGCATCTCGCTTTCTGTAGGTGCACTGGCAGGCGACTTAGTCGGCGCCTTCATTAAGAGAAGACTCGGTCTACCAAGGGGTTATCCAGCGCCATTATTAGACCAACTCGACTTTGTGTTAGGCGCATATTTTGTTTCAGGAGTTTTTAACTACGTGGCTCAACACGATTTCACGGTTTTCGGTGACCTCGTACCACCCACATTACAACTACAAATGGTTCTCACTTCCTTGTACATTATACCACTCCTCCACTTAGCTACCAACATAGGCGCATACTTTCTACATCTTAAACAGACACCTTGGTAGACTCGGCCCGATGCGTTGCCGAATCTACACCGACTTTAAACACTAAAAATTCAGCCTGGCATACACTTATTTTTTAGTTGAATCTATAGTATGATGTGTCAGTCACACTTGGATCGGAGTGGCCGTCTCAGGACGAATTAGTTATAGCAGTAGTGACAGAAATACTTGACCATGGAGCGTATGTCAAACTTGAAAGCCATGGTGGCAAAAAAGGCTACTTACCCATATCCGAAATAAGCCAAGGATGGGTTACAGATATTAGAAGATTCATAAATCCGGGACAAAGAGTTGTGCTGAGAGCTATACGGGTCAATCCGCAAAAGGGGCAGATAGACCTATCACTAAAAAGGGTGACACCTTCAGAGAGAAATGCTATGCTAAAGGCGTGGAAAAGGAGGCGTAAGTTCTCCAAGATAATGGAAGAATTTTCCAATGAGCTTAAACTACAAAGCGAAGAAAGAAACAAGATTTTAAGCATTCTTATGTCTAACCCAGACCCGCTAGGTGTATTAGAAAGAGCCGCCTCCGAAGGACCGAACGCTTTAGAAAGCTTAGGTATGGATAGCTCTATCGCCCAAAAACTAGCAGAATATACCAAACGCATAGTTAAGGTTAAAGAATATTCTGGTAAGCTTGAATTCCAGCTCCAAACCTCGAAGAAAGGTGGCGCCAACCTGATCATGGATGCATTAATAGAGCTAGAAAACTTCCTTAACTCTAAAAATGTTAGAAACAGGGTGTACGTCGTTGCTGCCCCTAGATACGCCTGTGAGATAGTCTCTGAAAAACCTAAATCTATCAATACTCTACTTAAGGAAATACCTGCAAAACTAAAAGATATCGCCGCAAGGTTGGGTCTCAAGCTCACACTAGACTCCACCTAACTGTGTACTAACAGCTAAACGATACTACTCACCACTAAAAATCCCTGAACATTTTCCGGTTTAAGTGTCAAAATAATTATATAAATATGGCTTCCCAATAAGCCTAAAATAGTATTAGATATTAATCACACATATGAAGTCGATGCTAAGAAAGTGTGACGTATGCGGTATTTATACTTTGAGAAACAAATGTCCCAAGTGTTCGCAGAGCACAAAACCAGCACATCCACCGAAGTTTTCACCAGATGACAAATACCTAAAACTAAAACTAAAAACAGCATATGATAAATGGTTGAACAAATCTGACAAAACTTAAGAATACTACCCCCCACTATTACCACTTACGAGAATAAGTTGTATCCTTAGATAGGAGAGATATTCCTCATATCAGGATATTGAGTTTGTTTGATTTTGCTAATTATAAAAACAACGGTAGTGCCAGCCGATTTGTTCATAGTAAGAAACGGATACTATCCCTATTTCACGGTTAAGTATACGTTAAACCTGTTCATGGTCCATGGCTGTATATCCTTCCCTAAGCCAGAGGTAAGCTTAAATTTAAGAATAAACTCTAAAAATCGATTAACGAAATGAGCTTTTTAAAAAAGATCTCCGATTTTTACGATAAAGCGGGTCAAATACTATCATCGATTTTTGAGTACTTGGTTGTAATCTTTATCATCGCCCTTCTAGGTGGAGCCCTTTTCGACATGGTTCAGAAGGTACCCCCAGAAGGAGGTAGCCCAAACGGTGGAATCATTGTTGTGGCACCCACACCAAGTTATCAGTTCCAAGCTGAAACCTACATAATGGGAGCTTTACTCGTGTTTGGGACAGTGGGTTTTATAGCCTTGTTTCGTGCCGCAAACACGATCGGAGAGAAGCGTTACGCAGCTGCCCTTGCAACGCTCGGAATAATATCGCTCTTAATCACAATCATCGGCACAATTTACTTTGCGTCACTAAAGTAAGGCAATGACCTAGTGCTCTGATATTATTTCAGCTATAATTTCGGCTTTTCCACCAGTAGGCTTGGCCAGTACAGCGCCGCATATCAGACACTTTACCTCCATCGCAGCATGTGAGAAAATCGTCTGAGTATTACCACACTCTTTGCACTTCACATCGTAAAACCGAGAATGGGGTTTGGGAACAAGGTCTTTATGAGGCATCTTTAATCACTGTGTAATTTCAGCCTTCTTTAGTCTTATACCTTTTCGGTGGAGGGTATAGCCGCATTTCTCACATCTAAGTTTAATAGTGACCCTCTTAGTAACCTTAGCAAGCCTTCGCTGAATAGGTTTTTTCGAGCCTCCGTACCCCCTATTCTCCATAGCGTGACGCTGTTCTCCCCAAGCCAATGCTCTCCTTCTGCCCGCTTTGTACAAGCTCACTTGATGAACGGTGTGAGTTCTACACCTCGGACAGAAGGTATTAATCGATTTCGGTATCTTCAAACTGTCACTCCCCTAATAACACATCAACTATTCCGTACCTTGACAACACTAATGCGTCTTCCTCCGGTATATAAGCCATATCACTCTTTTCAAAGGGGCCCAGTGAGTTCAACTCTGAATCCACAAAAGGCTCCAATTGGGTGTTGAATAAAACCAGCATTTTGCTAGAACCTCTTTCACTAGCATATGGTTGTCGCAGAGTAGCAACGAGCATTTTCAGGGCTCTTCTAAACTCGTCGTATTTATGGAAAACGTATCTTTCCTTCTTAGTCGCAAGCTTACTTTCTGCCCCGTTAATAACTTTGGTAAGCCTTATAGCGAAAAGCAGGACCAGTTGCTCAGAGAGGAGATTCAAAAAATATTTAGCCAATTCGTCATTATTATCAATAACTATGCTGAACACATTATTATAAAACTCATCATCGAGTTTTTGAAGAGTCTCCGTTTCGAACTCCGACTTCACTATATTTGATATGTATTCGAATACCTCATACGGCTTCATCTACAAAATCTCCTCCTCCACGTACAACAACATAATACGCAAGAGCACTATTTAATTCAACCTCTTTGCCATTTAGCTCAGGTGACACGGACTCGTCGTTAATAACCACTTCAAAAGGTACCCTCTTGACGTGGACCCTTTTCCTCGAAACATTCTCCATTGAAGCATGCCTAAAAGGATCAAAGCCCTCCAAGTCATTCTTTGTGATTGCTTTACACACAAGCCCAGACCCACCATGAACAGTACCTGGGGCTCTCAGAAGCCTATTTATGTCCACAGTGACCCTTTCATCTACAGCAACAGTATAACTTCCCAAAACAAAATCGAGTAACTTTTGCATAGAAGTAAACTCAGACCTATTTAAGCGCACACTAGAAGGATTTTTAGCTTTTCTAAACGCGGATATCACCCTTTTCGCTGTCAGGTCAGACGATAAGCCAAGCTCTTCGAGCTGGGACTGCCCCATAACTCTTATATACTCAAACAATTTCCTATTCCATCCATAATCATGTGGGAAGGGTTGAAAGACGTTTGCTTTGATAGGTTCACTCGGCTTATACCCTATTGACACATACTCTACGATCTGCCTCCTCAGTTTCTGATCAAGGTTGATGTATGGTTCAACCAAAACTCTAATATGGTAACCCCTGCCGCCTGAAAAGACAAGCATATAGTCCTTTTCGTCAAGCCCAAAATCTGCTTCAATAAAATCTTCTAACAAATATAGGAATCGCTGCTTTATTTGCTCATATACACTCTGAGATATCCACCCAGATTTTATCAACTCATCGCTTGTCTTCAATAATTGCTCGGCATCCAAATCGAATGGTAGTTCCGCGTTAACCCACCCTTTTTCATTCATAGGGCGTGTGGGTTCTAGGTAGGTGGCTATACTATAATAGACATCTTTTGGCACCATGCGTTGTATATAGTTTACGTATTCTTCAAAAACTTTGAAGCCAATGTGCCTCTTGAAAGACCCCCCGAAGAAATTAAACCCAAATTCTCGGCCGTCTATGCTGTTTGGTTTATATATTTTTGAGTAATTATATCTATAATATTCACTCAAAATCGATTTTAACGTTTCCTCACGACACATATCCGTAACCATCACCACACTCACCAGTCTCGATAATAACATGTAAAGATGCCTTTGACGATGCACCTTAACCGTAAAAAATTAGAACTGTCGAACCACGGCATAGGTTTACAAGAGAAGACAATCAAGACCATTAGGAAATCACACGTCGATTTATTTAATCCGGCTTGCACTGTAATAACTTTAGTGTAAGGCTGTTTTAAAGGTTAATACGTAAAACCTCGGTTCTGTTTGGATAAGCACTGATCGTGTTCGGGGACGCCTCTAATTAGTCTTATGTGAGTATTGTGTTAGGAGGCAAAGTTTACGGTTAGTAAGCTGGGAGTCGTGGGGAGCGTTGTCGCAACTCGCTGGACTCATAAACCGCTCAATTTGCATCCAAACACTGCTCTAAAACCTGGCGCACAAGATATCAAAGCTATAACGCCTGCCGGCTTTCGCTCTCACTGTTAACAAACATTATTTTAGCGCCTAAATACATAATATGTATTTAGTGTTTTTGTGAGCTACCCCACCCTAAACGGTAGGTCCAAATTCGCTCTTTATTATGACTCGAACACGAATGTAGGGTCTACAGTAAAGGGCGATTTTTTGGAAATTTTATAAAAAATTAAGTTTTATGCAGACAATGTATATAAAAATTTCATTCATCGTCGGCACGAGGCGCTAATAAGAACGATAGCTTTATGTCGCCTGGAATTTGATATTCCAGCTTTAATGGGGCACTATTTGAAAAGCTTATCGACACCGAAACCGCTTCGTCGACACTAGTTATGTACTCCAAGTATTTGATGCCATAAGAGGCACGAATTTTCTTTTTATCTGATTTAACCTGATAATCAAGCAAGTATCCACTCTCTTTTGTAAACTCTAATGACACGCTACCACGACTGCTTTTTGATTTTATATATAAAGCGTTTGGTTCGGCTTCAAATGTGGCAAAGTCGCTAACAACACCCACATCCTTTACAGCCTCCTTCAGGGCGGTTGGGTCTGCTATTGCAGTCACCTCGTATGAAAGGTTTGGCATAGGTGGCGTATTGGAGCCTAACTCTATTAAATTAACAACAAATTCACGCTTTATTTGACTTATAAAAGCTAGTACCAAACTGTTTTCGCTGGGATCAAATGAAAGCCTGAGCTTATCATTCTTTGTTGCTCGCTTTAAAACACTATTTAAGTCATCAAGTTTAATGCCCAAATTGGCTTCTTCTATAACGGTATACGTTTCAAAGGCATTCTTCGGTATATAGAAATCTACCATTGAGAGGTGTGCATTATCCATTGCCCTTGCTGACACGCCTTCCTTCTTGAATGAGACA
The DNA here is from genome assembly GCA_003019535.1 of Candidatus Marsarchaeota G2 archaeon ECH_B_1. Taxonomy (GTDB): domain Archaea; phylum Thermoproteota; class Thermoprotei_A; order Marsarchaeales; family Marsarchaeaceae; genus ECH-B-1. The sequence goes on from NEXG01000001.1 coordinate 157,621, forward strand.
GATATCTCATCGACAATCTTTGAAACACTGGAGAAAAGAGCTCCCCATTCTTTCGCTTGCGGAAAGACTGCTTCTATCAATACAATCCCTAAACAAGTTGAACCAACTGATATATAGACTTTTTTGGTGAAAAGTCGTCCAAAAACCCTAAACTCAACATGTTTGGTGAATTAGTCCTTTAAAAGCGTTGTCTACAGATTAATCATATTCCCGCCATACGTGGCCACACTTGGTGCATCTAAAGAACCTAGTGGTTGCCTCATCAGCGGACCTAGTTTGCTGCATCCACCAATATGCTTCATTATTCCCACACTTTGGACAAACGACTTTTGTCTTTGGCAACGACGTCGAGTTTGCACCTTCATGCTCAACTATCATTGGCTGATCCATCTTCGTCTTTTCTGTCCTCCGAGATGAACTCATATTCCTTTTTCCTACAGACTCTTGGTAGCCACATTTCGGACACAATTGCACTAAGGAATCCGCCTTTCTCTGAGTTCTCAATACGCCGCCACAATGTGGACAAAATTTCAAAGTGATACTACACCTTCCTTTTTACTTCTTCGAAAAGCGTTTTTAAAAACTCAGTGTACACTTCCTCTTCCTTATGTCCATTTTTTATCTGCTCAAGTAAGTTGCTTGTTAAACTCTCAAATGATATCCCTAGATCCAAATAGGCGAAGCCTACCAAACCCTCATACATTTCAGCCAATACATGGGAATCATGATGGGGTGGCTTAGCTATGTCTAATCGTTTAAAGGCTTGCGAAAGAACCCTGTTCTTAACTCTTATACTTTTTGGATGCCCCACCGCAACGGTACTAAGAGTGGCCGCAGCGTTGAGCACCGCATCACCGACCACGGTATATTTTTTATCTAGGAATATGGGTTTAGCCGACATGAGTGTTAACCAAGTTCATAAGTTCTGACAACGCACCAACCAACTTATCTGACGCCACCTTAACAGCTTGCTTGGGACTAATAGAGCCATCTGTCTGCACGTACACTACGACCTCATTACTTAGGGGGTGCGGAATTCTATAGCCACTATGCAGCACACCTTGCACCTTCCTTAATTCAGAGCAAAGGATGTTGGCAAGAGTGTGATCCTCGCCTTTAAAAACAAACTCAGAGGAATTCTGGTTAAGAATCTTTTCTATTATTTCCAAAGCTTTCACCGCTTTTACTTACTCCACCATGTCTCTTTAAAATATAATTTGAGCTTAACTTTCTTCTATCCTTAGCCCCACAGTTGGGACAGATGAGTATCTTGGTATCGCTCTCGAGCATGCTACCACAATTTCTACACCTGGCGAGTATGACCCCAAATTCGGACCCCTTGGTTGAGAGTATGAATGGAGAACTTGTACTTTCGACTTTGGCGATCACTATGTCCGATTCAGTATATAGCGAATCAGCTGACTCTACACGTTCTGTGCTTATCATCGAGATTGGCAAAAGAGCCGTAAAAGGAGGTTGGAAGACCTTTTTATCCATAGAAACAATGTCCACTACCACCATTTTGGGTTTGGCGTCGCTCACAACCCCATAGACAACATCTCCCTTGGTTGGGACATTGGGTGTCCGACCGCTTCTCACGACCTTTAGTAGATGTTTTGAAGTATCGCGATGCACAAAGCCCACTGTAGCCGCCCTTAACACGCCGTTATGCTCATAAACAAACCCTTCGCCAAGATATTCCTCAACAACTCCTACCGCATCACCTGGTAAAACGATCTCGCTCACTGTAAGATAAACACTCCCTTATCCACGTTTAAACCTTTCAAATAAAGTCCGTAGACCTCCCTGGCCTCAAATATGGGTATTGGTGATCTATCAAAATCGTCGGTAGCAAACCTTGTGCAACCAGCCGTAACAACAACTTCATATCCAAGTTCCTTCAATCCCAGTAAGAATTGGTCGTTCAGCAACTCTGTAGTAAAAGAATTTACTTGCGAGGTGGGTTTCACACGTTTTAAGAAGACTTCGAGTTTTTCTATTAATGAGGAGGTATGTTGGCCAGGTAAGCTGATATCCACCAATGCCACTTTTTTCGCCGATTGCAAAGTTAACGCTGCGAAACCCCGAATCCTATTAACCCTATCAACCTTCGATTTGGAAACCCATTCTACACTTCCAGCATATGGCTCGACATGTAGAACGGGTTTAAATACGGAAAGAGCCAAACCGATAGCGTGGAACTCTCCACCCGCAATTATTAGATGACAATCCACTTTTGAGTCAATTCTAATCGCCGATAAATAGTCGCACCCCACCACTTGCCCTGGATACAAACACCGTTTACCTGGTTGACCCATAAAGGGTTTTTTACCGTTCCTAGCCAAGTATTCATACAGTGTTGGGAGGGTATTGACGTGTTGCACAGACGCTGACAATCCTACTTTTTCCATATTTGACAAAGCGTCTAGTATTTTATGGAACAATTTTGTGGCGTCAATCTTAGAGAATGCGGGGATATAAAGGATCGGATAGCTGGTATTGATGAAGCCTGTATGCCCAAAGTGGACAACAGCTTCAAAACCAGTCAGATTAGTATACACGTCGCAGGCACCGAACCTCCCCCTGCCGTCCACTACCGTATCCGCACTAGTCATCTGCTTAATGTAACAACCTATCTCAGGTAAATACCGTATCAGGCCTGGAGCCGACTGAAGTAAAACCTTCTTAAAATTATTCTGCCTAACCCAATCGATTACCCTATCCAATTCAAAGTCGTAAGGGCTTTCAGCTAGATTCACTTGCATGCACGCCATCTTTAACCTTTGAAACGAGTACAACAGTTTCTAACGGCAGCTTTGCTTGAGCAATCCTGAAGGCTTCCTTGACCTGTGGAAGGAACTTTTCATCAACATTGACGGTGAATAATACATCCCCCTTTTTTACCCGAACAGCCAAACCAATAGGTTTTCCAAAGGATAGCCGCATACCCTGCTGCATTCTATCTGCACCCGCGAAAGCCATCATCTTGTTCTCTCTGATCACCTGGTGAGGGTACTTTCTAACTTTAAAGTAGTAATTTTCTTCACCCAAAGATGAAAGTATCTTGTGTACAGCCATTCTCGTCGACTCCAACGCATTATGTCTAATCTGGCCTAGATGTGTTACCACCAGGTCGAGCCTGTATTCAAAGGTGTTTTTCGACGTGCCAAAATCAAATTTGGTTATCTTCGAGTTAGGAACACCGGGTATATACTCTTTCCTTGTATACGGAGGGGTATCAATCCTCCTATAGCATCTTCCTGGGCGTAAGGGCATAACTAATCTTATTCTAATTGACGCACAGACATTTAGGGATTTCTAGGGAGAAGACTTACTTGCAACGTTGATCAACCTCTGAATTATGTTATCTGACTTGCTCCATCTTATTGGTAAAGCGGTGTTGCCTATATATTTGTTTAGCTTAAGCCCACTTTTTTCAAGGATTTCTTCTACTCTTAATTCATACAGACCACCAGTTTTTAGCCTCCAAGAAGGAAGGGTAAAAACCACTATACCACTGTTTTTTAGTACCTTTGAAAGACTGTAAAAAACTGATGAGTAGAGGTCTCTGAGGTCGTCTGCTATTGCCTGCGCTTCGCTAAGACTCACGGTCTCCTTGAGGGGTGGACCGAAGGGGGGTTCTGTTACAGCCACGTCGAAGTAGCATTCAGGAAAGTGTTCTGTTAGACGGCGTGAATCAGCCAAGACAACATGCGAATCAGCTGTCTTCCCTTTTTTGGCTTGAAACCAATTCAGGTTTTCCCTAGCGCCATTAACATTAGAAGGATCCAAATCAACCCCATAGGCATCTAACCCACTATCGACCGCCTCTATAAGAATCGTGCCTGTACCACAGAAGGGATCCAAGAGTTTTCTACCTGGGGACGGTGAAGCTAGGTTAATCATAACCCTAGCAAGCCAAGGAGGCATGCTAATTAAAGGGTTTTTATATGGCCTGCTGAGGTCTCTTTCCTTGAAGCCTCTAAGATCTAAATACTTAATTGTCCTCCACACTGCAAGCTCAGTACCCCAACGAGCAAGTATGAACTCGTAGCCATCAGTCGCCAGCCTCTTCCGTATAGCCTTAGTCAGGGTTACTCCTCCCTTCTCTGAAAAAACAGACGTCGAACTAACGTAGATGGATTTTTTATTAGACTGCTTTATCAGGGACTCTATTTTATGTCTTAATTTCTCAGCCACCGCAATATTATCATCAAGAACATAAACGCTCCAAGGTATACTTTTCTCAGTGTAAGAGAGGTCTTCGCTAAGTAGGTCCGTGAGACCCTCAATGCTAGAATAGTATTCAGCCACACGTAGAATGGATCCAAAATACGGGTCAACAGTTCTTGACGACTCAAAAATCAAATAGTTAAAACCCTCATACACAACTTTTAAGGCTTCAGCGTTAACGAAGGCATAGGCCTCGGCCTTCGATAGCTGCTTAAAGTCCCCAAACTGTAATAGATAAACACGCTTAGTCATCTTGGTTTGCGCTTGAGCTTTGTTCCGCAATCTGGACACACTCTTCTCCCGTTAAAATAAACACGATGACAACTCGGGCAAAACCATATCCACTTAATTACATTAAACCCTTCCTTACGCAAACCGACGAACGAGTGCTTTAAACCAAGAAATCTAGCCACATTGGTAAGCGCATAGTCATCCGTAAACAACTCAACAGGCCTCCCATCAGTCTTCCGCAGCTGGAGCGCCAAACCTATCAGAGATAAATCTATTTCTGAGAGCAAAACAGAATCACCCGTCTTTGAAGCGGCCATAGTAGCGCAAGCAATATACTCTTCACTTGGTTCCATTACTGTTACAAACGGCGAAAAAGGTGCCAGCTCAAAATCTACCCCAAACTTTTCCAGTTCACGTAAAACACCGTTAACTGTATAGTTGTCATTAGTGGGGCTGGTGCAACCCGATAGAATGGCTGCCGTATCCAAAACAACAACTGACTTAGCTGATTGGCGGCCACTCATAAAATACTCTATTCGACTAAGCTCGCACCAAACATATTAGTTTCACACAAATCAGGATATTACTAATCCTGGCACAACTTTAATATTTACACCTTGGCATTTTAAGATTGACGTATAAGATGTTTTATATTGTTAGGTCTTAAGACTTTTATTATATTTCTAAATATAATTTATTTGTGGTTTCAGAAATAAGGAATACTATTAATAGGCTACTATGGGGTGATCCGAGGAGCGGTGAAATCGTGTTTGTAAACAGGACGCATTCTGGCTTAACCATAGAAACAGTATTAGCCTCAGAGGTTACAGGCACAGCAAAAGACTATTTCAAGGTGGGATTAGGTATTAATGCGAAGTATATTCCTTACCATAGGGTTGTCGAGATAAGGTATCATGGCGGTCTGTTATGGAAGTCAAGAAGATGGAAGATTCCCGAATGATTGTTCGAAACCCTTTTAGCGGCCTAAGGGAAGCACCAGATTTAGACGCTCTAGAAGATTCAATCTTTAGAAGGGTTGCGAAGATAAATTTACCTAAGCACAGTGATCCATTGAGCATTTCGAAAACCAAGATAACGGTTTTTACGCAACTTTATGAAAATAAGCTAAGGAGATTCACCATACTATACAGGCAGGTTAAGTCGGCTCATGCATTCCATATCTCACTGTGCGATTCAATCTACGAGGGAGGATATAATCAGCTGCTTCGTGACCTAGAGAGCGTCCTCAATTCAATGGCTTTACTCAAGAAACTCAAACACGAATATGAAATAAAGCTTAAAACAAATCCATTAAGCACCAATCAGCTAAGAAGGGAGTTCCTCGGTAGAGCCGGATCCATAATAAAGAGCTTGAAACCAGTTTTTGCAAGAATAAAGACACATTCCACACTACTCAGCAATTTACCAAACATAGACTTAACTGTTTTTAAAGTCGTAGTTGTGGGAACGCCTCACGTGGGTAAATCTTCGCTTGTATCAAACTTAACGTCTCGGAAAATCAAAATAGGCTCATATCCCTTCACGACCAAAGAGATAAACGCTGGAGAACTAAGAGAGGGTTCAACCCACGCAATTATCTATGATACACCAGGCTTACTCGATCGTCCTCTAGAAGAGAGAAATAACGTTGAAATCAGAGCTATTATGGCGTTAAAGCACCTAGCAAATCTAGCTATTTTCCTTGTTGACCCCACAGAAAGAGCAGGGTACCCAGTTACCTATCAGAAAACCGTCCTCAGTTCACTAAAACAAGTGTTAGGCGATTTAGAGTTTATCGAAGTCTATACCCACGCAGATGAGTTGATGACAATACCTTCTGAACACATTATATGTGTGTCAAACATAACGCTGCAAGGGATAACCTTCCTGAAAAACTATATACTAAAAAAGGCTCAAAGCTGGTATCTTTCGCAGCAAGGCATCCTTAAAAGAGGCTCTTAATAAAGGCTAAAATCTTCTATATTGGTATGTGGCTTGCGAGGATGATCAAAACGGTGAATACGACTGATATCCCTATAATATAGGCAGGTTTGAGTTTGAGGCCTATATTTGATTCTTCGTAAAATCTAACTAGACCAGCACTTGACATAGGTGCACCCTGCTTTTTCTTCTTCTTTGAACTCATTCTAGTACCTCTACTAGATGACTCTCTATAGAAAGATATAAAGTTTTGTAGCAATCACGGCACGAGACGCTCGGGTGTTCGTGGCAAAAGAACAGCTTCTCTTACGTTTTTCAAATCTAACAGCTGCATTACTATCCTCTCTATACCTAGAGCGCCTCCCCCGTGTGGTGGAACTCCATATCTGAAGAAGTTAAGATAGAATTCGAAATCCTTCGGGTTTAATCCCTTTTCCCTTGCTTGAGACAACAACACATCATATCTGTGTTCCCTTTGGGCCAGCGTGCATATCTCAAGGCCTTTGAAAAGAAGGTCTGCACGATTAGTCCACTCTGGCTCTTCGCTCTTACGCATGTGGTAGAACTGAGCTACCCGCCACGGGAACTCGGTAAGGAACACAAAATCATGCCCAAACTTCTCCTTTACTGCCAAACCCAATTCTTTCTCGCCAGTCGGATCCAAATCTGACCCATACTCAACGTTTATTCCTCGCTCAGATAGAATCGAGTAAGCTTCACGCATGGTCACACGTGGGAAGGGTCGACTCGGCGTTTTTATCTCTTTCTGCAACAAATCTAGTTCCTCTTGAGCCTCTCGTCTTAAATAGTCAAGCGAGTAAACCATAAGCTCCTCCACCACGTCGATTACATCTAGGTGATTCTTTATGTAACCCATTTCTAGGTCAATGCTCGTATACTCACATAAGTGTCTAGGAGTATGATGTGGTTCCGCCCGGAAAACAGGCCCAATCTCCCACACCTTTTCGAAGCCAGCGGCAATCATCATCTGCTTGTAAAACTGTGGGCTTTGCGCCAAATACGCTGTTCTCTTAAAATAGAATATGGGGAACACGTTGGCGCCACCCTCAGTAGCCTGGGAAACAATTTTACTAGTGTGTATTTCATAAAATCCCTTTTTATCGAAAAACTCGCGTATAGCCTTGCCAAGCTTACTCTGAATCTTAAAAACAGCCGCAACCTCAGGCCGTCTAAGGTCTAAGAAGCGCCAGTCGAGACGTGTGTCGAGATTGGTTTCTGTTTTTCCTGCTACATCAATCGGAAGGGGGGTCTCAGCTTTGGATAACACCTCAAAACTCTCTGGTTCTATTTCGAACCCTAGTGGAGCTCTAGCGTCTTTCTTTACTCTCCCCACTACCCTCACAACAGACTCCCTACTTGTGGAGTCAATTAAACCCAATAATTCTTGTGCGGCGGTTTTCTTATTGAAGACAACTTGCACTCTCCCTTTAATGTCCCTTAAGATCACGAATTTTAGGCCGCCGAGGTCTCTTATTTCTTCTAAATGACCTTGAACAGTCACCCTTTGACCTTCTTCAAATATTCCTTCGCGCATAGGCTAAGAGTGTTTCGTTTAGTAGTTTTTAAGGCTTAGTTGCAAAGAGATGTATTTAGGAAGATGGTTTACGCCGTGCGGATTCCAAAACGAGAAGCCGAGACATTACGGTCTTGGCTTAAAGAAAACGGGTTCTATGCGGGCGAATTCCAGCCCAAAATAACCGAACAAGGAGAGGTACTCCTACCCGTTAAACGAGATTTCGCGGTTTCAAACCCTTTGGGTTTAGAGGTGGTGGAGGTAAAGTTGCTTAGAAACCTTGTTAAACCACAACCCAAACTACCATTCGACGTAATCGGAAATATCTGTATTTTTAAACAGGGGAAAAGAGGAGTTAGATACGTTGATGAAATCCGCAGGCTCAAATCAATTTATAATTTCCTAGAAGCCTTTTATCTTAAGGTGGGTATACTCGAAGGAGTGGAGCGGGTGCCCCCACTCAAACTACTCGCTGGACCCGATAGAGCTTTAACAATCCACATAGAAAATGGATTAAAATTTTATGTGGATGTGAAAAGAACATATTTTAATCCGAGGCTGGCTACTGAGAGAAGGCGGGTATCCGAGTTGGTTAAAAACGGCGAACAAGTTTTAGATATGTTTGCCGGTGTTGGCCCATTTAGTATAACCATCGCCAAGTATACGGGGGCAGTGGTTGACGCGGTGGATATAAACCCATACTCCATCATGCTCCTCAAAAAGAACATCGAGATAAATGGGGTGAAAAGATTGATCAATGCGTACAATAGTGATGCATCAAACTTTTCACCCGAAAAGAGATATGATAGGGTTTTGATGAATCTCCCATTTAACGCTCTAACATACCTTAAAAAGGCAATAACACTATGTAAGAGAAACTCTGTACTACACATCTATCTTGCCCAACGCAGAGATAAGAAAGATTATACACAAGATATACTTGCAACCCTAAGAGGGCTACAGAGGGAAGGTAACGTGACCAAGACAAGGGTGCTGGAATATGCCCCCAGACTCCTTATAGAGCGATACGACACACAACTTGACTAGCCAGACTCAAATTATGAGCAGCTCAACTTTGGCTCTTTCACCTTGGCTAAGCCTTTTCACCAACTCTCTATCTATATCAATCGCTGACTTATTCGCACGTATGGCGACCGTGCGAGGAGACGTATAAGTGCTCTTCCTAATGACCATGCTTCTGCTATCAGACAGGCTGAGATTTGGGTCTCCGAAGCCCACTACTTCATCGACTAGTTCACCCAGTCGTATAGTGAACTTTACTTGGGTGTAAGCACTCCGAATTGCGGCTTTAACATTTTCTGGTAGGTCCGCGGCTGCAAGGCTACATTCAACTAGAAGTATGCAGTTCCCACGAGTAGTGAGCCAAGTTTCCTTGGTGAATTCGAGCGTTGTTCGATGAGTAGCAACTATGTTTTTGTGGCCCCTCCCATAGAATACTAGGGAATAACGCATTGTTTAAACCCACAGACCCCACCTATTTAAGGCTGAAAATGGTTGAGCGGCTTACAAAAAAAGGTTATATTAGAAGCGATCACGTCAAAAAGGCTCTGCTTGCAGTTCCGCGTGAGAAGTTCGTAAACCAAGCAGCATCAAGGGCGTATTCAGACAAACCACTTCCAATAGGTTTCGGTCAGACTGTATCCGCACCCCACATGGTTGCAGTCATACTTGAAGAGCTAGAGCTAAGAGGGGGAGCTAAAGTGTTGGAAGTTGGTACAGGGTCTGGTTACCACGCCGCGGTGACATGTAAAGCCCTCGAAATACTTGGCGGAGGAGAAGTGTACACGATCGAAATAGATGAACGACTGTACAGGATTGCGCAGAGAAACTTTGTAAGGATAGGGTTAACCTCAATACACGCCTATTTAGGTGATGGGTTTAACGGTCTTCCAGATTTATCACCGTTCGATAGAATATACGTTACTGCAGCGACGCCTGAAAAACCCGAGCCACTTTACGCCCAGCTAGCGCCAGGAGGCATACTCATTTTCCCCTTTGGTCCGCAAAATCAGATACAACAGCTCATCAAGGTTAAGAAAACCGATGATAAATTCATTGAGGAACGCCTTCTGGAGGTTGCGTTTGTGCCTTTAAAGAGAAAGGGGGAGAGAGGACAACCGCTTTAGGCGGCGGAAAACCAGCTATCCAACGATTTTTGTTCCGGTTTATCCAAGGCGCTTATATATCGTTGGAGAGCTGCATCCACTCTTTCTTGGGAAAAATCGTGCTCCTGGCAGAGAAAACTGCGCACACCGTCGGCATCTACATCGCCCCACTTTATTTCATATGTTTGGCTTACACGGGGTTGTAGAAACTCGTTAATTAGAGCTTCCACATCAAACTCAGCCTCAAGCCCCCTTTCCTTTAAGGCTTCATAAATTGAAGAGTGCTTCTTTATTAGCTGTAACGCTGTCTTTGGACCTATACCAGGAAAACCTTCAGGGTTATAATCCGTACCTATGAGTATACCTACCTCCACCAATTGACGACGAGTAAGGCCCGTGTCTTTTAGAACCTCATCCAAATAGATAAGCTCAGGCTTCACCTCGACATACTGGTTTCTACCAGGAAGCTTTCTTTTACCACTAATGGTTAAGTTCCTGATCAATCTTGGAGCACCGAATAATAATGCGTCATAATCTTGACTCGCACAAGCATAAGCTTGGCCATCAATCACTAGTTTGGCTGCCTGAGCCTCGCCCTCGTATGGAGCCTGCACAAAAGGTATGCCCATATATGTAAGTAGTTGTTTTGCCTGAGCCACCATTTCCTTTGTAAGCGATGCAGCCTGCATTGATTTGCGGTAAGCCACATCATAGTGTCCCTCCTGCAGGGCTTGAGAAGCTTCGATTTTAGCCTTTTCCTTCCTCTGAACCCTCTGCTCAATCTCTCTCTTCTTTAACGGAAGAACCTCCCCGTCGAAAACATAAATCGGTTTTAAACCGAGCTCTACCAAATTTATCGTCCTGTAAAACAATCCCTGTAGATGGCTTGTTATACGACCGTGTGAATCGAGAAGTGGAGTACCATCAGGCTGCCTTATTATGGTTAAAAACTGGTAGAGCGCGTTGTAGGCGTCCACTGCCACCTTAGATTTAGGCAACTGTGTTAGATCCACCACTTTGCGGGGTACTATCTCCCCTAAGTCAACCCCCATAAGTCATCCTTTACTCCTTTGGTACAAGCACTAGCTCGCCTTCTTTCCGTTCATAAGTCGTAATTAACCCAAAAAGTTCAAGTCTCATAACGGCGTGCCTTAATCTCTGCTCAGTCATCTTAGGGTCGTCACGCAGAATCTGATCGTAGAGCTCCGAAAAAGAAATAGGCTTCTTCTTCTCATACAAATAGTCACATATTAGCCTTTCAGGCTTATCTGTTTCAAGTATCTGTGGCGCCATCTGAACACCTTAAGCGTAGTTCATCAGAACCTGTTCCCTTGTCTTAAGCTGCCTAGCTTTTTCACCCCAGTTAACATAGTACTTCACCATATCTTCTGTTATAGAAGCCCTAACAAGTTTCAACGCTTCTTCGAAATGACGCCAACGCACAGTCACAGAGTTGATATCCTCCCTTAGCGCGCTCAGCGCGGCTTCTCTACAAAGCAGTTCGAGGTCTGCACCACTGTAGCCTTCAGTTATGCTCGCCAACCTGGACAAGTCTACATCATCTGCAAGTGGCATCTTCTTAGTGTATATCTTGAGTATTTCAAACCTAGCCTGAGCATTAGGGGGAGCAACATACACCAGTCGGTCAAACCTTCCGGGCCTTAACAGCGCTGGGTCGAGGATATCGGGCCTGTTTGTAGCGCCTATAACCACTACGTTCTCAAGCTTCTCTATACCATCGAGCTCTGTTAGAAGCTGTGTAACAACCCTTTCGGATGCACCAGAATCTTCATAACCAGCACCCCTCATGGGGGCTATAGCATCCAACTCATCTAGGAAAACTATGCACGGCGCAGATTGCCTAGCCCTCCTAAACGCCTCCCTTATCGCTTTTTCAGACTCACCCAACCATTTACTGAATATCTCTGGTCCTTTAATGGTTATAAAATTCGCTTCGCTCTCCGTTGCTACAGCCTTCGCGAGAAGAGTCTTACCAGTACCCGGAGGACCATAAAGCAGGACTCCTTTAGTTGGTTTTATACCGAACTTTTCGAAGACGTCTGGATATTTGAGAGGCCACTCAACTGTTTCTTTAAGTAGCTCTCGAACATCGGTTAGACCACCGATCTGGTCCCAATGGATCTCCGGTGTCTCAATATAGACTTCCCTGAGAGTAGTCGGTACAACCTCTTTATATGCGGACAGAAAGTCATTCATATTAACAGTCATTTTTTCTAGGATTTCCGGCGGTATACTTTCTTGTTCAATGTTTATGTTAGGAAGATATCTTCTCAGAGCCTTCATAGCGGCCTCCCTAGCCAACGCAGCAAGATCAGCGCCAGTGTACCCGTGGGTCATGTCGGCGAGACGCTTAAGGTCGACATCCTTCTCTAAAGGCATGTTTCTAGTATGTATCTGAAGAATTTCTAGCCTTCCCTGTTTATCTGGTAGCGTTATTTCTATCTCCCTGTCGAATCTACCAGGCCTTCTAAGAGCTGGGTCGAGCGCATTCGCCCTATTAGTGGCGCCTATAACTATCACATCGCCTCTGGCTTCAAGACCATCCATGAGGGTCAGCAGCTGTGCGACCACCCTATGCTCAACTTCACCAGTAACTTCCTCCCTCTTTGGGGCTATGGCGTCCAACTCATCGATAAAGATTATGGCAGGAGCATGCTTCTTAGCGTCCTCAAAAACCTCCCTAAGTTTCTGCTCACTTTCACCGTAGAACTTGCTCATTATCTCTGGACCGTTTATCGCAACAAAGTATGCATCAGTTTCATTTGCCACAGCCTTCGCGAGAAGAGTCTTACCAGTACCCGGAGGACCATAAAGCAGGACTCCCTTAGGGGGTTCTATACCCAACCTCTTAAATAACTCTGGGTGACGAAGCGGCAACTCAATCATTTCTCTGACTTTAGGTATTATCTCTTTCATACCACCTATGTCCTCATATGTCACACGAGGTACACCTGAAGCCTCGGCAGGTTTATCTAGGATTGTCACCTGAGTATTCTCCGTAACTATGACCGCATCGCTTGGCCTTACAGTCACAACAGTGAAGGAAATTGCCTGGCCCAAAACGGGGATAAGCACAGTGTCACCCTCAACAAGAGGATAATCGATGAGTTTCTTTTTTACATAGGAAATAAACGGTGGATCCACCGTTATGGAGTAAGAAGAAGGAGCCAGTTTTACGGACACAGCCGGCTTAGGTGTTATTTTACGCACGATGGCTTTGTCACCAATGCTCACCCCACAATTCTTCCTAATCAGGCCATCCATCCTAATAGTATCAGTTCCCTTATCTTCAACGTAGGCCGGCCACACTATGGCAACTGTACGCCTCTTCCCAATTATTTCCACAACATCACCAATTCCGACATTAAGCTTAGCCATGATATCGGAGTCTATTCTAACTTTATTACGACCAACATCCCTCTGCTTGGCCTCAGCCACTCTGAGTACGACTGCGCCATCACCAGGAGGCAGTTGGCTGGCACCTTTATCAGAAGCCGACAAATCTTACACCAGATTAGATGTTCTCAAAAGGTGGAAAAAAACCTTACGTGACTAACAGCCGAGGAATCATAACCTATAGACGTATTCTATTTCGATATTACTCACCGAGTCAAGCGATGACACTAAAGACTCTATAACTTCTGTTCCACCATCTAGGTTCTCTGGCACAATCATATGTAACCTTAAAGCCACCAAACCAAAAGCGATCGGTTCTTCATCAGCCTTCTTTATCTCCGCCACACCCTGCAGTTTCTGCTTTACTTCATCGAGCAGCTTAGCCCTGTCAGTATCCACCGATTTAGGATAAACCTTTCCAACCACAACAACCTTACCAGCAGCCATACACACCACCGAATTAAGTGGGCCCGAAGGGATTTTCAGACACCGTCATTTGAACCCTTGACCGTCAGGTCTCCCCCAGCTAGGCTATGAGCCTGCCGCTCTACCAAGCTGAGCTACGGGCCCACCTAAACCAACATTTTTTATACCGGTTCAAAATAAGAGTTTTGCGGTTAAAACAAAAAGGCCGCAGTGGCGTAGCTGGCTAACGCGCCGGCCTGTGGAGCCGGTGATCGCGGGTTCAAATCCCGCCTGCGGCCCTCCTCAGGCTTCAATTTATCGCTTAGAAAGCCTCTTACACTGTATCACAAATTGGCCAACCAGGATAGCACCTCTATATATTATCCTTCACCAGGCATTGACATAAACATCCACAACTATACGTAAAACATTCTAGAGCCATCACAGAACCTAAGCACCATATGCAAAGGCGCCGGCGCGAGGATTCGAACCTCGGACCGCTCGGTTTCTGCTATAGTTTAACAGCCGAGCGCTCTACCTAGACTGAGCTACGCCGGCGCAGAATAGTTGAAATTGTTACGTTTTATAAATCTTTTGAGCGCTTGCGTATTCATCGAATATTGGAGAAAACACTTAATTTCACTTCACATAAAAGGCATAAAGGCCATACAACAAAGCATGGAAACTAGGTATACAGGGAGGAGAAGGCTCTCGAACAGCTTGAGGCTTAAGCAACTCGGCTATTCTGCCAGCATACATCACAGAAACTCTGCACGTAACCCCGAATTGTCACCAACATCATGAGTAATATAGACGCTGGTTATCCTATATTCAGAGCTCAGCCTCAAAGGTAGGCGCAATGCCTTAGATTGCACAAGCACATCCCAATTGGTAGCTGACTCACCCTCAATCGAGGGCACGGGGTTAATAATTAGCCTAAGCAACTATCAACCAATTCCCAGATAACGCTTTTTTACGTGAAAAGTCAAATTGACAAACACTTATCCAAACGGATTCAGTATCGTGTCTCATTTAAGTTGCACCAAGCTCCCGCAGTTTCTCGGGTAAATAGGTGTTAGCTAAATAGGTTACTCCTATCGTAGTGTTTTTGCTTGAGAAGGCCTCTAATTCAGCCTTTTTACGTTTCCTCATGAACCATTCTATTTGGGCTCTGAAAAATTTATCATTGTATCTTGGGTCTTTTTTGAGCTCTTCCAGTCTCTTGTAGTCAACATCGTTAAGCACTAAGCTGGGGACCTTGTACTTTTCGATGTCGGTCGCCCAAAATCCCAACCACTTGGCTGATGGTGTCGCAAGATCTTTTATATGGGCTGATTTCGCTGAGCCGCTTATTATTACGAGGGCTATATGCATCCCCCAAGGATCCGCATCGGTTAGTATATATACAGGTAATCCAAGCTCTTTATTGAGTCTTCTTATAAGTATCCTTGCAGCCCTACTAGCTTGACCACCTGTCTCAATCAATAAAGCTCCAAACCGCTCATGCAGTTTTTCGCGTATCAGCTGGATAAACACTGCGTGTTTCTCAACAACCAAAACAAAATTAGAATCGCTTGAAACAAAGCGCGCCTGAGCGAGCGCCGGACCTATGCTTACTCCATCGGGATGGGACATTAGATCGACTCTGTTACCTTGGAACCCCTTAATGGTGTACTCTAATACTAATCTCCCAAAAGCCGTACCCCTATCATGGGGGATAATGTTGAATGTCTCCCTAGGAACGCTTAAAATTGCCTCTAAGTCCTCTACCTGCGAGTCTGTCTCGGCTTGCTCTTTAATCTCGAGCATCTTTTCGTTAAGAGATGTGTAGTATAGGTCACGGAGAGTGGTAACTTGGTCGCTTTTTATTAGCTCGTTAGCTACGTATGCCACCCATAACAACTGGGCCAAACCCTTCGCTCCCCTTACATTACTAAAACCTCTCCTAATGGACTTATGGCCCAACACATACTGCTGAAGTCTCTCATCGAAAACTATGTTGTCAATTGACCGGCTAGGAATGCTAACCGCTGGAGGTTCTAGGTTTGATAGCTGAGTGTATATTTTGTCGCCTAGCTCTACTATTAGTTTTCCAGCCTTCTGGGGAAGTGTCTCTCGCTCAGATCTCTTCTTTTGCGTCATCCCATTTTGCACCCTTAATTAACAAGCCGAGTTGTCTCCCTTCAAGTGGAGCCTTACCTGATAAGGCTGAAGAGTACTTGTTTATCAATGTAAGGTAACCCAACAACTTTTCGTTACGCATATGGAAGTTTTGTTCACGCTTCTTTTTCGAAAGGTAAGTTTTTAAGTCGCGTGCACACTTTCTTAGGGCAAGTCTGATCTCTCTCCTTACTTCTTCACGATCTGCAACATACTCTTTGCCAGCAGTCTTGAATGGAACCTTTGAGGCAGCTATATGGATAAAGATTAGTAGAGGATCAACTTTTGGGTCTAAGCCATAGTTAGCCCAGTCTATGTCTTCTTCTATCACCTTCATAGCCACATCGTTGGAAGAATCATAGATTAATGGTATTTTATTCGCGAACCTTAATAGTCTAACCTCATTTGAACCGTTTTCCGAATTTATACCCCCGCCATATGCTAATGCCGCTTCAACTATAAAGGAGAATCCCTCATAAGCTGAGGGGGGTCTCGTGGTAACTGAGATAAACTCAGGATTGTACTCCGAAGTCAAACCAGTCCTAATCGTCTGCTCTCCAAGCGGAGATAGCGAAGAGCCATCCGGAGGAAGAAAAGTAAAAGATTTAAAGCCTTCAACTATCTTCTTTATTTCATCATCGGAAAGCTTTTTAACTGGGCGGTTAGGGTCAAGACCAAGCCATGTGACGAATCTTGAAGCGGTTGTAACACCAATCCTTGAAAACTTCTGTAAAAACTTTAAAAGTGTAACCTCTCTTTTGGAGGAGTCTACCATCTCCTTCACCTTAATAATATCGACGCCATATGGATGGGGTTTGGATTCAACAGGCGGTTTAGGCATACTTTCCGTTAAAGCGGGAGCCAAAAAAACCTGGTTTTCTGGGTCGAAAAATATAATTGACGCGTAAGGCAAGGCAATGCGTGTCATCCTAAGATATCTGATAACACGGTTTCGCGCTGAAACATAATCTCCTTTAAATTTAATCGAAACCGTGGTTCCGCGATATGAATTTGGATTATGGAGTATCTTTTTTTGATGAACAATCGGTTGGTTAAGCTTAATATCTATACTTAACTTTACTAAGTGAATATCGCTACCTATACTTGTTGCAACATTTACGGGCTCACCCGTCGTTAGCTGACCGTATAATATAGCCATTTTACCGCCAAGACCAAAGGTTCCCCTACTCTGCCTTATTGTATATTTTGAGCCAAAAAAGACCCTTCCGAATGCGTCTGCGATATACCGTGACGGAACCCCCACCCCATTATCAGCGATAAGAACTTCGAGCTCATCTGCGGCAACACGTTTCAAAGAAACATAAATTAAAGGTTTTATACCGTGCGCATCACACGCGTCTAAGGAGTTCTCAATCAATTCACGCATAACAGTATAAACTGCCCTTGTAGGGTTATCGAATCCAGCCATTGATCTGTTGTTGTAGAAAAACTCTGCTGGACTCAGCTGTTTAAATTTCGTTGAAGACAAACTATTTCCCCCATATATCTTTTACAATCCTACGCTGTAGGTTTTTTATAACAATTGACTGAGGCTTACCAAGAATTACTTCCTCTATAGCAACCCTAGCCAGCTCAATCGAGGAATAGCTCCCCATAATAATAACACTGCCCTCATGGATAATTATGTCTGCCTCTGTCAATTCTTCTAACTTTCTTTTAAATGAGCCTTTGGACCCTATTATTCTGGCTACGGTGCGAGTGATATCCTTAGGTGCTAATGTATCGTTTAGGTCTATCTTTAAATAGTATTCATCTTTCAAAAAATACTCCTGCGCTCTGTTAAGGCTTACACCGTGAGTAACTAGTTGAATTAAGTCAGAAACTTTAGCAATCCGGTCAGGTGGGCCTCTTGCTGTTACAACTCTGCTATCACTATCAATCTGGAGCTCAACGCCCTGGGATTGCAAAAAACTCCTTAATTCTTCATATAATAGTGGAAGATCAGATCTAGTTGCTAGTTCGGCTATAAATATTCTATGATACTCCACCTGTTTCCCCTCATGCTACACAATAAAATTCCTATATAGCTTATCCTCGCTCAAACATAAGCTTTTAGAGGCTGCAATGATGTGTTCAGATAAGCCTCCATCCGTGTGTGTCACCTCCACTCTGTTTACCAGCGCATTAATAGCTCTAGGAAGTCTACTAAGGATGGGTGTGAAGAGTGTTTTCTCCAGATTAATGTTGTTGAAACTGCTTGCCCTATCCTTGAGGTATCAAAAGGAGGTACCCGAAGAAGCGCTCAATGGAGCTTCGTAGCCCGAAGGTCTGGTGCACATGGTTCTGGAAGCCAGCCCTCGCGAGTCACAGAGTCACGATACCACAGACCCCCATCCATCCGTGAGGATCACGGGGTCACCCACGTAGACACCTCTCTCTGAGCCTGCGCAGAAAACTGAGCGCATTGGCAGCATCTGGATAACACATTATTAGATGCGTATGCTAATACACGGTGAGTCCCACTGGACAACATCTTGATTTTGATGGTTTCAGGACAACAAAGCCTAACGTTTGGATACAACGCTTCCCAAGGGCGTTATCGAGAAAGCTTGATTTCGATTGTGTCTGGGTTAGGGGTGGTGAGAGTACCTAGGCGCGGGAAACGGTTATTCGGACACCATCTCGATTCCATCAAAACATTTATAAGTTAATAATGCTTAAATATAGGTGCTGATGGCCGAAAAATTTAAAGTTGGGTTTCTCGGCCATCCTCAAATATTGTATGAGGTGGCAGCGTATGTCTGAAAAAATTAAAAACGGCGAAGTTAAGCCCGAGCAGCTTATCTGTCCGAATTGTGGGTCAGTCAATATTATCTATAGTTCACGAGGGGAATTGGTTTGCGATGATTGTGGGACTGTGATAAGTGAAAGAGAAATAGATTTCGGCCAAGAGTGGCGCGCTTTCACAGCCGAGGAGCGGGAGAAACGTAGCAGAGTTGGCGAGTCAATTAAGCCAGGAATGACCACTGGAATGATGAGTACAATTATCGATAAAAGGGATATTAACAAATTAAAACTCGATGCGCAAAGAAGAGTTGACGCGCTTCAAATGAGAAAGTGGCAAATGAGAAGCAGATTTCAGACTGCGCGTGACAGGAGTACCGCTCAAGCTTTGGCTGAAATAAGCCGTATTGCAACACCTCTCAAACTCCCAGAAAATGTTAAGGCTGAGGCCGCAACTATTTATCAGAGAGCAGTTGACGCAGGTCTCGTACGCGGTAGAAGCATAGAATCAATTGTTGCCGCAACACTCTATGTAGCATGTAGGAAACTCAACCTACCTATTTCACTAGATCAGATAACACAGTATACAAGAAATCAGAACAAAAAGGACGTTGCAAGGTGCTATCGCCTACTAGTAAAGGACTTAAACATAATTATGCCTGTACCTGACCCTGTTAGCTATATTCCAAGAATCGCCTACAAATTGGGTTTGGATGAAGGCGCCCAAGATAAGGCCCAGGAAATAATAAGACAGGCCCAAGAGGTGGGTATAACTGCCGGAAAAGACCCTGCTGGACTCGCTGCGGCAGCAATCTACGTCGTAAGCTTGCTTGAAAACAAGAAAAAGACTCAAAGAGAAATTGCAAGTGCCGCAGAAGTGACAGAGGTGACGGTCAGGAACAGATACAAAGAACTTGTAGACAAACTAAAACTAATGCCTCCAATTCAGGACAGCAAAGTTGTTTAATCCACGTATATTTGTTCCTTATTGAATCCTAACCCCACGAGTAACGGCACCACCTTATCTTTATGGTTACCCTGTAACTCAATATAGTTGTTTTTCGCGGTGCCACCACATGCTAAGGAAGCCTTAAGTTTACTCGCAATTGACTTGATGTCTATATCATCCGTAAATCCCTCGATTATTGTAACATCTTTCCCAAATCTTCGCCTTTCCGTTCTGACAGTGATGGTCTGCTGCTCCTTAACTATACTATCCCATACACCTAAGTCTTCTGTTCCAAACAGAACCTTTTCCTTCTTGTCTACCATTAAGCCTTTCTACACCGATTGTCTCAATAACTTCATATTATAATATAAAGTTTTCCCATGCCTGCTTACAATCTCATTGGAGATCATAAACGGCTCTATCGGAGAGGCGACATTGTTCAGGTAACAGACTCAAGAACATGGCCACCGAGTTTGGGAACCCCCTGCCCGGACGCAATAGATGAAAGTACATTAAACTTAAAACTTTGGAGGGTGGTGTATATTAGAATTGACTCTTAAATGCACTGAGTGTGGGTACGAACCAAGGCCTGATGAGGTAAGTATACGTTCTTTTCCAAAGTGTCCAAAATGTGGCTCAAGGGTTTTCATGAAGGTTTCACCAATCAACCCCCGTTTCAAGACTGATTAAAAATTATTTTTGTTTAGCCACTGCATACTTAACAATACCCTCCAAAATTATTTTAGCTGCCGTTATGCTGGATATACCTGAGGGATCATAACTGGGATTTAGCTCCATCACATCAAACCCAACTAGATTCTTATCCACAGCCTTATCGAGTAGCTCGATTAGAGTGTGCGTGCTTATCCCTTCTGCTTCAGGGTTTCCCACTCCAGGCATGCATGATGGGTCTAAAACGTCGAGGTCCACAGATACGTAAACCCTCTTAGAGCCCTTAACGAGCTCCGTGATTGTAGACTCAGCAAAACCTATACCATTAGTGAGAATATCCATACTGCTTATTGTTTTAATTCCTTTGTCATGGATATACTTTATTTCATCATGACAAGATGCTCTGACACCAACTTGGAGAACACCTTCTGGCCCTATTGCTTCACTTACTCTTCTAGAAATAGTGGCGTGACTCAGTCTAAATCCCATGTATTCGTCACGCATATCTGTGTGAGCATCAAAAACAATGAAAAGATCTGGTTTAAGTGCTTTAACTGCCGCGAGCGTCATCGTGTGTTCTCCACCCATCATAAAAATAGGCACACCAAACGATGAGGTATCCATAATAGTCCTTTCAAGGATCCCAAGTGTTGATTGTGTGTCCCCATGAATCACCGCTAAGTCGCCCAAATCGTCTATTCTAAGTTTTTCGGAGTCAAACCTGTACCTGTAACTGTACGTTTCAATATTAAGTGAAGCATCCCTTATAGCTTGAGGCCCAAGTCTCGTACCAGGACGCCACGATACACCCGAATCAAATGGGACACCTAACATGCATACATCAGGCGAAGGTTTATCGACTGCTACTCCTAGGAAACCAGGTCTACGCTCATTCAAATAGAATGTATGACTCATTTGGATTTTGTTTTGGTTGTTAGTAATATAAGCGCAGCTAAGATGATTAGAACAACGCCAAAAGTTAAGCGTACCAGAACATACGTACTAAGCGTGGAGCCATTAGCGGTTGCGCTAGATACAACCAGCTGCTGACTGCCGCTTGAATCAATATAGCTTGTTGTAGCAAATTCAAGTTGGTTATGGCTATAGACCTCGACTATATATTCACCCTGAGGTAACCCGTTAAACGTGGCGACACCCTCTGAATCAGTTATATTAGAGTAGGATTTGGAGCCCACTAATGTAACGTTATATCCTACCAGAGGTGAGCCAAATTCATCACTAATCTTGAAGCTGACATAGTAGCCTGTCGGTAGCACAACTTCAACGGATACATTGGACCCCACAGCCACAGTTATAGAGTTGGTCAAACCATTACCGAAAGCAACCATTTGATAGTATCCAGGTAGCAATTCAGTAAAGCTACCAGATGAAGTGGAAGAAGAGTTTAAAATTGAACCAGCGTAGAGTAGGTCCACCGCCTGAGCCTGAGCGGGTTCATGATTCACGCCAACAACTACATATTTCAGTGTTAGAAGGGGAGCGGTTATATTCAAAGTTTTGTGGTTAAGGTTGATTGTTAAATTTGCATGGAAAAACAGTGGCCCTCTATACGCTGAGACAGTGTATATTCCTGTAGGCAAAAGCACTGAGCCCTTTGGGTTGTTTTCATTAACCAAGACGCTTGAAACATTGGTGCTTTGAACACCGTTAATCGATATTGTCGCCGATGACAACAAGCCACCTCTAGGATTCATAATTTCATAAGTCACGTTAACAACGTTTACTGTAAGGTTAAAACTCAGCGTTGTATTAGGTGTAAGTTGTATGTGATAGTTCTCTAAAACAATCGTGCTCATAAAGGTAACGTTTAGGTCTGCGTTTATACTTTGATTTAACGGGAAGGTTATATTTGCTTGTCCACGTGCATCAGTAGCTGGGAAGTTTATTGGTCCTATACTCTTGTTACCAATCATGTACTCTATATCCGCATAGGCTTTCGCGACTGGGTAGCCATCTAGGCTTGTCACTTTTAACTTAACAGTTGTCTGAGGCGTGGTAGCAGCTTTTACTTGAACAACACCAGCATACATCAAAACTACTATAGTAAGTAAAATAATTGAGATAACTATTGGTTTATTCGTCGGTACTCACCCCTTGGGAAGCCCTTATTGTTGCTATACTATTATCGGCTATACCACTACGGGCAAGTGTAGACTCGTTACAGTGAACCTCGTTAGGGGGCACATCATCCACTGGTATCACGCTTAACTCGAGTTTTTTCTTTCCCGCAATAACGACGTCAATCTTATCTTTTATTTGTAGCTCTTGAACAACTTTAGAATTCATTCTGGCTGCGGTCGGCGCAACATCCGTTTTCCTTCTTAATCTGAGCCGTCTTTCTGGTAACCTTGAAGTCATCTCTTCATCCACCAGTTTCACTCAGCTTTAATCCTTTCGTTCTGCCCAGCGGTAAAGGGTTCCCCGAGCGTGTATATTTCTGCGTTCTCAAAAATAAATTTCTTTAAACTCAAAACCAAATCATTCATTTTTATTCTAACCTGCAACCAAGTGTCTCTATCTCTTAGTGTTACACTATTGTCTTCTAGCGTCTGGTGGTCAACAGTTATACTTGCTGGAACACCGATTTCATCTAGTCTAGAATAGCGTCTTCCGATGGAACCGTCGTCGTCGTACGTAACTTTTAATCCAGCTTTGGATAGCTGAACGAATATGTTTCTAGCGACCTTATCAAGACCATCCTTCTTAATAAGCGGTAAAACCCCGACGTGGGGATATGCAATACTACGCGGTAGTCTGAGTACAATTCTTCCATCCTTCTCTGTGTAAGAGTTATCAAGCATTGCATAAAAAATCCTATCTACACCAAAACTTGGTTCGACAACGTTTGGGAAATACTTTATACCCTTTTCTTCTTCCGTAACCTCCTCAACCCCTAAGTCTGATACCGCAATCTTAATCCCGTCTACCTCTAAAAATCCACTTTCTAAAGCTACCCTAACTTCGTCGTCATCCAAGCTTTTTATCCTAGCAATTATGAGACCCGTTTTCTCAGCGTAAATCGACCTTAATTTGTTTACATCCCACTTAAACCTTAATCTTTTCTTTACTATGGGTTTTTCTAATGGTTTAAAGACGCGTAGATCCACACCGCTCAACTTAGAGTGTGCGCTAAGATCAAAATCCCCTCGAAACGAATAACCTGCGACTTCCACCCAACCCCATTTATCAACTTTCACCATTAAATCCCACGTCTGCTTAGAATAGTGTGGCAACTTGAGTTTGGGAACCTCAAGGAAATGGTAGCTCTCAGGCGGGAAACCTAAGCTTTCAATAAACCTCTGTCCTAGAACCATGAAGTATGCTAACCACTGATTACAAACAATGTTTGTATGTATAGCATCTTGAACTTTCACTTCACTCACGGCTTGGTGGTTTTCACAGAGCAATCTTAGAGTGCTGTTTTCAACATCAGCCAAAAGTTGATTCTGAGCATCGTCAGGGTCAAAGAAGAACTCTAACTCCATCTGCGTGAACTCTCTGAGCCTGAGCGGACCCTGTCTCGGGGAAATCTCGTTTCGACCCACTTTACCTATTTGGGCTAGCCCAAAAACCCTTTTCTCCCTCAAGTCTTCATAGGCTCGTTTAAACATAGTGAACATGCCCTGCGCGGTCTCGGCCCTTATATACCCAACAGAAGACGCGTATGGCCCTATAGTGGTCTTAAACAATAAATTGAAGCTGTAGGGTTGACCTAATGTTCCGCCGCAAAATGGGCACTTTACACCCCTCTTAAAATACTCAAATAAATCTTTATTATCCAGGTTTTCAATCTTAACACCAAGCTCATCGAGTAAATGGTCAGCTCTATATATTCTCCCGCATTTAGAACACTCGACCACAGGATCCGTAAAATGGTCAACATGTCCACTCGCTTTGAACACTTGCTCGGGTGTTATTATCGGTGTCTCAACCAGATAAACAAGGTCTGGGTGCGATTCAACAAATATTTTTTTCCACAAATCAACTATGTTGGATTTAATCTGAGCCCCGATTGGTCCATAGTCGATAAACCCGGCAACCCCTCCATATATCTCTGCTGACTGCATATATAACCCTCTTCTCTTCGCCAAATCAGTTATTTTCTCATACTTAGATGACAATTATTATTCACCGTAAACCATTAGACCCACGACAGATTTATTGTCCAGACTTGTAAGTGTTTAGACCATTCTTTAAACTCAACCAAATTTTAAGGGCTACAAATACTCGGAACCGGCAATACAATACTATTCGCTGTTGAATGAGCACTGTTTGATTTCGGTACGCTTTTAGCCTAAAAATCATAATTTGAAGCTAGCATCAAGGCTCTACTACAATGCAAAGTGCATATGGCCATTGTTACTTATTTCAAGAAAAAAGACCTTACTTGCTTAACCAAGTGTAATGCCTAGATAACACCCCTTTGTGCTACTTCTCGAGAGTAGTTGATGCTTACGTAGACAGCGTCTAATCAAACGTAGGTCTCTAAGTCATTATAGGCTAACCTACACAGTGTTCTCTATAAGCGTGAGTATTCCATCGCGAATACCATATTTTCTTACGGACTCAGATTTTCAAGAGTTGATTCTAACCTTGAATGCTCGCAACCTAGAATTGAACCGTTTACACGGATCCAAGAAAAATGTAAACATTTATATGGTCTCGAGACGAGATTTATAAGTACCATACATGGCTGACGATCAATTATTAAATAGGAAAATAAACGCGGCCTTACAGAATTTTATGGAGGAAGCTCACACTGTATTTAGACATTTAGCTGAGGCCTGTGATCTATTTATTAAGGGCGACAAAAACAGCATCAACATGTTGGCTTCAAAGAGCAATCAGACCATGTTTGAAAAGCTATCGGAACACAAGCGTAATATATCTATCGAGGTGGGAAAGTCTTATAACATCTTACCTCTAAGTACGGAGCACTTAAGAATTTGCTTACTCATCTGGGATGCAGGTTATGTTGCCGAACGTGTAATTCAAAGGCTAAGTTATATCACGGGTAGAAGTTGGGTTGAAAACTCATTCTTCTATGATAGTATTGGTCTAATCGCTTCATCTATACTACATGAATTCGAAGTAGCGCTTGAAAACTTGACAGTGCTGCTACGCAACAAAGAAAAGGCAATGAGGCACAGAAAGGAGATAGACGAGCAATTTCTACAAATAACGCGTTATATTGATGCACTAAACAAACTCATCCTCGATGAAGTCGACAAGTCACCCGCCCTAATCTCGTTTTATGATGTTGCTAACGACTTAGAAGAAATCTCTAGAAAGATTTTGGAGGCATCAGAACTTGTTTTGGTCATAGCATACGCTGATTCGGCGCTGGATTGAGCCAACAATATAACTACGTGGCAGGGTTCTTAAGATCGCTGTTCTTAGTGTGGGTTTTACTTATATAAGTATAGAAAAGTGAGCCAGTTAGCGGTATGTTTACTAAGTATAGTACTAACCGCGTTAAGAGGTCAGCGGCTGTCGCCACACCCAAAGGTACACCAAGAGCGACATAGGAGGCGATTATGACCGCATCCAAGACGCCCAGCATACCGGGGATGCCTATTGGTGTTGTGGACACTAGTTCGGCTATCATCATCACTATCATGATACCCCAAATCGACAGCCCATAGTAACCTAGTGAATACATCACTAAGAGAGCCACCACGGAAACCAGTATCCATCTTAAAGCTATAACAGCGTACGATGTAAGTAAGCGTACGGGTGAACGTTTAATTCTACGCATCGCAAGAGTGAAGCTGTCGAAAGCACGGTCAACCTCGGAAAGATCCACATCTCTTTTAGACAGCTTTTTTATGACGGGCGAAAGTTTTATTAGTACGCGCTTAACTAAGCCTTTTAGCCATTTGGCGTATATGCTTAATGCTAGAGCCACCGAGATAAGTATTAGGGTTGATACTATGGCGTAAAACGCGGTTTTAACAAATGGCGAAGTGGAAAAAGCACTGTAAACAACAAACGTCGCAAAGCTTGCGACGGACACAAACCCTAGCGCGTAAAGCACCCTATGGATTATAACGGAAGCGGTGGGTCCACCGTAGTCCACCGCATGTTTACGCGTCATGTTTATTCTGACCGCCTCAGCCGCGACACCGCTCGGCGTGGTATAGATAAGGAAAAGACTTCCCATGGTTATCAAATATGCGCGTCTAAAGGAAACGTTAATCCCGCTTGGTTTCAGAATCAAATACCAGGCTAACGTATAGAGGACACCCCCTAATACCTCTGTCGCGGCCGCCAGAACTATAAGAAGGGGATTAAGGTGTTTCACCTTGCTTAGCACGACCACTGGATTAGTATAGAGAATGATTAATGATAACCCTAGGATACCTATCAGCGGTCCAGCTAAGCTTCTAGCCCTAACCATTTTCTCCTTAACGTATATAGCTACTCCGACACATAACTTTAGTGTATGATTAGAGTCGAAAAGACCGGTGACGCATACCTTGTATTTGGCGAAGAAAACGCTGAAACCCTGTATTGGGGTGAGTATTTCGGTCGACCCCTAAACAATTCGAAACCTAAAATAGGGGATAAGCTCTCACCCATGCGCCTATCAAAATATGAAGTTCTTTATCTACTTGAGCAAGGAAGGGTTATCGTGGTAAAAGGAAACAGGAAACTGAACATAGCAAAACCTACTGGTAACAGTTTAACAGTTTATATAATATACAAAGACCTCAGATCAAAAGGACTTATTGTCAGATCCGGGTTAAAATTCGGCGCAACATTCGCCGTGTATATTAAAGGCCCAGGAATCGACCATGCCCCCTTCTTAGTCCAGGTCGTACCAGAAACCTATAGGCTAAGCGGCATAGAGGTGATACGCGCGGGCAGACTCTCCCATGGGACAAGAAAAAGATTCGTGTTTGCGACCGTGACGAAGCAAAGAAAACCAATATATATAACTCTAAGCTGGGTTAAAATTTAGGTAGATGATGTGGCTCGAAAGTTCTGAGCACGCGGGTGCTGAACCCACGCAGAGCTGATACCAATTATAAGCCTCGGGCGGGATTTGAACCCGCGACCCACAGCTTACAAGGTTCAACCGGCTAAAGCCGACTGTTGCTCTACCAGGCTGAGCTACCGAGGCTCACATGTTCTTATCTTCAACCTTTTTTAAAGGTTTACCCAATGCGTGATGCCCAAGTTCGAAGATTCAACAACAAGTATACGAGACAAATGTTTGCCCTAAGCGTCATTATGATAGGTAACATATACCGGTACCTATTAGTTAGGTTATACCGTGATTATATGACGAAAATTAGCCAGCTGGGTGAAACACTACTAATAGAGTGGTTGGTTGACAGGTTTAGTGCTAAGGACCCGAATGTGATTGTTGGTAACGGAAACGACGCATCCGTGATAAGATTAGCTGGGAATATTAGCTTTAAAGTCGATACGTTCGTGCTACAGGAGCTACCACACCACTTTGATTATTACGATGCAGGTTGGAAGGCGGTTATGGCCTGTGCAAGTGATCTTGCAGCTGTTGGGTCAAAACCAAAATACGCCTTGGTTTCCTTTTCATGCCCACGCAACTTAGAAGTGGAGAGTTTTAAAAGGATTTTCCACGGGATAGAAGATGCGCTTAGGACGCTTAACTCAGTGCTGCTAGGTGGAGACCTTAGCGAAACAAGTGAGGTGTGTTTAAGTGTCTGCATGTTGGGTGAAGTTAAGGGTAGACCGCTGTTACGCAATCATGCCAGCCCCGGGGACCTAATAGCGGTTTCAAGAGGCTTTGGACTTGAGGCACTCGGTCTAAAAATCCTGTTCAAAAAAGTCAAAGCGGAAGCTAGTCTGGCTAGAAAGGCTATTATTAGATTTAAACACCCATACGCAGAAGTTGAATACGGCGAAAAACTGTCATCTCTAGGCTTCATTAGTTCGTGTTCGGATTCAAGCGACGGCCTAATAATAGCCATCAAACAGTTGATTGATGACAAGGCTAACGCGATAATAGACAAACTCCCAACCGAAAGAGCCTTAGACAAGTTAAATAGGGAGCTCAGTAAAGAGCTCACGATGTATGGAGGCGAAGAGTACGCCTTGGTGTATACTTATAGCCCACAAATGGATGCAGAGCTCGTTGAAGCCTTAAAAAGTATTAAAAGAAAAAGGATACTAATTGGCCGGGTTGTTGAGGGTAACGGTGACATATTCCTGCAAACAGGGCACACGCTTAGAAAACTCAAGATAGAAGGATGGAGACAATTTCAAAGTCGTCCACTGCGCCAACGTAAAGCGGGTGAAAAATAACTACACAACTTTACGAATCATGGTTTGCTTTCTTTTGAAAAAGTGATGTGAGATGTGGGCTCGCCCGGATTCGAACCGGGGACCTCCACCGTGTGAGGGTGGCGTCCTAACCAGACTAGACGACGAGCCCCTATACAGTGAATATATTATAACTCTAATATTATTGTTTCGAGGCAACAAGCGAACATTATAGATAAAGAGCCGAGAAAATTAACAGTCAAGCGTGAAAACTCAATTATTCGTATAGTATCGCAGTAGCAGAGCATTACGAAATTACTCCATGATTAAGTATATACACAATAGCCATACAAATCAGACAGGTATGTCATTGCGAGACCAACCAGTATGAAATCATAAAGAGAAGTGGCGGTCCCATGGAAACAAATGGCTGTACGTACAAGTACATTATAGTCAAAACAATCCGAAGGGGTATGTGCGTTGAAAAACCTTTTATTTTACTGTAAAAAGCATATACCATAGCCCCTGTAGCTCAGCGGGAGAGCACCCGGCTGAAGACCGGGTTGTCGTGGGTTCGAACCCCACCGGGGGCACTGAGCTTGTGAATACATCCTCTTCAGACATCTCTACGTGAAAATCCCAAAGTAGCTCGGAAAAACCCGATATAATGCGATTCAGGACATTGACAAAGGATTTCCGGTGAACTCGGTGGGAAACAGATTTTAGGCTAAAATCGTTGTTAAAGAACACTAATACCTTGTAAAGATAAATGTGTTCTGCCTAACATCTCGTTATTTTACTTTGGGCGAGCCGACAGCGGATCGTAGATATATTCGTCGCCATTAGATCTACGACTGCTACGACCATATAGCTGAAAAATATAACTACCAGTATTACCTCCTTCATTAATAAGAGACTCACCTGTTTTGCGCCATCAGAAACACAATCATGTTTATGATGTCTAGAGGATCCTTCTGCAAAGCACACAACCATACCCTCTTCGCATGCATTATACTCACTGGTTCTTGGCTAGAGACTAGTTTTACGGCACCCAAATGCGGGTTTAAAGGGCTTATTATTATTTAATTATATTTACTTATCTAGTCTTTGAATGTAGAGAATATACAAAACTTTACATATATGGATTGAGTATTTAGCAAGCGCACCTTTTATCATAAATAGTGCTTATCCGAAAATAGTAAGGAGGCCATCAAAGAATTTTTATGCGTCATCGTCTAATATACAAACGTGGAAGAAGCAGAGGTCACAATTCTCTTTGAAAGTAAAGATAAGGTTGAGGTTGAAAGATTTAAAAGGAATTTGCTTGAACAGATTAGTCCCCACATGGGAATTAGATTCTTAGAACTATGTTTTGATAAAAGAGAAGACCTCTTAACCAAGGGGCGAGAACTTGCGGAGAAATTTTTTAATGCGGCAGTGGGTTTGGGCGCCATCATTGCGTCTGAAAGCCAAGAGCACCAAGAATCATCTGGACTCGCGTTTACACCTGAATGGTTCAGTTCGTCTTCTAAAACATCGGATGAAAGGACGCTAGCAGAGTGCTACGTATATGCTAAGACGTTTGGATTGAACGATTTTCCCGCAGTGCTTACGAATAAGATAGTGGTAGCCGCAGGAAGATTGCCAAGTTTAGAAGAAGTTGCATCCCAACTCAAAATACCTGTACCATCACCCAAGGAGCCTTTAACTCAAAACATTAGACAAGAAAGGGAAAATATCCCTGTTGTCCCACAAGAGATGGGTACACAGAGCCTTACGCAGATTCAACCTGAACCACTGCATGTTCATTTGGCACAAGAGCAAACCGAAACAACAATACTCAACTCTGACATAAGTGGGGAGCGGCAAACAGCAGTAGCAAGCAGCACCCCAGATATCATGCTGGACGAGCAGACAAAAGCACGTATAGTGGAAGTGTTGAAGAGAACTGGTTTTCGTGGACCAGAAGAGTGCACAGGCTGTCTATACTTTATAGAAAACGAAAACAGGTGTGCGTTACTCCATATCGCGATCTCTGATGTGAAGAAACCTATCTGTAGGCTAAACTTGGGTTGACGCTATTGGTTTACGCCTGATAACTCTATTCTAATTGGAAGCTTATATAGCGCTAACTTTAACGCAATATATTTAAGTAGCTCGTCCTGTGTGACCTCACCATTCTTAGCATCTACTTCAACGCTGACGATGGCTCTTTCCCCTGAGAAGGGGTCTTGGGCCACACTAATCATGCACCTCTTAACGCCTGGATAGGTCAAAAGAATGTTCTCTAAATCGGGTTTCCAAACCCTGGAACCACTGGTCACAATAGTGTCCTGCGATGTTTTAACAAAGATATAACCCTCTTCCGCATCTTGTTTGGCATATTCTCCGCTAATGATCCACCCAGTGGAGTTCAAAGGACTTTTTCTCCTTTCTAAGGGGGTTCTGGAGTATATCCCATCAAACTGTGGGCCACGAACACCCAACAGTCCTACTTGATTAATTTCAACCGGCAAATCTTTATCCTCAATATTAAAGATTGCTGCTTCGGTGTCTGGAAGCGTCTCGCCCATTGATCCGGGTTTTGACTCTAAACCAAGTTTCTCAAGATGGGTTATTAACCCTTCAGGTGTAGCGTAACCAGAAACGATTTTTACCCCACTAATTCGCTGAAAAGCGCCTTTAACTACATCTGGTGGAGGTGTCGGCAAACAAATCGCGGCCCTAACAGTCTTAAACAGATCCCGATGATCGGCCAGCGCAATAAAGGCTTGAA
Source organism: Candidatus Marsarchaeota G2 archaeon ECH_B_1 (assembly GCA_003019535.1). GTDB lineage: Archaea > Thermoproteota > Thermoprotei_A > Marsarchaeales > Marsarchaeaceae > ECH-B-1. The sequence goes on from NEXG01000001.1 coordinate 189,081, forward strand.
ACAGGCTCGGCGAGCCTGGAATAACTGTTACCTTATGTTTCCTCAAAGCCTCTATAAAGTCAGGCAACCTCTCGCCTATCAGTTTAAGCGAGTAGGATGTAATCAGAGGAACAAGTACAGTCTTGGCTCCGCTGAAAAGAGTCGATGTAAAAGCGGAGACTAGCATATAGGGAAGCCAAAGTGGGGGCAAGCCGAGAACAACATCGTTCTCTTCTAACTCCAAGTGTGAGGAATACTGTAGGGAGTTGACCACTAGGTTTCTGTGCGATAACTCTATTTGCCGAAGACTCCCTAATGCACCAATATAGTGTATAACCGCCACGTCGTCAGGATAACTCGAAACCTCAGAGGGTTTTCTACCAAGCTTTTTCCGTGTAGCGGTCAGCCAATCAATGGTGTTCTCCCTTTTTTTGGGTTTAATATCCTTTAAAACACCGAACATGTTAGTTAAACTAGACCACGCATCAGTCATACTGGTAGTGATAACATGCTCTATTCTTGTAGAATCACGTACAGCCTGTATTTTATAATAAGTATCGTAGCCAAACACGATGTCTCTGAGTGTAACAACGATTCGAGCATCAGAAGTAACCAGTCTAGCTTGGAGTTCTTTTTCCCCGAGCCAAGGGTCGAGCAACAATACAGTACATCCCGCCTTCCACACACCGAAAACCGTCATGATAAATTGTGGTATATTAGGTAGCAAAACAGCAATCCTTGAACCCCTGTTAGCCCCCATTTCTGTCAAAACATTAGCAAACCCATTAGAGAAAGCATCAATATACTGCCAACTATATTCACTGCCACCATAGTAAATCGCGTCTTTACGCTTGAACTTAGAAGCATTTTCGATCAGTAGTTCATGTAAAGTCGTATTTGGATAATTCAGAGCAGTATTCAACCCCAATTTTCTTTTTTCGATTCCCATACCTAACCGGATTATACTACCCCAGACTTAAATTATTTCCTTGCAGAAACCATGTTAATGGCAAATTGAGGAAAAATGTTACTCGTGATAAAACTCTCTATTTAGGATACTATTGTTCGAAAATTTTGTACCCTAACAGCCAAATATATGGGTAGACCCATAGACAACGATCGCGCTTAAACACCTCCACTTAAAGAGGCGTTATTCGGGCAGTATCCAATATTTTATCAACATTTTAAAAAATAAGATATACTAGACCTGTTTGTATCCAACCGTGTTTTAAGATAGTAGGCTATGAAGTTAAGTACAGATCTTCTATAATAGTAACCTAAAGACAGCTTTTCTATTAACTTACACACTCCTTGAATCAAGGACATGGCGACAGGAAATACTGACAGCATAAAAAAGAAACGTCATAAACCCCCCATTAGGTTTATTAAACCTGTTTTATTGATGTATCTTAGCGGTCGTCGTCTAGTCTGGTCTAGGACAGCAGCCCTCCAAGCTGCTGATCCCGGGTTCAAATCCCGGCGACCGCAATTATATGTGGGAGCTGACGGGGGCCGCCGAGCCTTTTCGACTCTGCTGAGTATAGAACTTTTACCGCCACAGTTTCTAGCGAAGCTTAATGCAATTACACACCGCAATTATATTTGCTGCTTGCTGTAATAGTACTTAGATGAAATATTATAGTGTGTGTCTTGTGGCGACCTTAATCATTAAACCTATTACAAAACAGGTTTCTTAGATAATTTAGTACGTTCAGTAAATCGAGATTATTTTAGAAGTAGCTACTTTTGTTAGGGATTTTGTTTTAGCAGCTATCTTTAAGCCCCATGGTTTAGTCTTCATGTAGGAAGCTTTCTATAGAAATTAATATCTGAATTAGTCCCCTGTTTATGTATAGATCCCGCGTTCATTTCTGCAAGACTAACGAACCTAGTGAGCTAAGGTTTGTTTATGGAGCATATGCTCTAACTTAGGATTTATAAGCTAGGCTTTTCACGGGTTTTAGCTATATAATCATATTTGTTGATTTACAGACTTTTTATGTAGGGAGATATAGTATTGGATTAATGGTGCGTATAGTTTAAATGTTTGTTACTGATATAATTAGTGACCAAAACGAGAAAAGTTATATGTTTTATTGGAAGGTGAAAAGTCACGAGTAATAGCCTAAAAAATGAAAAATATATTGGAGATGAAATTAAAGGTCCTATAACGGCTCTTCCTCCTACTGGTTTAATTGAGGAACTTGACCGCTATCCTATACTCGAGCCATTCGTGTATACAGTGATTGGCCGCGACTTAGAGACAGGAAAATATTATTACTTAATAGATGAGCTCAAGCTGAATGAAGAAGAAATAGGCATTTACAATAGGCTTGTAAAAACACTGCAGCTAGAGCTTAAGGTCCCGCGTGGGAACGTGGACCCACGTATGTATTTTGAAGAGGGCGCGAGAAGTATTGTAGAAAAATATAGAATAAGCATGGGTAGAATGGAAAACGTGGCTTGGTCGAAGATCCTTTATTATGTAGAACGTGATATCGTTGGCTTCGGACCTCTAGACCCCCTGATGCGTGACCCAGCAATTGAGGATATTAGCATAGACGGTGCTAAGAAGCCCGTTTACGTCTTTCACTCAAAGTATGAAAGCATGCCAACCAACCTAGTATTTGAAAAAGAGGAAGACCTGGATGATTATGTTGTTCGTTTGGTTCACATTTCAGGAAAGCACATTAGCACAGCTTTTCCTGTAGTTGACGCGACGTTGCCGGGTAGACATAGGTTTATGGCAACATTCAGACAGGAAGTAACTCCTTTTGGTAGCACTGTCACCATTAGGAAGTTTAGAACTGATCCTGTGACCATAATCGATATGTTGAACTATGGTACACTTAACGAAGCAATCGCGGCTTATCTTTGGCTTATGATGGAGAATCGATTAAGCGCGATAGTCGTGGGAGCCACAGCAGCAGGAAAAACTACCCTCTTAAATGCTCTTGTAAGTATGGTTAGACCGGGATCGAAAGTAGTTACTATCGAGGAAGTTCAAGAGATGAACTTAGCGATCGAAAACTGGGTGCCCATGGTTAGCAGACCAAGCTATGGTTTGAGCTCGGAGAAAGTTGGCGAGGTATCCCTTTTCGACTTAGTTAAAGCTTCGTTAAGAATGAGACCAGACGTGCTCGTGGTAGGCGAGGTAAGGGGAGAAGAGGCATATGTACTATTTCAAGCTATTTCAACAGGTCACGGAGGGCTATGCACGGTGCACGCTGAGGATGTTAGATCAGCAATAAAGAGGCTCACATCTAAGCCCATGGATGTTGCTCCTTCGTATATACCATTCCTTGATCTTGCCGTGGTGTCACGCAGAGTCATACTCCCAGGCGGAGATAAACTTAGGAGTGGGAGGAGAATAATTGCGGTAGAAGAAATAATCGACGTGGACAAACAGATCCCCATATTCGAGTGGGTGAGCAACCAAGATAAATTCACAGAACATCTACACGATAGCCTAAAGATTAGAAAACTCGCTGAACTTAGAGGGGCGAGACCGGAGGACATAATATACGAGATAAGAAGACGGGAGCTGGTGTTGAATTGGCTTAAAAAATCCAACGTAAGACACTACACTGAGTTACAGAAAATATTCACTGATTATTATTATAACCCTGATGCAACAGTTAAGAGGGCATCTGAAGAACTGAGGCAGAGTCTACCTAACCCTGAAGCACAAAACTGATACTCGAACCGCTTAAGACTTAAAACAAAGCGACATTTACTTTCGCTTATTAGACTTTAAGTGCTGGGATTTAATAATACTACCGATGACTGGTAGTGCCCGAATAACAATTTTCTACACTTGGACCCCATTCTCACTCATTCACTGCCCAGATACTCGTGACACTTCAGTGTACTCTAGCTAAGACTCTATAAGTACCACTGATACCAGCTATCCGGTTGTTACCTAATGGCACAGGTAAACTTAATACTCAGCGTGCTCACATCAAAGTTGAAAAATGCTTCTTGGTTCTACGGTTGCATTCGTATTCAGCGTATTGGCCACAATCATTGTGTACACTCTACTTAACTTGCTAAGTAACTTTTTCCTAAGGCATGGGTATTACGGTATTGATATACACAAGCCAAATCAACCAAAAGTCCCTGAGATGGGTGGCATCGCATCATCCATAGTGGTGACATTGTTGTTAGTTGGTATTTACATTATTGTACCCATTTATGCAAAGTTTTATGTTTTCGATGTGCTCTTCCTTTTTATTTATTTCTCTTGCCTTGGTTTAGTTGATGACCTCAAAGGGTTGTCTGGTAAGTACAAGCTTTCGGGTACTATTCTAGGAGGAGGCTTAACACTTATCATTGCCAAGTTGACAAACACCAACTTTTATGTCCCAAGACCCTTCCTGCCATTCATTGGTCAGATACACGGAGTCAATTTCCTATACCCATTTCTTATTGTAGCCGCATTTGCAGTAACATCCAATGCGTTCAATATGTACGATGTCTACAACGGCACTTTAACGTTTGCTTCAACGGTGGTCTTCGCCGAATTAGGTCTACTAATACTCTATGCAAATGTGGCTAATTATGCCGCTCTCACCTCTATAATTTCATTTATCTTTGCGGGAGCTTCACTCGGGCTATTCCTTGTAAACAGATATCCCTCGAAATTCTTCATCGGCGACACCGGTAGCCTGTCGCTTGGAGCCGCATACAGCATGATAGCGATTATGGGGCGTGTAGAAGTGGTTGCTGCGGTAGCCATTATACCTATGCTGATAAATGGGTTTCTGTCGTTTAGCAGTGTCGGTAAAATCTTCGAAAGACATGAAGTAAATGCGAGACCAGTTTTGGTTGAAAACGGTAGGATACGTGCAAATCCCACGCCAGGAGCACCCATGAGTCTAGCTAATTTCTTAACTTCGAGCTCCCCACTGACAGAGAAGCAAATCATATTGCGCTATCATGCCTTGACTTTAATAGGAGCAGTACTCGGCTTTATGACGTTTTTACTTATACAGTGGTGAAAGCATTGAAGTTAAGCAAAGTCGATCCACTGGTTTCAATAGTATTTTTAATGCTTGCTTTCTGGGGTTCTTTAATGTTAATTTTCGCCTTCACAAAAACAGTATTACTACCCTTAGGGTCCACGAAAAGCATGCTTGACCCATTTATTATACATTTTACAAAATCGTTAATATTCCTTGGCCTCATCGGAATATTATTTTATGCTTGGTTTAAAATCACTCGAACTTTAAGGGATATGTATCTAAGTAATTATGGATGAAATTAACTCCAAAGGGTCTTGAAAACTTTGTAGTGTTAATCTCGCCAACTCACTCTGTCTAGCAGAAATTTTTTCGAGGTTACCCAGGATATATCCCAATTTATTACCCAAATTAGATTTTGTTACATGGGAAAGTAGCCCTATTTTACTTAAGGCTTTCTCAATGTAGAGACTCTTCGGGAAGGCGGAAAGCGTTGGTTTTCCCAGTAATGCGGCCTCCCAAGTCATTGTTCCTCCAGCACCAATAAACACATCAGAAGAGGCTATTAGGGACAATCCTTCCTCTTGGCTATCTAAAACGACAGCATCTGGTAATTCGTCCTGCAAGGCTACGCGTTGACTTCTGTAACGTGGTAGCACCAATAGTGAGAACCTCAGCGTCTTTTGAGCCGCCTTCAGAGCGGGAGTCAAATAAGAAGAGTTGGTAGAGGTTTTAACATATGATGCCTTAACTTCTTCTGGTCTAAACAGCACGATAGGTCGTCTTAGGCCAAAATCTTTTGGGAAAATCTTTTCACGCTTTAACCAAATAACCGACTCTATTCCATGGTAGTTGATAAGCGCGGATCTGGCTAAACCTAGTTTGTACCATGCGTTCGCAGGTATGAAGTCTGAACTGATGAGCTTGGTTGTAAGGGGGACTGTTAAACGTGCCACCGCTTCTGCGTGGGGCGAATCGTTAATATTAATTGTTGGTAAACCCAAACCGAACCCTATCCTTGTTGCTTCTGGCGAGGCGTGACAGACCACATACTTTATATCAATATTCTCGATGATTTTATAGAGCTCTAGTAAACGTTTGACACTTGCTTCAAACTTTTTCCTGAGGTCGGAACCCCCATGTTCGCCTACATAAATGGGTCTGAGGGATAAGATCTTTGAGAGAGAAGGAAGTTCATCGTATTCGCGGCTCGTTAAAAGGAACCGATACCCTTTTCTCATAGCGACCTGCTCAACGTATTTTGCTATCCTAAGATGCTTTGGTGTCAGAGCATCAAACCATATAAAGGGCATCATTTTTTTATAATGAGTCAAGCCTATAAGTCTTAAAGGTTCATCAAGATGTGTTGCAGCAGACAACATTAAAAAGACTTGAGGATAACGTGCGATTTTTTTGTAGCATAGAACCAAGCGAGGAACTAGCAGAGCTCATTCAGCCTGCCTTAAGATCTGAAAGAGTAGTACTCACATACGATCCATACTCCGAAGCCTACGCTGAATTAGCTTCATGGCCTCTGATCACATTTGGAGTTAATGTTTCAATTATTAATTCGCATGATGCATTGTACTACTATGTACCATATACAACTGAAGGAACAAATTACATCTATTTTACCGATAACCCGGAAGGCCAGCTGGGTATTCAATTAGAATCAGCACTTAGAGTGATGGGCTATAATCGATACATTTTATCGTGGTATAAGACAAAAAATGATGAAGTGTTTACTTTTTCAAGCGGTAGCGATGGAAAATCAGTCTTACAAGGTGCCAAGAATGTGGCTTATGCCTTTACTAAGGCACTCTATAAAGTGAATTCAAACAATAGACTGACTCGGGTTTTAAACAACTTCCTAGTTGATCACTCAGAGCTACTCGATTATATTAATAAAGCAATAAGCTATACGGAGAGTTGTACTGCCGCCACGATAGCATCACAAGGACCACTCTTATCTATCGCAAAACTAGTCGAGTTACTTAACCCCCAAATAAACGCTATTCCAATAATTCAACTTCTCACTAATTCTAAAAATAAAGATGTTGAAGTTTGGGGACTCGATGTTGACTCCGAATTAATAGCGAGAGTAAGGTTTGAAAGAGGACCGCTTAGCCGTGTTATCCATTTCGGGTTGGACCCCCTATCATCTGTTTTAGTGAGCGCATATGCAGTTACCTATGCGGAGACTTTCAGCGCGTAATCACAAAGAAAAATTAAAGGTTAAGGTAGAAAGAATGGGTTGTTACCTATGAAACAATGGTTGTTGGATATTTTACAATGCCCTATTTGTCGAAACGATAAATTATCGCTTAAAACCATTGAAGTTAATGGGGATGAAATTGTTTGGGGAGTTATTCTTTGTGATGCCTGCAAAAGGTGGTTCCCAATAATTAACAGTATACCCCATATGTTACCCGACGAGTTTAGAAAAAACGAAGATAAAGAGTTCGCAGAGCGCGTATCTAAGCTTTTGGAGGGGATAACACTTGAGCTTCGACCGCCTAGATATAAAATCAGCGACGATATTCGATAAGTTAGCCCACTTCTTATAAGTGGGTGTATAATATGGAGGTTGTAAAACAATGATGCGCTCAGTTATGGCGTTGATGCTTATCGCTATCTTGGGAATCTCGCTTTTTATGATACAAGATACACACGCTGCACAGTTGAGTTCTGTGACTATTTCCGTCGATAGAAAAACCACTATTTATCCGAATTACGCAGTGAGCCTGGATACCATAAAAGTTTTGAACGGTTCTTTGACATCAATAATCGCAGAGTTTCCATCAAATACCACAATATTGAATGTCAGCGGACCCGACATACTTTACGCTTATCAACTAAGCTCCTCCCCTGCACGTGAGGTTATAGTCTTTAAAAACCCTGTTACTAGCGGGGCCTCAACTAAAATAATATATATTTATACTGGTTTCATAAATTCAGGCCAGCTAGAGGTGGCTTTTCAAGCAGGTTACTCGGTAGCCAGTGTTAACGACACGGCAACCTATTATTATGGCATTGAGAACTGGGGTATAACACTCCAGATATTTTATAACGACCATTATCTAAATGTTACCCAAGGTGAATTATTCTCATTCAACGGTACAACAAGCCCGAACTCATTTGTTGAGGCTACCAATCCCCCAACTACGAGTATGCCCACTCTTTATCAGAGTTATTTGGAAGCCCTTAATAGCCAAATAGTTTACAGCAATGGGGTCTTCCACATTAATGATCAGGCGATTTTTGTCTGGGCTTCTTCGAGCGAATCAAATCAACTATACCTTCTTATGCCTAATAGCGTAGTAAATAAATCTGTCTCTGTAAGTTATTTCTATGGTAACGTTTCATCAACAATAAAGCATGACGCATACCCAGGTTATGCGCTGCTTGTAATTAACTCTCCAGTTCAACTCTCACGCAACCAGATGGTGGGTTTACAGATAGATTACTCCATTAAAGCACAAGAACTTAACTTGTCGTCGATTGGATTATACGGGATGTTTTGTGAAACGTACGACGTAGAAGTGGCCAACATCATACCCATCTCTGGTAGCTGGAGCAAAATAAATAAAGACTACTTCGCCGCGTTTAGAGAGGTAACTCCAGAGATTAGCGGGTATTCAGTAAAGGGTACAAGCGTGTTAGATCTAACAAGTGGTGCTAGTTTGGCAGTCTTGATTGTCGGCCTTTTCGCTGTTGCCTCATCATATACCTACGCACAAACAAAATCCAAAAAGGCATCAAAACGAGGTGCGCCTCAAAAAGTTATCGCGACACTGAACTCAGCCTCCTCTTCAATTGATTTAGCTCATGAAACCATCAAAAAATTCCTTGAAGGTAGAATCCGAGCTTCTGCTGCAAATGCTGCTCTTGCTACATTCGATGACTTAGAGAGAAAAGTGTTGAGAGAAATAAACGAAAGCGTAGGTAACAATGAGATAGACACGGAAACTGCCAGAAGATTGACTGAAAGTCTAAAAGAGATAAGAACTTCATTTGCAGACCTGATTGACCTGCAGACCCAGTTTAACCAGAAGAAAATCCGACAAAACATCTACGGCGACTTAAGATCAAAGTACCAAAGAAACCTACAGCGAGCTATAAACAGCTTTAAAGAAACAACTAATGACTTGAGACAAAGCTAAGTGCTATTGGGTTTGAATGAACCTCCTTTTTTGCGCTCTATATACCTGCCTTAACTGCTCCACATAGATTTTGCCTTCGCTTCTCGATTCTAGAGAACGAATTAACCCCCGTATGCTTCCAGAGACCACGAGGGTGTATAGGTCACCAGGCATACCATAAATTACAGTAGCAGACCTTACATGTGGCAGGCACATATGACTAACCCTTAACACAAACCAAGTTTTTTCTTCATATATAATCTTAAACAAACATTTAGACATCATAATCTCGCCGAAAGTTTGCTTAAAAAATAGAGCATAAGAACGAGCGTTAATTTTATTATTATACTTTACTATGAATACGTAACGCCTTTTATCATGTTTCATATAATTCACTAACCAGTTGACTTGAGTTGACTTTGATGAGTTTGTCGAATTCCATTGGTTTGTAATCCAAAATGAGCGCGGCAGCGGCTAACAGGTCGCGCATAGACGGAGGCTTTTCTAACACGCTTGAAAAAACCACTTTGTCGATGCCGAAAGCCTGTACAAGATTTTTTAACCATAATAGGGTATTCTTAGACGAATAAGCTGACTTGATTATCTCTGGTGTGAGCTCAAGCCACCATTCCTTATTTACTATTAGAGGGGCATTAACCCTTGGTCGGATTATTTTCGTAAAGCCATGTTGAGCGAGTAGATAGTTTCGATGGAAATACTCTTTTAATGCTTTCCCTTCGTCTGTGTTAGGACCTCTAGGAATCCATTTTAAATCTCTAATAGAGTGTGCAATACTTGTGAAGTCTTTTCTTGAAACATTTAGTGCAAAGAATTTTAACTCTAAATAATGTGGATGGATAGATTCAAGTACTTTTATGTTCATACAGAAATCAAAGTATGATCTACGCATACTTTTCCCCTATAAGACCAGCTTCTTTAAGAATGTCGTCGTAGGTCTTTCCTTTAAGATAGCCACTAAATCCAACAACCACCTTAATAGCGTCACCCCCACTTGCCAAAACAATTCTGCCAAAGTATGCATCAAATTTTGAAAAGCGGAGAAACAGTTTTGACCCATCAAACCTTAACTCGGCACTGTTCAATATTGTTCTAATCGCCTCTTGGTCAAGATGTGAAAATATCCTTTTAGCGCAAGCCTCCGCCTCCTGATTCTTAAGATTAATACTCAGAATACTTATCTCATCGCCATAATGGCCTTCTGCTTTAAGTGTAGTAAGCTTAGTACTATGGTGCAATATATCTAGAAATATACCAAGACCTTTGGCAACTTTAGTCAAGTCTTCTGTTGCATAACACATCACGCTTAGATTAACGCTTTTAACACGAACCACGCTATATAGAACACGTAGCATAAAAATAAGTGTTGAAAATAGTGGCGACCAGATTAGGGTTTCGAAAATCGGCTACACTAACACAGAAAATCATTATCTGGAAGCATTTCTTGACGCTGCTGGGTATAACGTTCTTGAGAGAGATAAAGTGCTAGCCGTTATCCGAAAACTGTCAAGTTCTTTGCGAAAGGAATATAGGTCTACGATTATTATCATTTACCAAATGGTATCAATTAGCCGTCTAAAATCACATTCATGGAAAGCAATGGTGGGCATAAGGGGTAATACTGCCTATGTTGCAGCCTATCGGAATAGATTGGCTTCGTGGAGAAAGCAGAATACTATAGTAAGGGTTGACAAACCAACGAGAATTGAGAGAGCCCGCAGCTTGGGGTTTAAAGAGAACAATAAGTCGATTGTTGTCCGTGTAAGGGTCAGAAAGGGTAATCCCTACAAACTTAGACCTAAGGCTGGTAGAAGACCCAAGAGGATGGGTGTCAAGCAATGGACATATAAACTCAGCGATAAGCGAATAGCTGAGGGAAGAGCCCGCGCAAAATACTCCAATATGCGCGTTAGCGGAAGCTACCTTGTGGGAGAAGATGGGCTATACAAATGGTACGAAGTAGTTCTTCTAAGGGACTGATAAGTGGACGTCAGGCTGGGACGGCGGCATCATCGGTGGCTACCTCATGTCGTCGCGAGAACATCATTCGTCCATCATAAGCTTATTCACAATCGTATAAAAGCCTAACCGACGGTTAGATAAATTGTTAATTGGATTAGTAGGAAAAACAAACGTTGGGAAATCCACCTTTTTTGCCGCCGCTACCCTGCTCAACGTTGAAAGAGCTAACAGGCCGTTCACAACGATAAAGCCTAACAGAGGTATTGGATTTATTCGGGCAAAATGCGTACACGATATCTTCAACGTTAACGATAAAATATGTATCGATGGCATCAGATTTATACCAATTGAGCTACTAGATGTAGCTGGACTTGTTCCGGGGGCGCACACTGGTAGAGGTTTGGGTAACAAATTCTTAGATGATTTACGGCAAGCCGATGTTTTTATTCATATCGTTGATGCCAGTGGTTCGACGGATAGTGAAGGTAGACCAACTGGACCGGGAACTAACGACCCACTGGATGATATACGATTTCTAGAGAATGAGCTCGATGAATGGATGTATGGGATAATATACAAAGATTGGGATAAATTCAGTAGAACAATTGACCAGCGTGCTATTGACATAGCTACTGCGCTTAGTGAAAGATTATCAGGATTAGGCTACACTAAAGGAATAATTGAGAAAACACTTATTGAACTGGGATTGGAAGGAAAGAAGGCAGTTAACTGGAAAGAAGAGGATATTAGAGAATTTACTAAGTTTGTTAGACGTAAGGGTAAGCCTGAAATTATTGCAGCAAACAAAGCCGACATATCAACTGCCCCAGATAACATAAAGCGAATAGCCGAAGAGGTTAAGGTACCAGTTATCCCAGTTATCGCCGAAGCTGAATTGGCTTTACGCAGGGCTGCCCAAAAGAATATAATTAAATACAGACCAGGGGACTCTGACTTCACCGTTCTCTCAACCAATCTACCAACTGCTCAGCTTGAGGCGTTAAAGAGGCTAAAAGATATATTATCGGAATTTGGGGCAACTGGTGTTCAACTATGTCTGGACAAAGCAGTCTACGAAGCGTATGGTGGTATCGTTGTTTACCCTGTGGAAGATATGGCAAGACTAAGTGATAAAAAAGGAAATGTGCTCCCAGATGCGATCATCCTGAAATCAGGTTCAACCCCAGTTGAGCTAGCTAGGAAAATTCACTCAGAATTAGCCGAACGATTCCAGTATGCTATTGATGTACGTTCAAAGCAAAGACTAGGCTCCGATTATACACTTAAAAATTTGGATGTTATTAAAATAGTCTCATCATGAATTACACGTGTAAAATTCGTTCTCTAAAACATCCCGTGTGACAACACATCCAGGATAGATTCTTGCACCAGCTCCTATCTTAACACCGGGATTTATTGTCACATTTACACCGGTCTTTACGCCAGGCCCAATAAAGCATCCCAGTTTAACAAGTCCCGTATTAATGGGCTTATCTGCCACACGAACATTAATAGGCTTCTCATCAAATCTTAAATTTGCGGTTATAGTTCCCGCCCCAAGATTGGTGTTCTCAGCTATAACACTGTCCCCAACATAGGAAAGATGTGATATGTGTACACCCGCATATATAACTGAATTCTTAACCTCACAGGCATTACCAATTTTTGAGTTATCTGCAATGCTTGTAAATGGGCGAAGATATGCATTAGGGCCAATTGTTACGTCTCTTCCCACCCAAACAGGTCCCTCAATATAGCTTCCAGATTTAATCACAGAACCGGTGCCTAGGGAAACAACACCATTAATATGAACACTGCTCTGTATTTCCCCCTCTACCTTAGCTTGTAAATCCTGCATTAGTACATTATTAATTCTTAAAATATCCCAAGGATATGTAAGATCATACCACTCATTATCATTTAGTATGACTACGTTTATATCGCTTTTCACAGCCGCGCTGTTTAGCGCATCCGTTAGCTCTAATTCGCGTCGCGGTGAAAGCGTCACATTTTCTAAATACTGGTTGAAGTCGGGTTCAAAAATATACACTCCTGCCAAAACAAGGTTATGTATTGGATTATATGGTTTTTCGGTCACTTTAACTAAGTTTCCTTCTTTACTAATCTCAACTACCCCATACTTTGTGGGGTCTGCCACACGTAAAACCCCCACGGTGGCTACTTGACCCCTGTGGGCTTCCGATAATCTCCGGACAGCGCTGGATAACACGAGGTTATCACCATATTGAACAAGAAGAGGTTTTCCTGAGGCTTGAAGTGCTATTCTCGCAGCATCAGCCGTGCCTAGTGGCTTATCTTGGGTTAATAATTCAAAATTTAGGAAATAATTTTTAAAAAGATCTTTAAAGCTTGGGCTTATGACGATATATTTTGGATCGACTCCGGATTCTTGATGCTGTTCGATTAAATGTGTTAAAAATGGTTTACCTATAAATTGTAAAAAAGGTTTAGGAGTCCTGTGCGTTATGGGTTTTAACCGTGTGGATAGTCCTGCGGCAAGGAACGCTGAATTCATTGGTTATTCTCTACCGTACCCTGGCTTATCTGCTCTGTATTAGGTGGTGAGAGAACCTTTACTTTTCTTATTTCTAGAGCGTTTACAGAAACGATTTTTCTAGCGGCTGAGAAAATCTCTGCCGATGCTTTACCCAAAACTATTTCTTGAACGAATTCATCAAAACTGCTGTTGGTAGCTTTTTCGATGAGAATTCGGCTACCAGCTTTTCTGACTGCGGTGCGCTTTGAGCGATGAACCTTACCCTTTGAGATAACGATTGTAAAGACCCGCAGCCTTGCGCCATCCCGTGTTTCAACGTCAGTTATCACCTCGGTTTTAGTGGTACCCCTCCTTACCATGCCTCTTACATACTCCCTAGCTAGTTCTAATTGGTCGAAGCGCGTTTTAGCTACTCCTCCTTCTACACCCACAATTCTAAACTTCAAGAATACTTGTATTTGACGAATGTCTCCAGTCAAATCCGATAGAGAGACTGTTATTCTTCTGTTAAGTACTGCCTCATTAGATTGAGCAAGAATGCGCGGTAGGTCAACTTGATTAAAAGACATTGGCGCCTTTACTGATACCCAAGTTTTCTGTAATTTGGAAGCAGACATCTTATCTTAGAGTATTTGTGATGAGATAATTATAAGTGTTTTACTGAGTGGCGCGTTCAAGTCGAATTAGGAGGTCGCAGTGTGCTAATACTTCGTCAATTGTTGACCTAAGCCTTCTGTAATTCACGTCGCACACAGTTACCTCTAGCGTGTTCAACTCAACACGTTGGCTGAATACCAAGTCCCGTGGTGTCTCAACTAAGTCAGGGAGAAGCACTTTGTGCAGGTAACCTGCCTCGGAAATACTTGAAACACGCAGGGATACCCTCAGGGTCCACTTAACCATGTTAACCACTTAGTCTTACGTCTACGTCATCGAAAAATGATTCAACGTATGGTGTAGGGACATAAGCTATTGCTTGAAGTGAAGAGCCATACCCTACACCCTTAGAGCGCTCGGCTGCAACTTTAAAAGTATTTCCTAAGTCAATCGTGGAACTATTTTGCGGATTTACCACCCCTACTATCTGTGACCACTGATTTATAGGAGAAACCATTATCACTGGTTTAAAGTAAAACGCCCTATTCTGCGAGATAACTTTAACAGTTCTTAAAGCTAAGCCCCTTTGCGTTTTAGGGGGAGCAAATATATATAGCGCATTCTGCGTTTCCCTAAAGTACTCCTGTGTCTGAGTTATTTGCTTGGTTAACGACGCAATCATGGTGGAATAGTTCTGCATCATCTCAAGTACTTGTCTGTATTCCTCCTTTTTACCATGCAAAAATACCTTATATATAGATGTGTAAGACTGCAAACTTATGCAAGCCTCGAGAGCTAATGCGGCACCAATAATATTCCTTAGAGGAGAATCAGCGGGGTGCCTTCGATCCATATATATAGAGCCTAAAAGCTTTTTTTCATCAAGCTCTTTAAATCCACTTTGTGACCTAATTTTAGATAATTCATCAAATAGAACCCTTGCATCCGTACCAGTCACCAAACCGATTTGTTTGCTCAACTGCTTCTTTTTAATCAATTCTTGAACTACAAGCGTACTACCTTTTTGGTCACCGCTAACTCCTAAAACAAAGGGGTCTAGCATTAGCGATAACGCGAGAGATAAATCTAGCCCTTCCGTCATTGGTATCTTTAGACCGTTAGATGATTCGAGCAAGCTATTTCGCTCTAAATCGGAGAGAACCACTCTATTAAGGCCATCGAGCCTTTCGGGATCCAGCTCTGACTGTGAAGCTAGTATGCCGCCCATTACAATCGAGGCCAAGTCAGTCGTAGTATACCCCAGCTCTTTTAGCAAAAGATAAGTTAGTGTCGTTGTCGAGCTAATAAGTATGCCATTTAATCCAAACAAGTGCGGATTTAAGACCTCTTCACCTGAAGGTGGGTCAGAGTAGTATGAGATCTCAAACGATGGGTATGATTTCTGATGCTGCAGACCGGTATAGCCTAGAAAAAACGTTATTCCCCGTGGAGGTCTCACTAGCTTGTTTACAGATAAAAAAGGGTCAACGAATCTTACTGTAAAAGGTTTATTACGAGATATTAAGTATGTGGAGAGTAAAAGTGAAGCTGCGATAGGATCGGGTGATGTCTCTACCACCAAGTTGATATATCCGCCTAAATTCTCCACTGCTTTGAATTTCGATGATTCTTCTAATATTGCCTTTTTCAAGTTTTCGATTTGACTGGACATACTTGGATTAGCATATTATTCATACGTGGGTTAAAAAATTCTTTTATTATGTAAATGAGGCTGCTCGTGGCTTATACTTCCAATCCTGTGGTAGAACTCCCTGCCGTCGATAGTATTTTGACAACCTAAGGATTTTCGACTCAGTTATCTCAAGTCCTCTAAGCGAAAACATGTCTTTTGGATGTTGCTCTAAGTGAGCTATAGTTCTTGACGCATGCTGTAGTAATGCCTGGAGATCATCGGGTATTTGTGGCTGAACATTATTACCAACCAAAATCTTCGTAAGCTTCTTACCCAAGAAGCCTTTTACAAGTGGGATACCATATTGGTCTCTTAGTATTTGACCTATCATGGGCTTTGTGTACCCTTTTTTTGCTAGGTTTACAATAATCTTTTCAACTTCTTCAGGGGTCATCTTAACCCATTCTGGTACTTCTAAAGTCACCGGTCTTTTCGAGTGAGATTTGCCTCTGGGGGTTCCCTTACGCATCAATAAGTGAGCCTTTTACCTCTATTTAAGTGTAATTTACAGTGTTTGTATACCACTTCGAGAATGCGATGAATGCCCGTGCTCTATGGGACAATTTGTTCTTTTGACGTGTTGACATTTGAGCGAAACTCTTCGGAAATGATTCTTTCGGCGAAAAAATCGGATCAAAACCAAACCCATTTTTACCCACGGGCTTATTCAAAATAAATCCATCTACTCGTCCACTGAATATTTTAAGCTCCACACCGTCAAAATACGCAACAATAGCTTCGAAAAAGGCAGACCTGTCTTTTTTTCCCTTTACTAGGGCAATTAACCCATTAATCCCAATCGTTGTAAAGGCATATGAGGAGTAGACGCCAGGAAAGCCGTTTAGAGCTTTCACGAATAAACCAGCATCTTCAACTATTAGAGGCTTGTGCAGGTGTTCATAGGCTTCTAGTGCAGCGTAAGTGGCCACCTCTTGGATTGTTGAGGCCTGTATCTCCATTTTATTTAGAGGCGCCATTATGAGATTAATGCCTAGCCTATCAAGTAAACCAGAGGCTTCTATAAATTTGTGTTTGTTTTGTGTTATAAACGCGACCTCAGTTTTTTTCACGTCTTTCATCAACGTACCTACCTCTCATTCTAATCTGCTTAACTCGGTCAAGAACCTGTTCACCCTGCTTTGGACCCAAGATTTTAAAGTAGTTCTCTTTAAACATAGCCAAAATATCGCCGTATATATTTGGTTTAAGTGCTTGACAGACCTTAAGAAAAAGATTAACATCAACCGCTCTGTGTTCTGTATCATAGCTGAACTCACCTAAACCGAAGTCTATAAAAAATATGTCATCGTTTGAGATGATGATGTTTGCCAAAGTTGGATCACCGTGCACTATCCCGTTTTTGTGTAAGACACCGATATCAGATGCGATAGTAGGCACATAAGTAAGTAGATTATTCTCGTCGACCTTAAGGAGGTTAACTCCCTCAATATACTCCATTAATATGCTTGCGTGAACCTTACTCACAGCTAACACGGTCGGCGCGTTAATCCCAGCTAGGCAAGCCCTTGTGATTAGTCTAGCTTCTAGAATAGTCCTCTCTGATCTTATTTTCGTGTCCAGTACTGTATTCCTATATTGCTTTGGTTTCCTATACTTCAAGATGGCCTTTTGACCGAAGAAATTCACTAGATAAATGTAGGCTTCAGCGCCCTTTACCAAAGTCGAAATTACCTCTAGTCCAAACGTTTCCTCCATGGTATTTCCACATCTTCTATTCTCCAACGGGGAAAAACCGCACTTTCTTCTATTCGAAGATACCTTTCTGAACGGTAAAGCATCGAACCTACGTACGCAATCATCGCGCCATTATCCCCAGCCAAATTAGATGGTACAACAGTAAAATGACTTTCATGTTCCTTACAAACAGCTTCGAGCATTTGGGCTAGACGCCTAGCTCTTGCGACCCCTCCAGTTAACGTCACTTCTTGTTTACCCGTCAACACCAGCACTCGTTCTGTTGCTTCTGCAAGCATGGAAAAAGCGGTTTCTACCACACTATATGATAAATCGGCTGGATCCACTCCAACCTTTAATAGGCGACGTGCGGCTGTAAGTAAGCCTGAAAAACTCATGTCTTGACCCTTAACGGAATAAGGAACATTTAGATATCTTGAGGCTGTATCGGCCAACTCCAAAACTTTCGGTGTTCCAGGAAATCCGAAGCCTAAGTCTCTGGCTAATACATCTAAAAGATTTCCAACGGAAATGTCAAGTGTTTCCCCAAGTACCACGTATCTCTTTGATGCATAGTCAACAATTGCTGTGTTACCACCCGAAACAAAGAGTGTTATGGGGTCTTTTGTAATGGAAAATTTCCTTGCGATCTCTATGTGTGCTACTGAGTGGTTAACTCCAATTATAGGAACGCCAAATTTGAGCGAGATGGCTCGAGCGGCCACCCCCCCTATACGTAGACATGGACCTAGACCTGGACCTTGCGAAAAGGCCACGGCTACAAGTTTATGCCTGTTCTCCTCAATATACTTAAAGGCATCGTGAATAAGTGAAGGTGCGTATTCTTCGTGATGTTGAGCAGCCTCACGGGGGTGGATACCGCCCTCTCTTGTTGTGTATGTGTGTGATAAATTAAATAAGATGTCGCCGTCGAGAGAACACACGCCAACCCCGAAAGTATGGGCCGTGCTCTCCAGACCTAACACAATACTACTCATTTGACTTCTGCTTTACAAACTCCGTATAGCCGCATTTACCACAGCTCCAACGCGCCCCGCCAACCGTGTGATAAGCCATGTTAGAACCACATCTGGGGCATTTTTTCCTGAGGCTTTTGATCGACATATTCTTATAGTCGTATTCATACAGTTTACTTATATCCGACATAGGTTTTAAACCTCGAGTTACTATTTACGCTTTTTGCTCTTGTTGCACTGTCTGAGAATTAGACTCGTTCTTCTGCTTTTTAATACCTTGATCTCTGTTTAGTAAGTAATCTCTTTCAAACGCTAAGATTTTATCAGAAGAATCATATATATTTGCATCAGCAGTTATAATGTTTGTACCATAATCTGGTTTAACTTTAATGATCACTATTAATTCTGGGTTGATTCCTAAAACTGCGCCTATCTGCTGTTTTAATTGTTTTCTCGAAGGAGTGGGTTGCCCAGAAGGATTACTAATTCGGATTCTTACCTCTCTCCGCCTCGCAAGCAGATTCCTCTTATCGTGGAGTACTACACTTGATTCAGCCATAACTTTTAACCACCATCTCGTTAAATATGTTTAACGCTTCTAATCTTTTAACTTTATTGACATTCACACAAACCACACCCATTTCCGGTTGGCCATAGAATACTGAGTAGCCACTGGGGGATAATATAATTGCCACCAAGGTTAGCAGATCTTCCTCACCGTCAACAAGTATTAACGAGGAATCTTTTTTATTCAGCGCGGTCGAGAAAACAATAAACGAATCAAGGCTAATCATCCCTGCAGGGTTCCACACGTTTATAGGGTTAAGACTCTTCCAATCATAAGCAAATTCTTTCCGTTTAGTTTTTTGGTCAACAATCATTATTCTTGGTCTATATCCACTAGAAAAAGCAGTACTACTAACCACGTCGCCTACAGTGATAACCTTAGATAGGTCTCTTTTTGAGAGAAGAGAGAGGTATTCCTTATCGTTATAAACCCTACCCATAGGCTTTGAAAGGAGAGTTCTAAGCCTAGACGAGATAACCCACGCAATTTTAGTATAATTCGAGGGCATATTTCCCGCGCTTTGTTATGCTAAGTGTCCTTGCTATTTGAGAATTATTGGGATCATATATTATTATTAGCCCACTCCAGGCCTCAGAAAACTTTTGAGCGCCACAATTCTCACATACCACAGCCTTTATAGGATTCAGGAACTTACAAACCTTGCACGCCTTGAGGGTAGATGATTTTGCGGGCAATGTTATCCCCTATTGAGATGGCTTTAATTCTTGATGCCTGATCCACTCGATTTTTCCGAGGCCTGGTTGTCTGCAGGTCAGCATGAGCCTACTCTCTCTTGCCTCATTTCGTGTGCTTATGCTCGTTATCCTGACCCGAACCATATCATTTATCTGCAAGACTTTCTGAGTGTTTTTTCCAATTAGTGCTCCTCGTTTAGAATCATAAACAGCATAATCACCGTCGAAGACTTGGGAAATATGAAGCACACCTGTCATCGGACCTACCCTTATTTTTGCCCCAGCCTCAGTTATCTCTTCCACCAGACCATCACTAATATCCCCTGGATAAGGGATGTATGATATTAAGTCAGCAACTACTCGAACCCGCACACCCCCATCGCCAGGTATTAAGAAACCCTCATCATCTATCTCTGGAGCATCTAAAACAGTCACTATATACCCGAGTTCTTTATCATAAACTCCCACATATTTCTCTCTTAGCGTCTCTAGAATCGCTTGTTTAAGCGGGATGTTAAATTTAAATGGATCGACCCTGACATACTCTTCGAGCTTTACAAGGTAAAACATAAAGTTATTCCTCAATAACCATATTTAAGAGTTCCTCTACTATAACTATTAACGACGTACATAAAGGGTAAATCAAGGATCATATTCTATTAATATACTTAAGGACTGAAGATTAGTCTATTATCATTTGTTATAATAATCGCAGGAACACCCTGTTCTGAAAGACGGCGTCTTAATCCAGAATCACATGTGAAAACTATCCCATCATGCTTTAAAGAAGCTTCAAGAAGTGAATCATCTGCAATCAAGGTTTGTGTATCTATAATCGTACACTTTTCACAAAGCTTTAGTGAAAGAGCTGCAAGTAACCTAGTTTTTCCGGTACCTGTTGCAGATAATTTTTTAAGCTCCTCTAAAACTGCTTTTGTTATGCCGATCTTATACGGGGAAGCAAACAGTATGTCAAACCATGAAATAATGTCTATCCTTCTTGAAAGAGCGTGGATCAACCCGCTTGAATCAAGGAGTATCAAAGGGACTTTATCGTGCCGTAACCTGTAAGTCTCCATTTATCTTGAACCCTCCTAGCTAAAGCTATACGGGCCCCAATCTCTGCTACAACTGGCCTTGAAAACCTTATTTCAGCGCGATCCTTCTTAATTTGCTTTACGACGGCAGTGACGATAGCAGGACCAACCGCGACCACCACTTGCTCGCCTGGCTTTATTGGTTCCAGCACCCTCATTTCCTTAGTCCCTATAACTCTTTGGAACACGTGAATTTCGGCATCTATCTCATAGGTTGGATTAGGAACCATGCCAACCTTGCCAACAACATTACCGACCAGATTATCCGCTTTTGTTAAACTTGGATCTAGATCCGTTTGAACACCTATCAGGCCACCTGGGTCAGCTGAACTTAACTCTATATCTCCGCTCTTTAAGCCCGTAACTTGCGCTATGAGTGGCTCAATAGAACTGTCAAGTTTAGCCCCAGGTAATATCTGTATTTCATCTCCCACTTTTATCAAACCGCTCACAACAGATCCGCCAATAACGCCGCCTCTAAACTCCTGTGGTAGCGTTCCAGGCCTATTGGTATCAAACGACCTGATAACATACATCTTTAAAGGCGCCGAGGGGTCTCTTGCAGGCACGGGAATATACTCTATTAATGCCCTTATGAGCTCCGATAGATTAGCACCTCTTAATGCGGAGACAGGTATGATTGGTGCTCTCTCCGCCCAAGTCCCTGACACCATTTGCTTAATTTCCTTGTAATTTTGTTTGGCAGCCTCGGGGTCAACCACATCAACCTTGTTTTGCACGATGACGAGATTACGAACACCAATTATTTCCAACGCTGCAAAGTGTTCTCTTGTCTGAGGCTGGGGGCATGGTTCGTTTGCCGCAATCACCAAAATGGCCCCATCCATTATTGCTGCACCGCTGAGCATCCTAGCCATAAGTACCTCATGACCAGGCGAATCCACAAATGACACAGCGCGAACGAATTGTGTGACATTACCACAATATGGGCATCTGTCTGAAGAACTATATTTTCCACAGACGGGGCATTTATAAAAAGCAGCGTTAGCGAATCCTAACTTTATAGTCATACCACGCTTAATCTCTTCGCTATGTTTAGCCGTCCATACACCTGTAAGCGCCTTAACAAGAGTTGATTTACCATGGTCTACGTGTCCTACGACACCTATATTTAATACAGGCTTAAGATTCTGCATTCAATAACTCAGCCCTTTTTAACTGCAGCTGTGTTTATCTGAACAACGGATTCAGTTATCATCGAACCTCTCCTCAGGACTCTTTTACGAATACCTTTTTTGTCCTTCAATAAAACTCGTACAAGCCCACCACCCTGAATATTCTTCAACATCGGAAACCCAGCAGAATCGCTTCCACCAGTTATAACTAACTCGTACTCAGGTTTACCCACTAGCGAACCATCAACCTTATCCCCTATCCTCAAGCCGATGAAATTAGAAGCATTCTGGCCGCTAACACTCACAGTCTCTGTCTTCCCATCTTTATATGAGACCACAACCTTGAATTCGACCATATAGTAGACTTCAACATCACCCCCTTTAAATTTTACTAATAGGCCCCCATCTAACCTACACATATTAACGTTTCTTAGTTTGAGGCAAACTACCTGTGACGCGTTAGATGAGCCGAAGTAGCAAGAAGCATGACAAGCAAACTTTGAACGCGAGACTAACTGAGACTATGTGCATGCTTAGAGAGCGAAACTGATGAACCAACAACGAAAATCTATTGCATACATGAGAGTTCTCCGAGCGAGCGCTTATTATACTTGGTACCCGCGCCTCGGGTAATGTTGCCCAAATACTATCCAGAACTAAGAATTACTTGCCCAAAATGATTCCTGCATACTCGTCAAGTATGTTTCTTTCATCATCTGATAGAAACTCATGATACTTTGTTTTGAGCAGTGCGAAATGTTCGAAAGGAACCGCCACATACAATATCTCACCCTCTTTCAA
Source organism: Candidatus Marsarchaeota G2 archaeon ECH_B_1 (assembly GCA_003019535.1). GTDB lineage: Archaea > Thermoproteota > Thermoprotei_A > Marsarchaeales > Marsarchaeaceae > ECH-B-1. The sequence goes on from NEXG01000001.1 coordinate 211,920, forward strand.
TTGTCTTCCAAACGTAATGTCTCCCTTTATAGACACAGCAACGCTCTGCCCTTTTACAGCTTGGTTAACTGGTTGACTATTGTATTGGATTTGCATTATTTCACCCAGTTTAACCCCCCTTTCTGACACAAGAGAGTAACCCGATTTTATTGAACCACCCAACACTTCTACGCCAATTATTACAGGGTTACTCCTCCTGAACACATAACCGGGGATAACCTTTATTTTACCAGGTTTTACAATGGTGTCCAACTCTAATTTAAGGAGGCGGTTCTTTTCCTCCTCCAACCACTTAAGATATCCATCTATTAGCTCATATATTATTTGGCTTTTGAATACTGGTATATTAAGAGCCTTTGCCTCTTCCTCTATTCCTTGGAGGAACTTCACGTTAAACGCTAGAATGACGCCATAGAGCGGGTTCTCCCTCCTGCTAATTGAGGCCTCTAATAGATCTCGCTTCGAAACACTTCCAATATCAGCTATACGTATCGGAATACCATTTTTCTTAAGTGAATCAACAAGCGCTTCAAGTGTTCCCAACGTGTCTGCCTTAACCACAACACCTTCGCTATCAGTCTTTATCTTTATCGATTCGATTTCTTGCATCACTTTCAATTTCGCTTCATTAATTTGGGTGGGGTTGTTGACAACATAAATGGGTGATCCAGCTATTACTCCTTCTAAGTCTGCCGCGACAATTTTAACACCAATGGCGGCAGGGGCCTCCATGATCTCAGTGAACTTTTCGGTGGCACCCCCGGGAATTGGTTGGCGCGGTAGTAAGAGGGCTTTGACTTTTGTGATAATCGGTTCATTTATCCCCATGACGATAATATTGTCATTCTTTCGTAAAATGCCGTCATATATTATAGCGTCAAGTGTATATCCCAATCCTTGCTCTTCTTTTACTTCTAATACAACACCCTTTGTGTCATCAGGGTTCACTTGGAGGCGTTTTCTTAGAAATACTTGGCATAAGCCTGCAGTAACAAGTAGTAATTCAGGAATACCTTCGCCAGTGACTGCACTCACGGGTACAATAGTTAAAACGCTACGGAAATCCTTGACCCTATCAAACCTCTCAGCAGTGAAACCGAGTTGATTTAAATCATTCACCAATCTATAAAACAATGTATCAAACATTGTTTTGACCTTAGCAGTTTGTCTGTCAATACTACTCACCACATCCAGTTCGGGATGTGAGACCCATCCCGGGATTCTATCAATTTTATTCATAGCGACCAAGAAAGGAGTCTTCCTTTCTTTTAATATTTTAATACTTTCTACTGTTTGGCTTTCTATCCCTTTTTCAGCATCTACAACGACTATGGCTATGTCAGCTATACTTCCGCCTCTTTTTCGAAGATTAACAAATGCTTCATGCCCAGGTGTATCAATAAAGAGCAAACCCGGTACTTCTAGCCTAACACCATATTTGGCCATTAACCGCCCAGAGATGTTTTGAATTGCTTCCGCATGAATGAAACTCGCTCCGATATGTTGCGTTTGGCATCAGGGGATCATGCCCGCAACTTCTCGGAGCTGGACCGTTGTACCTCTAATCTTATCAAGAAGAGAAGTTTTACCTGCATCAACATGACCTAACATGGTAATTATCGGTTGTCGAAGGCTAATCACACTCACCTCCGATTGTAATGATAATAAGGAGATTTAGGTGTTTCCGGGTGGGAACTACTTACCTTAAAAAAGGAGACCTATCTCATATTCGGCGGACGAAAGAGAGTCGGATGCATGAACAACATTTTCTTGGACAGAGTTCGCAAAGTCCCCACGGATAGTACCTGGTGGTGCTTCACTAGCATTTGTTGGACCTATAAGTCTTCTTACAACACTAACAGCCGCCTCCCCCTCCACTACTAATGCCACAACTTCACCCGATGTTATAAAATTAACAAGGTCTTCGAAGAAAGGTTTTGATTTATGCACAGCATAGAATTTCTCAGCTAGGTGCCTATCGAACTTAAATTTCTTTATAGCCGATATGTGAAGACCCTTCATCTCGACTCTCCTTATTACTTCCCCCGTAAGACGCGCCTTGACGCCATCGGGTTTAACCATTAAAAGTGTCTTCTCATGCGCCATATTCCAACTACTTACCCCTTAATTTTAATGTATTTATTTGTCCATTTGAGTTTTTGTGGCCTCCTTTTCAGATACAGCATGTTGTGCTTACATTTTCTACTGCAAAATCTAAGTATCGTGCCATCCGTCCTCACATATAGCAATAATGAACCAGGATTTATTTTTTTACCACAAAAACTGCATTCCACTATTCTAACCATGCTTATCGCCTTGTTGATATCTTTCTTGCCTCTCTCTCCGTTTCTCTAAGCATGAGAATATCGCCCAAGCGTACCGGTCCCAGCACGTTCCTAGTTATTGTCCTACCCTTCATAGTACCTGAAAGAACCCTGACCCTGACTTGTGTAACCTCGCCTGCCACACCCGTTCTCCCTACAATGGAGACAACTTCCGCGGGGAAGGCATCTTCGGTAGATTGGCTACTCATGCAAACTTACGCCTCAACTACTTCTTTTGTTTTAGCGATAAAATGGTGTTTGTGATTTCTGCTAGTAAATCTTTTTCTTGGGTTTCCACAACGCAGGCGGCTGCTGCACTCACCTCGAGTCCAGCCGCTTCACCGATCTTCTGCTTAGACGTCACGAACACATATGGCACTTTTCTCTCTTCACATAGCAGTGGTAAATGGGCTACAACTTCAGGCGGTTGAACATCGGTTGCCAAAACCACAAGCTTGGCTAACCCTCTTTCCACAGCTTTTGTTGTCTCATTTGTACCCTTTCTTACTTTTCCGTTCTCATGAGCCTTCTTCAATAGCTGTAACGCCTTCTCCTCAAGCTCAGGTGTTGTTTGATAAGTCACATAGAATGGGGTCGACATGTTTATTCACGAGCCATCATTGGCAGATAATGGGATAGCCAAAGCGGTTTTAAAGCTTTATGGATATAACCCACAAATCAACTAACTAGCTAAGCCATGAGCGTTAGAATAACCACCACACCACGGGCCACACAACAGACTTAGTAGTTATGCTCACGTGCACATTATCCAAGTAGAAACACTAAATTAATCATGCGTGAATACAACCCTTATGCTACCATTATTGGATTCGCGACTCGCGTCTATTCTAGCATACCCTATCCTCACCATTTGAACCACGCTTCCAACTGGCTCATGGGTTATCGATGGCTCTATTATTCCTGTGTGTTTCTCTAGATTTAGGCCAACAGCTTTATACATCACCATACTAACAGAGTCAGTTGCGGGGACCCATTGAATAATCGGGTACCTGTTTCTTTTTGCTTCCTCCACTTCTTTAGATTTATAATATCCAACCGCGCCGCTCTCAGAAAGTCGTTGAATCTCAATATTGAAGAGGTCCATCAACCTTACGGTTTTTGGTAATCCTTCTAGGTCCGATTTTGCAACCATGATAGATGCACAACCATCTTGAATCGGTAGTTCTATCCTTCTCTCACCCAATTCTGGGCGGCTGGGGTGAACCTTTATCTTAGCGCTTATAAACGGATTCTCAGTTGGTACACCTTTAACAATTAGGTTTTGAGGGTTGAGAACAGCGAAAAATCTTTTGGCTATGGGCTCTATTATACGTCGATTAATTGCGGCTAGATTATCCCAGCTTATAGAGGCATCGATAGGCTTTGGTCCTACTTCTAGCATTAACTCAACGAGAGCTTGGGGCTGAATGCCTCGCCTCCGCAAACTCATTATAGTTGCCAACCTTGGATCGTCCCACCCATCACTCGTAGTAGGCCAATCCGACAGAAATTCATGAGAACGAAGTGAATTTTTGATCTTAGATTTACTAAGAATGTAGCCTTCAAGATTAAGCCTGCCAAACTCCACTGACATCGGTTTTGTTAAGCCGAGTTTTTCCTGAATTTTACCTTGAATGATGCTATTTGTCAAATGCTCTTTTCCACGCAGGATAAGCGTTATACCCATTAGGGAGTCATCGATTGCCGCAGAAAAATTGTATAGCGGAAAGACCCTATACTTAGCGCCAACACGTGGGTGGGGGGTTATATTGGTGTTAACTATACGTAATAACGGAGGGTCCCGCAGGGCTGGATTTGGATCCTCCATCGAGGTCTTTAATCTTAAGACCGCCCTACCTTCTTCTACGAGGCCTGAAATCATCTTCTGTAAGAGGGAAACGGAGTCTGTCCGCGTCCGGTGTGGACAGCTCTTACCTAACAGCTTGTATGATTTGAACTCTTCGGGAGAACACTCACACACATACGCATCACCTTTGTCAGTTAACTTTAAGGCATAATCATAGTACAATTCGATCCTATCAGACTGAATATAGAATTCGTCCCAATCTAAACCGAGCCATATTAAATCTTGTTTTATCCACTCATATGCACTTAGCATAGGTGGTTTCACTTTCGGGTCAGTGTCTTCTAGTCTAAGAATAAATTTTCCTTTATACATTCTAGCATAACTGTAGCTAAGAACTGCTGCCCTAAGGTTCCCAATGTGGATGGGCCCGTCTGGATTGGGTGCAAACCTTGTGACAATAACGGGGGGGCGGTTAGGTAGTTCGGGAAGAACATTGCTCTTTTCGCCTACGTTTGGTTTAAAATCAAGGATATAATCAGAGTATTTTTCATATTCTCTTTGCTGCTGCTCCACAGATAGAGTTAGAACGTATTTGACAGTGTCATCGATTAACATTTTAATTGCCGATATATTGGCTTTTAACTGCGGATGATTAGCTATTATTTTACCAAGTATCGCTTGTGATGATGGTTTTCCTTCGTGTTCTAATGCATTTTTAAGAGTATACGCAAGAATCTCCGATTTAACATCTTCAGTTAAGCTCATTAAGTATCTACCTTAATGATCTCTCTTCCACGCATAGTTTACCAAATCAACGAGGAGTCTTCTTTGCTCATTATCAGGGAAGACGGAAAGTGCGTCGAGAGCTTTCAACCCAAAACTACTAGCCAAATCCATGCATTTGGAATCTATCCCTTTTCTTTTTAAGCCTTCAACCACCTCAATTAAGACTGAATCATCAACTTTATCCTGATTTGATATTGTACTCATTAGATGAAGTGTTTTATTATCGGCAAACTTTGAAGCCAGTATTGTGACCGCTGTTCTTTTACCACGCCTAATATCGTTCCCAACGGCTTTACCTGTTTTTTTAGGGTCTCCAAAGATGCCCAGATAGTCATCCCGTATTTGGAAGCACAATCCTAAGTTTTTTCCATATTCAGCCAGAGCGGTAAGTTCTTCATCTTCCTTCATCGTTGCGTGATTGAGAAGCCCACCAATAACAGCTGCGGCCTCATATAGAACCCCAGTTTTTAAAGTGACCATTTCAAGATATTGCTCCATTCCTACGTTTTCTTTATTTTCAAAGCTTACGTCTAAGAATTGTCCTTCGTCAAGTTTTATAGCTGCATTAACCAGTTGCTGCGCAACACCCTTACTACCACTCAGTTTTTCGGCCAAGATAACGGCTTCAAAGGCTTTTGCAAACAGTAAGTCGCCTGTGAGAATTGCGATTGGCTCACCATAAACTTTATGCACAGTTGGGTGTCCTCGTCTATAATCATCGCGATCGATTATGTCGTCATGAACAAGCGTAAAGTTATGGAGCAACTCAACGCCTAAAGCGGAAAGATAAAGAGGCTCTTCCGTTGCTCCCAACATTCTGCCGCAGGTAATAGTCACGAAAGGCCTTAGCCTTTTACCACCCAAACTAGGAAGATATTTAGCCGAATTATAGAGCTCCTCTGGACTTCCGTCTAAGTATTTGGTGAGTAAGTGATTAATCTTGTCAGCTTCTATTTTTATAGCTTCAGATAACTGAGCGCTGATACCACTTTCATTCACAGACATTTAACCCCTCTAAAAAAAGCCCCACAAATATTTTAGTTTGTCCAAAATACAGACAAAGTACTTACTTCTAGGAAGCCGAGCCAAGATGCCCCCTGATGCATGCATCCAACTGGGTCGGTACATCTACACTTGAATAAAGTAGCTGTTTAGTTTAAAAATAATTAACGAACATCGCCTCCCAACTCAATGTTAATAATAACCTTCTAATATATATTAGTTAACTAAAAAGACAATTTAAGTGCAGCATTTTGTTAGTTATTGAAAGCTTGTATTTCAAGTTCCTACTCATTCTATTCCCATACGATTTTGGTGCACAGGATCTTTTGACCAGAAATTGCAGCTTTCATGTTACCAGGCTTGGATGCATTAATAATTAAAGTTTCTATGCCCGCCCTAGCCGCTCTTAGCCCTTGTTTTACTTTATATTGTATACCACCTGTAACATCAGTCGTCACAGAGAAGAATTTTGTGGAGCGATTGACCTCGCGGAGAATCCGATTATCATCTAAATTTGGAAACACGCCGTCGACGTTTGTACCAAAAACTAGCCTCTTTGCTTGTAAGATAATAGCCAACTCGGCCGCAAGAAAATCACCAGAGAGTATTTTAAACCCTGTTTTCTGATCTAAAATCACATCACCAAATGTCACAGGAATGAATCCCTGGTTCAAAGCAAGATTTAATAATTTCTTTTGATAAGCTCTGAATCTCCCTTGATCACTTAATATTGCGTGTGGGGGTAAGCTTAAAGGGGATAAACCTTTTTCAACCATAGTGTCCATAATTATACTGTTTAAATGCATCATACTGACCATAACCTTAGAAGCAGCGTGTGTGGATGAATATTGCTTTCCTTTGTGAACTAAGTATTTTTTTGCTAATGTATGGCCAAAGGAGCCACCACCATGGACAAGTACCAAGTTTAATTCGGTTGAAGATAGCTCATCTATTATGCGTCTTAGTTCACTTGTGTTTACCTTTAGAGACCCAGTGTTCTTATCGGTGATAACGCTACCGCCGATTTTTACTATAACGGTTGGCTTCATAGCTTAACAAGAATTTTCCAAGATGGGATATAAGCACATCCTTTATAGCCCTTTTTATGGGTAGAGGTTATGTATTGGTTCAGTTCCAAAAGGTTTTCGCCCCATTCGAATAAAGCTAAAAGTAGCCCTGAGAAGCAATTTAAGACAGCCGCCAAAGCGCTGGTGTTCCTTTTCCTTAAGGCCTCAGCAGCCTCAACTGATAATCTACCCACAGCATGACTCACGACATCTGTAACATAGCTAGATAAACGCGTTTTTTTGAGGCCGTCTAGCTCTATGTATTCATAGTGCACTTTAAGCAATCTCCTTTTAAACACTATTACAGGGTCTTCGGATTTTTTTGCTGCAATACAATAACCAGTATAGCTCGCATAAACCAAGGGCAGTGAGAGCTGCCACATGCGGCCAAATATAGGTTTCAATTCTTTTGATACAAGTGCGCTTGAGACGCCATCGCCGTGCTTAATCTTTAGCGCCGCTGCCAAATATAGACACTCTTTTTGGTCTTGGGAGAGATTGGGCAGGCGTAGTTTATTGGTTTCTATTATTCTATTGTACAAATCTTGAATTGACTGTAAACCTTCTTCGTCACATACAACAGTCAATTCTTTTCCAGCCGCTATAATAAATGGTTCTGACGGAAATATAGTTGGATCGCCAAGTAAGGGCACAGGAACGCTGACGCCTACACGTTTCATTTTAATAAAACACTACCGAGGCATATCCGACTACGCTTTCATAGTTGCCAGTAACATCCCCGCTAGTCGCATATTTGAGTAACTGAGCTTTTCCAACGCCCAAAATCTTTAACGCATGTATAACTGTAACTATAGGTCCTAAACCACATGCGTTAACGTCTAAGTTATCAGCTACACTTAAAACCTTTTCCTCATCCATATCAAGGATTGCTTGAATAAGTGCGCGGTCATTCTGTTCTGCGATGGTTTGAGAAACATAATGTGAGAAATCCGAGCTAGCTAATAGGACAATAGGACGGTCACTTACTGCTTTAGCTATGGCGTCACCAAGTACAATGGAAGTTTGCAGTGATTGATCTAAAACACATATCGGAACAATCTTTACATCCAACCCATATATAAACTGAATAAAAGGTAATTGAACTTCGATAGAATGCTCAAATAGGTGGGACGATTGGTCAAAATCTGGAAATATCTCCAGTAACTTTTCTGAAATTTTTTCATCTACCTGTAAGGCTCCTAATGGGGTCTCCCATACACCTTTAGGCCAGACGCTCACCGGTGTACCATACCCCGTATGATTCGGGCCAACTATTATAACGCTACGCGGTTTTATCCTTGATTTAAGGAAACCATATGAATATGATGCAACGCTTCCAGAATATGTGTACCCAGCATGGGGCACGATCGCGCCTACAACTGGCAGCTGCTCACTTGAATCTGTGTGTTCGCCGTATCCCAAACTAAATGATCTCTCTAATTCTTTTTGCAACAAACCGGGGTCTCGGGGGTAAAACCCGCCGGCAACCGCGAACTTCCTAATATAGCTTTTTGACGAACTCATAGAACTTTCTCAAAATCTTCTGGTTTTACACTCCACTCATCTACATTGAGGAGTTCACCACGTATTCTAAGTATTTCCCTCGCTAGCAACCAATAGACCAGTGCAAGAGACTTTCTCCCTCTATTGTTCGCAGGTATAACATAGTCAACATACTCTACCGGAGAATCGGTATCACATACAGCGATGATCGGAATACCCATTTCAGCCGCTTCCATTACTGGTTGGTTTTCATTTAGTGGGTCGGAAATGAGGACGGCGTCTGGTTCAATATAGGATGGAAGGAGTGGGTTTGTAAATGTGCCAGCAACGAAGCTTTCTACAAGTGGGGTTGACTTTGTATTAGCGGCGAATTTGAGAACTGGTGCATAGGCATTTCTTCTTAAGCCTACAGCGACGACTTTTTCAGGCTGAAACTGCGCCAAAAAAGCACTCGCGTATCTTATTCTTTCATTTATTTGATAAACATTAAAAAGGTATATACCATCAGACTGAATTCCTTGAATAAACCTCGACATTAATTTGGCTTTGCGGTTAGTGCCTATATTAACGTTGTTAGTCTTATAGAGATCTTCAGGCACGAGTAATTCAGCTTTCTCCGCCAATCTTCTCACCTATATTTTCAGCCTTATAAACAGTGAATTTAAGGACTTCGTCCATGATCTCGACGTACGATATAAACATTCTTCTACAACAGTAGCGTTTAACCCCAAGATCATCCAATATTTTTGAGGGGGCTTCACCAGCATCCACTCTTTTTTTATATTCATCCCATTTGTCTCCCAATACCTTACCACACGTAAAGCATCTGATTGGAAAAAGCAACCCATATCACCTATAAGATTTCTGGAATCTCCTTCTCGCTCCAGGTCCACCAAATTTTTTGGGTTCCTTTCTGCGTGGGTCGCCACTCAGAATAGTCCTATCATATTCTGTTAGAATCCTTTTTATCTCGTCTGACCCAGTGTATTTAACTAGACCCAGACCAATAGCCATTCTAGCCGCATCAGCTTGACCCATAAAACCACCACCGTGGGCATTAATGAATATGTCAACCTGGTTTCTAAGCTTTTCAGGGATTATGTTGAGGGGCTCCATTATCCTTTGTTTTGCTTGCTCATTGGGGTACGCTTCTATAGGATAACCGTTATAGACAACCCGGCCGACACCCTCCCTTATTATTGCCCGAGCCACTGCGGTCTTTCTCTTACCCGAAACTATCACATCAACCATTTGCATTTTCGACCTCTTTCCACCCGAATCTTACAGCGACCTTGGACAGAGTAACATAATGCCTACCCGAACCACCATAAGTATCTTTGTAATTTATGAATTCGACGTTTTCGAGGTGTTTTGGAACTCCTATATAGATACGCAACCCACGCAACGCCTGTTTACCCTTAGGTTTTCTCCAAGGTAGCATACCCCTGACAACTCTTCTAAAATACATGTCTGGTCTAACATATCGCTTGGGTGAATATCTAAATGGATTTATTGCGGATTTAAGCTCAAATCTAGACTGCCATTCCTTCTCCACGGATGACCAACTACCCTTTAGCACAATCTTTTCCGCGTTAACAACCACCACTTGGTTACCTCTAAGTAAGTTTTTAGCCACTATTGAGGCGAGCCTTCCCAAAACTTGGCCCTCACCATTCAAATAAATGGGCATCTCCCTGCTTTTAGAGGTTGAACTCATCTTAGAATAATCACTCCTTTACCTTTAGGGTTCTGCTCCAATAACTCATCGAGCGTAAGCGCCTGACCACCTGCCTCAATGATCTTTCTTTTAGCAGTAGCGCTAAATCTATACGCTGCGATTTTAACTGGCTTACTAAGCTGGCCAGAGCCCAATACGCTACCAGGAACAATAACTGTTAATCCTCCAGCAGTACTCCTTTCTATAAGAGATAGATTGACCGCTACTCTTTGCCTTGATGGTTTTAGAAGATCTGTCGCAATGCGTCTCCAGACCTTACATTTATAAATATTTGAATATTTTATTAGCCTTGATGCTAAAAGCCTCAACCAAATATTTGTTGGACCAGTTCTACGCATTATTATCTACCTCTTAAGCTCCAACTTTCTCGGAAACCAGCTTAAACTTCTTGAGTAAAATAAGGATCGCAGTTTTAAGTATTACCTTTGGAGGTAAACTACCTGTTGCTTCTATGGTTAGACGAGCAACACTCTCATCCCACATAATCTTTGTCGCACCACTTTTACACGCTTTTTCGCATGCACGGCATAATATACAGTCCCAAGGATTTGTAAACACGAGCTCACCATGCTTGTACTCTAAACAGTTAGTCGGGCATACGCTTACATGCTGATCGCATGGCTCATCTTTGGTTTTATCGAAAATCAAAACAGGTTTGTAAATATACACTACTGGGCTCACAGGACTGAATTTCGCGTGCTGCTTACCCAAACCATACCTAGCGGTAGCCTGAAGTTCGACAACTTGATTCTGGCCGAGCTTAAACAACTGAATATTGTCATACACTGGTCTAGCCTCTTCAACACCAAGAGGTTTCAACATATCCGAGGATACAGTGAGCGGTTGGCCTAACTGTGGTGGGCATTCAGCACGTAACTGATATTCAACTCTCATGTTAGGAGGATTACCTCCTTGAATGTCGATGGAAATCTGAGAAAGGATTTCAGGGTCATCTGGTGTCTTAATCGGCACCATCCCTAGCCTATGTGCGATATACTCTCCATAAATAGGCGATGAATTTTCTGTAAAAAGGACTTCATCGATTGCAAGTGTAGGTACCTCAGCAAGTATTGTTCTCCGAATACCATTTAAGACCTCGCGTCTTAAATTCGAAAACTCAACAGTTAATAAGCCTGGCTTATCTTCTATGACCTTTACTGATAACTCGGTTTGTGACAAAACCTACACCCTTCTACCCCGCCTGCCTCCAGGGCGACGTGTTGAGTCTGTTGGAAGAGGCGTGACATCTGTAATCTTACCGATCATGAATCCAGCACGAGACAACGCTCTTATAGCGGATTGTGCACCCGGTCCAGGTGTTTTCGGTCCATGACCCCCTGGAGCCCTAACATAGACCACTAGCGCGTTTATCCCCTTCGCTGATGCCTGCTGCGCGGCCTGCGAAGCTGAAAGCATAGCTGCGTATGGAGAAGCTTTTTCTCTATCAGCTTTTACTACCCTACCACCAGAGCTAACACCAACGGTTTCAGCGCCTGACAGGTCAGTGATATGAACTATGGTGTTGTTATAGGAACTAAAAATATGAGCCAACCCCCATCGTAAATCTAGTTGCGACATTATGCTTCATCCCTCCACTTTCTGTGTAACGCTTTCGTTAATCTTCTGCTGGTAGCGTGAATAGAATACACTCTTGGGAGATATGCTTACCTTTTCCTCCTCGGCTAAATTAACAAGATAACCAGGAATATCAACTATACGACCATTAACGGTTATGTGCCTGTGAACAACCATTTGTCTCGCAGCGTGTATAGTTGGAGCTAACCCCTTCCTAAAAACTATTGTCTGCAACCTTCTCTCTAAGACCTCTTTTGCCGTTAAGGAAAGCACAGCATCAGCAGTGGCGTCCTGATATTTTATAAGACCCTTCCTATACAACCTTAGAATAAGAGGCCGTTCCTGAATTAACCGCTCATTTTCGGGTAAAGCCAAGACCTCTCGTGCCATCTTTCTGTAACGCCTCGCAATAGTTTGCGCTTTAAAGAGCTCTTTCTTATTTCTTAAACCGTATTCGCCTATTAAACTAAGACCCTCGTATAGGTCCTCTCGTCTCCAAGGATGCCGTGGGCCTTCCCAAACACGTTTAATACGCCGAGGATCACCCATCTACTTACTCGCCTCAGTTTTTTGCTGTTGAGCCTGAGCAATTTCCTTCTTTCTTTTCACTCCCACTGTTTGCCCAAGTCTACCAGTTGTCTTCGTCTTCTGCCCACGCACCTTTAAACCTAAGGAATGACGAACACCCTTCCAACTCCTAGTCTTTATCATTGTCTCAACATCTTTTCTAAGAGCCATAAGCAAATCTGGACCTATAACGTGGAGGTTCTGACCACTAATAGGATCTCTCTGTCTATTGAATAACCATGACGGGATCCCATACTGTGCGGGATTCCGCAAAACGCTTTCAAGGTCAGATATATGCTTATCAGTCAAGACACCAATTGGCGAGTTAGGATCTATTCCCAACACGCGCAGAGCAGCGCTTGCAAACGACATGCCAACCCCTCGTATCCTAGGTAAGGCGTACCCCACCTTCAAATTACCAGGAAGGTCAACCCCCATCAACCTTACAATCGCCCTATACGACGTAGCCGACAATCAATACTCCACCTAGACTATATTCAAAGAAAATAGAAGTTATTTAAGTTTCTCTTATTAACCCAAGCGTAGAACATTCGACGCCGGGGGCGGGATTTGAACCCGCGCGGCCACATGGACCACGGGCTCTCCAGGCCCGCTCCCTGCCAGGCTAGGAGACCCCGGCATCAACATTTATTGGTTCGAGCACCCTTATTGGTGTTGCTACTATGCCACTTTCTATACCACGCAAGTCTTCAGCGTTCCTCAAACAGCGCACCACTTCTATAAGCTCTCCGTTTTCGGAGCAGACAAAGGCTTCGCCTCCACTTTTTATGTCGTTCGATATACAAATCACGCCACGAACGCTGAGGGAAGCTCCCGTATAGAGGTTTTTCTTGGCCGATTCCCTTACGATGATTAAGGGCTTATCTACCAGTATTTCTTCTATTGGGTTAAGTACCTTAGTTAGCTCTGATGATTCTCCCGTCTCTTTGTAAACCAAGGTATAGTATGCTAGCTGATTGAGTGTCACAGTACTTGACTCATCAAATACGCCGCTCCTTATCCGTCTGAGTTCAATCATATTTATTCCCACACCGATGGCTTCACCCACATCGAAGCATAGTTTTCGGATGTATGTTCCGGATTCAACATGAGCCTTAAACAAGACATAGTTACTATCTGATTCAAGTGGAATAAATGAGTATATACGACGCTTTCTTATGCTACGCTTAACCGCTGATTTCATTGGTGGCGTCTGATAAATTACCGTTTCAAACTCCTTCATTATATTATAGACTTCTTTAATATCGATAGCCTCATGCAACTTCATTATCCCAACATAAACCTTATCCGTGTTCATAAGCCATTTAAGTAAACGATTGGCGGAATTCAAAGTAACAGTTAAAACGCCACTAACAGGGGGATTTCCCCGTATTCCACTAGGGTCCCCCCGTGGCCAATCTTTTTCACGTTCAATAGGCGACCAACCCACGCCGTTACCTCATGGCTACTGGGTCCACGCGGCTTATCAATATTAATAAAACTCCTCATTAGCAGAGAGTTGACGTCAGAATATAATTCGCGGGGATTCCTATAATCCCAGCCAACATCCTCCCTTAGCATCAAAAAATTATCCCTATCCCTTTGAACGGGAAGAAACACTTCTATCATTGTACAACCACACCCTTAATAGGCTTGGATTTTAAGATCGCACTAATGACCACATCTAGTAGATCTTGGAGGTCATAAAGTGACGTGTTGATAACCAAGTCAAAATTGCTTAGCAAATCCAAGTTAAACCCATAAATCTTTTTGAACCGTTCCTTCTCGCTAGTCTCCCTCTGCACGGTTTCTTTTATTGCCTTATCTATATTTATAGACTCCCTCTCTGCGATACGTTTGGCCCTCACGTCTAAAGGGGCATTAAGGTATACCTTAAGCTCAGCATCTCTTACGACCCATCCAGTTAAATGACCCTCTATCACAACGTTGCCCTTCTCTGCCTCAAGTATAGACCTAGCATCCACTTCTCTATCAATAGAGAAGTCCTGCTCTGCCTGCTTGTTTAGACCAACTACATCAATGCCTTTCGACTGAGCCATCTCTCTAAACAACTGACCTGCCGATACAAAACGCAACCCAAGTAAATCGGCTATTCTCTTTGCGACGGTAGATTTACCGCTGCCTGGTGGCCCACTGACAGTGATTACAACCATGTTAAACTATGCATTATCAGGTGTGAAAAGTTTAACGATCTTTGATGCCGCTTGCGTAGCATCACCCTCGACATTTCTAACTATGAGAACACTTGCACCCACAAAGACTGCCGAAGAAATAGCAGCACTTCTGTTTAATTCCAGAAAGAGTTTTATTTCTTCTACAGTTGACTGATCATCCCGTACCCTCATGGTGTCGTTTAGCCTACGTTTAAGTATTTCCTCTGGCAAAGCTTCAACCAAAACAATAACATCTGGTTGCAGTGTTTCTATAACCCACTTGGGGAGCCCCGGTAGAAAACCGTTCTTAGTAGTTATCAGGGCATGCGTATCCACAACCACGTTCCCTTGTCGCGCTTGGTCAAATAACTTTTCAGCCGCCTCCTCTTGCAAAAGAAGTTGCTTACTAAGGGGCAATCTTCTTAAATCATCACGACCTCCTACCCACCCATTCCTTTTGGCAATCTCAAGCATAACATCGCCGTAATTAAATACGTTAACTTTCAAATCTGGAGGCAATAGTTTGAGCATCGTGCTAAGAACAGTTGTTTTGCCGACGCCATTTATCCCTGCCACTATCACCAGCTTACCACTTCTAACTAGACGTGTATTGCCAGAATGCATTTGCCCTCACTCTAGCAGACGAGCTATCCCCGGATATAGTTCTTCTATTTGTTCCTGAACCAATATCTGGTATATCTGATAGGTTATAGATACGGCAAGAAGCAAACCAATACCTGTACCATATGCACCCAAGAGGTCGGCTACACCAGCTATCAGGCCAGCAGCAAGTGCACTTAGAAACGTTAACGCGTAAATCGGTTTACGCAGAACCGCTTCAATTATACCAACGGAGCTACGGAATCCTGCTATTTGAAGGCCGCTAGCAGATAATTGCTCTGCTTGATCCCTTGGTCCTAAACCTGCTATCTCAACCCACATATATGAGAACATAACCGAGAGAACTATGAGTAATGCTACAAACACTAAGCTTCTAATAGGTTGTTCGATTGTTGCTCCGAGTCCTCCAGGATTCTGTAAATACCAAGCTATACCACCAGATGGCTGGATGCCGCTCGCGGTTCGTGTGTAGGTGCCTAAGAAGTTAAGGTACCAGACATTGTTATTTGGGTCAAATCTTGACCATATAATCTGCGTAAAGAAAATATAATCGGAGAATAGTATTCCAGCCAACAGAACAGGAACGTTTGATACATAAAGAAATTGGAGCGGGATTTTGCTTTTGTAGCCCTGTGCTTTCTGATAAACCACAGGTATTTCAACCTTCATCCCCTGCATGTACGCTAAGATCAATACGAAAGCGATAGTTGCAACCAATCCAACAAGGTCAGGGGGAGGAATAGACCCGGCTACTGCGGGGTAACGAATAATACTAGATAGAAAATGTCCATTGAGCGCAGCTTGTATAGCTGCAATGATAGCACCATAGGCGTAAACTGGTTTTACACCTGTATTATACGGCTGGAACGAAAAAGCTGCATTCACAACTTGGAATGCTACACCAGCAAGTATAAAGAGGCTTATGCCACTTCCAATACCCCACCCCTTCTGTAGCATCTCATCTAGAAGTATAACGAGAAGTGTAGCGAAAACCAGTTGTAAGAAGACCAGTACTTCTTGCGGTAGAGTTAGGCTACCAAATATGCCAGCCCCCACATAGGCGGCGGCCTCTATAAACGTAAATATAACAGCAAAGCTCTTCTGGGCCTCAGTGAAATCTATTCTTCCCTGAGTGTCTGAAAGATCAACATCAAGAATTTTTGAGCCAACCAATATCTGCATAATCATTCCAGCTGTGACGATAGGACCTATACCTAGCTGCATAAGTGTTCCCTGTCTTGATGCGAATATCAGGTTTTGAATGTTAAACTGATTGCTTATTTGTGAAGGTATCCCGTAGAGTGGCGTGCTCGCCATAACCAGAAAAGCCAGTAGCGCCAAGCCAGTCCACGCAAACTTCTCCCTTAATGAGGGCTTCTGTGAGGGCTTAGAAGCCGCAGGGAGAAACTTGGCAAACCCAGCTAAAGCGGATATAAATCTACTGGCCATAGCATTTAACCCATATCCGAGATTATCACTTCGCCGCCGGCATTCTTAATCTTTTCTATTGCAGACTTAGAGGCTGCTGGCACAATTACCTTTATTTCGGCATTGATAACACCCTTCCCAAGTAGTTTTGTGTAACCCAACTCTGCTAGGTCGATTTCATCCCTCTTCAGTGTCGCAGCCAACTCGACTAGACGCTCAATATTAATTTCTCTTTCCTTGCGCTTGATCCAAGCACGCTTGAATCCGTGTTTCCCGAATGCATCCTTTCCATACTTAACAGTCCAACTCCATTTGTGTTTATGCAAACCAGCCTTGCCGACGCCACCCTTCGATCCAGCTTTTCGGTGCTGGCCGATTCTTCCCCAACCCACGGATCTAGTGCCTCTGTACTTCCTAGACCTTTTTTCTCTACGTACTGACAATTCCTACACCATCCTCATTATTAGCTTTGAAATGCTCTTCCCATGATACCCAAATACACCACCACTTGAAAAAGGCTTTCTGAGTTCCCCGTCAAAGCCTTTGCTTGGAGGGGTCATGTTAAAGCTTCGTACCAACCCCCTTCTTATATATTCATTTAACCTCCCCTGCATTATTGCTTCAGCTAATTCTATATGCGATTGGCAGTCAAGTTTTCGTAGTGATTCAACATTTAACTTTACCCCACCCTTCATCTTCCCCCTCTTCTCAAGCAACATGGCAAGAGTGGCGCTATCAACCTCCCCCCAAGCTATGTATTTCTCCACCTTCTTTAACATTCCCCGTATGTCGGGCGTATCATAGAATAAGGCTAGGTTATTTCGTTTATTTAGACAAAGCCGTGAAAGGGTCTCTTCATCCTCTTTTGCAACATTCACCTTCCCTCTGATCCGGATTATTCCTAGAAGCGTAGCCATAAATCCCACTTATCGTGACCAATCCACTGGTTTTTTAAATCTAAGGCCGCGTCTAAGCGCATTAAGTGTAGCGTAAGCTGTATTAACATGGTTTCGAGTTTCCCCAAAACTTTGAACCCATACATCAAGAACACCCGCTAAGGCCAGGACTTGTTGAGCGATTTCTGATGCCACTATACCTGTACCCTTTGGAGCCGGCATAAGAAGCACGCCCACGCTACCCGCCTTCCCATATACTTTATAGGGTACACTGTGTTGTGTGCCGCATCTGCACTCCCATGCACCACAGCCACGCTCAACGTACGTTATATTGAGTTTGGCATCGATCAAAGCTTTTTCCTGAGCCTCATTCAACTGGCGGGATTTGCCTGATCCAATACCTACAAACCCGTCTTTGTTCCCAATGACAGTCACAATCTTAAAACTATTCACCTCGCCCGCGTCAGTTTGCCGTTGAACAACACCACTATAGATGATTTTCGATTCTAAACTAGGTAATAACACATCAACTATTTGATGCTCTCTAATCGGCATGTTGTATTCTATTACATCCTTTATAGAACTCACTTTACCCTCTTTAACCAGCTTACCCAACTTTGTTTTTGGGACCCATTCATTTTGAACGGACATCTATTTCTCACCCTCAGTCATTATTTTCCGTTTAACTTCATTAAAAACGTCTACTAGATTCTCTGGCTGAACGTTTGCGGATATAAAATGAGAGAATTGCTTAGTGTATTTTTCTTGATTATTAGCCTTAAGGAGCTTTGCGTATTCAGCTATATGCCCGCCGCTAATCCTAAACTCTTCAGGTAAAACCTCTTCTGAGCATGGTATTTCCAAACCTCCATCCCTACATCCCTTAACGAAGGCATAGAGATTGCTTTTGGCAACATGGTGTATTAATCCCATATCAAGTATCGCTTCTTTGAAGCCTAATTTTAAGACGCGCTTAGCCATAAGCAAACCGGTTAAATAACACGCGGGTGCAGATGTCAAACCCGCTGGATAGCCAAATCTAATAAGCTCTTTACTCGATGCCGATGTAAACGTCTTATCACTCCCTGTCTGCGATAAAACCAACTGTGCGTAAATATAGCGATTAGATCTCCGTAGCACTAGGCGCGGCTTACCCGAAAGTAGCAATTTCAGCCTTAATCTGTAATCTGTGAGCCCTAACCTTCTCCTCTTAAAGTTTAACCTGTACCTTGGACCATACGACATTTACCACACTCACCCTACTTCCCAATATAGTTCTTCAAGGAGGCCAGAGAAGTAAAAACTCCTCCCTTTATTTTGAGGTAGAGAGCCCTGTAGGTCTTAGCATCGATCACACCGTCCGCGCGGAGTTTCCTTAAATACTGCCTTTGCTTTCTAACGCGGAGTACCCACTCCCTCTCCGGCTGCCTTCTAACACCCATTCCTCCCTTCCTAGATCCAGCGGCCTTCCTTTTACCTTTCGCCTTCTGTGTCCTAACAAGTCTTTTCCTCCCCCTCGTTGGAGTTGATGGAGAACGAATATCGATTAAACCTGTTTTTATAAGGGAGCGTACATCATCCTTAGTTATAGCTTGCGAAACGTCTTCCAAATGCTCTGGCGCCACGTAGATTCTTGATACACCAACTCCAAGTATCTTAGCAGCCAACTTTTTCTGGATACGCACATTGGACATTTATTCCCCCTCCTTATTCACGTTGTCTAGGTCTTGCTTTTTCTGTTTTCCGTTGACAACGTATACCCCCCTTTGACTTGCGGCTGCTTCTATTCGGGCGAATTTCTGCGCACCTATATTTGAAGCTATAATAACACACTGCTTTGAGGGGTCCACTAGTTCAAGTTCCGCCATACTATTAACACGTGTGGGTATCAGCCCACGTGGATGCAAACCACGCACTTGTCGAGGTGTCCTATACCCAATGTTAACGGTGGGGGGGTATCCTTTAAATGCATGTCTAAGTTTATTGTCTATGCCCCGCGGCTTTCGCCAAGAGTCACCAAGTCTCACCCTAACCCAATGGTAAGGTCTAGGAAAACTGGGTATATCTGTTTTAAGTTTTCTAACTTTATTAGCTGCCACTCCTAATCACTCCCTCGCATACACATAAATACCGTCAGAGAAAACACGAGGATCATAGTCTCTGATCTTAGTAGCCCTCTGAATATTTGCAGCACTTTGAGAAACCTTTTCCTTATCAAGCCCGGAAACGACTATATCTTTATCTTCGACGCTTATGCTCACCCCATCAAATATTTTAGCTACTCTAGGGGCTCTTTCACCAATGAAGTTTTCAATTTTCACAATATTGCCTTCCACCTTTATATTAACCGGGAAGTGAGCATAAATCATCTTTAATCTATATTTATAACCCTTCGTAACACCCACTATCATGTTTCTCACATGGGCCTCGGCTGTGCCAAGAAGGCTTACTTCCTTCTTCTTTATGTTGCTTAATGCGATGACCAATTTTTTACCTTCTAGTGAAAAGCTAAGAGGCGTGGTCTCGAAACTGTGTGAAACCTGACCTAACGGGCCTTTTACAACAAGTGTTTGACCTTTAATTTCAATCTGAACGTTGTCGGGTATCTCTAAACTCCTAGAAATATATGGGATATTCATACCCTTTCACCCTTAATAAACATAAGCGACAGCCACGCCTCCTGCTTTCTTTTCTCTTGCTTCAAGGTGGGACATAACACCTTTGGACGAGGAGATTACCAGTACGCCTATATCTTTCGATGGTAGATAACGAGTTGCCAGTTGGTCTATTTGGGCTGAACCAACACTAACACGGGGTACAATTACACCACAATCATTAACCCTACCCAATAATTGAATCTTTAGCTTTCCACCACGCCCATCATCTATAAACTCGAACTCACCTATGTACCCAGACTTCTGGATTACGGCAAGAACTCTACCAATAAACTTAGAGGTACCTTCAACTACGCAGCTCTTTTTCCCGCGTTGCTCGGAGAGTTTAATGGCGTTCATCAGGTTGGACAGCAAATTTTTAGAAGGCATTGTACAATCACCTAGTCATATTTTTTAAACCCAATTTTAACCGCTACTTCTCTAAAACATTGCCGACATAAATTTAAGCCATATCTTCGTATTAGGTTTCCTTGCGACCCACACCTTACACAGCTACGTGAACCTCGACCAAATCTTCTTTGCTTCGGAACAGATTGTTTACCCATCTATATCACCCTGACACCGAATTTATCCGTAACATAGCGCACCACCTCTTCAGGGCTCACAATATGGTTTCTACCTACCCTATGTGGCCTTAACTTTCTTAGAGAGACGCGAGCGCCTCTTCTAACCAATCTTACGCACACATCAAGGCCAAAGATACCTAATTCTGGATCATATTTTATACCTGGAATAAATATGTGTTCTGTTATTCCAAAGCTGAAATTACCCATACTATCTATTGAACTGCGCTTTAATATATTACCGACAGCTTCAAAAGCTTTTCTTAAAAAGGCTTCCGCTTTAGGGCCTCGTAAAGTCACCTTACAACCTATTTCTTCACCTTTTCTGACAGAGAATTCACGAATAGACTTGTGCGCCGTAGTATAGACAGGTTTGGCTCCTGTTATGCGTTCCAGAACGGTTGCGGCTTTCTTTACTCTCTCACCCGCTTCGCCGACACCTATGTTAACAACAACTTTCTCGACGAGTATTTCACGCATAGGATTCTGCTCCATAGGGGACTTTGCTACTTCTTGCGCCAAATCACTCCACTCCTTGGAATGTTATAATAGGCTCCTCCCTTCCCACCACATATACATAATCCAATATTGTCTCTATTATGCCCCCATCTGAAGCTTTAATCCTAACAAGCGACTTTCGTCGTTTGAAGGCTGGCACGATCTCTTGAAGTACGCCGTGACTCCCACTGTTTTTACCACTTATGACTAAAACGTATGAGCCAAGATCGAGCTTCAAATGGTCTAATATCTGTTTGCCCCTAAGGTCAGTTTTCAGCGAATCAAGCGTACCATAAACATTATTTTTGGCATCCTGCGGGTCTTTAAGGTCTAAAAGCATATTTACCCCCCCACTTAGATTTAGCTGTAACTTAAGCCCTTTAACTATAGTTTTATTCTCGACCCTTAGTAGGCGGAATAGCTCTGAATCTTGAATGCGGTGTGCTGCAAGCGAGCCATTATAAGGCAACACCCTATAGTGAGCCCCCATGTCTGGTATGCTCAGTATATCCATTACACCAATCGGAAAATCGGGTCTTCTAACAACTTTTCCATTAACCATAATCTTGGACTCATTCAGTATTGTTCTCGTTTCATGAAGGTTTCGGGTAATCCCCATCAAATCTCTTAACACTAGCAGCAAAGGTAGACTAGTCGAAGAAGAATAAGGCCCAGGTGATGGCTTAACAACCCACGCGCTTTCTTTCCTACGCACGGGCCACCAAGACGGCGCCGAATATCTCTTAAGAGTCCTGTTTCCACCCATCTTAGCCATATCTCAACTACCTCCCTCAGCTTCTTTCTTTTCTTCCGTTGGTTTCCCCCCAACCGCTTCAGTTTGAGAGACTGTCTCGCCAGGGCTAGTAGTCTCTGATTTTACACTTTCAGTTTCTGGTTCACCAGCCGCAGGCGCTTCAACCACACCAATCTCTGGCTCCTTCTCTAACAATTCGGGTGATACCCCTTTACGTTGCAAAATAAGCTTTCTATATTTATCAGATAGGTCAAGTCTCGTTAGCAACAAATTTGATACGTGAATACCAACAAGCTTGGTTTTACCTTTTTGAGCCTTACCGGTAATGCCCTCTACGTAGACCAGTCTCCTCTTTACATCTGTGCGGGCCACTTTTCCTGAGCGACCTTTGAACCCCCCTGAAACAATCTTTACAGTATCATTTGCTCGAACCGGTATAGACTTTATTTTTAAGCGCGCTTTCAGATCCTTGCTCAGAGGAACGCTCATAAGTTTTATCGCAGAACTCCAACTAGCGTTATACAGCCTTTTTCTTTGTTTATACCTATTGGAACTAAAACTCATACCATAAACCTCCTTTTTTCAGACCACGATGCTCGCTAAGCTTCCAAGCTTAGGAAAACGTTCTACCGCTTCTCTAGCAACTGGGCCACGGACTTCAGTCCCCTTTAACTCGCCTTCTGGCGTGACTATAACGGCCGCATTATCCTCGAACTGGATTCGCACCCCATCCGGTCTTCTAAACGGCATGCGCTGCCTTATGATAACGGCTCGCACTATCTGTTTACGCATCTGAGGGTTGCCACGTTTTACCGAGGCAACAATTATGTCGCCCACAGCTGCTGCAGGTATTCGTCTAGCTCTACCCTTAAAACCTAAAAGCATTACCATTTGAAGCGTTTTAGCACCAGTGTTATCCGCGCAAACCATTTCAGCTTCATTCGGTAAACCAGCGCTTATGTTGGGTCTAAACGTAGCGCCGCTCTTTCTTCCACCACGCTTTACCATACTAAAGTCTCCTCCCTAAAACTACAAACGAAACAGACTTCGCAATAGGCCTACTTTCACCGATCAAAACAACATCACCTATATTCACATCGACACATGGCGGCAAATGGGCATGAATCCTGGATCTACGCCTCTCATACCTTTGATATTTTTTATTATAGAAAGTGTACTCACGCTCCACAACCACCATGTTCTTAGAACGCATCTGATAGACTTTGGATTCCAGAATTATTCCTCTCACCTTTAAATACCCATGATAGGGGCAATTAGCGTCATTACACGACTTTACTGGCGCTAATACTCCAGTTATACCAATGTTTTTGGCCGCCACCACGATTACCTCTTTAACCTATTCCACGCTAACCCTAGAAGGTGTAATCCTTTAACCTTAGATTCATTTAGGATTAACGTTACTTCCTTCTTAGGGAAGGAAACAGACTTGTCGCCCACTTTAAGCTTGACCATATTACGTGTCTCCTGAAAAACTATACCTGTGATAAGAACATGCTTATAGTGCACCACGACTTCTAACCCTATGAGGCTACCGATGGTTTTGCTCATTAATCTCTACTTTCCAGTAGGGTTATGACTCTTGCTATACTTTTTCTTATAGTGCGGATAGCCTTGGTATTCTTTGAACCACCTTTGGTAACAACAGTGGCTCTTTCCTTGAACAACTCAGATTTAAACTCGTAGAGTTTCTTTAATAACTCCTCTTTGGATTCCTTAGCACGTGCTTGACTCATTGCTCAGGTACCTTCTCGTTTTGCTGTAAAAGTTGTTGTTCAACAGTCTGCTCAGATGCTTCGCTCTTTACCTGTTCTACAACACTTTCTTGTGGTTTTTCTTCTTCAAGTTGCTTTTTCAAGTTGTTTAAGAGAGATTGGTCAACCTGCTTAAACACGACTTGAGGTGTGTACATATTGGGTAAAGCTATCTTTACCTTTATACCAATAATTCCAGGCTTTAGGAGAACACTTGTAACCGCCTTATCCACCAAGTTAGCAGGCTCTCCTGACTGGTGTATTTGACCTTTTCTTAGCTTAATAAACCTTGAACGATCAGTGGTGAACTTACCTCGCAAAGAAACCTCAGCACCCATAGCGCCCGCCTTCAATATAGAATCCAACGAAGCAAAAGCCACCCTTTTCTGCCTTGCGCCGTGCTCTAAATAGGAACGCAGCCGCCCAGCCATAATTCTGGCGTTGAGCTCTGGTACATCGACTCCTTTTACATCTATTTGAGGGTCCTCCAACTGATACTCTTGTTTCAACAGTAAAGCCAAATCCCTTATCGAATAACCCTTGCGGCCTATTATTATACCAGGTCTTTCAGCTTGGATTAGCACTTGATGACCAAGTGGCATTTTTGTTATAACCACCCCGGCGTAACCAGCTTTTCTAAACATCGATTCCAATCTTTCATCGATCATGAGCTTCTTCTTGTTCTCCGCAATAAACTGTTTAACAGGGGTAACCATAACCAACTCACTCCTCAATCTGCTTTAAACCTATCTCAACATGGGTGAGAACCCTATGTTTAATATCGATCCTACCAAATGCTCGTGGATAAACCCTTGGTATGAAACCTGCTTTTTGAGCCGCCGCATGATAAACCACAAGACGAGAAGTATCCAAACCCTTTTTCGACGCGTTGTTCTCCGCGTTCTCCAAGACTTTTAAAACCGCCTTAGCAGAGAGGACGGGGTAGCGTCCAGCGGCACCGCTAACTCCTCCAAGAGACCTTTTATGGCCCACTTTCTTCCTGTATTTTGTAAATGCCACAGGTATCTTTTCTTGGGCTACTCCCCTTAAAAACTCCTTTGCCACCTCTAAACGCATACCCTTAATAGCCCTGCATACATTCACCGTCTTCTTAAATGATACACGTAGATCCCTACCCGACGCCAAAGCCATTGTTGTTGGGTCGTAGTTTTCTATAGAATACCCGCTTTTTGTCAACTTTAATAACCCTCTACTTAAGTGGAACATACATACTTGATCGCGTCGCCCTTATACCGGGTTCGCCGTGAACAACTCTCTTAGTGGTTATCGCATACTCCCCTAAATAGTGGCCTAGCATCTCTGGTTTAATCTCTATCGGCACAAACTCTTTCCCATTATGCACATGTATTGTCAACCCAACCATCTCAGGTAGCACAATCAAATCCCTGCAATGCGTCCTTAACTTAAGTGTTTGAGGGCCCCGACCGTCTCTTTTAATCTTTCTTATCTTTTCTATTAGAGGCGCTTGCTCAGGTTTAATACCTCTCTTAAGGCTTCGTCTCACTCTCGCTGGAAAAAGTTTTATTAGATCCTCCATATTCATCTCGGCTAGCGCATTGATGTCATACCCTTTATATTGTAATCTTAAACTTTCTGCTTCAGACATATATTCTAGTTTTGAGCTGAGGGGTTAATAAAGGGTTGTGCCTTTCGCCTGATGCCACCTGGGCAGCGCTTTACATGCGGATTTGGGGGTAATGATTAGGGTGATCCGCTTGGGCTAAATCCACGAAAACGAGATACATTAGTACCAGTTATAGGCATCCCACATTGTTTTCACTTTCTTCTTTACATGTTACTTGGGTAGCATTCCGTCTAATATTGACAGCACAATAAGTGGTATACGTGTTCGATACATATACTCCTTTATAACATTTTTCATTATTTGCGGATCCTGTCCGGATAAGCATTCATCCGTGTCACCTCCACTCAGTGTACCAGTGTACGAATAGTTCGAGGAATTCTACGAGTGGAGCAAAGAGTGTTCTTTTGGGGTTGATGTTATTATAGAACACCCGTGTCCTGTCTTTTAGGTATCCCTGAATCGTTCGACTGAGCTACTCACCCCGAAGGTCTGGTGGACGTGGTTGTGGAACCCCGCTCGGAGCACGGCTTCACGCTACCAGGGGCCCCTACCCGTGAGCAGGGTCTCCGAGACACCTTCTTCTCAGCCTGCGCAGGAATCTGAGCGCGTTCTCCATGGTCCGGGTTAATGAGACGCCGAACCAGACGGGCTGCCTAGTATACGCGTCCACAGCCACCCAAACGTTGATTGGTCTGCCACCCCCACACTTCACCACACCCTCATCCACAGCGATCACAGGGTGCCAGCCTGGCTTCGCCTCGAAGCCTCAACCTTCTTCACCCAACCCTGCACGCTCGACTTCGAGAGGGGTTCAGAGAGCACCCAGAAGAAGCCAGAGGTCTTCCCTCACTGAGGCTTAATCCGAAGGTGTAGAGTAGCACGGCGACCACCTTGAGCTCAGAAGAACCTCTTCTTATTCCTCTTAAAAACGCTTAAATCCCTGAAGAATTCGAATATGTCCGTGGTGGACTCCACGGTCGCTCACCGATTCCGAACCGTGGCGCCCACCACGTTTAAGCCTTATCCGGACACCATCTATTTGCGGTATCCAAGGTCACAAAATTGGCAAAATTTTACCACTAAAGCCTGCCTGACCGCCTTGCAGAGATATGCCCAACCTTTTTCCCTGGAGGTAGTCGCCGGCTAATAGTAGTGGATCTACTCACAGAAGGATGGTTTCCTCCACCATGTGGATGACTCACAATGTTCATAGCTACTCCTCTAACCTTAGGATACTTTGTTGGCTTCGTCTTCATTAAATGATATTTGGCACCAGCCTTCAGGAATGGCTTCTCTATTCTTCCACTAGCAGCAGCGACCCCTATGGTGGCCCGACAACGTGAGTCTAGCACCTTAGATGTACCAGACGGTAAAGTCAATATAGCTTTACCTTCACTATGAGAAACAACGGTGCAGTATGTGCCTGAGGCCCTAGCTATTGAACCACCATCACCAAACTTTAGCTCAACGTTAAACACCTTGGCGCCATCTGGTACAGCTGAAAGAGGAAGAATGTTACCATTAAGTGGGGGAGCGTCTTGGCCTAATTCTACTTCTTGCCCTACCCAACACCCTTCCCAAGCAACAGTAAAGAAACGGTTTCCATTATATTTAATTTTTGCAATTGGAACACCTCTTCCAGGGTCATGCAGCAGCTCTACAACAACGCCTTTTAACCGTTGTGCTAGCGGGTACTTTGCAGCGGCAACCCTTTTCCAAGTTGGACTGCGGAAAACAGAGGTTCCTCTACCAGCCCTCCTAACCAAAATACGCTTACCCATTCTCAAACTCACCCAAACTAGAGTATACCCAGCCGTGTCGCGATTTCCTGTGCTTTGTATTCTGGTTTAAGCCTGACGAACGCTTTCTTCTTATTGTCGATTGTGTTTATTGTTCTAACACGTTCAACTTTAACATCATAAAGACTCTGAACAGCGGCCTTTATATCTGATTTCGTAGAACGGGAGTCAACAACGAATGTAAGCGTGTTGAATCGTTCAATCATTGATATGCTTTTCTCGGTTACATGCGGGGCGAGAAGCACATTCAACGCTTGAATTTTCTTAGTGATGTCCTCCTTCTCAGACTCGTCTTTTTTCTTCCTTTCTTTCTTGCTCAACGTGACCACCCGCTTATAGACATTAACGCCTTCTTACTCCAAATAGTGAGCCTCCCAGGCACACCACCAGGCGCAACTAACCCAATGTTTAGACCATCAACGCCAACAGCGTCCACTCCAGCAATGTTTCTGAAGGCCTTAATAGCCGGTGCTCTTCCTGATGAGAAGATAATCAATGGGCCCACCTTCCTCTTAAGTCTTCTACCACGAAGCTTGCCTTTTCCAGCACGGATTTTAACGCCACCCTTAACTCTTTCAACATCCATGTAAACACCAAGCTTCTGGAGAAGGAAAACCGCCTCTCTAGTATGTGCCAGTTTTTCGACATCGTCAACTAGAACAATAGGGAGTTTTTTTAATGCAGCCTTATCAAAACTATGACCGCGTTTAACCACCGATTCATAATCAGCAGTCGACGCGATCGCGGATAAAAGCGCAAGCCTTTTCTCCTTACTATTAATTCTCTCCTTAATCTTTTTATCCACGCGTGGTGGATGAGGCTTATAACCTCCCCGTGTCATGGGGGCAAATCCTCCACGCCCACTTGAATGCCTCGGTATGCGCGCCATCTCTCTACCCGTACCAAAACTTTCGACTGAAACCTTCTTTCCAGCTAATGGATCCCTCCCCTGTGGTTGTTTTTGCGAGGTAAAATATGCTAAAAACGCTCTTCTAACAATGTCGATACGAGGCGTTAAGTTAAAGAGTGTTGGGAGCTCGACTTCCCCTGCCACTTCCCCATCTAACGAATACACGGGCACTTTTCTACTCATCTCTTGGGTAAGAATACATGATCACCCCTTCTATACACTTGAAACATACTGTATCTCTGGCGCCTCCTTTAAAGGTTTAAAGTAACTACGCACAGCACTTCTCAAAATAACCAATCTCTTAGAGGCACCGGGCACAGAGCCCTGTAAAAGCACCACAGATGAGCGTGGCAACCCATAGTGCCTGAATCCACTCTTAGGCGTTATTTTAGAAGGATCCACTTCTATCGATACAATCATCTTATTTAAATCAACCCTGTTATGAAAACCGTGCTGCCCAGCGCGTGGTACAGTGGACATGACAGCGCCAGGCGTCATAGGAGAATCCGATCCTGGTCCACGCTTAGTTTTCTTGGCTTTTTTACGCTGAATTATTTTTATTCCAAACCTCGCAACAGGACCCTCATAGCCCTTACCCTTTGATACGGCTATAGCATCCACTATAGCGGTTGGTGAAAAAACTTCGTTTACACTTATTTCTGAACCTAGTGACTCGAGGTACCTAAGTTGCTCATTGAGTTCACCTCCTAACGGTATCTCGATGATCTCGGGCTTCTTCTTCGGTAAACCTGCTTTCCAAGGCTGAGTTACAACTAAGGCGCGCACAAAATGGGCGCTAGACTTGAATCGCTCTACGTCGACCGTGCTGTCCTTTTTAGGGAGGGAAATAACCTTACCTACTTCCTTAGGAAGATTCTTTGCCCATACCTCTCCAATCGTTCTCAGAACTCTTTTTTCATCTATGATGTAGAATCTAAGACCTGCTAAAATTACTGGGGGGGCCTCAAGAACGGTCAACGCGCGAAAAACCTCTTTACCAAACGTAGGACTATACTGGTAATTATCCTTAACAATAGCGTGGATCATACCTACCTTATAAGCTGGATAACCCAAAAGTTTTGGGCCTCCTGACTTAGGCCAACTTCTAACATGCGGCCTAATAGACTTCGCTCTTTTCCTAGGCCTAAAAGCCAAAGAGCCGTGTCTCGGAGCGCTGAGTTTTCTATGGCCCATTGTTCACACCTTTTAAATCAGGTGTAACATTCTTCAGTTAAGACAAAAATAAGTCTTCCGAATCAACAAAGCACTCAAGTCAACAAAACTTCACTTAGCCAAGATGGGCTCGGAGGGATTTGAACCCTCGACCTCCCGGTACCCAAGTGCCACTTATCAGCCGAGCGCTCTACCAAACTGAGCTACGAGCCCACACCCACAAACATTCCATTAGGAAGATTTAAGCATTCATAATAACAATTAGCGGGTCAACTCGGAAAAACAGAATTCAGCAACCACAAACACAGCATCTGGCTTACAAGCAAACCATATTAAGGTGAACACAAAACTAAACCCCAAAGAATACTTCGATAAGCGCGAACCACATATTCAGTCGTCTATTAAATAATGCACAAGGTTAAAATTGTGTAACTAAGCTATTATAATCATACGACCAGCTAAGTTTGGTTCCGTTTAAATCTTGGTGTGCAGGTGTGTATGCAGGGTGCACATTACTTCCGACAACCCATCAACCAAGATGATTGGCGCTAATGAATCACTTGTCTCTATAGTTATACCTACTTATAATGAAAAAGAAAATGTAGTCCCCATTATTCATAACCTGCATTCAGTAATGCAGAAAATTAATTACAGAATTATTTTTGTGGACGATTCAAGTCCTGACGGCACAGCCGCAGTGATTCGCATGATGGCTAACAGTTATCCTGTTGAATTAATCATGAGGCCTAGAAAAATGGGTTTAGGCTCTGCCGTAATCACAGGCGTAAATAGTACCTCATCGCCCTTTATAGTGGTCATGGATGCGGATTTACAACATGACCCAAACCTCGTAAGCATAATGGTGGAGAAGCTAACTGCAGGGTTTGATTTGGTTATCGCCTCCCGTAAAGTGCAGGGAGGTAGAGTGGTTGGCTGGAGCCCAGAGAGGAAAATCATCTCCGACTTTGCTACTTATTTGGCACATCTATTTGTGCCAAGGGCTAAAAACATAAAGGATCCACTCTCTGGATTCTTTGCTTTCAAAAGGGATATTCTGAGGGGCGTTAGCTTAGAGTCTAGGGGGTTCAAATTGCTACTAGAAATACTGGCTAAGGCACACTACAAGAGGGTTTGTGAAGTCCCATTAGTGTTCCGGGAAAGGAGAACTGGGAAGAGTAAACTCAACCTAAACGAGTACCTACTCTTTATATTGCTTCTAATTAGCTTGGCAAAATACAAATAATGGGAAAGGGACCTATGGACTGGGCGGGATTTGAACCCGCGGCCTCCCACGTGCAAGGCGGGCGCTCTGCCAACTGAGCTACCAGCCCTTAAAATAGATACTTGCCCCAAAAACATAAGCTTTGGCTTAACTCGTAAAAAGAATATAGCGCTAAGCCTGACTTTAGGTCAGCGCTTACTAAGAAGTTTGATTAGAAGATAGATAACTGCTATAATGGTGAATATTTGCAAGTAGTCTAGTTGTGGAGGACTCTTTAGAACTATGCCGTTTTTATAGTAAACAATTTTAGTAAACGTTAGGAAACCAAATTCATATTTGATAGCGACGGGAACATTAACTAGTGAATGAGGATATATCTGTAGCGACACCCATTCTAGAGCCGCTCCAAGCACAATTATACCTAATGCAGTCAAAATGGTATTGATGAGGGAACTCTTAGAGTTCACAATATAGCATTAAAAAAGTGTTTTAAAAACCTATTAACTAGGCATGAAACTGCAAAAACAATGCCTGAGTGGACTGATATAATTGACCCAAATACGGTATAGACAAATAGCCCCATTTACGCTGGAAATAGTTATAATCTAAAGTGTTTTCTTCGAATGAATGTTTTTTTCTGAAATTGTCTGAAATTGCTATTTAGCAGCTTTTCTGTGCGCATTGTACCCGACGTGTTATCCAGAGTGAATGGGGGGAATATGTTACCCACATATGAGGGGCTAAACCGGGCAGCACCACAGGAATTAGCCTTAAGTTAATATTGCACCATATTTATTATGGCGGCGAGCCACTGGACGGCCTCCGGACCGTGGGTCTGAGGACGCTCCGCCCACCGTGTGGGAGCGCGACGCCGTAAGGCGTTTGGGGAGACCCAAGCCTCTGGCACAGAAACGCTCGGCGAAACCAATACGGATGACAATGATGGTTCACTGAGGACATGGTTTCGCCTTGAAACGGTCATGCCGCGCGGTGCAAGGGTCTATGCGCCGATGAGCCCCCACATGAGGCGCAGGTAACCCGCATAGTCAAATGCCGTCTAAAACTCAAGGCGGGCTACGGGTGGCACGCCGCCACATTTAGGCTTTCGAGAGGTTAAGATTTATATTTGATTACACATTCTTAATAAATCATGACATCCGCCTATGTGTTAATTAACACTGAGATAGGTAGTGAAGATGATGTTCTATCCCAGTTAAAGCAAATACCCATGGTAAAAGAAGCGTATTTAGTGTATGGTGTTTATGATGTTATAGCGCGTGTTGAGGCTCCTGACTTAGATAAACTTAAAGAAACAGTTACGTGGAAAATAAGAAAACTCGATAAGGTGAGATCGACACTCACAATGATAGTTGTCGAAAAGCCAAATAAGTAAAATCTATGCTCTTTCACATAGGCATAGATGACACAGATAGCGGACGTGGCGGCTGCACAACCTATGTGGGTTACAGAATAACAAAAAAACTCATTGGATTAGGGATTAGGGTTTTAGACTACCCCAGACTATTGCGCCTTAATCCAAACGTCCCTTGGAAAACAAGGGGCAACGGGGCCGTCGGCTTAACAATTGAAGCTGAATCATTAGATGATATAAGCGAAGTGTTGCAAGACGAGGTGGATTTAGCATTTAGGAACTATGGTTCGTCCCCCGCATGCGTAGTAATCACAGAATCCTTGAGAACGAAATTACAAAATTTTTTCTCACAGGCAATAAACAGAATAATCGGCATAGAACATATATCCTGGCTTCTAGAAGGCACTCAGTTCCCATACGTTTGGGTGAGTAGGAAGCAGGGCTTAATAGGCGCCTTAGCAGCCGCATCAAACTTGCTCGATTACGGCGACCATACATTTGAGGTCCTTGCTTATAGGCAGCAAAAATTCATAGGTACGCCTAGAATTATAGATCCTGTAAGCGTTAAAAATATGGATAGGGCTTACGCCAGCATTACCTTCAACAATATAGATGGGGACAGAGTACTAATAGCCCCACATGGTAACGACCCCGTTCTGCTCGGTATCAGAGGGGAAGACCCAAATAAACTATTAGAGGCCCTAGCAATGATTAAATCAGAGCCGCTAGAGGGTGCAATGGTCTTTAAGACAAACCAAGGAACAGACATGCACTACGCCCCTAGGAGGCTAAAGGAGGTCCGCTTAGGTGATAGTGTAAGCCTGCAACTTAGGGTATTAGAATATCCTGTGATAAACTTAGGGGGGCACACCTTTCTCACGCTTACAGACGGAGAGAGCAAAATAAAAGCCGCGTTCTATTGGGAAACTGGAGAAGTCAGGAAAGCAGCCTCACTACTCATGCCCGGTGACATGGTCACCGTATTCGGAGGTATAAAAGTCTCTGTCAACCCGACAATAAACGTTGAAAAACTACTAATAAACAAATTGCAACGCATTTATGTACAAAGGAACCCATTATGCCCAAAATGTTTTTCAACGAGCGAAAGCATAGGGAAAAATAAAGGATACCGCTGCAGAAAGTGTAAGACATCAGTAAACGGGGTGAAAATCATACGCATTAAAAATCGCTCGCTCACCCCAGGACTGTATTTACCCCCACTAAGATATTTCAGACACCTGATGAAGCCGCTTAAAAGGTATGGAAAGGAAAAACATGGTTATCATTTTACCACCGACCCCTTCAAACAACTCTTATAACACCAAAAAACAACATCACAGATAGCAAATCAAGCTTAACAGCTACTTAAAATTTTTTAGACGCATCGATATTCATGGCTGCGTCCGTGAACTCGAACCTTATATTGTGACATAACTTCAATGATAAAGAGTTTTTCTTTAAGACATGATGCGTATCGTGAGTTATTACATACAACGGCTTAACAGAATTGAAAAGAAGAATATAACAAATAATGTGGTACTTATCACAGCCCCATGGGATAGCTAAAATCCTTCCAAAATTAAGGCTGGCGTTCAATAGACCTAGATGTGGCGATCGGGAAACACGTACGTTACTCAATACAGCAGTGGTCACAACCCATTTGTATGCACTAGAAACACATAACACTGCCGCAACATAAGAATCTTAGACATTTTCAGGAATAGTGACACAACAGCCATTGACTCCCTCAGTTTATAGAAACTTCCATGCGGTTTCAAAAACTTTTATCCGCAGATCGAGAACAACAGCGTGATCGAGTGTAAAGATCAAAACGGTTGTATAAGAAATGTAAGGTTTTTATGGCATAATGATGAGTTAGCTATGAGGGCATGTTTTTCTGTTATTGAAATCATGTGGGTAGCACGTGTGCAGGGAAGGTGGGATGGTGTAGGAAGTTGGCCTAAGTCACTCTATTCGCATTATGTAAGAAACCATGACGAGCTAAGAGGGATATGTGAGTATAGTATCCCTCAAAACCAATGTAAAGATTCGTTATATATGCCCTAAAATAATAACAGTACAAATTAACCTTAAGGCTTAAATTACAATATAGGGGATAAATTGAACTAGCGGGGTAGGGGAGCCTGGTTACCCCGCAGGGCTCATAACCCTGAGGTCGGTGGTTCAAATCCACCCCCCGCTATCACACAATAAATACGACGGGTGGTTAAGTTGGGTACACCTGTAGCGCTTGTTAACACATATTGAGGATCTTGTTTATTAGAAGTCGTTCTCAGCATAACTTGCGTTTCGTGGAAAAGAGTTCCCGAAAACCTAAAGGAGAACTATAGGTGTATATGGCAACAAAAAGAGTTAACCTCGTCTTTATGAATATTTATAAAGCACACAAGCACCGCTTGCAAGTTTCGAAGGCTGAATCGGTTTGCCTTAAACCTGCGTAGTCCCAAAATGACTCAACATAACCACCCTATTAAAGCTAATTTTGACCTTACTTACAACCTATTATTCACTGCAAATATAAACGCCATTATTATATTCGAAAATATGGTTCAAGAAGTTATAGAACCAACATTTCAAGACATAGTTGAAGCACAGGGTAGGATCAACGATTTTGTTAAGAAAACACCGTTAGAGCATAGCAGTTCTTTCAGCAGGCTTGTGGGAGGAGATATATGGTTGAAGGATGAAAATCTGCAAAAGACTGGCTCGTTTAAGATAAGAGGTGCCTTAAATCGTATACGTGCAGCCTCCATAGATGAATTGAGCGCCGGCGTAGTTACAGCCTCTGCCGGAAATCATGCGCAGGGGGTAGCCCTAGCTTCCTCACTCAATGGTCTAAAAGCAAAAGTATTTATGCCAACTTCGACCCCGCCGATTAAGGTGGAGGCAACCCGTTCATATGGGGGAGAAACCATCTTAGTGGGTGAGAGTTTCGAGGAGGCGTACAACGCCGCAATAAAACATGCGGAGAATATGGGGTCATTATTTGTTCATCCATTTAAAGATAAATATGTCATCGCTGGACAAGGAACAGTGGGGTTGGAAATATATCAAGAACTCCAAGAGCCGGATTATGTGATCGTGCCTATAGGAGGCGGAGGACTAATCTCTGGCATCGCAATAAGCCTGAAGAAACTTAACCCTAAAGTCAAGATAATTGGAGTGCAAGCTAGCGGTGCCGCCCCAATATTTCTCTCATTCAAATCAGGTAGACCGACTGAGATTTCCACCGTCGAGACATTCGCAGAGGGAATAGCTACAAAGAAAGCGGACAAAGAAATGCTCGATATAATTGAAAAGTACGTGGATGACATAGTAACTGTTACTGATGATGAAATAGCCCACGCCATAGTTCTACTCTTAGAAAGAGCGAAGTTAGTTACTGAGGGTGCTGGTGCAGCGTCGCTTGCCGCTGTATTAGCAAACAAGGTGAATGTTAAAAACAAAAAGACCGTCTGCATCCTAAGTGGTGGTAACATAGATCTATTGACACTCGACCGCGTGCTAGATAGGGGGCTCAAAACAGCTGGTAGAAGACTGAAGATAAGAGTTGTTTTAAAAGACAAACCCGGCCAGCTACGCAACCTGTTAGATATCATCGCAAAAAAAGGTGGAAATATCTTGTCCATCGACCACGATAGGACAAACACGAACATATCACTTGGCTTAGCGGATGTGACCTTAAACATTGAGACATTAAACTATGCCCAACAAGAAGAGATAATAAAGGCTGTAGAGAATCAAGGAATACCCCTCCAAAAGCTGTGAAATGAATGATCGCGGTTTAAATAGAAACTACGCTAAGGAAAGCCTTTTAGGAGTGCGGCACAGCTAACAAAATTATGTTAAATGAGGATAAAGGACCCCGAATAGTAGTCGAACCCCCAGGACCGAAGGCAGTTAAACTAATCGAGGCAGACAAAAAATACATTATGCAGTCTTTTAACAGATGGTATCCATTAGTCGTCGAACGTGGATCTGGTTCGTATGTTTACGACGTGGATGGAAACAAGTACCTCGATTTTAACGCAGGTATCGCAGTGATGTCATTGGGACATGCGAATAAATTAACTATAAAGGCTATAACGGAACAGGCCCAAAAGCTTATGCACTATTCATTTACAGACTTTCTTTACGAACCAGCGACAAAACTAGCCGAAAAGCTATGTGAAATTGCCCCTCAGGGCCCTGAGTGTAAGGTGTTCTTCGCAAACAGTGGAGCAGAGGCGAATGAAGCAATGATAAAGGCTGCAAGATGGACAA
Organism: Candidatus Marsarchaeota G2 archaeon ECH_B_1; assembly: GCA_003019535.1. Classification (GTDB taxonomy): domain Archaea; phylum Thermoproteota; class Thermoprotei_A; order Marsarchaeales; family Marsarchaeaceae; genus ECH-B-1. The sequence goes on from NEXG01000001.1 coordinate 248,036, forward strand.
CCAAACGTCAATACGTGCTCGCTTTCACGGGTTCATTCCACGGGAGAACACTGGGCTCACTCAGCCTCACCGCGAGCAAGCCCGTTCAAAGGAGATATTTTGGACCACTACTCCCTGGAGTTGAACACGTTCCCTTCCCCTATTGCTATAGATGCCCCTTCAAGCTCGAACCAAAGAGCTGCGACTTCTACTGCATTGATTATATCCAAGAACAGACGCTCAGATACACTCCCGCAGAGGAAACTGCACTTTTTATGGCGGAAGCAATTCAGGGAGAAGGAGGATATATACCAGCACCCGAAGGATACTTTCAAAAGCTAAAAAAGCTACTAGATAAGCATGGAATATTATTAGGCGTGGATGAGGTTCAAAGCGGCATGGGTCGAACAGGCAAGTGGTTTGCTATAGAACACTTTAACGTAAAACCTGATTACGTGAGCATGGCTAAGGCTTTGGGAGGGGGCCTACCATTAGGCGCACTCATTGGCCGGGAAGAATTAATGGAGCTTGACCCCGGGTCACATGCTAGCACTTTCGGCGGAAACCCAGTAGCTTGCGCCGCCGGGTTAAGCGTATTTGAGGAAATAGAAAGCAGTAATCTACTACAGGATGTTACTAAAAAAGGAGAATATGTTATGAAAAGATTAAGAGAAATTCAAGATAAGCACCCAATAATCGGTGACGTTCGCGGTAAAGGTTTGATGATTGGCGCGGAACTCGTTAAAAACCCCAACACTAAGGAACCGGCAAAAGAGGAACTGCAGAAGATAATAGTTGGGGCGTGGAAAAGCGGACTAGTAGTCATAGGTGCGGGTGAATCCACCATAAGAATATGCCCCCCGCTTACCATCACCCAAGATGAGCTAGATATGGGATTGGAAATATTAGAGAAACAAATAAGGAATATATAATAAAAGCCGTAAGCGACACCCCGCACCCCTTTATTTCTACTGGAATAATTGGAGAAAGTATATTACTATTCCCCTTTTTCTTTATTTTAATTTATAATTTATAATTTCGAGTGGATGCAGTTGAACAAGTGGTGTGTGTGAGTGTTAACACAATTAACAGTTAAGTTTATGGGTATAATTGTTAATTCTTCATACCCCCCTAGTTCCACTGCAGCAACTCGAACCAATATTAACAAGGCATATAGCTTGTGTTATCAGAATGAATAATAGTGATGTTAACAGTTAACTTTATAACACCTTCCAAAATGATTGTTGTGCCCCTGATGCCCAAACGATTCAGATTTGAAGTAATTGATGATAATGGTAACAAGATTAGCTTGGGATTAGAGGGTTACTTCTCAAAGGAGCAGGTGGAACGGTTGCTTCGTTTGGTTTCAGAGGTCAGTGAAATCAAAGGCCTCCAGCAGAGACCCTTCGATGAGGGTACGATATTCGGAAAAGTGGCGTCCCTTATTAACGATATCAGCACAGAGGAATGGGTTTCATCTGGGTTTATTAGGGATGCTTATCAACAGCGTTTTGGTGAAACAATCAGTCTCCCAATAATATCAACATACTTAGCCAGATTGTGCAAGATGGGGTACCTCGAGAGGAAGGGCGGTTCAAGGAGAATGGTTTACCGCCTAGCCAAGGCTAAGCATTCCGATCAAGCCCAATATTAATGATGTAACTAAGCAGAAAAGTAAACCCATGAATATGAATTTTCGTCCAATGTTAAGAGCAGAGTACATCTCCTCTAGTTTAGTTCCGAAAACGCTTGTTTTGAACGCAACTCCAATTTTCCTGTATAACGTAGGAGACATGGTTTCCTCCGCTTGTTTAACACATTTTATTACCGACTCGAGTAGCTCATTTGCGCTTAAAGAGCCACCTATATAATAGCCGGGTTCCTTACGTGTAATCCCACTATTCCAGTGGTTATCAGTAGTTGTTACTTCGCAAAACTCATACCCCATGCTCTTGACAGCTTTCTCAATCTCCTTATTTAGCCCACAACTGAGATTATTGGCATCGATACTAATGAACGCGATTTTCCTGTCCCCATTAAGAATCAAAGCACTAATTCCTCCAGGCCCTATATCCAGCGCATCTAGGCGACGATTTGCGTAACCAGCTGATTTAATTGAGAAAGTTGCTAAAGGTTTGCCCGTGGCCTTATCAATCATTTGTATCAGCATCCTTATCTGGTCCGCAGTGTATTGAGCACTCGCTTGATCACAGAGCGTGTTGTGGCGATCAATTAAGTCTAGACTATTATTAACCATGTGGGTTATTTGCATCGGCAAATCTTCGGTGCTGTCTTCCTTACTGATAAAGCCCAGCTTGTTACCACTAAACTCATACATGCTCAGCTTTATCTTACCTTCGTGGCTTTCAGTGTACCCCACGTTATCCAGGTTTGAGAATGGTGCAGTGCTGGTAGTTATGGTTTGTTTTATTAACCTAACTAGGTCTCTCGTGTCCTGTCTGCTTGCAATATTGAGTGAGTGGTCTGAGGCTCCATGCAACACCAGAGGTCTGTCCTCACTTAAAACCTCATAAATTAGACTTGGAAGTTCACCGCTACCAATTGACTTTGCTGGTCCAGGATGAATGTATGGAACAATGATTGTGGCGATTTTATCTTTGTTATTCTTAAACTCATGAATTGATACGTTTAGCTCTGATAATTGGCCAACTTTTTTACATAACTCGTCAAAAGCGTATGAGGATCTATCCATCCACGACATTGCAAAGGTATTGATCAACTCTAACCCATTAACGGAGCCCAAGCGTATGCTTGATATCCTCCCACGGATAACTAGAGCTGTTAAAATCGTTAACATATAAGCGAGTATAATTGTTAAAGGGCTGACCTTCTCTATAGTAAAGTAGCCATACGTCGCGACGAATGTGGCTGTGATTAGAGCCCCCTTAAAGGTGTCGGCTTTAAACGCGGTAATAAACACTAGAAGAAGGAAATAGGAGATAATGGTTATAGCTGCCAAAAAAACGATGCCAGATATAGCATTCACAGGCTGAATGAAGTCCGTGATCAGTATCAATGTGAGCGGCGTATTTAGATACATGTATATATAAAAAGCTCTTTTTATAGTAAAATTTCTGTCTTGAATAAGTAGTTTTGCAATGATTGGGTTGAGAATTAAGATAGGGGTTAGCCCAAAAGTTAAATATATTCCGGATACAAAGTACTTCGCTAGGCTGAGCAAGATCCCCTCAGCCGTAATAAATAATATGCTGTAATGAGTTGGGGGCGCCTTTAAGATCAACCCTCTTCCCCGAAACTTTGTAGTATCACTCATGCTAGTTTATGAAGAAGTTTGAAGCTAAGGTTTAAGTTGTTCGATTAAACCAAATAAAAACAGTACTATGAGCTCAACTTATGAGGCCTTGGTGCTAGATGAACCGTGTACTAGGTGCAACTTTCCAAAAATCGAGATGCGAAAGTTGGTTTATATGTCGCCAAATGAGTTTGAAGTCCTTGTATTTGTTTGTCCAAACTGCGGTTATCATCAATCATATATAGCGGATTTGAATAGTAAAAAACCAGTTAGATATACTATATATATAAATCAGCAAAGCGACCTTAATACACTGATATATAGGTCGCCTCAAGCGGACATAGCTATCCCGGAGCTTGGGTTGGAGGTAGATCATACTGGTTTTACACAAGCGAAAATTACCACCGTAGAAGGTTTTCTGTTGGAAGCTAAGAGCCAAGTGGATGCCTTGTTTACTAAAAGTGAGGCTGAGAAATTCTTAGCTATGACTGAAGCTGCTCTAAAAGGGAGATTGAAGTTTACCTTTATTTTGGATGACGAATCAGGTGCTTCTTGGGTTAAAGCACGAACCGGAACAAATTATGAAGTGGAATATCAACAAAACACATGAGACTTGGGAGCCTTCTTTTCGAAATAGCTTAAATTTGGGGTATGAATATTCTCAAAGGGGCCCGTAGCTCAGCATGGTAGAGCAGCGGACTCTTAATCCGAAGGTCGGGGGTTCAAATCCCCCCGGGCCCGCTTGGATCCATATTGGTCATTGAATCTCTAAACCCCAATTATTTATTAAATATGGATTACATTAGGTGATTAATGTTGTAGGAAACCAAGTTCTGATGGAATAGGGTAGACTTAAATAAAACTCAATTGAGCTAAATATTGTTAGGTGGGCTCGCCCGGATTCGAACCGGGGACCTCCACCATGTCAAGGTGGCGTCCTAACCAGACTAGACGACGAGCCCTATCTTCTTAGCTCCTGTTTTTTGAGTCTAAGGTTCTTGCTATGGCATCTCCGGCATTTTACTGCGCTTAACGGTGCTTTAGCCCCGCAGTTCCGGCACACTTTGTATTTAAGGAGGTATCTTGCCGCGATCTCCCTTTCTATTGGGTCAGCTATAGGCATTTTAACACCCCAAACCAGCATTCTTCTTGGCTATAGTCATTTTAGTTTTTCTATTATGACGAAGGCCTGCGTCTCCTCTACTCCCTCTATTGATGAGACCTGTTTGAGGAAGTTGTCTAGGTTGTTGTATTCAACTATTGCGATGAGGTCTGTTTCCCCGGTGACTCTGAATAGCTCATTCGCACCGCTCTGCTTCGCTTTCTCGTAAACTTGGTTTCTCGCCTGTGGTGATACCTTTATGTGGACGAATGCCTCGACGGTTGACTTACCAAGCGCGGCTATCCCCTCAGGGGTTATATCCACGAAGCCGCGTCCAGTTCTGACATACTTTGCGGCCTTTAGCTTTCTAAGATGGATGCTTAAGGCTTGTCTTGAAATCCCGAGTTCCTGGGCTATTTCAGCCTGTGATTTGCTCACCGAATACACCTTTGTAACTTTCGCGTTCCCAAAAAGTTTCTCTAACAGCTGGTATTGCCTTTCTGTGAGCCTTTTTGACATAATATAATAGATAAACATAAAGGTATTTATACTTTTTGGTAAAAAATATTCGAAAGATGCTCAAAGGTAGTACTACTTCCAGGAAAAATTTAAGTCTAACTAAGTGTTATAGTTATACTTATATTTTGAGCGCACGGATTTAACAATGATCACCATGAAGGCTCCTATTTGTAATTTTTGTCTCACAAGCACAATATTGTGCTCAAGCGATCAAGCAAAGCTCGATAGTGGGAGGATTTCTCAGCTTGAAATAGATATCTCAAGGGCTCTATTTAAGCTTGAGAAGTCACACAAAGCGATCGCCTCCTCTAAAATATTAGGCGCTAGATCCGTTGACGGCATTATAGTAATATTTATTGAATCACAGATTCCTATAAGCTTGGGTGAAGTATTGTCTATTAATAAAGATGCTAGCTCAGTGATCTCTAAGGATGTAAAGATTATTGAGAAGAATGCGCAGCTCAATAAAATAATCCAAGAACTATTGCTACCAGCAAAGGTTGTTGGAGTTTCTAATGTGTGGCTCCCCGATGGGTCTACTTTTATAAAGGTTAAGCTCAACGGGAGCCCAAACAAAAATGATGTGAAAACATACATCCACAAGCTTAACGGTGTTGTTAAAGAGGTTTTGGGGTTAGAAATTTTCTTGGAGGATTAGCGCCTGCTAAAAACGATAGAACTACGGTAGCATACATACCCCTATGTAGCCTGAAATATAACCACACGTCGGTCTTATTGATAAGATATTGCGGCTTAATCACCCAAAAATAAAGTTGCCTTAACGAGCCCTTAAAATCACCCAATAGGGTGTCCCTAAAGTCGTTTGGTGTCAGCCCGTCCTCGGAAAGTACTTCGGCCTCAATTTTTCCAAATTCATCTGTTGCTTTTTCCAAGTTTGTTCCTGGGAGCGACCCAATAAAGTATAGCCGGCTGGGGTCTATCTTTTCGGTAATTCCACCGTTAATCAGCCTGGTTTTAGATTTTACTGGTAACCCGTTTAGATCTTTTGGGGCTACTATGATCTTAGTTTCGCGCAAAAAAGGCGTCAGACCAAAAAATTTCTCGAGCGCCCTATTAAAAACATGCGCTTGGTACGCGTTAATGAATAACCTAAGTATAGCAGGTGGTAGCGATAAGAGCGCTTGCTCATCATTTTTGGAGTTATTAAGCGATTTCTGTAGTAAAGCCTCATACCATCCGTTTCTGCCTTCCAGAATCTTTTTAACCGCACTAGGGTAGTCTTTTTTAAGGAGGTATAGTCCCACAAGGTGGGTGTCGTTCTCGAGCGTTCCAAATCTCTGTGGTCCGTAGTATGCTGGGAGAGGTTTCCTATATAGGGAAACAAACTTTTCAGCTAGGGTCAAAGGCTCGTCAACGTTTTTTAAATGAATCGTAAATGAATTGCCCCAAACTTCACTTGTGGACATATGGGTATACCTTGTGGATAGGGGGGTGAAGCGTATATTCTTAGTGTTAAAACCCGTTGCTCCTCCTTCTATACTTATGAATTGCCAGCTTATGGAGTGGGCGTCTTTTAAGCCTCCGTAGCCAACTGTATTAACCCTAAAGCTTCTCTTTATTGTAAATATTGCGTTTATGGTAGATATGCCTCTTTTATAGAGTATGCCGAAAGTTATTCTCCCTTTGCCTATGTGGTTTGTTGTGTTTGTTTGCGAAGCTTCGAGGCCGCTAATATGTATCTCTGACACTTGAAAGCATTCCTCTTTTTCACATAGCGTTAGGGGGAATGTATTTTTGTTATTATTGCAGGGTACGAAGTTCGTCATAAGAGTTTTAAGTCCCCCGTTAGCCGGTCGATAATAGACGCCGGGGCCGGTCCAAAACCCACGCAGGTAAGTGTGCCAGCTGAAACTTGAGTTAACCCGGCATCTAGAACTGGGCTATATGGTATTGATAGCCTCTCTGCCATAGCCATGAGTTCCTTTAACTCCTCTTCGCTGTTTACTTTAACAGCTATCTTTTTCCAACCGCTCTCTATCCAGTTTTTTACCCATTCTGGTCTTTGTATCTTACACGCTTCGTATGCTGCAATTGAGGCATGTGCAACCTGAACAGCTATCTTACCGCAACCCATATGTAAATCGCGTCTTACAGCCATCACTTGTTTGTATTCTTCTGCACCCATTCGAAACAATTATAGTTGTGTGAGATTTAAGTTATTTTGAGATGAATATTTTTGTTGTGGGTGGTGGTCCATCAGGTTTGCTGGCCGCCGCTAAACTTTCTGAGGCGGGTTTCAAGGTTACTGTGATTGAGGAACACTCGAAGGTGGGGTTCCCTGAGCATTGTACAGGCATCGTTAGGGAGAATTTTGTCAATCTTGTTGGATACAGTGACCTTAAAAGTATAATATTAGCAAAGTACACGGGTGGGTACGTCTCTCTTGAGTTGGGTAATGAGATACACCATGTTGACACGGGAAGCATCAAGGCGGTGATGATTGATAGGCCGCTTTATGAGCGCGTGTTAAGCGACTACGCGTCTTGTGCAGGAGCACAGATTATACTCGGTAAACCCGCCAAGATAGTTAGAGCGGGTGATTCATATGCCGTCAAGTTCGGAGATCGGATATTTAAACCGGATTTGATCATTGGAGCTCGCGGACCAAGAGCTAATCCGAACCTTAAAGTAATAACCGGCCTCCAAGCGTATGTTTTATCCCCTAAGAGTCTCGAGCAAGGATCTTTATATGTAGCCTTTTCGCGTTTCTTTGCAGATTTTTTTGGCTGGGTGGCCCCATATGGGGATGGTACATTGACAAAGGTCGGCGTTGCTTCCGCGAGCAAAAATTTAAGGTGGTCTTTAATCAGGTTGGGGCAAACCTTTTTAGGTGCAAATTATAAAGTTAAGACTTACTTCGGCGGTTTGGTTGTAGTTGGAGCAAAGGAGTTTATCCCAAACACTGGTGGTTCCAATTATGTCCCGATAGGTGATGAGGCAGGTCTAGTTAAACCCCTTACTGGAGGCGGTCTTGACCTTGGTGTGCTGGGTGTAAAGAATTTAGTTGAGGATGTGCGTCTTGGCGGGCTAGGGTTAGAAAAATACCGAATGTGGCTACGCAAATCCCGGTTTAGACTATTTGAAGCTCAAATACTTAGGGGTATCCTTTTTAATCCACACGGTATTAACAAAATACTTCTTACTAGGCTACTTAAAACTCAAGGTCTAGGTAACAGTTTAAAACAGGCTGATTTCGATGACCATGTTGGCGCCGCGCTCAAGCTCATACCATTATACCTCCGTAGTTCATTTGAAGGGTTTTTATAACAGTATATTGAATAGTTTACTATGGTTGAAAGCGTAAACACGCTTAATATAGCTCTCCCACTCTGCACCTCGTGTCGCACACCGATTATCCCAAGCGAGAAGGGCACAAAATTTTTCTGCCCCAAATGTAACACAGTCATTATCTGGAGATGTTCGAGGTGTAGGAAGACTGGTACACTGTATAGATGCCCTAACTGTGGCTTTGAGGGGCCTTAAAAGGGTTTAATCTCTGATCGCTCGCGTGGGCTTTGGCTGATAAAGTTCTCGAACTCGTTTTCATTTTCCAAAAGATTGCCGATTACGACACCGTCCGCCCCACACTCCTCAAGGCTCCTAATATACTTCCAATCCCTGATACCTCCTCCTACGATTAATGGCACATGAGTTATCTTCTTCACTCGTTTAATGATTTCTAATCGAATAGGCGTCCTTACCCCTGATCCGCCTTCTAGATATATGAGCTTAAAGCCCAAATACTCAGCTGCGAGTGCATATGCCTCAACCAGTTCTGGTTTATCGTACGGGATCGGTCTCGCGTGGCCAACGTAACCAGCAGTACCCCCATCACCCATGATGATATACGCAGTTGAAATCGCTTCTAGACCCATTTTCCTAATTATTGGGGCTGCTTGAAACTGCTGATCAATTACATAGAAAGTGCTTGAAGAGTTGAGTAAGCTTAGAAAAAGCACCGCGTCAGCGTAAGGGCTCAAATTACTTATGCTGCTTGGGAAAATAATCACAGGTTTATCGGTATTCTCTTTAAGCGTTCTTACAATTGAGTCAACCCTATCCTGCCAAATCGTTGTGCTTCCACCGACCAGAAAGGCGTCGAAAAATCCCATCTCCTTTCTTGAGGCTAACTGCCTCGCTTTATCGGGTGAAAACTTATCTGGGTCTAGCAAAGCGAACATTAAAACTTTGTTTTTACGTCTTTCAATAAGTGTATTTAGCACGTTAGCCAAGATTCTCTCCCCCCAGCATTGACAAGAGGGCGTAGTAAGCATCGATAGGTTCGGATCCAGCTGCAACTGAAAAGCTTTTAGTCAACCCACAATAGGCACATTTAGCGATTACTGCCCCATCTTTTTCAACATCCAGCCTTAACGGGAACCCTTCGCATATTGGGCACCGGAAAACCTTCGGTGGGGTTCTTTTGGTTTTAAGTACAATCTTGCGTTTTCTCCTTCTTCCACCCATACCTATTATCCACCCCAAAACTCCCTTGTCCTAATATATTCTTGCTCTGCTTTGAGTATTTCCATATATAGTTGACGTTCATCGAGTATTCTGAGCCTTAATATATTTTTAGCTGTCCTCGGTCCAACTCCGTAACCACTTAGAACAATAATACCTAATCTACCGTAGTCGAGGAATAGGTTGGCGCTTTCAACAAGCTCGTTCTGCACCTTCTCAATTTCTTTGTCACGTGGTTTAACGTTGTTTCTCAGATTTCTAAGCGCCTGTTTTATCTCGGTAGAATAGGGGGCAACAAAGCCTATGTATCTGGACCCGCAAATGGGGCATTTGAACCCTTCTTGAAGTTCACGGACTTTTATCAGCGATTCATATTTAAAGCAGCTTAGACAAACGCTGAAGTATGTCTTATTTTGAATCCTTGTTTTAACGATATCAGACAAATCTGTGTTTTCATCGGGTTTTGCTAATGGTGTTAAAAAGCTTTTTAGAAATATTTCGGCTAGTATTTTCATTTCTTTATCGTGTGATAGATACACTCTCTTTGTGGATAGTATAGCTTTTATGCCTTGAAGGTTTAGTAGGTCAGTGAATATTTCGTTTAAACCTTCTTTTGCGATGACGGTTGATAATAGCATTAGATGTGTTCTTCTTGCACCGTAGCGCTCTATCATTGAGTCGACGTCGACCCCAAACCTCCTTGCGACGCTAAAAAACCTGTCTGTGAATTTTCCGAATCTACTCGATCCTTTGATTATAACTTCCTCAACCTCACTGGTGTTTAGACTCATCAATATGTCGTAAAGATTTTCAGGTCTTATTTTTAGTCCTTCTACCGCCACACCCATAGACGACGAATAAACCCTACAGGTTATTCCACTTTCCCATAATAGCTCTTCCACTAGGATGGCCAAAGCCCTGTTTCCTTTTGTTCCAAGTGGTGAAATTATTACGGTAGTGTTCGAAATGTCTGTTGGTACTATTGTGATTGAATTGTGTATTAATCTTATACGTGGAATACTGAGTAGGACTTGTTTTGCTTGTTCGCTAAGCGTCACGGATCTAAAAATTTTTTCACGCTTTGCTTGTAACAGATCAACCACCCGTTGTGAGACGTATGAATCAACAGGTAGCGTGTCCCCACTCCACGTTGGTATCGTAGCGTTACTTGGGCTGGTTTGCCTAACATTAATTGTTTTAGATCCAGAGTCGATCGACACTATTTCCCAGGCGGCCTTACCAAGAACAATCTTAACGTTAGTGTCGCAAAATCTTTCCACGAAGGCTCCGTCGAGTATGCCTATGTTCCGTCGTGAGACGATGTCTCTAACAACATACTGTTGAAGAGAAATTATCGTGCTAAGATTAGCATAAAAGTAGGACTTCGCTTTTGGGCCAATAGAAATAATCCCGTTGCTTGCCCTTATCTGTTTATTGTGACTTAAGAAATCGATAACGGATTCAAACTCGTTTTCTGATAATTCGCGGTATGGATACGTTGATCTAAAGAGTTTTAATAGGTCACCCTTAGTGGATGTCTTTTTAACTAACAGATGTGCGACTATTTGATTTGCTAGAACGTCTAGTGGTTTCATGAAAACGCTGGGTTTCTCCAGCCATTTACATTTTAATAGGTATGTGCACGCTATGCACTCTAAGAGATCAAATGGGTTAAAAGCTATAATTGTGCCTGTTGATATGGAACCGATTTTGTGTCCTGATCTACCCATACGCTGGGCTAATGTTTCTACTGTTCTAGGCGAACCCACTTGGATGACTTTATCAAGTTGACCTATATCCATTCCCAATTCTAATGAAGATGTGGCCACTACAGCTGTTAGTTTGTCTTTTTTAAGGTTCTTTTCCACCTCCAGCCTTTTAGCTAGAGAAAGTGAGCTGTGGTGCACATCGAAATCATCTTTTTCAGCTTCAAGTGTTTTTGCTAGAGACTCACTTAGGTGTCTGGTGTTAACAAAGATTATAGTCTTCCCCTGAACATGATTCGTTATCTTATCTCTTAGGGAATCAACTTCATTATAATCGTTTATAGTATCTATACTAATATTATATTTCCTTTGCGATTCTAAATAGATAACCTTTCCTTTCTCCCCGATGAAAAAATCACGAACCATTTTCCCGCTTTTTACTGTGGCCGATAAACAAATAACTTGAATATCGCGCGCCAAATACGTCTTAAATCTCGCAAGAGCTAGAATTAGTTGGGTGCCTCTCTTCGACTGTATCAGTTCATTTGCCTCGTCAATCACTATATGGTCTACTTTCATTAGGGATGAAAGGCTTTGTTCCTCGCTTATTAGCGCTTGGAAGGATTCAGGAGTCGTGATAAGAAGATTAGGGGGGTTGTGCCTCAGATGTGAACGAACCTTAGGAGGAGTGTCCCCATGTCGTAGCCCAACACTTAACCCGAGTTTTTCTGCGAGCCAATAGATTCTTTCTTCTATCTCCCTATTAAGTGCCTTTAATGGTGTGATATAAATTATTTTGGTCTTCCCAATGCTCTCTTGCGGATTTTCAATTAATTTGGTAAAGAGGGGGAGGAGAGCGGCTTCGGTTTTACCGGAGCCAGTCTCGCTACAAATTACGGCGCTAAAACCCTGAAATATTGGTTCAAAGGATGCTGACTGTATACTCGTTAGTTCAGGAAACCTCTGAGCAACTACCTCTAATACCTTTTTAGAACTTGAGTCATGCATTAGTCCTGCTTAGGTTTAATATGTTTCCCCTGGCTTTTAGTTTCATGTTTAACTTTACGCTTTTCTCATATGTAGGCCTTATTCTTTCGTTATTTGTGTTTGTCGCTGTAGTGGCGTTAGCCATGCTCCAATCAGGAAAAGAAGAGGTTGCCTAATGCGCATTGATTGCTATATAATACATGAACGCGAATAAATGTTTGCAGGGTTCATCTTTTTGATGCACAAAATTTTTCATATAAAAGTCGCTACATGAACAGTAATAAAACCCGTAAATAGTGTAACTTTTCTTACATGTGGCAACAATGACGCGATCTTTTTCAACTATAAATTCTGCGTTATGAAGAACTTCTAATACTGACTGGGTTTTTTCCTTCGCGAATTTTTTTAGTAAATCCTTGCTCCGCTCCATAGCATATGTGGGAAAACTTTTCAATATATTTTTGGCTGTAGACTCTAAATCTTTGTACCCCATAAATCACTGATAGCGATGGTGCTAACTGCACATATAAACCCACCCGCTCTGTATTTTACATCGAACAAGAGTCTTATCATCGCCGAGTTGCATTTGGGGTTGGGTATTGTGGCGTCAAATATGGGAATAGCTGAATCAATATTTCAAGCATGCATGAAAGATTTGATAATGCTTGCTAATAAAGTTGAGGTCAGGCGCTTAGTCATTAATGGTGATTTTAAAGAGTCTATTGGGAAACCAAGTCAATACGAACTAGAGTTGATAAAGAGGTTTGAGAAGCTCACGGACAAACTTTTCGATGATGTTATCTTGGTTAAGGGTAACCATGATGGTTTAATTGCTAACTATGTAGGTTTCCGTGTTGTTCCTTCCCATAGTTTTGTAGAAGATGGGGTAACTATTAATGTACAGCATGGTCATGTAGTTAAGCCAAAGCCAAGCGTGCTTGTGCTCGGCCACCTTCATCCTTCAGTGTGCTTACCGGATGGTTCAAAAATATTCGCTTGGGCCTTTTTGACATATAAAAAAGGTGTCAAGAAAGACCGTTTGAGTAAAGTAATTATAATGCCTCCCTTTAACAGATTTGTTGGCGGAGGCTCTCTCAAACAGCCTAAATTATTCACTAGACTAAATTTCAATCCAAACGAGTGGGAAAGTGTTGTTGTGGGGGTTAACGGGTTGATTTTCGGTGAGTTAGGGAGCTTTGCTTCTGAGTGTTAATTATAGCTGTTAGTTTCCTTTCTAAAAATTTAACTAGATGTGAATTGTCTTCCATGCTTAAAACTTGACCACAGTTAGCGCATTTAAAATCTTGTTCCATTGCTTCGTCAAAAGTATACCTCCTGCATTTTTGCGTGCAAACAAAAAAGTTTTGATTCTTTTCATAGTCATATCGTTTCCTAATTTTCTCGATAATGTTATTTCGCTTAAAGTCAATATACGTGTTAAAGAAATCTCGATTTATCTTCCAGTAAAACGTTACCCAATTCGTTTTTTTATCAATATCCTTTCTAAATATAACAAGTTTGTGTTTATCAAGATTATATATTATTTGTCTTATAACGTTCGGTTTAACCCTAAAAACTCTGCTTAAAGTATCATCTGTTGTTTCACCATTTTTAGCTATATATTCAAGTACTGCATAACCTTCAGGCCCTGTAAGTTTGTAAGCGACAGCCAAAAGCTTCATATCAAATTTACTAAGTTTCCTCATCCGAGCCCACGGTCCCCATAATAGATATTCTTCCCTTACCTTTTAAGCTTGGGTTCATCCTAACTGTTCCTTCAGTATATCGAGGCCAGTTTCCGCCATGGATTTTATCCAAAAATATCGCTAGGGCGGCCACTTCTGAATGGGGCTGATTGGTTATTGAGATGTTGTAGTCGGCTATGGTGTACATTTTGGCGGGTACCTTAGAAGATCCAACCATGACTAAAAAAGGTTTAAGTCGAATATGACGTAGAAAGTAAAGGTCGCTTAAAACGTTCCTTATGTCCTCCCCATACATCGAAAGATTGATAATCACGCCACCTAGAGACCGCCACACGTTTATCACGCGATCTGTGGCTACCGAATCTCTAACCCAGAATCCTCCTCCCCACGCAATATTTAGGCTTTCAATCTTTTCTATTATTCCCTTTGCCTCCGTATCCGCGATTATTACGCCGTTGGCTCCAAACGCTCTCGCGGTGAGACATGCGTGCGTGGTTACCCGGAAGTCTCTTGGGCGATGATTTAACCTTAGAACTACTATTTCTGAGCTTTTAAGTAAGTCGGTTAATTTGGCTAGGTTTTCTTCAATCGAAGTCCTTAAGTTTTGCGACATGCCGTAATTCCAACCCCGATTCACCCAGGCTCCCCGGTTTGAGGAGTTGTGTGTTTTCACGCTTGGCTAAAAGTGTAACGTGTAGAAATCGCTCTAATTTTCTAGCAGTCTCTATATCTGGCTGCAGCCGTCCCGCCTCGATTCTACGTAACACACTTTCTTTAATTCCAATCTTTAACGCCAGCTCAGGTATCGTTGCCCCATTCTTCTCTCTCGCCTCCCTCACTATCTGAAAGTAATTATCGACAATATCGTAGTCTGGCTCCCGAATAGTCTGGCTCCGCCAACTACGAACCCTAATCAGTGTTGACTGTTCTCCTTGTTTTTGTGTATATTTCTTCTTTTCATTGTTCAGGCACTGCTTGCAGACAAAAAGTTTCTCCCCGTAGTGATTGATTGGCGTTAGGGCCTCGTTGCTCATTCTACCGCACATTTCACAGAAAGAAGGCATTCTCGCTGCCCAGATTTTATATTGTTCCTCTGACTTATAATCTCTGTTGTGGCTAGCTTATGAGTGAATATGACGCCAATAAAGTTGAAAATCAGGGTAGAAGCACTAAACCAGGCGAAAGTGAACTATACATCCGTTTTAAGGAACTAGAAAACAAAATAAGGCTCTTAGAAGCTGAACGGGCATCCCTTCTGATAGAGCGTGAACAGTATGTTCGTGATTTGGAATACATGCGTAGAGAATTAGAACAAGCTCGGAGCTCGCCGCTTGTTGAGGCGTCGGTGGTTGAAGTTCTGGATGATGGCAGGGCGGTTGTTCATAGTTCAAATGGACCCAATTTGGTTGTTTATGTTTCACAAAATATAGATCTTAAGCAATTAAAACCTGGCACACGCGTGGCTCTTAACCAACGAGGCTCTGCGGTGATAGAGGTTTTACCGAAATCGCAAGACATGTATGTGAAAGCCATGGAGGTTATAGAAAGACCGAAATTCCGGTTTCAAGACGTGGGCGGCTTAAAGAAGCAGATCGAGATGGTGAAAGAGATCGTTATCTTACCTCTTACCAAGCCAGATCTCTTCAAACAAGTTGGGATAGACCCCCCCAAAGGCGTTCTTCTTTCGGGCCCCCCAGGAACAGGGAAAACCCTATTAGCTAAGGCTGTTGCGGGTGAAACTAATGCTACGTTCATAAGCACAGTGGGTTCCGAGTTGGTGCAGAAATTCATAGGGGAGGGGGCAAGGATAGTTAGGGAGCTTTTTGACCTCGCTAGGGAGAAAGCACCGTCAATTATCTTTATAGATGAAATTGACGCTATTGGGGCTAAGCGAATGGATGTTGGTACAAGCGGGGAACGCGAAGTACAGAGAACCTTTATGCAACTAATAAGCGAGATGGATGGGTTCGACCCGTTGGATGACGTTAAGGTTTTGGCCGCCACTAACCGAATAGACATCCTAGACCCAGCGCTACTTAGGCCTGGCAGATTTGATAGAATAATACACATTGACTACCCATCACTAGAAGATCGTGTTGAAATCTTTAAAGTGCACACGAAACGAGTTAACCTGCACAGTTCTGTTGATTTACATAAACTTGCAGAAGAGACGGAGGGAACAACGGGGGCAGAGATCAGACATATAGTTATAGAAGCCGGTCTATCTGCGATAAGAAGAGGCTCGAAAATTGTCGAGAAAGAGGATTTTGAGAATGCTATCAAAACTGTTTTAACGAGCAAAGCAGGAAAGACAAATGCCTATGCACTCTTCGTATGACAATAGGATTCTACTAAGAAAAGTAGCCTACTTACTCGATTTCATGTACGGCCCCCCCGTCGGAAGCACGATAGTAGCCCACCCTCTACGTATTTCCCTTTCCAGCAAAACAAAGAGACCTAAGGCTGTGTATTCAGGCGACTTTCTCGTGGCGGTTCGTAGAAAAGACGGGTATTTCCTCCTCGAAAGGCATGGCTTGAATCTGCTCTCTAAGGTTAAATTAAGCAAGGCGGTGGTGGTGGATGATGTGGCCAAACCGTTTGTTATGGGCGGTAAAGACGTTTTTTCACACCATATAACTCATTTCATAGGACGACACTATGTAGGCGAGGACATGATAGTGACGTCCACTTCTGGGGAAGTCTTAGGATGTGGACAACTCATCCTTCTACCATCAGAAGTAAAATCTTTTAAGAGGGGGGTAGCCGTAAAGATAAGGGTTGGTTTGGGGGGTAATAAATGAAATTGAATAATAGCGACATGCGTAGGCTCATGCGCCAGATGGGGTTGGGTGCACAAGAGGTCATCGACACAGAAGAAGTTATAATACGCACACATGACAAAGTGATAACCATTATATCACCGCAAGTAGTCAAACTATCAATACAGGGTCAAACCCTATACCAAGTGATCGGTGGCACGGAAAAATCTTCTGAGCAAAAACCAACTGCCAAAAAAGAGGAGTCGTTTGCTGTCAGCGACGAGGATGTAAGCTTTGTGGCAACTCAAGCTAATGTGCCTCTAGAGGTCGCTAGGTCCGCTCTGGCTGAAACCAAAGGTGACATAGCCAAAGCCATTATGAAGTTAAGAAGCACCTGAATATTTATCTATCATTTTTGCATTTTCTTTAAGACTATATTCAGTTACACGCATTATTCTGGCATAATCCGCTGTGCTGGATATTTCCATGCACCCTAAATATTTCTCCCCTTTAAACACCACGTTGTAGACTATACTAGCCGCTAAAACGTAGGGGTTCTTTCCCGAAGTGACTTGGCTTGGTAACGATCTCAGGCAATTATCCGCCTCCTTCGCGATCTCGGTTATAACTCTCTGTTTCTGTAGGGGGTCGACGTTGACGTAGTTAGATAGCATGTTAACCACCCTAGTTATAAAGACATCTGGCCTCATTCTTTCGGGCGACTCTCCCATGATCTCTTCGATTATCCTATACGCCCTAATCATCTTCGACGTGGTAGCACGCTTACCCTTGTTTCTTATAGAAGAGTAGATCTCCTTGAACGATATTGGTATGTTGTTTTCACGTACAGCAAACAGTATCGCTGCTCCCGCGGCGGAGCTAACTGTAAGGTTTACCCGCCGTCGTGTTTCATTGAAACTGGTTTTAAGGAGGAATATTGCTCGTTTCTCAACATTCTTGTTAAGACCGAGGCTCCGACATATCTGTCTAATCAACTCGAACCCACGCAACAGCGTGCTTTCAGCACCTAACGCTCTGACGTTGCTGATCGATAAAGCCATATTCGAGTGATCCATATCCACGAATGAGCCGGGAACAAGCGTGCTAGTGTTCTCATTGAACGTCCGCTTACCAGTTACAAGGTATTTATTGTTGTATGCTTCATTAACAGTCATTCGTGCATCATCGACAACAAGACCACAGGAAGAACACACCACTTCGCCGACTGAGTTAACAACGATCACAGAATGACACTCAGGGCAAACTTCCAATTTTTCTCAAAAATAAATATCAAATAACCTTAAAAACCTTCTTGCATGGTTCATTGTAAAACATTACGAGCCTCGTAGATCATGTATATTAAGAAGTTGCACTTATGCTATGTGTTAGCCTCTGGCGATTAATCGAAGATTACGCTATTAGCAGTGGGGGTGAGTGGTATCTAAAAAGGCTTAAAAATCGATTGTGAATAAAGGTTCATAGGGGCCATAGCTCAATGGCAGAGCGCCCCCTTGGCGTGGGGGAGGTTCCGGGTTCAAGTCCCGGTGGCTCCATAAGATAATGACTGTTAATATTACCCCTGTAAGGCTTATTTGAGTGGGTTGAGTCAGATTTAAGCCGTTTATGACGTCTCAAAACTTGTTTTCCAACCTCGGTAAAAGCAGGATCTTCAAGAATAGAAGCGTGTTAGTATCTGATTTTGTGCCTCTTACTCTCCCGCACCGTGAAAATGAGATAACGCGTTTAGCCCAGATAATGAGTCCAGCGCTCAACGGTACGAGACCTAATAATATATTCATGTATGGTTTGACGGGAACAGGTAAAACTGCTGTTGCGAAATATGTCTCAAATATGCTAACAGATGAAGCAAACCGCCGTGGTTCTCCTGCAACTGTTATATATGTTAACGCTCGCAAGGATGATACCAGCTATAGAATTATAACCCAGATAGGTCGGCTTCTTGATTTAAAATTACCTTTTACAGGACTCTCCGTCGCTGAAGTGTATTCACGTGTGGTAAGTCGAATAGATAAGAGGGGCGGCATGATAATAATCACGATAGATGAAATCGACAATTTGATAAGGGAAAGCAATCTTAATTTACTATATAAACTGAGTAGGATAAACAGCGACCTACGAAATGCTCAAGTGTCTTTAATAGGCATAACCAATGATGCGAGGGTACTTGAGGTTCTTGACCCACGTGTTAAAAGCAGTCTTGGTGAGGAAGAAATAGTGTTTGCACCCTACAACGCTGAACAGCTGCGCGATATTTTACATGCAAGGGTGCATGATGCCTTTGTCGAGGACTCGTTGGAGGACGATGTAGTGCCCTACGTTGCGTCATTAGCTGCCAAAGATCATGGTGACGCGAGAAAAGCCGTCGACCTCCTCCGTAAAGCGGGTGAAGTGGCTGAAAGGTTGAATTCTAATAGAGTGACCATTGACCATGTGAAACAAGCACTAAGCGAAATAGAGGTTGACACCACACTTGAAATAGTTACAAAGCTTCCACTACACTCAAAACTTGTTCTTGCTTCCGCGCTTGAGTTACAGAACAAGAAGGAAATAGTTGTCACAGGCGACATATACACCGGCTACATTATGCTCTGCAAAAAAACCGGCCTTGAGCCTTTAACGTCTAGAAGAGTTAGTGAAATACTCAATGAGCTCGATATGGTAGGTATAATATCAACTAAAATATTAAACAGAGGGCGGTTTGGACGAACAAAGCGTGTTGTGCTCAATATTAAACCTACAAACATTCTGGAAGCTCTTAAAAAAGACGATGCTCTTAAAATTATGTGAGCGGAGGTGCGGAGATGGTATCTGGCAGACATGTAATGGTTGAACTCTATGGCTGCTGTTATAAAACCCTCTCCGACCTAGAGCTCATCAAACAAATTCTTATTGATATAGCGACACGGTTAGGTAGCCGTATTTTATCAGAGCACTTTGTTAAACTCGACCCCGGTATCAGCGGCGTACTGGTGATAGGCGAATCACACATATCAATTCACACTTGGCCTGAGAAGAGCTATGCATCTATAGATATTTACACCTGCAACAAAAGCTCAGACTTGGATGAAGCCTTACTATTTGTTAAGAAAAGGTTTAACCCTATTCAACAGTGCGCACTACTCGTAGAGCGGGGTCTACCAGAAGGCTTTAGGGTAACAGAAATGAAATGGGGAGAAAGCCATATTGAGAAATCAGAAATGGCACAACATGTAAGGGAATAGCAATGTTTATTTGGGACAAACTCGGTAGCGGTACCTACCACGTTTTTAGAGTCGACCGCATTTGGATAAAAACTGCCTCACGTTTCCAACAGATTTTGATCTGCACTTTGAGAGATTTCGGCAAAGCCCTATTTTTAGACGGCTCATTGCAATGCGCAGAAGCAGATCAAGCGCTCTACCACAGAGCGCTGATACTACCTTCTCTCCGAGTTATCCGTGAGCCTAAACACATATTAATAATTGGTGGGGGGGATGGTTCAGCCGCGTACACGGTGCTCGCACAGAAGGAGGTTAAAGTGACAATGGTTGAACTGGACGAAAAGGTTGTGGAACTAAGTAGAGAGTACTTACCAGAGTTCCATCACGGTGTGTTCGAGAATCGGGATCTAGAGTTAATTTTTATGGACGGTAAAGATTTTATGGAAAAAACTAACGAACTATTCGACATTGTTGTAGTTGATGTTACAGACCCTGGTGTCAGTAAGCCTTCCCAAACAATATATAATAAAGCTTTCTTTAAATGTGTTAAGGACCACTTGGCTCAGAATGGTATCATGGTCACACAGGCTGGCTCCGCATGGTTTACTAAGCAGCACTTTTCAGAGGTTGGAAAACTTATAACGCAGGTGTTTTCTACTGTGGTACCGTATGGTGAATTCATACACTCATTCGGTTCACTATGGGGGTTTTATATCGGTACGGATTCAAGACAGCATGATGTTTATCGCGCACTAAAGGATTTAGGTCACTCTCTTCTGTAAGGAATAAAAACCGGTAGGTGATTTATTCTAGGTTGCCGGGGTGGCCGAGTGGTTAAGGCGGCAGACTCGAGATCTATCTGCAGAGGCTGGAAATCTGCTGGTCCTTGTGGCCGCGCGGGTTCGAATCCCGTCCCCGGCGCTACGATAAGCTAATATTCTCATAGACGCTAAGCCTCATAATGCCTCAATATATTGACGTGAAGCTAAAAAGCGATGTTAGCTTATCTGGGAAAACCTTTGTTACAGGCTTCCATGGCATAGGCCTTGTTGGCTATGTGACCGTTAGATATCTCGTTAAAAAGCTTGAGGCAAAGAAGATAGGGTTTATTGTAACGGAGTCCATGCCGCCAATTATAACAATGGAGAACGGCGAAATAAAACCTCCACTTGAGCTCTATATTTATAGACACGTGGTGTTTATGTATGCGGAATCGCCCCCTACTACGAGAATACACCGGTTTTCACGCGGTATATCTGAATGGGTCATTAAATCGGGATTTGAAAAAGCATTGCTCGTAGGAGGGCTTGATTCAAGCTATTCCACATCCGCAAACCCTGAAGATAATCTCCGTGTTATCAAAACATCCCAATATAATGGGCTTAGGAAGGGGGCCTCTACACTAGAAGATGGGCTATTCGTTGTTGGGCCGCTTGCGTTACTTATGCTTAACTTCTATATCGCTGATTTTCCAGCCCTTGCAGTTCTACCTTACGCATCCAGAGACAAGGTGGATTTGAGGGCGTCGGCAAATGCAATCCAATTCATAAATCAAGAGCTGGATTTGGCTGTAAATGTGGACGAACTAATCCTTAACGCAAAGAGAATTGAAGATGAGGCACTAAAGAGCGCAGAATCCCACGCCAACCTATCTTCCGAGTCATTGCGCTACATTATGTAGCACTTAATCTTTCCACATTCTTCAGCTTTCTGCGAAGAGCAGAATAAAGTTCAGCATCAACAGTAGCCACTAGTACACTCTCTTGAATGTTAATTATGCTAAGTATCTTCCTAATATCGGGCTTAGTTTTTCGAGAAGCAGTTTGATAAACAGGGTACACATCCAGCATCTCAAGTGGCACAAGCCCAAATTGCCCATCCAAGACCATAATTAGGGTCTTGTCGTCAAATCTCCAATCATCCTTTAAGATTAAAACTTGGTCCTTAGATGAAAGTATTACTAATCTTTTTGGTTCTAGCTGTGATACAAACTGTCTTATTCTTTCTCTAAACAGGATAACTTCAGGTCTATCATACCCGAAAGCGAATAGGCCGCTCACGCTAGGAGTTGTTATCGGCGAATACTTGGCAAGATATCTAGCCCTACGGAGCATCCATCTAAAAGCATCAAATATTTGTGGGTGTGAGTGCATTCTGTTTTGAAGAAGATCCCAAAGTGTACCTTGGTAGATGGCGAGTCTAATTCGTGATAATTCCTCTGCAAGCACACTTAGATTATGCTCAGCAAGTAGTTTCTCCCTCTGCTTTTGAACCATAGAGCGTAACTCGTTGGCCGTATGTTTCTCACAGACTCTGCACCTGCATGGTAGCTCAGTCAGAGTTTCCAGTCTATATGTTTTTTGCGGCGTAAGATACCTATCATCTTTCGCAAATAAAGCGTAAGACGCCGAGTCGAACAAATCAATTCCTAGAGCTACGAAATATGGGAGAATAGCAGGGTGACCAGCACCGAACAGATGCACAGGTCTAGAGGGGGGTATGTGTTTCTTTGAGATTAATATCATTTCGAGTATGGTTTGATACCGGTAACCCTCAAGGAATTCTGTCGGGCTTCCCAATCCATGAATATGGAAAGGTAGGTCCGCCACCTTCTTAGCGCAGAACTCAACCAGATCTAGGTACTCCCCGCCTTGAATCGGGCCAACCCATAAAACGTCGTCTCTGTTTCTAAGCTCAAGTGATTCGACAGCGTTGTTTAGGGTTTTATCTACCGTTTGCTTTGCCCACTCTTTGCTATTTGTCTTCCCTGTGGGTGTATCCAGTATAACTCCTATATCCACGTCTATTTCTTCTTGGAACCTTATGATTTCTTCCTGTGTGGCATTTATTTCGCCGAACTCAAGCATCTGATATGCGCCAGAATCAGTCGCTACGATACCGTCAAACTTGAGAAACTGGTGTATGTCACCTACTTTAAAACCGCGTTTAAGTAAAAGATAGGAATTTGTCATAACGGCTTTAAATCCGAGTTGACGGATCCTTTCAACGTCCACCAATTGCCGCTTCACATCTATTACAGGAAAGAGGGCTGGAGTCTCAAGGTAACCTCTTTTCGTCTTTATCCTACCTATTCGGCCGCAAAGCGATCTGTGTTTTACCTCGAAAACAGCGTCTGGTTCAAGCCGCATTGGTCGGAGTCACTGGATAATATCACTGCTTTGCCTCTTTCTGAAAGTATTCAACAACCTGTCTGACGCGTTCTGCAATTGGACCGACTCCTTCAACCCTACCATCGCTATAAACCTTGACTCTTTCTGCCACGATAATAGTTTCCGCATCCTCAAGGTATCTAATATTATTGGGGTAGATTTTAGATAACTGCTCATACAGGTTTCGCATAGGAAGGCCGCCCTCTTCGGCCGCAACTTCCGACACAACTGAGCCGTTCAATACTAGTCGTGAAATCTTTTTACCGTCGCCGCTTACCTCTTTAGCGTCAAGTAAACAAATATGTAGTGTTTCTGGGTCCAATGAAGCCAAAATTCCTTTGTATTTTTTACCGTTCGAAAGAATTACAAGCACCTGCTTGTTAAGCATAACCCGTGTTTCCGAAGCAATCGTCCTAAGGCCTATGCTCATTGCGTATCAACAAACTATTAATATTACTAGTATTAAGTTTGTCGTATTTTGTTTTAAGCCCCCTCATTCACCTTGATGCGTAACACAGGTATGTATTATGAGCCACGTCTCAAAGCCAAAAGTCTGTATAGCTTATCATTCAAATAGTGTATATTTTCAGCGACTTTTCCATGTTTTCTATTCAGCGAATCAATAAAATCCTTCACCAACCTACCAACAGCCAGTACAGCACCATCTTCTGATTTGATAACTACTATGTTGCTCGAATCTTTTAAATCAATACTTAAAATTCCAGGGGCCATAAGATCCGCACCGTTTAGAATATGCGGTTTAGCACCCTGATCAACCATGGCTTCTGAATAGTAACCTTCAAACGTTTTGGCTGCGATAACAGTCGGAAAGATACAGTTATCCTTCTCAAAAAGAAGAGGAAACTTGTTATTTAGGAGATATGCTTTCAAATGTTTATCTATCTTTAGAACCCATAACTCATCCTTTTTCTTATCGAAACCTATATAGTCGAGTAAAACCTTGAATCTGTCAGTCTCCTGCTTGCTGAGTTTAAAGCTGATAAAATGCAATTTGAAATATTTAATGGTGGTCGAAAAATTAAGGTTTGCCCAGCTTTTTATAACAATAGCTGGCTTTCTAAGAGCGAAAGTTAGCGGCTACTATTACTGGGCATAAACGATGTGAACACAACTAAGCTTAATAGTCAGAATATCGTCATTCCATCGATAAAGTTGGCTGAGGCAAACACACAAGCTTTGCTTGGGGAAGCGGTAGACTCAGTGGTTCTAGTAAAACTACGGGGTGGTATATACGTGAGGGGAAAGATGAAAAGTTTTGACCAACACTTAAATCTCCTGATTGAAAATGCGGAGGAAATGCTCGATAATAACACTGTAAGAAGCTTGGGCACTATTATTGTACGGGGAGATAACGTGATTTTAATATCTCCAAGCCCGAGGTGACCCAGAAATGAAGGGAACAGCTTCTCAGGGAAAACGAGGTAGATCTAAAACCCATATTGTCTGCCGAAGATGCGGTCATAGGTCATACCACGTTAGAAAACACAGATGCGCCCACTGTGGGTTCGGCCAGTCAAAGAGGCTAAGGACATATTCGTGGATAAATAAAAAACCGTAATACTCAGCGCAAACGCACGGTAGCTAGGTTAGTAGGGGTAAGTATTTCAGGCTTGACCTTGTGGTTAATATAAATCTTTTTAAGAGAGTGGGCAAGTTCTGCCGACCTTGACGGTTCGCCGTGATTTATCAAAATCTTTTCCGTTGGTCTGACAGCTGTTATATACCTTATTAGCTCAGATTTATCTGAGTGGCCTGAAAATCCTTCTATTGCCTGCACTTCCATGTTCACTTTAAATAACCTTCTCCCCATACCTGAATTATCAGCCAACTCTACTTCCTTAGCTCCCTTTAGGATGGCTCTACCCAGCGTTCCTTCGGCTTGATAGTTGACGAATACTAAGGTATTATCGGAGTTGGATGACAGTTCCTTAAAGTACTCTATAACTGGACCACCAGTCATCATGCCACTTGTAGCCATTATTATACTGGGTCCTTGCGAGAGAGCCTCATCCCTTTTTGAGGAATCATCTATTCTTATAAATTCTTCACGCAGAAAAGGATTATCGCCTTGGTAAATCTTCCTCTTTACGTTCAAAGCTAAGTATTCAGGGTAAGCTGTGTGTATTGCTGTGCTTTCAAGGAGCATCCCATCGAGGTAAACTGGAACACGCGGTAGCTCCCCTGTAGCCATTTTTTCTGCTATTATCATCATAACTTCCTGAGCCCTACCGACAGCCAACGTGGGTATAAGTATTTTACCGTCACGTTCAACCGTCTTCTTGACTATATCTATAAACTTTGTTTCCGCATCAAGCCTACTTGGCATAATGTTACCGCCATAAGTGGATTCAATTATTAAACAGTCCACTCGTGGGAAAACGGTAGAAGCCTTATCCAGAAGCCTTGTTTGGGCGTATTTTAGGTCGCTCGTATACAATACATTGTATCTACCTTCTCCGATGTTCAGGTGAACAACCGAGGAGCCAAGTATGTGGCCAGCGTTATTCAGGGTGAGCTTTATGTCAGGAGTTATATCGGTAACATCCCCCCAGTTTATGGTTATTGTATGCTCGACTGCCTTCTTTATATGTTCGATGCCGTATG
The DNA here is from genome assembly GCA_003019535.1 of Candidatus Marsarchaeota G2 archaeon ECH_B_1. GTDB lineage: Archaea > Thermoproteota > Thermoprotei_A > Marsarchaeales > Marsarchaeaceae > ECH-B-1. Next base: position 273,569 of record NEXG01000001.1, read on the forward strand.
GTGGGACTTCACCCAACTTCTGCTTTAAATCAATATAATCTTTTTGCGTTAACACCATGAGGTCTCTGGATGGTGGTGTCATGTAGACCGGTCCACGGTAACCGTACTTAAAAAGATACGGTAAGGCTCCTTGATGGTCCATGTGTGCGTGCCCAATTATGACTGCGTCTAACTCCTCTAGTGGAAAGTCTAGGGCGTGAAAGGCGGGGAATTCCTCCGTGATCGTGTTTGCTTCTGCCTTTAACCCAACATCAAGTAAGACCTTTGATTCTCCGGTGTCTACCAGCACCGCTGAACGCCCAACTTCACCAAATGCTCCTAAAGGAACTATTCTTATTGGCCCATTAGTTATAACCGGAGGCTTGTAAATTCTCTCACCCACTTCTTTTAAAAACCGTTGCCTGTATTCCTTGCTGGTGTTTAGAACTCTAAGCATTGACTCAACAGTTCCAGACCTTATTTCTGGGACTCTGATTACCACAGGTCTCCACCCCGTTTTAGCCAAAACCTCCCTCAGTAGAGACCCTCCTTCACCGATAACCACACCAGGCCTTAATGCTTCAACTATAACCTCACCCTTATCGTCGTTAAAAGTGTAGTTCCTTACATCAGCCTCTGAAGGGATTAGCTCCCTAAGCATCTTTATTGTGTCATCTCTGTTCAAACGCGCTTGAGGGTCAGACCTAATAACAACCCTCTTTTTGAGCAGTTTCGCAAGTCTTTTTATGGCCTCGCTATTATTCATTATAGCAGAAGGGTTGCCACAGTAAAGTGCTATTTCGGGCCCTTCGAATTCGATTCGTTTAAGCTCTGCTTCTACAGGAAAATTAGTGAAAATCGTGGACCTTATGTTGGTGAGTAGCTCCTTTGTTGTGGTTATCCTCATTATATATGGCCTCCAGCTATGTATTCAGCCACTTCATCCTCCTCCATCCTCTTAACTCCCTCTCTATCAGCGTAAACTACGTCGACTCCTTCGCCAGTAGCGGTATCCCACTCCATAGCCGCAGATATACTCCTTATCGCGATAGGAATAGCTTCGGCGAGCGAAAGGTTTGGCTTTAAGCGGTTTAGCGCTGACCCCAAGGCGGTATGCATACCTGAACCGGTCGCCACGTAATCTTCAGCGCTAAGCGAGCCGAAAAAATCTATCATGAAAAGTTCTGGGGAAGAATCGTATCCTCCTATTATAATCTGCACTGGGAAAACACTAAACTTTTTAGAGTTAATTAGAAGAGAAGCATAGTTAGCGATACTTTTTACACCCATCCTAACGTTATTCCTAAGCTCATACATATACGCTTCCGACCTTACTCTGTCAGCTAGGTTGAATGCTTCACCCACCGTTCCTGCTATTGTGATTGCGCAATAGCTTGTCACCGTCAGAATTTTCTTTACGTGTTTGTTTGCTACCGTGTAGCCAGCAGTGGCTCTCCTATCTGCAGCTAATACTACACCGTCTGATGCCTTTATACCAATTGTCGTTGTCCCCTTTCTTGGAGTAAAACCATTCACCATAATTCATCAACAGCAAGAATAAGACGCCCTAAATACAATCAGGATAGGCGAAGCCTTTACTTAAGGCTTTTGAGCAGGTGGCTCGTTCGTTGATAAAGATGGTTCCGCTTAACACGCCACATACGATTCGCCTACCCGTCGAAGTAATCGTGGGTAAGAATGTCATTGAGTATATTGGTAAGATAATAGCCAAACATCTTGAAGGCGACGAAGTAACAGTGCTCACTGGTCCAAATATAAGGCCACTTTACTCCAATACCGTCACGGCCTCCCTCATGGATTATGGCTATAAACCACATGTCGATACTGTTTTCTCCCCAAAAATATCAGAGGTTGAAAGACTTCTCACACAAACTCCCTTTTCTACCTCCGCGATAATAGGTTTAGGAGGTGGGAAAGTACTCGATGTTGGCAAAGTCCTAGCTTATAAATTAAAGAAACCGTTTGTAAGTGTACCAACGAGTGCTTCACACGATGGAATAGCATCGCCCCAGGCTTCGCTTGAAGGGCTAAATGGCTCCCACTCCATCAGAGTTGATACTCCTTTCATCGTGATCGCTGATTCACATATAATAGCGTCAGCCCCTAAACAGCTCACATTAGGAGGCATAGGTGATGTCCTAGCAAAATTTTCATCTGTCTTGGATAGCAGGCTCGCGCAGAGTTTAGGTGAATATATTGGAGACTACTCTATATCGTTAGCTGAAATGTCAGCCAAGCTTGTTTTCAACAACTTAGCCCAAATCATCAGTTTAAGCGACAATGGTATTAGAACTCTCCTCGAAGCGCTCATCAGCAACGGTATAGCTATGGCCATAGCGGGGAGTAGTAGGCCGTGTAGCGGTAGTGAACATTTGTTCGGGCATGCGCTTGACTTACTCACATCCAAAAAAATTCTCCATGGCTTCACGGTGCTTTTAGGCACCAAAATATCGCTTGCGTTGCATGGAGAGGATTGGGTAGAGTTTTCAGAAAAAGCCTTAGAAGCAGGTCTACCCATGAATGCGCGTCAATTAGGAGTACCCCCCGTCTACGTTGTGCGTGCGCTCACCTTTGCAAACAAGATCAGACCAGACAGGCCTACGATATTAGGAAACGGTATAACACTTGAAAAAGCTAGGAAAGTTATAGATGAAGTAAAATTGGTTTAAATCTAGGCAGCGTGCACGCCGCTCAAGGATTCGACACATACGCTCCACTACACATCGATAAATTATATTTGAAAACCCACTTTCCTGGTAGATCTAGGCAGCTAAACTACAATTAGGGAAGTGAATCGCAATTAAACCAGTAGAAGATTTGGTTCCGCCAAGCGCTCAAAGATAGTAATGGTCAGGCTTGTAGTCTTGTTATCTTTGCCCCCTCAAGATATTGTAAAGAAGGGATCATTAAACTCCTATCGAGCGTGTGCGGGGAGTGGGATTCGAACCCACGCAGGCCTTCGCCGGCAGATAACTCATATGGGATCTTGAGTCTGCTCCCTTTGACCAGGCTCGGGCATCCCCGCGTACAACAAGAACAAACCTTTTATAATTTAAATTTTTCACCCCAATTTAAGCACAGCATCAAGTTAATATACTTAAAAACTGGCGTGAGTTCTAATAGAATGTATAACTTTTCGCATCTTATGGCGATGCTTTAACTCCCTTGAGTCGAATTTTATGGGCTAGTCGCCTTTAATATTCAATATGTAATCACTGTTCCTGTGGATTTAAACAAGCTAGCGTCAATTATGATGTTATCACGTTTGCCACTTGTAATTATCGCGGGTATATGGCTACGTTTAAGAATCTTGATCGAGGCGTCATCTATTAAATCGTATGTACCCGCAAGTGCTGGCTTCTCGGCAATAAGCTTCCCAAGTTCATCTATGTGAACTGATGGTAAAAGCCTTGCGTTAGGCGAGGATGGCTCATCGGTATACACTCCGCTCACCGACGTCAAAATTATTAGTCTATCAGCCCTTATACGCTCCGCTATAAGGGCTGCGACGGCCGTCGTGGACTGCCCAGGTGTAAGGCCACCCAAAACCACAGTGTTAGAAGTGGTCCAAGCTGAATCGAACTCGTCAAAGGATGTGGGTGGGTTAGGGTAGCAGAATTCGGGTAGTAAGTGTATCATGATATAAGCATTTATACGTGAAACTTGGATACCTATATCGTCAAGGAATGATTCGCTGAGTCCGAGTGTGCGTCCTATGTTAATCATTGTTCTCGCATAAGTACCTCCTCCAACTATTACCGCCAATTTGTGGCCTAGCTCCGTCAAGCCCCTTAACTGCTCCGAATACTTTCTGTAGGCATCTGCTCCCTCATCTAACAGGTGACCACCTATCTTTATTGTAAAACGCATGTTTTATCCCATCAATAACGTAACTTATATTTCATAAGTTTACCTATTAATAGGACGCGTGATGTCAGATCAGCAAAAATACGATTCTTTCGACGAGTATAAGATTCGAAAGCTTATTTCGGAATTGGAAAGTAAGGAGGGTAGGGGGACAGAGCTTATCAGCCTCTACATCCCCCCTAAGAGGGCAATTAGTGACGTGGCAAGAGATCTACGTGAAGAAGCGAGTACGGCATCTAATATTAAGTCGAAGACCACAAGAAAGAATGTTATGGATGCGATAGAATCCATCCTACAAAGGTTAAAGCTGTTTAAAGAACCGCCGCCAAACGGTCTTGTTATCTTTTGTGGCGCCATACCGCATGGCGCGCCAGGAACAGAAAAAATGGAGATACATGTGTTAGAACCGCCTTTACCCATAAATATCTACCTCTACAGGTGTGACTCTAAGTTTGTAATAGAGCCACTTAAGAAGCTCATTGAAGAGAAGGATGTTTACGGACTAATAGTTATGGATAGAGCAGAAGCCACATTCGCAATACTTCGTGGTAGGAATGTCGAGGTTTTAAACACAATCACATCGGGGATACCAGGCAAACACCATGCTGGGGGACAATCTGCCAGACGTTTTCAGCGAATAATAGAACAAGTCGCCCACGAGTTCTACGTCCGAATAGGTGAGTATACTACGAAGTATTTTCTTGGGAAGGATATTAAAGGGCTTATAATAGGTGGGCCTGGCCCAAATAAATATGAATTCTATGAAGGAGAGTACCTACATTATGAACTGCGGAAGAAAGTCTTAGGCTTAGTTGATATAGGCTACACTGGTGAAGAGGGCATTCGCGAACTAATAAATCGGTCCGAAAACCTTTTACAGCAGTCAAAACTAATGCACGAAAAGCAAGTTTTCAATAATTTAATGGCCACTATGGTTAACGACTACACCAAGGTTGCGATAGGTAAGAAGGAGGTTCTTGAAAAGCTAGACAGGGCAAAAATACTTATCATGTCAGAAGAAAACGATGATTACCACTTAACATTTATGTGTCCTAATTGTGGGTTCCAGCTCGAAGCAGATATCCAAGACGAACAAGAGCCAAAAGAAGGCAGAACGTGTCCAAGATGCGGTACGCAGATGGATTTGATCTCAAAAGAACCGCTCGTAACGCATTTGGCTGAAATGTTTAAGAACCGTGGCACAGTTGAGCTTATGTCAACACAAACCGAAGAGGGAGAGCAGCTCAAAAACTCCTTCGGTGGGTACGCAGCTATACTCGGGTAAAAACTGCTTTTGTATACTATAGGTCTCTGTATCGCGCTGGGATAACGCGCTGTATTATTTGGCTGCCAACTAGTGTAAGCCCTCTATCGGAACAATATATAGCCTTAGAGAAAACTTAAAGCTACCAACTAAGAAAACACCTTGACTCCCGATGGTTAAAATTCGCTATCTTGGGCATGCATGCTTCACTGTTTCAGAACAAGGTAAAACAGTGATTATAGACCCGTTCCTTTCTAATAATCCACTAGCGGCTGAAAAACCAGAAACTGTTAGAGCCGATCTAATTCTGGTGACCCATGGGCATTTTGATCACTCAGGCGACGCGGTGACCATCTCGAGTAAAACTGGTGCCCCAGTATATACTACATTTGAGCTTGCTTCACGCTTAGAAACTCTTGGCGCAAAAATCGTTGGGGGAAACCACGGTGGCACTAATGATTTTGGCTTCGCTAAGGTTAGAATATGCTGGGCAGCTCATAGTTCATCTTTTGGCGAGAAGTTAGAATATGCAGGTAATCCATGCGGTTTCGTTTTGAATATGGGTGGTAAGAGTATTTACCACTCTGGAGACACCGATTTATTCGGGGACATGAGGCTAATAGGCGAACGCCATAAATTGGATGTAGCCCTGCTACCTATCGGTGGATTCTTTACCATGGATGCTGATGACGCACTTGTAGCAGTTGAGTATCTGAAACCGAAGTTCGTTATTCCAATGCATTATAACACTTGGCCGCAAATCGAAGCCGACCCCGCATCCTTCAAGAGCAAGGTCGAGTCGAAGACGAGCACTAAGTGCGTGATACTTAAACCAGGCGAAGAGTTCACGATTTAGCATTCAAAGCTCTCTTAGTTCGCCTCTAAACAAGCAATAAATTTTTATCAGGTTAAAATGTTTTTGTTCTATGCGGGGATGGCCGAGCCTGGTCAAAGGCGCGAGTGAGTGCTCCGCGAAGCTTAGGACCTCGTGCGGTAGCGCTTCGTGGGTTCGAATCCCACTCCCCGCACACGCTCGATAAATACAGAACGCATATGCAAAAACTAATTTTTCAGTGATTGTGGAGTAGGAAAGTTCATTATTTTTTACGGCAACACGAGCTACCTACTACTTTTTGAACTATTCTCATTTGGGTTGTGGTCTAAGTAAGCCTTTAATTCCATGGTGGTGCTTATAACTAGTGATTAGAATTGCAAAACGGTGAAGGAAAGTCTTTATCTGATTACTCAGAATACTTGAGGATGCTTGACGAGGTTTATAAAGATGTTCCACGCGTCCGCTCCACTGGGGAATGGTTCGCAATACCCCAACTTAAAATAGAGTATGAGGGCGATAAGTCAATACTGGTAAACTTTAAGGAAATCTGTGAACTATTCAGAAGAGAGCCGAGTCACATAATGAAATTCTTAGTAAGGAATCTTGCTACGGCTGGCTATGTAACCGATGACCTAAAACTAGTTCTCCAAGGGCATTTTAATGAGGACCAAATAATGAATTTACTAAATCGCTATGTAAGCTTCTTCGTTCGTTGCCAAAATTGTGGGAGACCAGATACGAGGCTTATTAAAAAGGCTAAAGTGGTATATATGGTGTGTGAAGCTTGCGGCGCAGAAGCACCAATAAAGACAACAGCGTAGTTACAGTTTTGGTTAACCGATTCACATCAGAAGAAGCCACATATGTTGTAGTATGTGAAGAAGCGCTCGTTAACAAAGAATTAGAAAAGGGTTTTTTCGTAGACCCAAGATACTTTGGGGGGATTCAAACGGATTTGGATAACGCACTCATAACTGCAAAAGAAGCTGATTATGCTACACTCCTCGGCAACCGTGTAGTGGAGCGGGCTATCTCTCTAGGAATATGTAGTCCATTATCAATAAGAAGAATTGGGAAGATCATGTACGCCGAGGTGGCTAGAGTTTGATACCGTGCCCCAAGTGTGGTTCGCCTACAGACCCGAATGCGGCAACACACAACCTCTGTAAAAACTGCTCCTCTGAACCTTCTGCGCGTGAGCGCAAAAAAAGGAATATTGTGTTCTGTGGTGTTTGCGGTAGAGTCAGGATAGGTGGAAAATGGCAATCAAATCTCTCATTCGACGAGTTCATACAGGAACTGCAAAAACAAGGTAACATCGTATCACGTGCAAAAGATAGGCTAGTGTATGAGGTTATTGATTCAAATAAAAAAACCCTTATTCAATATCAGCTTAAGAAATCACTCTGCATGAATTGCCTCATCCAGAAAAATGATTCTTATCTCTTCGAGGTCAAAATAAGAGTCGAAGGAAGAGCTATGAACCCAAGAGAAGCAATGTATCTAATGGATTCAATAAGGAGAACTTGCCTAGAGAGCTTGGACCAGGACTTTGTTTACCGTTTTTCAAAGAACAAAGAAGGCGTCGATGTTTTAATATCGAGTAAAAAACTCGCGGAGCAAATAGTTGGGGGGTTAAAGAAAAAATTTGATGGTAGATTGACGCAGTCTTTTAAGCTTGTAAGTGAGAAACACGATAGAACAAGAGTTTTTAAAACCACCTACTCGTATAGAATTCTCAGTCCAAGTGTGGGTAGCGTTTACCGCATTAATAATCATCTATATGAGGTTGTGCGTGTAGAAAACGGCGAAGTATTCTTGACTGCGATTAAAGGGAGAGAAAACATGGTATTCACAAAGCACGAGTTAATTAGCATGTATAAATCGAACAAGGTCGAAGTGCTAACTCAGCAGGGGTCTATATTGTAGTGTAAACGTGAAAGCGCAGTGACGAAAGCGGCACTAATTCTGGATAGGTCGATAAGATTATTGCCTCGCACCATGTTAAATTCGTTTGCATTAACACTTTTTAATCTCAAAAGCGTTAAAGCTTGGTAAAAAGATACATCATAGTGTCTTCTGAACTATTTGCCATTTCTCCTATCGATGGAAGATACAAAAAGGAGATCGGTGACCTTCACAAATATTTTTCCGAATTCGCTTTAATCCGGGAAAGAGTATATATAGAGATTAAGTATTTAAACTTCATTTTACGCCTACTCGGCAAAAATGTTGATTCATCACTAACCAAAGCGCTAGAAGGTGTCTACGAAGACTTCGATGTTGAAGATGCCACAGAGATAAAAAAACTTGAAGAAAAGTTTGACCACGATGTCAAAGCTATTGAAGTCTACCTAGAAAAGTTTGTGGGCGAATATTCGCCATACGTCCATTTTGGATTAACATCTGAGGATGTAAATAATTTGGCGTATGGTAGACTTCTTACACGATTTATGAAGGAGGTTTATTTACCTGCTTTAGTGGCGCTCATTAAGAGCTTAGTTAAGCTCGCTACTAGGCACACTGATTCACCCATGCTGGCTAGGACTCATGGGCAACCCGCTTCTCCGACCACCTTTGGTAAAGAGATTGGCCTTTATGCCTACCGTTTGGCTCGTTTTCTAAGAAGGATATCCCGTATACGGGTGAGTGGTAAACTCAACGGTGCTGTGGGTAACTTTAATGCGCTAGTAGCAGCTTACCCCGATATTGATTGGATCAGGGAAGTGCCCATATTTATTGAGGAATTAGGGTTAGAACCAGAGCTCTTTTCCACACAGATATTGCCGTATGAGTCATACATAGACCTGTTTAATAACGTGGCTTCCGTGAACGCAATACTCACTAATCTCTGTAGAGATATGTGGATGTACTACTCGTTTGGCTACTTTTCCCTTGAATCAGAAAAGTTACAGGTCGGGTCCTCCACGATGCCCCATAAGGTTAACCCTAAGGGTTTCGAGAACAGTGAAGGAAACCTCAAGCTCGCAAACTCTTTGCTACATTTGTATGCCAATGAGCTATTAGTAAACAGGCTTCAACGAGACCTTTCTGATTCCACGATACGAAGAAACTTCGGTGTGGCGATGGCCCATTCGATACTCGCCTACCGGAGATTAAGTCGGGAATTAGGGCGCCTAACCTTCAATAAAAAACGGGCCACGGAAGATTTGAATAATCACGGTGAGGTGTTCTCAGAAGCCTTGCAGACAATCCTCCGCAGGGAAGGCGTAAATGAGGCCTATTTCAAGGTTCTAGGCAAAGTCAAAGGTCGCACATACACACTTAAACAAATTGAGAGTATTGCACGATCTGTGAGTCCTTCTCCACGTGTAAGCAAAGAATTCGAAACGATTGTAAAAGAGAAATACTTGGGTTTAGCCCCACAACTAGCTCGAATGATGATCGAACAAACTAAACAAATAATAAATATGAACGTAAACTAGTACTCCATATTCACATGCCTGAAGAAGTCGAGTCGCCACTATATTATTGGCTTTAGATAAGATTCAGTAGCCTTATATCAGTCAGCCAGCTACTTTAGGTAATGGTAGAAGCCAACACTCCATCAGATAAAGAACTTAGGAAGCCAGCCGAAGGTGAACTTTTAGGTGTCATAATTCAATTGGTGGGCTACGATAGAGCCAAAGTACGTTGCTCTGATTATAAAGTGCGTGTGTGCCGGATACCTGGGCGTATGAAGAAAAAGATCTGGCTTAGAGAGAATGACATAGTTTTGGTTGCTCCTTGGGATTTCCAGTCGGATACAAGAGGTGACATAGTGTACAAATACGAGAAAGATGAAGTGAGAAAACTAAAAAGCTTGGGAATCCAGCTCCCCGAATAACGCATACCCTCCTAATTGTTGACACTACGCGCCTCACAGTACTTAAATATTCTTCTTAACGCACCTGTGAGGGTGGCCATCTCCCTCTTTGAGACGTAGCTTCTTCCAAGCAAGTTGAGTAACGCCCTCCTAACTAGGGTTTTCCTATGCTCTACCTCATGTGTCCTCTCAAGTAACTCGACGACTATATTCACGAATATTTCCTTTTCATGGTGAGACGCCGCTTGTCTAGAGGGCTTCACCGCTCCAGTGTGTATCGCCAACTCATATAGGATCACGGCTGCACTGTGACTTATATTCATGGCTGGGTATAACTTACTTGTAGGTATACTAACAACTAAATCGCATGCATCAAGCTCCTTATTACTCAGGCCCGACCCCTCTCTACCAAATAACAGCGCGGTGAGACCACTCGTCCTCGACCAAGCTTCAGCGAACTCGCGGGGCGTTACATAGTTCCTAGTAAAATTTTTTTCCGATGTGGGCCTCGTCGACGTTGTTCCCACGACAACATCAGCATCCTCCAATGCGCCCTTCAAATCGTCTATGATCATAGCCTTATCTAGCACATCCGCTGCGTGCATAGCTGTTTTAGCACCCAGCAACTTGACATCCACCACTGGTTTTACAAACCACAGTTCGTCGAAACCAAAATTCTTCATCGTTCTCGCAAGGAAACCCGCATTTTCACCGGTCTCACAACCCACAAAGACAACCCTCAACCTTCTACTCATAACCTATTACATCTGTAGACTTCTAACCGTTCATAAAAATCCGATTGTCTCTTAGCAAGCGACCACTCGAAACCCTTCTCCCTTAGAGCGTTGAAAAACAAGTCGGAATCCTGCGTTGAGCTGCGCACAATTAGAACGCTACCTCCCCTCCTAACTTTACGCCTCGCTATTTCCAGCATATTCAGGGCTATTCGCAAACCATCTGGCCCCCCGTTCCAAGCGCATGAGAGCGCGTCCTGCTTGTATAGTGGACCGCTGGGTAAGTAGGGTGGGTTAACAATTACTAGGTCAACCATGGGAGAATTGGACCCATCATCCAGAAACACGTGAACTTTATCTCTTAACCCATTTATGACCACGTTCTTTATCGCATTTCTATATGAATATAAACATGTATCGTAAGAGAACACGTTCTCAGCCACCTGTGAGGCGACCAAAGAGAGTATACCGCACCCGGTCCCTAACTCCATGGCTTGGCCAACTCTAGGGTGTTCTAAGATCGCATCCGCCATAAGGAAGGTATCAGTGGATGGGTCATACACGTTGCTATCGACAATTATTTTGAACCCCATGAACTCAAAGCTTCTTTGCAAGTTCGATGAACCCCGCCACATCTAGGCAGCCGACCCGCATCTTGAGAAGATCGGGATTAGTTGTTAAATTCTGCAGCAAAGTGGATAGTTTAGCTAAGTTTAAAGCTGTACGCAAAGTCCTATTTTTATAGTTAAACAACCTCGAAGTTAGGTCTTCAAGAAGTCGCGCTGTATGCTCATCATATGAGTCTTTAACACTCAGCACGCTTAGAATAGAATCCACGCGTGGCTCTGGATAAAAGCATTTGCGTGATACTCTCTCCAGCAGCCTAATATCACACGCGTACTGAGCCAAGACACTGATCTCCCTGTAATTCTCTTCGCAGGGCTTAGCAGTAAGCTTTTCAGCGAACTCTTTCTGTAATATAAGCACAGCATGCCTCCACTTGCTGCCATCTCTCACTAACTTTAAGATGAATGGCTTAGATATCGAGTAGGGAAGAGCTGACACTATGTAGTCACTTCGAGGCAACTCTACTCGAAGAAAGTCTCCTCGTATCAGCCTGATTTCGTCGAACTTATTCTCTAGATAATCCGCTAATTTCTCATCTATCTCCACAACAGTTAGTTGTCGAGTCTTTTCGATTATTACGCTTGTAAGCGCGCCAAGCCCCCCGCCAACCTCAACCACATCCACATTCGGCGGAAGGATTTCTGCAACCCTGAGAGCTAACCCTTTATCAACTATGAAATGTTGACCCCATTTCCTCTTCGGTGTGAAACCTATCTTACGAAAAATGTTATCCATGTGCTAGCTAAGGTGGCATCACAAATATTCGGTATTTCTCATTGCCCTGTAACTCACTAAGTATGCGTTCAATTATCTTCTTCTTTATACCTATGACTTTAATCCTAGTTTGGAGGTCGTCAATACTCTTAAAAGGCTGCTTTTCTCTTTCAGCTAGGATCTCCCACATCAGTTTTTTACCGATACCTGGTATCAGCTCTAATTGGTGCATCTTAACCGTTAAGGGTTTCGCGTTATTAAAAAAATCAACAAAACGCGCCTCATTTATATCAACGATCATCTCAAGTACGTTTTCAAGCTCCCTTTTGGCCACCATTGAAAGATCATTATAGGTGATTGGGCGAACCACCCGTGAAACCTGAGAATAAAGCCTGTCTTCAGGCCCTCTCCCAACGAATATTCTATCCCCAGTCTTGATAGCGATGCCCTCCAGTGGAACAACTTCCAGCAAGGTAAAGTATTCTTCGCCTATAACTTGGGCGACAGGTTCTCTTCCATGTGGTTGACGGCTTTCGGCAGGCGACCCGCCTGGTAGATAGTCAAGCACATAGAAGTATTGATCCCTATGTGGCCTGCGTTGCTCCTTGGCGTCAATACTCATTGCTGCTCATTAACTCCTTGTATATATTCTTTGATTATATTCAAAATCTTTTCTTTTTTTGGAAGCAGAGTCGGGTCTGAGCCAACAAGCGATATATACTCAGTTTCGGTTAGAGGTAATAGGTCAACCATCTGTAAAGCCAATCTTTCAGGTAATCCCTCCTCCATCAATTTCTGCTTTAATTCAGCCGCCTTCTCGCCGGGTAGCTTTACTGTCATGTTCAAGAGCTGGATCAAAAACTGAACATTCTGACTTTCCTTAGCCTTCTCATCCGTTTTCTCCAAAAGCTCTTTCACTTCTGAAGCAGTAATTGGTACTTGGCTTATCACTTTCCTCGCCATTGAGCATCAGCCTAACCAAAAGGTTTGATGTGCACAGGCCTTACAACAATAACTCTGTCCTCTGGCTCCATGGGTACTTTAACTACATAGGCCCTACCCCTCTTCTCAACTATTGTCCCTATTTTACCTTGATATCTCCTATGCGGCATACCCTTCTGCACGCTAGGCTCAATATCTATAACCACTTTGCTGCCTACTTCGAATTCTTTAATGAACGCGCTCGGCGGCGGCAAACCACTCTCCCTAGGCGCCTTTGTGAGCAGCGACCTAGATTTGTTTCTATAACCCTTGTTTCTCGTCATTTCCCATATCCACTCCCACTAAATCAAGGGCGATACATTTACATCTTATCCCCAATATTTGAGACACACTCGGTTTAGTTCTACCGTCGTCGCCGCTTATAAATTCTTTTACGTATGTTCCTCCCTGACAAACAACTGTGAAGAGCGCTGTATAATCGTCAACATACTCAACCTTAAATGAGTACACCTTCTTATGTCGCACCTTATCCGCCCTACGCTTTTTAACCCGCCAAGGCGTCTGTTGCTCGAGTGTTATACCACTTAACTCTTTAGATGCCTCCACGAGTTTATTTAGATCTACTCGCTCAAAAAACTTTATGATCCCGCGATACTCCTTAGTGCTCACCTCAGCAAGCCTCTTTAACTCCTCTATTCTTCGAGAATCAGTAAACCCGATTAGCGTGATTTGCACAATGCCGTTTGAATATTCGTTGACGGCCTTCTCGATCGCTTTTAGGTCGGAGATTCTCCGAGCAGGGTTAACGACCTCTACGACGAACGGCCTGCCTTTTCCAACCACGAGCACGTCTACGTCCTCCCTGCCTCCCGCGTGGAAAACAACGCGCTCAGCATTGTATAACAAGCATATTGGTATTGTGATAAATTCTTCAACTGAAGCTATAAAGTGTCGTCCCTTATAGTTACACTCAGCGCACCCATTACCGTAACAGTTGTTACACACCCACGTGGCCTGTGAGATGTTCCTGAAAAGTTTAAGATACCTACCCTCTAAATATTGAGCTGGACGCTTAATAGTCAACTGCCCGCGCTCAAAGTTGATGAGTAAGTCGGGGTTCACGGGGTCGAAAACTTTACCGCTACGCTCAATCATTGAACCAACTTCTCTTTTAAATTCTCTTTTAAAACCCTCTTTGAGGGTCTGAAAGAGCGCCCTACTCTTTTCATCCAGATTGGGTGGTGACCTAATTAACACATCGATCCTAAAGCTATGCCAATCATCGACCACACTGTTAAGCTCCTTAGAGACTTGCTCAAAAAACTGTGCGTATCTCCCTCTAACATCCGAGCACACCATACAGAGAGTATCACTCCTCCTCTGATAGGTGACCTCGTTGAGGCCGCTGATTTCGGCAAGCGTTCCAGTACACTCGTTGCAAAGGTTGAGACTTTGGGCGTATTCCTTTAGCTCCTGTTCGGTAAAGTCCGTCACGCGGTTCATCTTTGGTGCCTATAAACTATAGTTTATAACCCGCGAGTTTCTTTAGGAGGGCCCTATTACGCTTTAAGAGTTTCATTTGGTTCCTCATTTGCTCGTATCTTTTGATAAGCGCCCTGACGTCTTCTTGGCTCGTGCCGGAACCAATGGCTATCCTCTTGATCCTCGAAGAGTTAAGCACTTGGGGGTAGAGCTTCTCTTGTTTGGTAAATGAGTTAAGGATCACCTTCCATTTTTTCAGGTCTTGCTCAGCATTCTTCATGAGTTCAGATGGTACAGTGCTTAGGCCGGGTATCATCGTCATAAGCTTTGAAAGCGAACCCATTTTGGAAATAGAATCTAAGTAGAACTCGAAATCCGCGAGCGTGAATTTGCCGCCTGTGATTATTTCTTCGAACTGCTTTTCATTCAGCTGAGCCTCGGCAACCTTCTCAGCCAACGCCTTTACGTCACCCAACCCCAAAAGCCTACTTATGAATGATGGTGGGTCAAACACTTCGAGGTCATCCAGCCCTTCACCAGTACCTATAAAGATTATTTTACCCCCAGTTGAAGCCACAGCTGATAGAGCGCCACCTCCACGCGCCGAGCCATCTAGCTTGGTGACCACTATGTAGCCCACGGGAACAGCTCTGCTAAATGCCGCTGCCTGTGGGCCGGCCAGCTGACCAATCGTAGCATCCAACACCAAGTAGACAGCGTCTGGGTTAACAGCCTTAGCGATCTCACGCATTTCATCTAGCAGCTCCTTCTCCTCCTTGTGTCTGCCAGCCGTGTCCACTATCACTAGGTTAACCCCCTTCTGCTTAAACTCTGACACACCGTTCTTAGCGATTGTTATCGCGTCACCGCCTGAAACGTAAACCGGCACACCTATCTTGTCGCCGAGTTGAGCGAGCTGTTGTTGCGCACCAGGCCTATAAGTATCAGCGGCCACCAAACCAACCCTGTACGACCTCTTGGCATAGAACTTGGCTATTTTAGCAGCACTAGTTGTCTTCCCAGAGCCTTGCAACCCAACCAGTAAGATCACGTAAGGTTTGTTCTTATTGGGCCACACTAGGTGTGTTTTCTCCCCGCCCAGTAGCTCGATGAGTTCATCATATATCAGTTTGACCATGAAGTCCCTTTTCGTTACCCCTGAAGGTGGCTCCTCAGTAGATATCCTTTGCTTTATTTTCTCTCCTATACGCTGAACCAGTTCGATGTTCACGTCTGCTAATATTAGCGCCTTTTCGAATTCATTAACAAGTTGGGCAATGATCTTTTCGTCTAAATTAGGCTGTCTTAGTATCTTATCCATCAGTTTTCTAAGAGAATCACCTATACCTCCCAAGAACGAAATAGTGGACCCCCTCTCCCCTCATAATCCACCGCAAAAGTCCGGCAAGCCTGGCACGATCATTGGAGGTCCATCTAATTCATTTTTTACGCATGATTTTCCTTCTATTAAGTATTACCCAATACTCAACTTGGTCGCCCACGGCCAGCTGGTTGACCAACTCTTCGTCAACCTTCGACTCAAAAGTTTCAAAGTTTTCAAGGTCCATGAGCTGATAAGTGTTATTACCTAAAGCCGCAATTATTTGGCCTGTCCTCTTCTCTATTATCGGGACATCTATTCTCGCGTCAACTGGGCTGACAATACTGCGTTTAACATCGTCGAAAACACCTATGGCTACGATCCTCGCTTTCGCGCTCCCGTGCTTTCCTGGCTTACTCTTTTCGACGCTCACAATCCTGCATGGCTCATTATCTATAATACAGAAGCCACCCTCTTTAAGCTCGCCGATTTCAACTGGTTTGCTCATACACTGTTCACACTAATTCACATAAAGGGGGTTAATTTAGTTATTCCCCATTGTTTTGACAGGCATATAAACACAGTCAGATTAATACGTTTGCTTTGTTCACTAAGACTGTGGTCAGAGTAGGGGTAGTCTCCAAGTCTTCCGAAGAAGCGCAGAGGGCGGCTTTACTGTTCGTAGAAAAGCTAAGTAGGAGGGGGGTTGATAACCTTAAGCTAATACCCCTAGCAAACTCTGATGCGACTGAGCTTTCTTCGTGTGATACGATATTCACGTTTGGCGGGGATGGCACCATCCTTAAGACCGCTCGCGTATTCGTATCATCTACACCTCTAATCGTTGGCGTCAACTATGGGCACCTCGGTTTCTTAGCAGAAGTTGAGCCACCTCAAGTTGATGAGGCTCTAAACAAAGTTTTAGATGGCAGCTACTCTTTTTACACGATTAACAGAATGGTCATAAGCGTTGTAAAGGAGGGGAAGCGGTTCACGAGCCCCCCAATAATGAATGAAGTCTACTTTGCTCCCCATCTACAAGCTAGAATGGTTACGCTTAAAATAGACGTCCCCGATGTTTTCGTATATAAGGGAAGGATGGACGGTCTACTACTATCCACAGCCTTGGGTTCAACCGCGTACTCCCTTTCAGCTGGAGGACCAATAGTTGACCCCGATAGTGACGTTAATATCGTAACACCCATGTCGCCCATTAACATAGCCCTTAGACCCGTGGTGATAGATAGGAGAAAGAGTGTAAATATAGTCAATGTCGACACGGAGCCCATTGCCCTTATAGTCGACGGTGTGAAATGGCTTGACCTTGGTGTGGGTGAATACGCTGAGGTCTCCGGTTTCGAGTATCCAGTAAAACTCTACCGTACGAGAACCGACCTCTTAAAAAAGCTATTTGATAAAAGGCTAAGCTGGAATCATTCGCCCTAAGCATTGGAAGAGGCAAAAAGAGTTAACCATATTCCTCTTTGAGATATAAACGGGCTTCGAAAAGTTAGGTTAAAATTAACGCTACGCATGTTTGCTTAAAGCATGGCATCCAATACAGAGCTAGTAATAGGTGGGGTAACTTTAGGAGTTAGGGTGAAGGACGGCGTGGTTTTAGCATCGGAAAAAAGGGTTGCTTATGGTTATACTATACTCTCTAAATCAGCAAAAAAAGTTTATGTTTTAAACGAAAGAATAGGTATAGCTTTCACCGGACTTGTAGGTGACATGCAAACCCTTGCGAAGAGGCTCCGCTCATTGATACAGCTCTACGAGCTCGAGAACCATACAGAGATGCTGGTCCGTTCGGCGGCGAAGCTCTTAGGTAATATATTATTTGAAAGCAGGTTCGCTCCATTCTTGACACAAACCCTTATAGCTGGTAGAGACTCTGAAGGCTTTCACCTCTTTAGTTTGGACGTGCTCGGCTCAGTCATAGAGGAGGACTTTACCGCAATAGGGAGTGGTGCGCCTATTGCGATAGGAATCCTCGAATCAGAGTTTAAGAAGGATATGAGCATAGAGGATGGCGTTAGGCTTGCTAGAAAGGCAATTATGGGTGCTGTTTCACGGGACATTGGTTCCGGTGATGGTGTAGACATCCTCATAATTGATTCTGCGTCTATGCGTGAAGAGTCACAGATCCTTAGAGGTTTACAGGCGTAGCCATCGTGCCATCAAAGCCAAATTCCGAGGACCCACTTCTGAGTAGATTTATGGAGGAGCTTGATTTAAAGGAGAAGGTGAAGCTTGTTGGGGGTAAAACTATAGAAGAGTGTGGAACAGTCATTTCACTGCTACATAGGGGCAGGATAGAAGAGGCGGACCGGCTCCTTTCAAGTGTCAAGAAGAGGGTTGGTCTGATTACAAAGTTGTGCACTGAGCATCCTATTTTGCTTCGTCTACCAGTAGTGAGAGATGCAAACATGGAGTACGTTGAAGCTGTGTGTTACTACTTTTTCCTGACCGAAGGAAGGGTTCCACCGTACACCTCATTCAAAGTTGAACCGGATGAGTATATTCTGGGCCTAGCTGACTTGGTGGGTGAACTTAGAAGAAGGTGCCTAGATCTAATAAGAATGGGCAAACTAGAACTAGCATCAAAAACATTCGACCAAATGGTTGAGACCTACGAATACATCTGGAGGTTTGAGTACCCAAAGAAACTCGTCAAGGGTTTAAGGCATAAAATCGACATCGATAGAAAACTTTTGGAGGACACCAGACTAATTTTAACCCAAGCACACATTCTTGCAAGGTGAGTTTAGTTGGTGGCGCAAAACAAAATGTTCCTCGGGAACTATGGTGAGCGGTGGTTCGACTTCGCAGACGTACTAGTGCCGCTCGTAGAGTTCGGTGGCTTGCATGGTTATGTGAGGCTTTCCGGCTCATCATTGGGTAGTCTATTAGGCATTTCTCAACAGGCAGCTGCGCGGAGGCTCATAAAGGCAGCGGAGGCTGGTTTCGTCAACAAAAGGCAGAGTGTATTTGGATTCGAGTATATGCTCAGCGACAAGGCTAAAAACCAGCTGTCTGGATTCCTAAGCACATTCAGTAAAAGGCCAGAGCCGAAGCGTATAGATGCGAAGGTTTTCTCGGGTGTAGGTGAGGGTAGATTCTTCTTAGAACTAAGAGGCTATAGAAAACAGTTTGAGCAAATATACGACTTTAAACCATACCCGGGAACACTGAACCTCAAAGCAAAACAGAGCGTCCTAGACCTCTTTAAGCCCTTCCCTACTAAAATTGTGAACGGTTTTAGAACGGGTGGGCGAACATATGGCCTTGTGTTGAGCTATAAAGCTAGGATACACTATAATGGTCAAAACCAAGAGTGTGTGGCTGTTTTCCCGCAAATTTCTCGATACGGTGATGAGACAGTTGAAGTCATAGCGCCCACCAGTTTGAGAAAGAAACTGGGTTTAGCGGATGGCGATATTGTGGAGCTGGAGCCTATTCTTGATTAACCTTGGCCACGTCAAGTACCCTTTTAATTATTTGTGATGTGCTGCTTAGCGGGTAATCCGCGAACCTCTGTGGGAGTTTTATCACCTCCGCCCTTATGCCTCTTTCTTGTAGCTCACGTCTAAGCTTGTCCACTGGGTACTGTTCGTCTGGTCCAAGCAGAATAATATCTGGACCTATAGTTTCAATTGGTTTAAGGAAGTCCTTTTCATCGCCGAGTATGGCGTAATCAACTGGTTTAAGGCTCTCAACAACCTTCAGACGCTGTTCTTCGGGGACTATGGGTGGTCTACCCTTAGCCCTAACCACGTTCACATCCCTAGCAAGGATGACGTATACCCTCCCATATTTTTTAGCCTCCCATAGGAAGTCGATGTGCCCCGGATGGATTAGGTCGAAGGTTCCAACAACCACGACCTTTTTAGCCGACCACTCCCAAGCCTTTTCGCGCGCCTCAAGTAGAAAGTGACCGTCAAGAAGCCCTTCAGCGTATGTTGCACACACGATGGAAACCGTATAGTCCCCTTTCGCATAGTAGTGTTTTGCATCCGCTAGGTAGTTGTTAACTGCAGCGTAGATACGGGTACCATGGGCAACACTCTTTAGCGCCCCTTCCACGTTCGATATATACTTAGCGGCCAAGTTCTTCAACGAGTCTTGCATGAGCGGCCAACTGCTCCTGATTCACGCCCAGAAACATAAGCGCTTCTGCCTCAACTGCGTCAAGCCTGCCGGGGACAATCAGACTCTGAGGGAAAGCTGTGGCGTGAATTCCACCTAGTCCAAGAAGCGTAGATGCCACAGCGCTCTGCCCCTCAGAGCCAACAAAACTCAACCCAACACCCAAAAGCCTCTCGGGGCTAACACCATACCCAATTAAACCCTCCGCTAACACCTGTGCTCCCCTCGAAAACGACATAAACCTACCCTTCACAACATCTATATCAAGTAGTAACAGTGTGTGCAGCCCCCTCTTAAGGTTGCCCACCACTTTCTCAAAGGCCGCCCTCGGCCTGTAAATTTCGGATGGCTCAACGATGGTAGCTGTTGGGCCACTCTTGTATATCTGTAAACCCACAAGTGAGAACGCAGCCGAGTGAATAGATACACCTGGAACATACAGTGTAGGAATACCTCTACCCATAGCTATGTTCCTAATATATACATGCGTGGTGGCTATGAATGGGTCGCCAAGTGTGGCGAAGGACACCTTTGATTTTAACGCTCTCTCTATTAGCTCCCTGCCACCCTTATCCTCCACGTCTTCACGGCTTAGTGGTGTTACAGCCTTGCCGACAAGCTTGGAGAGCTCCTCCGAACCAAACCCAGGTATATATGAAGTATAAGTATCAAAATAGATGTAGTCAGAAGCCTTAAGTGTGTCAAGCGCCCTAAGACTCAAACAGCTTCCACATAAACCCAAACCCACAAAAGCTAACCAATTCAAAGCAGATTAAACGGAATATAAAAAAGGGTGGTTTAATCCTTGCTCTCTTCGCTGCTCTCGCTCTTACTCTCGCTCTTACCCTTACCCGCCGAAGTAGACTTCGCCGCAGCCACCATATCATCTATCCTTATTATTGCGCTTGCAGCTTCAACCGCTGACCTCACAGCCTGTATGCTCAGGGTTGCTGGTTCGATTATCCCATTAGCCAAAGCGTCGATGGGTTTACCCGTTGTTAGGTCGACCCCGAAGTATTTGCCGTTCTTTGAATGAATGGCTCTAAGCTCCGTTATCACGTTGATCGGGTCCAAGCCAGCGTTCTCCGCGAGCGCCTTCGGGATAATCTCTATCGCGTCAGCGAATGACTCAACTGCAAGCTGCTCTCGGCCGCCAACCTTAGCGGCGTATTCACGCACAGCTTTCGCTATCTCCACATGGGTTGCACCCGCGCCTGGAAGTATTCTGGCATCCATTACAGCTGTAGCAACCGCCTTTAGGGCATCGTGGAGTGACCGCTCGATTTCATCCGCGCTCCTCTCTAGCCCAGCTCTGATGAGCACGCTAACTGATCTGGGGTTCTTGCAGCCCTCGACGAAGAGCATCTTCTCGTTGGCAACACGCCTCTCCTCCACGAGCTCAGCGTACCCCAAGTCCTCGGCTGTT
>NEXG01000002.1 GCA_003019535.1 Candidatus Marsarchaeota G2 archaeon ECH_B_1
GGAGCCCCGAGTTCCAAGCGCTACACTCGCAGGTTGCGCAGCAGGTTGCTGATAGGTTCTACCAGGCACGGCAGAGGTTTCTCGAAGGCTTAGCGAACAGGCCCAGGGAGAAGAAGCCTCACAGGTACCTCTCCTTGGTGTATCCCCAATCGGCTTGGAGGCTTTCTGATACAAGGGAGGTTGGTCTCGGTAAAAACAAAAAGAAAAAGGCTAGGCTTTACTTGAGTAAAATCGGGTTTTTCACTTTAATTCTGCACAGGGTGTTCCCCGAAAACTGGGTGTCTCAGGTGTGCGTCAAACTCCACCCCTCTGGTCGAATCCACGTAATCTTCTTGGTTGAGGAAGCCGAGGCCGAAGAGCTGTCTTCGAAGGAATCCAAGAAAGCGGTGAGCGTCGACCTGGGGCTGGTGAGGCTCGCCACACTCTCTGATGGGTGTATCTTGGAGAATGAGACCGCTTGAGCGCTCTTTGGAAAGAATCAGGGTGATTCAGAGGGCTCTCTCTAGGAAGAGGTTTCTCTCGGGGAACTGGCTTAAAGCTAAGAGGAAACCTGCGAAGGAACACGAATACTTAAAGGATTTTAGGCGTGATCTTTTCTTTAAGCTCGGTTTTTTCTTGCAGAGGAGTACGACCTCTTGGTGCTAGAGGATTTAAACGTCCAGGGCTTAATCCAGAGGGGCGAAACCAAAAAGAGGAGGTGGATGAGGCTGTACGACTCCTCTTCTCCGAGCTGAGGAGGATACTGGAGTGGGAGTTTGTGAAAAGAGGGAAACTTGTTTTGCCTGTTCCGGCGCACAACTCCTCTAGTGAGTGTTTCCTGTGTGGAGGAATCAACAAGGGTTTAACACTGAAAGACAGGGTGTTTCACTGTCCTTTCTGTGGTTTCTCCTTGGACCGCGACCTCAACGCTTCTTTGGTTCTTTTAAAACGTGCGGGGTGGGTGACACCCATTGTGCCTGCGGTTGAGCTTCGCCCAATACCTCCCCTCCCATCCCTGGGGTTGAGGAGGCAAGGTGGAGCGATAATTCAGGAAGCTTCCGGCTTCAGGCGGGGGTAGCTCACAACCTCAGCTCGCCCTCTTTAGAGGTTTTTTATTGATTACTACCCCGTCAAATCCGCGGTCAAAAGAAGCAATGTAATCAATTCTAAGCTCTTCCAAAACTGCTAGGCTTACGCAGTCTGTAAAACTGAGCCTACGGCTATGTAATAGTTGAAAATAACCCCAAGCTCTTTCGAAATCCTTGCTGGTGACATAGTGCATGTTAATAGAACCCTTGTGTACCTCTTCCAACAATGTGTTACCAACATTTACTGCATAGTCTGGCCCACCTCGGATAAGCACAAGCGTAACAAGCTCATCAAAAATATAGTCTGTGATCAGGGGTTTACCATATTCGCCATCATCTATTTTCCGCATGATTTCTAATGCTTTCTTATGGTTATAATCAGAGTTGTTTAGGAATGAAAATATGAATGATGTGTCAAGAAGAATCAATCGCGGCATCATATATAGTTTTATCAATATCATCAGATTGGCTCTTACCTAAATCGGTGATTAAGTGTGAGAGGGATTCGATTATTCTTGTCTTTGTGTTGCTATTTTTCCCCTCGTAACAGGAGATAAGAAAGTTAATTGCTTCGCTGAGCGATATTTTTTCCCCTCTTTCACTTTGCAGTTCACCCGCTATCCTTAGTAACTTCTTTTTAACATCCTTCGAGACCTTGATTAACTCACTCATAGTAACTTTATAGTATACCTAGTATATAAAGTCTTTTAGGTATACTTATCATTGCTGGATTCTGGGTTGGTCTACCTTAATGTTTATATTGACTTTAAGCGTAGATGTGTGTGATGAGCGAGGAGTTTGAGGAGCCTGGCGCGGATGTTGGTAAGATAGCTGAATACCTTCAGCCTGGTGAGAAGGTGTTGGTTGTGGCCCAGCAGTCGAGGTGGAAGTCGGGTGGTAAGCTCATTAATCCCGGCACTATTTACGCGACGGATAGGCGCCTCATAATCAGGGATCCATACACTCTTGGGTTGAGGGCTGACATAACCATGATTCCCTACGATAGGATTAGCGGTGTGCGCGTAAAGCAGGGTTTGCTTTCGACCTCACTTGAGTTTACGGCCCCGGGGCTCGAGGGAGGTAGGTCCACGGTTGTTAAGTGGGGGGAAGGTGGTGTGGGTGAAATCGACGCCATACCCGCCCAGAAGGCCAAGGAGATAGCCTCGATAATAAGTGGGTACTCTAAGCAGACGGCCACGGTGGGTGAGGGTAGCATAGTGGATCAGCTCGCAAAGCTTGCACAGCTACGTGAAAAGGGTGCGATAAGCGAGGAGGAGTACATCAAACTAAAACAGAAGCTTCTCGACTCAGGGGTTCAGTCCTAAGTGTCTAGTCCCCTGAACACTTCGCTACACCTGTGTTACCACATCCTCTTTTTCCCTGTATTCTTTGCTCTCCGCCTCGGAGGCACTTCCTTGGCCGCGACGTTTCAGCCTTGGCTCCTCTCCTCGTAAAGCCGAAAGGATGAGTGCTGCCACAAGTATGCTCATGGCTGCGAGGAACGCGGTGTGTATGCCTGCTACGAACTTGGCTGAGACGTCCCCCACCAAGTTCTGCGTGCCGAGGAACACTTCGAACGCAACCCGTCTGCTCACGGAGAGTGAGGCCACTGATATGGCGATAAGGTAGCTGAGCAGTGTGCCCACATTACCGAGTGTCCTAGCGAGTCCCGACACCGACCCATAGTAGCCTGGGGGAGAGTTACCCATTATCGCTGTGTTGTTCGCTGGGTAGAAAACGGCTGAGCCCACACCCGATATTACTGAGGCGAGCACTACTGTTGTGAGTGGAGTGCTGACGCCCAGTGTTAGGTACACTCCCAGCGCACCCATCATGAGTGCTATGCCGAGTGTGGCCATTATTCTCGCGCCGTGCCTGTCGGTGAGCCTACCCATGTAGGGTGCTATGAAGCTTGAGAGCACGTATCCCGGCACGAGAAGAAGTGATGCTTGGAAGGGTGTGAGTCCCCTTACCCCTTGAAGGTACATGATGAGTAGGAACGCCACGGAGAGGTAGCCCATGCTCTGCAGGAAGCTTGCCCCGATCGATGCGGCTAGTATTCTCTGTCCGAACACTCGAGTGTCTATGATGGGGCTACTATGCCTTCTCTCAACGTATATGAAGAGGGGTATCAGGATCACCCCGAGTGCCACAAGGGCTTCATCTAGGGAGGCGAGCCCGGAAGCGGCTATCTGGGTTGACGCGTAGGCCTCCACCGCGAGTATCACCCCCAGTATGAGTCCGCCGGGCACGTCGAGCTTTGTGTTAACCCTGTTAGTATCCCTAATACTCTTGAGGCCTAGGATAACCGCGCCCAACCCGATAGGTCCGTTTATATAGAAGATGTACCTCCACCCAAGGTAGGTTGTGAGTACACCTCCTAGGACGATGCCCAGCGTGGCACCAGAGTTCCACCCAAGTGTGGTGTAGCCGAACGCGCGCCCCCTGACCTCTCTTGGGAACACATCCGAGACTATGGCTGAAGCGTTACCTATCAACATCGCGCCCCCGAGACCTTGGATGAGGCGGGACCCTATTAGGAAATAAATGTTCGGCGACGCGCCACACATCATTGAGGCGACGGTGAAGAGGATGAAGCCAGCTATGTATATCCTAGAGCGCCCGTAGATGTCTCCAACCCTACCCATCTGTGTGGCGAGTACCGCAGCAACTAGGAGGTAGGCTAGCAGAGTCCAAATGGTGATGGCTAGGTCGGCGTGCAGGCTCCCCGCGATCGTGGGAAGCGCCAGAATAACTATGGTGGTGTCAACCGCCGCCATAAGCGTGCCAAGAACCACAACAAGCAACGCGGAGCGCGTGTTCATAAAGAAGGATACTTAAGGAGTTAATTAAGTTTTTACAGCTAGTGCACCCGATGCCCACCACTGCCCAACCCAGTGGCTCGCTGACCGCTATGTTTATCCCAATCCACACCCACATGCTTTATAGATAGACTTGTCATACGATAGACTCAAATGCGGTGTGAGGGTGTTGGACACCCACTCGCAGACTAGGAGCAGGCACCTCACCCATACCTGCGACCTTGAACCCGCCCACGCAGGCGACCACAAATGTAGCTGTGGATACACGTGGTCAGCCTAACGCTTGGATAATAGCGTTTGAGTAAGTGCGTATTGAGCCCTGGCTCAAAATATAGAGTCTATTTACACTAAATTGGAAAACCTTAAGAACATCTTACCTCTTTCCCAAAGTGAATCCATCATGAAAACCCTGCGTGATAGGGATCATTCAGGTTTAAGCAGGGCGGTTAGCGTAGTGATTGCGGTAATAGTGATTGTTGCACTGGTGGGGGTGCTCGCATACGCGCTCACAAGGCATGCTACTACAACCACCTCCCCCACTGTGGCTACAACGTCCCAATCCTCCTCAACAGCCGCCGCACCCGTCACCCTGACGCTCATAACCTTCAGCGACCCTTCAAATCAATGGATGCAGTGGGCCGCACAACAGTTCGAGGCTCAGCACCCCGGCGTCAAGATCAACATTGTACCAGAGTCCTTCGGGAGCTATCTCCAAACTGAGATAACAGCTGAGAAGACTGGTTCTTCACAGTACGATATCCTTGGCTTCACATCAACCTCCGCACTCTCGGTGGAACCATACCTGGTCAACCTCTCCCAGTACTTTACGGTGAACACTTCCGACATACCCTACTCACAGCTCTCGTTCGGGGGACTCTACAGGAACACCTCGAACGGCGCGGTGGAGATGATAGGTGTGCCCTACGACTCCTCAACGTTCGCACTCTTCTATAGGACTGACATCTTCGACAACAAGACTTTGAACCAGACCTTCTATAATGAGTACCATGTGGGACTAGACCCACATGACTGGACCAACTGGACCGACGCCATCTGGGCCGACGAGTTCCTCGTGAATCAGACCCACACCACACAGTACGGAATACTCGTGGACGCCCAGCAGGCACACGACATAATAGACACCTTCCCAGCCATCTTCGGGTGGTGGTATGAGCACAACCAGACTCTCAACGGAGGAACCGTGGGGGGCATAACAAACTATAATATAATGTTCGAGGGCACCGCGCCCCCTGGTAAACCCCCGCTTCCCTCATTCAACAACTCTGATGGTGTTCAGGCGCTCGAAGTGTTCTACCAGCTCATAAAGTACGACCCCGTACCCTTCAGTGAGGTCAACTACGGAACAATAGGCACGCTGTTCGCGAAGGGTAACGCGGCTGGCGCGATAATGTTCACACCCGAGAACCCCACACTCCTCAACTCGAGCATCGTTGGCAAGTACGCTGTGAGCACGCTTCCGGGGGGCTACGCGGAGACGGGTACAGACTTCTTGGGTGTGAGCAAATACTCTCTACACAAGCAGCTAGCCGCGGAGTTCATACAGTTCCTGCTTCAGCCCAACGTTAACGCACAGCTATACTATCAGACTGGTGAGTTCCCGATATCCGCTCAGGCGGTTGCACAGATAGCTTCCAATACCTCCCTGAGTGCCTGGCAGAGGGAGCTTGTGACCACGGTGTACGCTACTGCGAAGGTTGCCTGGGCCAACCCACCCAACATCCCTCAGACCTATCCCCAGCTAATACCCGACTTCAATGACCAGGTGTACGCTTTCCTCCAGGGTAACGGCAGCCCACAGTCCGCCATGGAGGCTCTCAACACGGCTGCCAGCGAGTGGGTGGCTGCGGTGAATGGGTGAGCGGATGGACGGATGAGCGTAGCGATCCAGCGCCTCAATAAGAGCTTCGGGAATAACAGGGTGCTATCCGACGTAGACCTGAACATCGAGAGGGGTGAACTCTTCAGTATAGTGGGTCCGAGCGGTTCGGGTAAGACCACCCTGCTCAGAATAGTAGCCGGCCTCGAGACGCAGGACTCTGGGCACGTCTCTATCGACGGAAGAATAGTGGATGGTGTCCCTCCTAATCGAAGGAATGTTGGGATGGTTTTCCAGAACTACGCCCTTTACCCCAACAGGACGGTGGCTGAAAACATCGCCTCCCCACTACTCGTGAAGGGTGTTAGGCGAGGGGAGGCACTCGCTGACGTTGAGGAGATCGCAAAGCGTCTTGACATCGAGGAGGTGCTCGACAGGCTTCCAGGCCAGATATCGGGCGGCCAACAGCAGCGTGTAGCGCTCGCGAGGGCGCTCATAAAGAAACCCGTGGTCTTCCTCCTCGACGAGCCCCTATCAAACCTCGACGCCCAGCTGCGGTTCAGCGCGAGGAAATTCGTGCGCCAGCTCCAAAGAGACTTGGGGATCACAACCATATATGTTACACACGACCAGTCGGAAGCCCTATCGATCAGTGATAGGATAGCGGTGATGAATAGGGGGAGGGTGATGCAGGTTGGAAGCCCACGCGAGCTCTACGAGTCACCCGAGAACGAGTTCGTTGCAAGCTTCATAGGCTCCCCGCCACTCAACCTACTCGACGTGCGCTCGGGTGTACCCTTCAAACTACCAGTGAGCTTCAATGGGGGGTGCGCCAAGGTGGGTATAAGACCCGAAGCAATACTTTTGGGTGAGGGTGAGAACAGGGCTGAGGTAACGCTTGTGGAGTACTCGGGCAGCGAAGCCGTGGTGTACATACGCGCGGGCGAGGTTGAGCTGCGCGCCTTGAGCTTCGGAAGAAGTGTGGTTAGGGTGGGTGAAACAGTGGATTTCAGGGTGCAGGAGTCGGGGGTGTACCTATTCGATGAGCGGGGCCAGCTACTCAAAGCTCACGGGTAGACTCCTCTACATGCCGGCGCTCGTATACCTGGCGGCGTTCGGCGTCTTCCCACTGCTACTCTCAATATACTATTCTTCACCCAGTAGCGGGCTATCCTCATACGTAGCCCTATTCGAATTCCCCCAGCTACCCATCGTGATCAGGAACACCCTTATATTCTCGTTTGGGACGGCTGGTTTCGCCACCCTACTCGGTCTGCTGCTTGCGGTTTTCGCTGATAGCCTGCCGAGGGGAAGCCGACTGGCGTCCATCCTAGTCTACCTACCCTTCACTGTACCATTCACGGCGAGCGCACTCATCTGGACGACGATTTACGACCCCATCTATGGCCCCGCGAACTACTTTGCATCCATGATGGGGCTACCCAGACTCAACTGGCTAGGCCAGCCCAGTCTACAGATATATAGCACAACCATCGTAAGCATCTGGAGCAGTGTTCCCCTAGCCTTCCTACTCATCCTTGCGGGCCTGAGGTCCGTGTCGAAAAGCGTGAGGGAGGCGTCGAGGATGGATGGGATGGGCTTGGGCGACTACTATACGAACATAGCCATACCTCTCAGCAAGGGATCCATACTCACAGCATTTCTACTCACACTCATACTCGCCTTCGGCAACTTCGACCTCCCATACATCCTAAACAGCGGATACTCCTACAGCATGGCCACGCTACCATTTCTCGTGTGGTTTGAAATATTCTATCAAAACCTGATCTCCCAGGGCCTAGCGGCCGGGGTGCTACTCACAGCCCTTGTGAGCGTGTTCTCATATCTCCTCATACGCACAACTCTAGGCAACCCGGCTAGGCCGGGCAGAGTGAGGGTCGCCCGCGCCAAAAGTCTGAGGGGCTCCCACAACACGCTTTCCAAGGCCTTAATGCCAGCCACCTACACCGTGAGCGTGCTGAGCTTGGCCTTCCTGGTTTTCCCCATCTACTGGATGCTGCTCATAGCCTTCAGACCAGGCACCCTCAACTTTGTTTTCCCACCCCTTATCTACCCCAAGGTTTTCAACCCCGCCACATTCATCGCAACACTGAGGCAATCCGAGCCCTACGTTATAACAACCCTAGCCGTCTCAATAGTGGTTATGGGGTTCACGATAATCGTAGCCGCACCCGCAGCCTTCAGCGTCGCACGCCAAAACAAGAGGTGGCTGCTGCTCATGTGCATCTACCTCTACGGTCTACCCTCAACGAGCTACGTTTTCGGAGTGTACACCATAATATATCATATCCACCTACTCAACACCTGGGCGGGCCTAATGCTAACCTTCCCCCTCTTCACAGTGCCCTTCGCGGTTTGGACACTCACCAACTTCTACTCCACCCTGCCAAAACACTACGAGGAAGCGTCACTAATTGACGGTTACACGCCGCTCAAATCCTTCTACAGAGTTGTAATGCCCCTCGCAAGACCAGGCCTTTTTGCCACAGCCCTACTATCATTCATATTCTCCTGGCACCTCCTACTATTCCCCCTCGTACTCTCCGAGACCCCCTACCAATACAACTTCCCACCAACCGGCTCATTCACGGTGACCAACTTCGCAACACTATTCGACCCCCAGAGCCTGGGCTCAACCGTCACCGCGAACGTCTGGGGGCAGGTGGGCTCCGCGGGAATAATACTCGCCATACCAGTCATGCTCATAGCCATACTCGCACAGGACTACCTGCTCAGAGGCCTCTATCCCGGCGGCTCAAGAGAGTAGCCTGAACCCCTCCCCGGCTGGAAGAGGACGGGAACACCCATCGGGGTGATGGGGACCATCCTTGCTGAGCACGTTGCTATTCGCGTGTGTACTCGAGGCTGTAGGAGGGTATCCCGCCTGTTGGTGCAACCCAGCACGCCACCCAGTGCTGGTTACCCACCTCAATAAGCTTCTGATCCCGCTCCCGGCACAGCTGGCTCGCATACCTGCACCTAGTGTGGAAGCGGCAGCCCTCCGGGGGGTTCACGGGGTTGGGTACATCTCCTTCCAGCACCATCCTTTTACGCTTAACCCTCGGGTCGGGTATGGGTATCGCTGAGAGTAGAGCCTGGGTGTAGGGGTGCATGGGGTTATTAAAGAGCTCATCGGTTGGTGCGTACTCCACCACCCTGCCCAGGTACATGACCGCCACGTAGTCACACATCTGGCGCACCGTGGCTAGGTCGTGTGAAATGTAGAGGTAGGAGAGCCTCTCACGCTCCTTCAGCTCGACGAGTAGGTTGAGTATTTGGGCTCGGATAGATAAGTCTAGTGAGGACACGGGCTCGTCCAGCAGCACGAGTTTTGGCTGGGTTGCGAGAGCCCTGGCAATGCACACCCTCTGCCTCTGCCCCCCGCTGAGCTCGTGCGGGTATCTCAACGCGTGGTAGTCTTCGAGGTTCACCTTCCTGAGCAGGCTGTACATCGCTTCCTCGAGTTCTCTCCCCCGCGCCAAGCCGTGTATTATGAGTGGCTCCTTGACGATGTCTCCAACCGTCATCATTGGGTCAAGGGAGGAGTAGGGGTTCTGATATACGAGCTGAACGCTTCTCCTGAACTGTTTGGCGGAACCTGAATCCCCGAGGATCTCCGAAAGATCGGCTCCCATAAACTTCACAGATCCCGAGTCTGGGCGGATGAGTCCAGCCGCGATCTTGGCCGTAGTCGTCTTCCCACACCCGCTTTCACCAACCAGGCCCACAGTGGACTGCTCGGGTAGTGTGAGGGACACCCCATCCACGGCCTTCACGTAGGCTGTCACCCTCGACCTGAAGGTATACCTCTCGGTTAGCGGATAATACTTCTTTACATCTTTGAGTTCAAGTATGTCTTGAGGCACCTATACCACCTCGAGCTTGATCTCCCGGAACCGGTGGCAGTAAACCGACCTGGATGGGAGGGTGTGGTCGGCTTGTGATCCAACCTTCTCCAGCCCCGGCTCCTCTTGTGAGCACCTTTCAACCGCGTATGGGCAGCGGGGGTGAAACCTGCACCCTTGGGGTGGTTGAACCAAGTCGGGAATGTTTCCGGGAATAGCCCTCAGCCTGACCCTCTTGTCTACGCGCGGCACAGAGAGTAGGAGGGCTTGGGTGTAGGGGTGGAGGGGGGAGTGGAAGATGTCATCCACCGAACCCGACTCGCAAACTTTGCCGGCGTACATGACTGTGACCTCGTCGGCCACCTGAGCGACTATGCCCAGGTCGTGGGTTATGAGTATTATGGATAGGCCGTACTCGTCTCTGAGGCTACGCATAAGCTCGAGTATCTGGGCTTGGATTGTGACGTCGAGAGCCGTGGTGGGCTCGTCAGCTATCAACACCTTCGGGTTGCCGGCGAGCGCGCGGGCTATGGCCACCCTCTGACGCATACCCCCACTCAGCTGGTGGGGGTAGCTTTTCAACACGTTCTCGGGGCCGGGTATCTTCACATCCTCCAGCAACTTCCTTGCCTTCTTCTTCGCCTGCTCCCTGTCGAGTTCGGTTGTGACCATGATTGCCTCAACCAGCTGGTCTTGAATAGTGAACATGGGGTCGAGTGTGGCTGTGGGATCCTGCTGGATCAGGGATATGCGCCTACCCCTCACCATCCTCATCTGCCTTTCACCCAAGTCGAGCAGATTCCTCCCCTCAAAAACAATCCTCCCCCCCACTATTCGGCCGGGTTTGGGCACAATCCTGAGTATCGACTGGGCTGTGACGGTCTTACCCGAACCCGACTCGCCCACGAGTGCGTGAATAGTTGAGGGTCTGACACTGAAACCCACATCGTCAACCGCCTTAACCACTCCCGCTTCAGTGTAGAAGTATGTTCTGAGTGATTCCACCTGAAGAGTCGGCTCCAAAGCTTCTCACTCCCTGAGCTTCGGGTTGAGCGCATCGCTCAGCCCGTCCCCGAGCAGGTTGAACGCCAACACAAGTATCACCACTGATAGGCCTGGGAACAGCTCGGCCCACCACTCCACATCCATGTAGGGAAAGTTGAGGTACATTATCTCGCCGAGTGAGAGTATGTTTCCCGAGCCGAAGCCGAGGAAGAAGAGCGCCACCTCTGTGAGTATCGAGGTGGCCACCGTGAAGGATGTCAACACGACCACTTGGGCGAGCACGTTTGGAAGAATGTGTCTGAAAACGATTCTCGTGGTGGATGCCCCAAGCGCCTTCTCGGATTCTATGAACTCTAGGCTCTTCACCCGCAGAACCTCCCCCCTTATGAGCCTCGCGTTCGTAGCCCAAGAGAAGACGCCTATGATGATAATATAGAAGAGAAGCGTCTCCACCCCACTCAGCCTGCCCGCGAGAAGCCTTGAGAGGAGCAGTAGGAAGAGTAGGGCTGGGAAAACGATGAATAACTCGGTCACCCTCATGAGCACTGTGTCCACCACCCTGCCGTAAAAACCACTCACCAAGCCCACAAGTATGGCGAGCGCCATGGCGAACAGGGCCGCACCCACGCCTATGATTATGTCGACGTGCAGTGAAACGAGCACCCCGCTGAACACGTCCAGGCCGCCGACGGTGGTGCCGAAGGGGAAGACCCAGTCGTGGAAGAGTGGAGGCTTAAGCCATGTGGGGGGGATGTCCGTGTCCCCCTGAAGGAGCAGGTTATTCGAGTTCACATTGTAGGGCGCTATACGTGGGCCAATCGCGGCCAACACACACATGAACACGAGCATACCCAGACCCACGAGGCCCGCCTTACTCTTCCTGAAACGCCTGAGCGCAACAGCGAACTGGCTAGCCGACTTGCGCCTAACGGTCTCGGTCACCATCAACTCACCCTTACACGTGGGTCGATGTACACGTAGAGTATGTCGACGGCTATATTGCTCACCATGGTCATCACCGAGATCAGGAACACGATGGCCAGTATCACGGGGAAATCAAGGTTGGTTATAGCCCTCACGAACTCGTAGCCGAGTCCTGGCCAGCTGAACGTTGTCTCCGTCACAGGCGCACCCGCGATGCTCGTACCTAGAGCTAGGCCCACGAATGTTACGACCGGGGTTATAGCGTTCCTCAAAGCGTGCTTGTACACCGTTATCCTCTCAGGGGTGCCCATCGCCTTAAGCGCCATTATGAAGTCACTCTGCATGATTTCAACCAGCCTGCTCCTGAGAAGCCTCACGTATAGCCCTAGATTAAAGTAGGCTATCACGGCAGCGGGAAGCGCGAGGTGAGCCAAGTAGTCACCCAAAGACCAGGGCCACACGGCGTTAAGAGAGTGCGCCCCCCCAGCCGGGAGGATCCCCAAATCATACGCAAAGAGAATTATGAGCATCTCACCCACCCAGAAAACGGGGGCGGAGATGCCGAAAACCGAAACACCCGTTATCACAAAGTCACCCAAACTGTTCCTCCTCTTAGCGGCGTAAACCGAGATGGGTATCGCGAGCGCCACGGACACCGCGAGAGCGGCGAGTTGGAGGTAAATTGTGGTCCAAGCCCAGCTCCAAATAATGTCTGAGACCGGTCTCCCACTCTGGATCGACACGCCGAAGTTCAGGTGTACAACGTTCCAAAGCCAGTTGAGGTACTGTATGGCTGGGGGCCTGTTAAGCTGCAGGTAATTGATGAGTGCGTTGAGGGTTGCCTGTGGTAGCTCGGGGTCGTTGGCCTCCACGATGGCAACTGGGTTGCCGGCAGCCGCAAAAACAGTGAAGAAGGTTATCGCGGTGATGCCTATAACCATGGGCACTATGTAGAGTAGCCTCCTTATAACATAACCCCAAATATTCAAGTGAGACCACCAAGCCTTATTTTCGCCGCCACGTAAATTCTCATGGCGTGTTTGGGTGAGTAATATTTGAGAAGAGGTATTAAAACCTTCCTGAACACTCTGCTGGTGGTCGCTTTGCTCCTCTCCGCGGACGCCGCGGTGAGTCTAGCAACGCGTGAGAGCCTCATCCCACACATCTCACTGTACTCATTCATAGAGGGTGCGATTCTTATGGCGGCCGCCGGTCTCGTCGACCTAGGCGACTCGGCCTTGGAGGCGGCGATACGCCGGGGACTATTCAGAACCGGCGAGGAATGGTCGTATAAAAAGTACAGTTCGGGCACCACTAAGGTTGTGATGCTGCTCTCAGGGGTAACACTATTCGTTCTATCCATAATAATGGTCTTATAGAAAAAATGAAGGGGGTTTGGAGCCGTCACCGTCTCCTCCGCATAGCCAGTACCGCGGCCAAGATTATTACTATGACTACGACCACTACGGCTATGATCACCGTGCTACTTGTAGTCGTGGTGGATGTGCTCGTAGTCGTTGGAGGTGTGGTGACTTGGCCCACTGTTACCTCAACACTGTTGGACGTGTATGGTGGCAGCGCCTGCGCTGTGACACTGGTGTTCTTGGTTAACGGCTCAATCCTACCCGGGAAGTAGGCCCTAAAGTAGTAGGCTCCCTGCGATGACTCCGAGGCGTTATAGCTGAAGGTTCCGCTGGAAGTGGTTGTGACGTTGGCCAGCGTGCTCCAAGTCTGGTTATCAGTGCTCTCCTGAATCTCTACGCTCATACCGCTGAAGGGTTGTCCGCTCGTTGCGTTATAGAATTTACCGTTCAAGCTGATCGTCTGGCCCGGGTTGACGTGGCTTGGACCGCTCAGCTGGAGTCCCGACGTATAGGACACGGTGTATCCGGCTGCGGCGAGGAGGCTGAGCGCTTCGCCAACATTGTAGGAGTACACGGGTATGTTGTTGGCGATAAGGTTCCAGCCGAGGTATGCTGGGCTTGTGTAAGCCGAGCCGTAGGCGCCGTAGCCTGCGAGTAGACCATTGATTATCTCGGTGTAGGGNATAAGGTAGGCTATGGCTTCACGCACATCCTGCGCGGCCTGAGCTGCCATAGCTGGATCCCGCTCGCCGAGGGGTGTGGCAACCCCTGTGCCGAATATTGGGTTATACATGTTGAAGGCCATTATCTGCCACCCTCCGAAGCCTGGCCCATAGTCCACTATCTTAACCCACGGCTGGTTTGTGAACTCACCAGAAGCCCTCTCAATCGTGGGGTAATAGTTGAAGTCCACTATCTGCACACTACCAGACTTAAGATCGGCGATCGCCGTATCCTTCTGAAGGATGCCCTGCACCGTGAACTGGTTAACCTGGTAGAGTCCTTGGCTTTCGAGCGCGGTCGCGTTCCAGAAGAAGGGGTTCTTAACTAGGGTTATCGCGTCGGCTGTCTTGTCGAAGCTGTTTTGCGTCCACATGTACGGTCCAGATCCTACCGGGCCGTAAACCGTCTCAACTGTGCCGTTGGGCAGCGTCACAGTGATGGAGCCCGTACCCGTAATCATGGGTGACGACTTCAACTCTGAGGGTGGTACTGACTCCCATATGTGCATGGGCACTATGAATAGCCCCGTCAACTCCTCCTCTGGGAAGATACCGTAGGCACGCCCGCCGCAGAACCCGAGCTGTATCTTTATCGTTGTGGAGTTTATCGCCGTGACGCTACCACTAGTATACTTGACCTGCGGATAGCAGATCTGGTAGGTTGGAGGATTATCGAGGACGGTGGTGGTCCCGTTGAGCCAGGTGAAGGTGACGTTTGTGCCAAGAACATCGATCCACTCACCGTACGTAGCGCTCGCGAACTCCGGGTTCATGTTGCTCCAGATACTGTATATCACGTCATTAACCGTAACGGGTTCACCGTCAGAGAATCTCGCGTTGTTCCTAATCGTTATGTACCACGTGTGTCCTCCATCAGGGGTGGACCAGTTGGTGGCTATTGATGGCACAAGCTGTGCGGTTGAGGGGTTAAGAGCTATGAGTGGTGAGTAGATTTGGTATGAATACTCTTGGTCATAATACACTGATCCACCAAAATAGTTTGGTGTGGCTGATGTATCGGGTATGGTGTCTGGTACCGCGAGCACCACCGAGCTCATACCCGTGAGATACTGTGCTTGCAGGTCAACGGACTGCCATTTGGGTGACATGCCGTGAACCTGCGGTGCAACAAGGTCGAAGGCGTCTGGATAAGCCACGGGTATCGCTGGCAGAATCTTTGCCTCATTCTCGTAGAATTGAGCCCAAGCCGTCCAGTTGCCCCCCGGCTGAGAAACGAACTGCAGGGCAAGCTGGTTTTCCTGTGAGTTGTTAAAGTGCTCGAAGTTTATGCCTGGTGGAAACGTTGAGAGCGAGCCGTAGAGCCATCTGGCAGGATTAATGAGTGGGTTAGAGTTGTAAAGCCCGATGAAGGCTATATCGTACCCACCCTGGCTGAAGCTCTCGTTCCAAGTGCTTTGGGGTCCAAGAAGGTGCGCTATTAGGGTTGAGAAGGGTGCGTAGGTGAGCTGAGCATTTATACCCACTTGCTGAAGGGATTTCTGGATTATTGAGCACCACTGCTGTCTGGCTGGGTTACCGATTGGGCACAGCAGGTCGACCGTGAACAGCTGACCAGAACTCTGTGCGTGCGCTTGGCCGATAAATAGGGCGGGATAGAAGAGGCTTGCTGCGATGACGGCTAAAACCAAATAACCCATTAAACCGTTCCGCATAAACCGTTTAACAACACCACCTCATATTAAACTTTTCTACGAGACATGGACCTAAAAATAAACTCCTCACAACACATAAGGCACAATCTGACCTATCGTTTCAAGTAAACGCAACCTAGACTTGCAAGACCCCCTAGACAATCCAACATCCCAAAGGAATAAGCTTGGGCTCAGCGGTGTGCGAAAAACAGTGGCTAGCACGCACCGGAGGTAGAGGGTGTCCTCTGATTAATCAACGACTCAGGCTAAATCAGTTGAATAAGTATACGCCACCGATTTCACAGCTGTGCGGCTAATCAACGCTTGGCAGAGTTTGCTGGGGAGGGTGTGAAGGGGAAATCTAGGCTGTTCAGTTCCTCCAAGCTTGGCTGAGCACTCTGAGCGTGTTCTCCCCCACAACCTTGGCGATTTCCTGGTCTGAGTATCCCTCCCTTACCAGCCACCTTATTATGTTTGGGTATTCTGAGGGATTCTCTAGGCCGTCGACGTATTCCACCTGTGGGTGGGTTTTACCCGAGCTTATCTGTGTGATTGATAGCTCCTTTGAAAAGAGCCTGTGCAGACCAACGTGGTCCCCGAAGAGGGTGTCGGGTCCGAATGTTATGTGGTCTAGGCCTATGAGTTTCTCTAGGTATTTAAAGTGGTCCATGACGCTTTCGATCGTGTGCTTTGGGTGTGCCTCGGAGAGCGTTGTGTGGGGGGCCGCCTCAAGTCCTATCACTCCACCCTTTTCAGCCATGGCCTGCAGCACGTTGTCCGGCTTCATCCTTTTCGTGTTCCACACGCTTCGCGACCCGGCGTGGGTTATGAAGACTGGTTTCTCGGATGCCTCAATCGCGTCGAGCGAAGTCCTGTCCCCCACGTGGGCAAGGTCTATGGCCATCCCAACCCGATTCATCCTTTTCACGACGCTGTAGCCAAAATCCGTGAGCCCTCCGTCCCCTCTCTCCTTGAGGCCGCTGCCAATACTGTTGGACTCACTGTACACGAGCCCCATGCAGCGCACACCCAGCCCGTAGAGTACGTCCACCCTGTCCAATTCGTTCTCAATCATGGATGCCCCCTCTAGGTGCGCTATGAGCGCAACCCTACCCTCCCTGTGCGCGCGCCTGATGTCCTCAACCCTCTCACCCCTTATCACGAAGTCCTGGTGGGCTATGTCACACATACGCATACCTATCTCGTACACGGTGGAGTCCCACTTCCAGGGTGAATTCGAAGTGATGAGGTTTGTTCCATCCAGCAGCCCGTCGAAGACGGCGTCCAAACCCGAGGCGGCAAGACCCCTGTAGCCCAAGAATACCCGGTTCTGCCTGACATAGTCGAATAGCTCCCCGATGCGTTTGGGGTACACGCTGGGGTGGTCGTGAAGCGATATGATTATGCACTTCTCGACGAGTCCGCTAACCCTATCCTCCTCGTTTTTCGAAAGCTCGATCCTGCTCGAGTTAACCCGGCCAATCTCCTCGGCAAGTTCGAAGACCCTGAAGTCCTCTCCAGGCCTCAAATAGCTGAAGGAAGTCTCCCCCGCATAAATCTTATGCGAACCCATATCAAGAACCAGAGCTATGGAGTAATATATGCATTACACCAATGAACCAGTTGTAACACAAGAGTCGAGGGATGTCTCGATAGGCACATACAGGGATATGATCGCCACCTTCACTTTATAAGAGATTAGTTAAACCTGTGCGACGTTGGATTATGTTCACTTGTCGCAGCTAGGCTGGTCACCATGTCAACCCTAAAATGTTTATAAGGATGTGTGGGCTGTTTGAATGGTGAATCGAAACCTCAAAATACTTCTTTGGTTTGCTAGGAACTATCTTCTTCGCCGATACGATTGGCCTGCGTATGTGACCTTTAAGACGACCACGTTCTGCAATCTGCGCTGCTCATACTGTAATCCCGCTTACTGGAACGGTTCGATACCCCCGGTGGACACCCAGAAGACCTTTAGGATAATCGACAATATATCTAAGTCAGCCGCTTACGTTATGAGTTTTGAGGGGGGTGAGCCCACGATGCGCTCAGACCTGCTCGACCTGGTAAGGAGGGCTAAGGAGGACTCGTTCTACACTTTTGTGACAACCAATGGTACGCGCCTCGACAGGATACCGCTCGAAAGGCTGGCTGAGTACCTCGATTACCTTCACATATCAATAGACGAGTACCACAACAACATGCACCTCTACGATCAGCTTGGAAAGTTTAGAGCGGCTGGGCTAAAGGTGAACATACAGGTGGTGGTCACCCGTCGGACTCTTGGCAGGCTTGAGGAGAAGGTTCGCAGGGCGAGGGAGCACAGGTTCAAACTCCTCGCGATGCCAGCCATAGACTACCCGGGGAACATTCGTCTAAGCCCCGATCCGGCTGAGTACAAGCGTGAAATGGAGAGGCTTAAGAAGCTCTATCCCGAGACGCTCAACAATAGCTTCAACTACATCGAGTTGTGGGAGAAGGGGTACACGTGTAGGAGCATGGCGGTGCAGGTTGAGCCGAACGGAGACCTCATCTATCCCTGCGACTTCAAAGGAGGCGTGCTCGGCAACCTGGTGGATACCCCGCTCAACGCGCTGCTCGCCTCCCGTAAAGCGAAAAACCTCCGGGAAGTGTGCCACACTGGTAAGCCCTGCGGCCAATACCTGCACATGCAGACCTCAGCCATGGCATCACTCCAAGGCCTAATAGACTACGGAATACCCATGGCCAAATGGAGGTTCACAGGACGAGCATAACACGCACAAACAGCGTATCCCAGATGGTAAGAACACAATATAATCTCCCATCTCCATTCAGCTAGTAACAAAATCTTTTATATCCTCATCATCTTTTGTATCCTCATCTAAACATCGATTCAGTCGAATGACGGGGAAGTTTTGTAGAGTAGCGCATCGATATACCAACATACACTTAAACTGTAATTCTGAAAAGGGCTGATGATATGAGTGGGTTGTATTTATATTCCCGATTAACACAGGTTTCACGCAAACAGAGTTAGTTGGATTATGGCTTACCCCGTAAAAAGACTTGGCTTTCACAATTGTAGGGGAAACTTGGTAACGCAGCTGACAAGCCACTCACACTTCCCCTAAACCCCTAAAATCAATTCCAGATGGCTTCGATGTGCATCTTAACTTTTGCACGCACAGCAAGGATTCTAATTGCTATTCGCTGATTGTGTAGTGAACCACTAAAATTTTCAGTTTCTACTAGAATATTGGAAGTTTGACGCGGTTAGCGTGGTGATTCAACCACGTGGCCTGCCACGACCGCTATACCTTCCTTCTCAGCTTCCGCCTTAACCTTGTCTTCAATAATGTTGGCCACTATGAAGACTTTAACATTCCTACCCATGGCCTCAAGAATCCTTCTCCGTGTTTCCACCTGCTCGAGCACATCTTCATCCCCATAATTCTTGATCTCGAACAAGTATGTTACGCCGTCCTCTTCGATTATATCCACTTGGAACTCCTTACCCTTCTGGTACACGCCCGCCTGATCTACGATCTTTGCGCTCCTGACTTTAGAGACATCAATCCCGTGTAATCGTAGTGCCTCCTTGTAGAGCTCGAGCATCGTTCTCTCCATGTAAACACCAGCCCTACCAGTGAATGAGCCCACCACGACTTCGAGTCTCTGAACACTCCTAGTCAAACTATCGATCGCTTCCCATAGTTTTTTGTTGTCTTCGTGTAGGAGTTTTATGTCTTCGCTGTTTTTGTTTACTGCTTCCCATAGTTTTTTGTTGTCTTCGTGTAGGAGTTTTATGTCTTCGCTGTTTTTGTTTACTGCTTCCCATAGTTTTTTGTTCTCCTCTTGGAGAACTCTGATTTCCTGCTGTATCTGTCCGCTTTGTTCTTGTAGTTGTCTTATTTCTTGTTGCATTATTTTTATGTCTTCGCTGTTCCTATTTACCGCCTCCCACAATCTATTGTTCTCCTCATGCAGCTGCTTTATTTCTTGTTGCATTATTTTTATGTCTTCGCTGTTTTTGTTTACTGCTTCCCATAGTTTTTTGTTGTCTTCGTGTAGTAGTTTTATGTCCTGCTGCATCGCCCTAATGTCTTCGCTGTTCCTATTTACCGCCTCCTGCAAGCGACTCACGGCCTCGACAAGTGCGTTGAGCTTCTCCCTTGTCTCCACTATGAACTTATACTCCACGCTCTCCATGATATATGGAAGCAGGATATCAGCCAGCTCCTTAGCGAGCTCAGGGTTCTCCTTAAGCGGCCTAATCGATTCCATCATGATACAATATTCATCAATGCTTAAAAACACTACTCAGAATAGCTTGATGGGAAGTGTTAAAAGGGGGTGTGCCACGACTAAGGGTGTTGTGGATGGTTCAAACTTTTCCGCGGACGTGTAATGGTGTAATGTTTGGGTGAATCAAGGGAATTCCACGACCTGTCCTAACCTGCTTTACTCAGTTAGCTTTTTGTCCTGTTAATTTTAAGTCACTTACCCCGAAGTGTGTTTACCCCCGACGTGTGCTCAGAGTTCGAAAAGATTATATCTTTAAGTGGTTTTCTTGTGGTATGTCTTCCGAGCTTGAAGCTATTTATTCGGCTATTGACCAGAATATTGAGGAGCATGTTGGAAGGATTTTGAGACTGATTTCGCAGCCAAGTATAGCGGCCCAGAACATTGGTATGAGGGAGTGTGCGGAGCTTGTCAGGCAACTCTTCTTGGAGGCTGGTTGCAGGAGGGCTGAGGTGTATGATACACCCGGCCAACCCGTGGTTTACGGTGAGCTTGAATGCGGTGCGCCCGTAACGCTTGGTGTTTATATGATGTACGACGTCAAGCAGGTGGAGGGTCAGAAGTGGACCCTCGTAGAGGACCCATTTAAGCCACGCGTAGTTGAGATGCCCCCATTCAAACGCGTGATAGTTGGCCGCGGCGCAGTGAACTCTAAGGGGCCAATGCAGGCCTTCCTCAACGCTGTAAGGGAGGCCATGCGTGTAACCGGTGGGAGGCTCCCTGTGAACCTCAGATTCATAGCGGAGGGTGAGGAGGAGATAAGTAGCCCCAACCTGTATGGATTCGTGTCATCACACAAAGAGTTGTTCGAGGGCTGCAGCGCAGTTATCATGCCCTTCGCCGCCCAGGACACCCGAGGTGAGGTCTCACTACACCTCGGCTGCAAGGGGGTGTTCGAATTCGAATTGGAGTGCAGTGGGGAGTCGTGGGGTAGGGGTCCCACGCGTAGCGAGATACACAGTAGCTACGCACCCATCGTTGAAAGCCCGGTGTGGAGGCTGATACGTG
Source organism: Candidatus Marsarchaeota G2 archaeon ECH_B_1 (assembly GCA_003019535.1). GTDB lineage: Archaea > Thermoproteota > Thermoprotei_A > Marsarchaeales > Marsarchaeaceae > ECH-B-1. The sequence continues at coordinate 20,555 of NEXG01000002.1, forward strand.
CACTGTGCACAATGAAGGCCGACCCCCAGGACCCCGAACGTGTGACCGTTGAGGGATTCTACGAGAGCGTGGCTGCCCCCACCGAGGAGGAGCTAGGCATGATGCGCACACTCGCATCAAGACTCGACTTCGAAGCCATAAAGCAGAGTCTGGGAGTCAAGGTTTTCTGGCGCAACCTCGAGGGAGGCGTCGACACACTCGTAAAGCTCCTGTACGAGCCAACCCTAAACATCCAGGGCATCCACGGGGGCTACACAGGCCCAGGTTTCATGACCATCCTCCCCAACAGGGTGAGCGTTAAACTCGAGGTGAGGCTGGTCCCAAACATGGAGGCAGGCGAGGTCCTCGCAAAGATAAGACGACACCTAGACACCCACGGATACCAAGATATACGAGTCACCGCCACAGACGACGACTTCGGGCGAAAAGTGGGTGAAAAATGGGCTAAAGTGGACCCTAAGGCACCCATCGTATCCGCGGCCATAGAGGCATACAGGGAACTCGGCTACGACCCACAGGTATGGCCACGCCTCGCAGGCACAGCACCAATACACGTGTTCACCAACCCACCCCTACGCCTACCACTCGTAATATTCGGCTTAGGCCACGGTGGAAGAGCTCACGCACCCGACGAGTACTACGTACTCGACGACACGGGTAAAGTGAAGGGTCTAGCGGCGGCTGAAAAATCATTCGTCAAACTACTCTACAAGGCAGCTGAAAAATACGGAAAACAACCACAAAAACAAGCCTGACACCACCCACATAGGGGTGGTTTCCCCCTCCAAGAATACACCTAGGAGAAAAGCGTGTATGATGATTCAATGCTCAAACCTGAAAAGCAGTAACTTAAACTGCCCCAAGTCGTTCACCTGAAAAGTAATAGGCCTGTTCAAAGAGCAGCCCACCTTCCATTAAGCAAAGCTTACTTAATGATTCCGGTTTCCTGGAAGCGCTGCCCTTCCATCTTTATCTATAACAAAAGATTTTTGAATTATGACTTAATATGAATTAGAGTTCAGGCTTCCGAGTTTAGATGTGCTTTTAAGTTTACTATTTGGCGAGTCCACGAAGCAGCAAGACCTACTAATGAGTGTTACCTATGAGGGTAGGTGTTGGGGTAAACCAAGTTTATACGCCCAAGCGCTTAACTATATACGTATGGGTGAACACATCCAGAAGTTCGACTTTATGAACCTCACCCTGAGGGGGTACATCGTCCTCTTGGTCGCTGAAAAAAAGGGTTGCGTGTGCACGCAGGATGTTAGGCGGCTCTACGCACTCAGTAAGAGGTCGAAGAGAGCCGTCAAGTTTCTCAGAAACATGGTGAAGAATGGCCTACTCTACAAGAAAGAGGAGGACGTGTACACACTCACACCCAAAGCCGAGGCAGCCTTAGAGCTCGTGCAGGCAAAGATCAAATCGATAAAGAAGCAGACACCAGTAGTTGACAGGAGGGTTAAGGCTGAGAAGGTTAACGTGCAGATAGAGCACTAACCTCCAAGTTGAAGAGTATGGGCTGTGGTTGGTTTGCTTTCTTACTTTCTTTTTGTTCACAATCCATATTAGTGGGGGTGTAGCTCACAGCTTGGTTTGATATGAAGGCTCTTGTGACGGGTGGGGCTGGCTTCATCGGAAGCCACCTCGTCGACAGACTACTACAAGAAGGTTACGAGGTAGTCGCAGTGGATAACCTCTCAGAGGGAACACTCGACAACCTCAAACACTTGGAAGGAGACCACCGCCTCCGCTTCATTCGAGCGGACATACGTGATAAGCGGGCTGTAGATGAATTCATGGCAGGAGACGTGGACGTGGTCTTCCATTTGGCCGCCCACGCAAACATTAGGACAAGCCAGGTAGACCACTATGTAGACTTAGAGCAAAACGTGATTCCAACAATACACATACTCGAGGCGATGCTCAAGCATAGGGTGCCACACTTCGTGTTCGCGTCAACCTCAGCAGTCTACGGTGAGGCCAAACTGAAACCCACCCCCGAAGAGTACTCTCCCATACAGACATCACTCTACGGCGCCTCCAAGTTCTCGTGCGAAGCGTTCGCCCAAGCCTTCACCCAGCTTGGAGACATAAGCGTGTGGAGCTTCAGGTTCTCCAACGTGGTGGGTGAGAGGGCGAGGCACGGTGTGATATGGGACTTCGTACACAAACTCAAAGCCAACCCCAACACGCTAGAGGTACTAGGAGACGGAAAGCAAACCAAAGAGTATATTTATGTTTCAGACTGCGTGGAGGGCATCATCACTGGTTACCTCAAATCCAAGGCTAGGGTGAACACATTCAACATAGCCGTGGATGAGACAAGAAGCGTGGACCAGGTTGCCGACATAGTCATAAGCGAACTTGGATTAAAAAACCAGGAGGTTCGAAGGATCTACACCGGTGGGTCCCGCGGCTGGGTGGGCGACAACCCAGTAGTCATTCTGGACACATCCAAGCTCAAATCACTCGGCTGGAGGCCTAAGATAGGAGCTGATGAAGCCATAAGGAGGACAGCTAGGTGGACGATGAGAAACCTCTAAACCAGATTGGTTGGAGTTGGTCAGCCCACCCACACACCACACTCTGGATGCACTCATGCTCGGTGGACGTTGTGAGCTCCCTCTCCCTCGAGTGGACCCTATAGTTTCGAGTAAAGCTCTATATAACTTTGTACAACCTTTGACCAGTCGTACGCCTCGGCGCTACGCATGGCTTCCTCGCCAAGCCTCTTAGCGATCCCTTTATTGTTCAAGATATAGAGGATCTTGGATGCGAGCTGAGCAGTGTTCCCAGCGTCGAAGAGCAAGCCGTTTCCCCCTTCTCTAATTATGCTTGGCATGTCCCCCACGCGTGACGCAACGATGGGCCTGCCCGCGCTCATGGCCTCAAGGAGGCTCAGCGGTGTGCTCATGAACGAGAACATCGACCTGTAGGGTAGGACGACCACGTCCGAAAGCTGGTACACCGCCTCTATATCCTTTCTTCTCCCGAGAAAGGCGATCCTCCCCATCAAACCCAGACGTTGAGCGAGGCCCTTCAAAACTCTGAGCCTCTCCTCCTCATACTCATAGGTGCCCTTGGTGAGGAAGAGGAACCCCGTGTCCGCCGCCTCCCGGAGCACTAGGCTTGCGGCCACCAGGAAGTCCTCCCCACCCTTCCAGGGTGTAACGTCGCCTGCGAAGAGCACAAAGCGGTCGCACCCCAAGCCCAGCTCCGACCTAAGGTAGCCCACATCCACCCTGCGGCTGAATCTACCGAACTCGACACCCACGGGGATCACGGGTGAGTGGGCCGCCAAAGCCCTAGGAAGGGTGCGTCGAACACCCTCAGATATGGCCACAAACACCACCTTTGGGGAGGCCGCCCAAACGGGTATACTACTCTTAGAGAAGCGTAGAATCATCCTGTGGGAGAGAGGTGAATCTGTGATTATACCCCCCACAGCCTCGGCGGGCGAGTAGAGCGTGAACACGCTGGGCGCCCTCGACGCCAAGCCGGGCAGGGCTATAAGTGGGAAACTGCTGTGGCCGTGAACCACATCGTATGAGCCGGAGTGCACTAGAAGCCAGCGGGTTATAGCGGCGAGAACAATCGAAGCATTCTCAGAGTAGGCTTCACCGCCCACGTTCAAGCCCACGTACTTCATACCATCAAAGAAGGCGTCACCCACCCCCCTACTCAGAACGGTCACATCGAAGCCTCTCTCAACGAGTCGTCTCCCCAGACTCCGAACAGTGTTCCTCAACCCTTCGACCCACGGTGGGCCAAGGCTCAGACCGTAGAAAAGCAGCTTCACATCAAAACCACCATAAACCTGGCCCGCTCCGAAGCCCGGCGCACACGATGCGAAACACTCTCAGGAGGACGCGCACCCCCCAAAAAAGCCCACTAGCCCTCCAGCCTTTCACGCCTTTCGAGTACGTAAAGCGAAAACACCAAGATTATAAATGAGTCCAAGACAAACAGGGCCATATAGTAATACTTTGTGGCCACGTTGAATGATGTGTAGCTACTCAGCGCGGTGACCTCCACTATGTTGCCGTCGAGGTGTATGAGTAGCGGGAACATAATAAACCACAGCACACCGAAAACCCCAAGCAAAGACACCCTTTTCATACGGGAATTCAGTAGTGAATCTCGAACCCCCATATTAGCTATGCTCTTCTCCCAAGCTGCGGCCCGCTGGAGAACTCCCTTCTTCTATTATACATCAAATTTTATAATTCGAGGCTGTAAATCTATAGAACAACCCCTGAAACTACATAATATTTAAACCCCGAGCAGGTACACTACTCGTGGATATATTTGTCGCAACAATCTCGTTCAATAGTAATTAGGAGGCCTTTTTTGGGTTACAGTAACCCCAAGAGGAAGAAGCGTTCTGGGGCGAAGATACTCAGAGACATACTCTATATAGCGGGTGACGGTGAAAAGAAGACCCACATACTGTTCGGCTCAAACATAAACCCCACAATCCTCGAAAAATACCTTAAACTCTCACTCGAACACGGATTACTCGTGAAGACTGATAAGGGATACGCTGCAACAGCCAAAGGTAAGGAGTTCGTGAAGAACTACGACCTGTTCCAAAGCCTTCTAGAAAGCTTGGACGAAGTCGAAAAACAGATAAAAACAATCCTATCATAGAAGCCCGCAGCGGCGAACACGAATGCCGCGGCCACGGCCAGCTAAATATCGGGAACCCTGCACTGGGACTAACCTTATAATTCGCTTTGTTCGCGGTAACCGCTACACCACACGGGCTGTTTGGTTACTCGTTGTTCAGGTTTCCTTGGCTTCTTACACGTCTCTCAGGCGCCCTTAGTGTTATGGTTAGCTGGTCCTCGGCGTATGTGTACACTGGGTCGACGTCCTCATAGAACGAGTCCATGAAGCCCTTAAAGAACCACCCCCAGGCCTTGGAGAACTTTTCCCCGAGGGTGTGGCGCAGCACCACGGTGTACTCTTCCCCCTCCTTGTTTATGTACACGTTCCCAACCCCCCCATACTTCATCCTTACCGCGAAGAACTCGAGTAGGTCGTCGAACTTTTGGCTCACTGGCCAAACATCCACTTCGTTTCTAAGGGTAACCTTCCCGAAGTTGTAAGCGATCTGCCTGAGGAAGTCTTCACCCGTGGCCTCCACGAGCATCTCTATAACCTTCTTGGGAAGCGGAATATACTGTAGCTTGTTCATGTGCCTATCATACCTCACATACTTGGTGAGCACGTTGGTCACAAGCGCGTTGAGAGTTACCTCTTCGCGCTCAGCCTCGGCTTCGAGCTCCTCGCAAAGCTCAGCGGAAAGCCTAAAGCTCCTCACAACACTCTTCTTATTACTCGCCAAACCCGACACACTCCCCCAAAAAACGGCTGCAAAGATAAATCATGATGCGCAATCCTCTTTTGGTACATAGTATACTAATATAGAGTTAAATAAATTTTTGTAATACTTTGTAAACGAATAGGTTATATTAAAGCTCATCATACGATAGACAGAAATGATTGGTAAAATAGAAAATAACGAGCTGGACATAAACGCAATCCTCCCCCAAATGGAGGATCCCAAGAAGAGGAACAGTGCCACAATACTCTGCGACGTAATCAAAGCGTCATATAACGGTGCAAGAAAAACACACATAATGTACAGGTCCAACCTAAACCCCACCATCCTAGAAAAATATTTGAAGTTCTGCTTGGAGCACGGCTTAATAGAGAAAGAGGGAATAGGCTACAGGGCGACGAGCAAAGGCGCAGAGCTCGTAAGACACATCGAGGAAATAAATAGCCTCAAAAAGAACATTGAGACCATCACGAGACAGGCACACCGACTAATCGACACGAAAAACATGAATCTGAAATAGAAAACACGTAAACCCCCAAATCCCCTGCATCTTTTTTATTAAATCTTTCTAAGTATCAATGATGGTGTCCGGATAAGGCTTAAACGTGGTGGGCGCCACGGAATTGAGTTTTGCGACCAACCGTGGAGCCCACCACGGATGTCTTTGCGAGGAATGTGAGTGGATACATCAATTATACAACCAGTGATAACGGTGGTTTTCCCTCCTATGATGCGAATCCAGGTCTGCTTCAATATCTCGAGAGGGAATACCACTTCGCATTCACATTCGATAACTGGACTTATTCACCGGCTGGGGGTCAAACGGAGTCGGAGTTTCTATATCATTACGAAAACTATTTGCTTATGAGTAGACTCGCGGAGATTAAGCAAGAGATAGCCCACGAATACGGTTTCGGCGTGGTGATTGATGGGAGTGATCAGAACACCGGTATATACAACGAAATGGGTTACGTTGATGGCTTCACTTGTTGGAACTGTGACGAGGAAATTTTCGGGAGCTGGGCTGGGACGTCATGGTTTTCGAATACGAGTGCAGCTTTTGGCTTTGAGGACTGGTATGGCTCGATGCCCACGGCTTCTGAAATCCAAGCGGCAGCCTCTAATTTCCTATTCAACGCGCAGTTGCTTAGGCCAGAGGGCTCCTTTATTGTTTGGGCCTGGCAGTTTCCAACGACTGAACTAGCAGGCACAGAGGTCCTCGCTACAGCCGCAAAGTATGACATGATCTTTGAGCAGGCGGACGGCTACGCACGGTTTGTCTCAGATATCGGAGCGCAACGTTATACTGTTGGCACAGTCTACGTCAATAATTCACAGATTTTCTACCAGATGCCGGTGTGGATGACGCCTGGCCAGATCAACGAGGTGCACCTCGGAGAGCAGTGGTTCAGTATACTGCGGGTTAACGGTAGCGTTTCCAATGTGGGAGTCTACCCTCAACTCACAATATCAAAGATAAACCCGAGAAACTTCTTTGGGGGATACATAATGTACCCTGGATCCTCTGGGGGCACATATTGGTATCAGATGTACGAGGAGGTTTTCCCACAGCTCATCCATATATACTTCCCGAATACAACTTCATTCTGGGTATACGACGTCTTCAATACATATGTATTCAATTACAGTAGAGATTACTATGTACTATTTGATAACTTTGTTGGCCAAAGCAGAAGCGTACCGTTCATCTATCACAACTTGGCTGGCTATATAGCAATTAACCTTCAGAATGATCAGCTTATCACCAACACCACAAATCTGACCCTTGCACCATACTCTTTAGACATGATATTTTTGGAGCCCCAGGGTCAGTACCCACCTAGCCTGATATACACAAACGCCACACGTTTTTCTGCAAGTAACGGCACAATATCTTTGACAAATCCTATAGCTTCGACAACGGTGGTGACCATACAGTCTGATCTGCCTATCAGCGGTTTTGTATTAAACATCAGTGGGGATGGCACGCTCATCATCCCGGGCTATAATACTACCAACGTCCACGTGACTTTCTCAGGTGGTGAGTACTACTATATGCTAACTTTGCCATACATCCAGCGGGCCCAGCTAACAGCAGAGTCAGGCTCATCTATTACTCAAAACACTACAACATTATCGTCAAGCACTTCCTCTGCTAGTTCGAGTTCGACTTCCTCTGCTAGTTCGAGTTCGACTTCCTCTGCTAGTTCGAGTTCGACTTCCTCTGCTAGTTCGAGTTCCTCTGTTTCTACCCCCCTGCAGAGTGGGGGTAGTTCTGCTATAAGCGCTCCGTCTTCTTCTGGTGAAGCTGGTACTCAGAGCTCAAGTACCCCATCTAATTACGGGGATTCCAGTCAGTCTGTGTTCTCTTATGTCACACAACCGCTCTCTACAATTTCTAGTAGTCTTTTGGCTCATAGGGTTCAGATCCTTGTAGGTGTGTCTCTACTGGGTTTGATTGTGTTTGTGGGTGTCTACTCATTGAGGGTGAGGTCTCAGATTTCTAAGTGAGCGGGGTAAACCACATAATATATTCTTTTTTGTTATCTACATTCTTGCTTGGTTGTTGCTTGGACTTAAGTATCCATGCGGATCTATGTATGAAGTAATGGTGCAGTTGGTTGACTAAGGAGACGACTCGTATTGCTCGTGGTGCGACCGCTGTTTTCTCGGGCTCCATGGTGTCAAACCTCCTCACATTCGCATACTACGTGGTTATAACTCACACGCTTCCTGTGTACAGTTTGGGTGTGCTCTACTCTCTGAACCTTGTGAGCGGATTCGCCTCCACGTTCCTCCTGCTTCAGCTCCCTGGGGGCTTCTCACGCTTCGTGGTGGGCCACTTCCAGACAGGCCGGCTCGAGGAGGCGAGGTACCTTTTCAGGCGTGGGCTCGTGTTCGCGTCCGCCATATCCGCTGGCTCTGCGCCCGCGCTGATTGTTTTGGCACCCCTCATCACGCGCTGGCTCTTCGGTTCGCCTAGCTACCTGACCTTTTTCTATCTTGTGGTGGTGGACTTCGTTTTCTATACGTATAATAGTTTTCTGGGTATAGCTGTGAGTGCTAGGAGGATTTTCGGGTTTGGGAGCCTGATGGGTGTTGCCTCCACGGCTGTGAGGGTGGGTGTGGCCTTCGCTCTGATTTTTACCGGTCACGGCTTGGTGAGTGTGTTTTACGGCTGGATCGCCTCTGACGTGCTCGGCTTGGCGGCCAACCTCTACTTTTCGCGTCCCCTGCTTGTGGGCGGGGGGCGTAGGGTGGGGTTGTGGGAGGTTGTGTCCTACTCGCTTCCCTTCTTTGTGGCGAGCGGCTTGGTTGTGGCGCTGCAGAACGTGGACAGGCTGTTCGTGTTGAAGTATCTTGGCACGATCAGCTTGGGTGTGTATGGCACCCTGCTTATCGCCTCGAATATACCCAAGATTCTGCCCAACTCGCTTAGCAGCACTCTTTTTCCGGCGATGGTTAAGTTCGAGGAGGAGAGGAGCCTGACGCGGGGGTGGTCTCTAAGGCTGTGAGGTATATGGCGATGATAAACCTCCCAGTCCTGGGGTTGGTGGCCGCCTTGGGGGAGCCCCTGCTACACCTCTTCTTGGGGCGCTCCTTCTTCGGTGCGTGGACGGCTTTCGCGATACTCGTGTTCGGGGGTGGGGCGATGAGTCTGGATATACCCATAACCCAAGTTCTGCTCGCGAAGAAGAGGACGAAGGTGTTGGCTGTCCAGCAGCTTGTGAGCAGCTTAACGCTGGGAAGCTTGGCGCTCCTCCTCATACCCCGCTTCTACCTTGACGGCGCCGCTTTAGCCTACGTTCTCGCGAGGATAGTGTGTTTCGTGGTTGTGGGCTTCAGCGTCTACCGTCTAGGGCTGTTCAGTGTGAAGTGGAGGGACTACATAGAGTCGCTTGGGGTTACGGGCGCGATGGTGGCCGCCACCCTCGTGTTTGAAAGCTACACGCACTTCTCAACATACATGCTACCACTCTACGTGTTAGCGGGGAGTGTGCTCGGCCTCGTGGTGGCAAGAAGTATAGGCCTACTTCACGGCGAAGATTACTCGGAGGTGGTGGACTTCTTCCCCCCAGGCTTAGGGGCTTCGTGGCGTGGCTCTGGAAGGCTTTCGGCTTCCCGACGCCTAGCGGGAACCCTTAGGCCACGGGTGCATGCACCTCACATCACCGCTCCCCGATCCTCAACCACGGGTAAATCTCAGATGCCAGGGTGCACCCATCTCCTGCGCGGTGCCACCCCACGTCTCTCTGCGGCACCTCGCCTCCCGACCGATGTGTGCTGGATCATCTGCTTCCCCATGTGCCTCTTGCGTCGACGTGGACACCGTGGACCCGGTGGGGTCTCTGAACTCATTCATGATTTTGGCTTATTGTATAGAGTTGTTCCGCGGGGTTTACACCACGCCTTTATGGCTAGTCGCGTTCTTTTCCTGATAGCGTTGTCCGATGATGGGGTGTGCCTTCTCCTAGTTACTAGGAATGAGGCTGGGAAGGCTGTGGAGTTGCTCAGGGATCTGAGGGGGGTTGTTGATGAAGTTGTCCTCGTCGATAGCAGCGACTCTTGGAGGCCCGAGCTTTTCGGGGAGGCGTTGGACTGGTTTGGTCACACACACGTTTTCAGGCTCCCCCCGCTTGGGCTCGCGGAGCTCTACCGACCCATCGCGCTGAGTAAAGCGTGCAGTGAGTGGGTGCTGCTACTGGATAGTGATGAGAGGATTAACGGTGCGCTCAAAAGGAATCTTCGCGGGATCTTGGGTGAGGGTTCAGCTGACGCCTATATGATTCAGAGGCAGCCGGTTGACGGCTCTAGAAGTGATGGTCTCACAGTGAAGCTGAGGGCGCCCTGGTATAAGAAGAGGCTGTTCAGGAGGTCGAAGACGCGATTTTTCGGCTTGGTGCACGAGCAGCCCACTGTTGAGGGCCGCGTGCAGCCTCTGCCCGCCGAGTACAGTATAACTCACTACGTGGACCGCGAAGCCTATTGGTCTAAGGTTCGAAGATACATTAAACTCGAGGTCTTCCTTGATAGGTGGAGCTACGATCGCTTTGGGGGTGGATCCACTTTGAGGAGGTGGGCGATGAGTGTCTACTTGGGTTCCCGAGGCCTGGCTCCCACGGATGAGGTGTCACCCTCAGACCTTCTCCTCATCAAGAGGCTCGGAGCGAAGGGGGTTGCCAAACTCACCTACAAACCGAGCGAGTACCTCAAGAGGAAGCTCAAGCTGCTAAGCTCCTTGGATCCAGACCTCAGGAGGCTCAGCTACGCCGTGTGGATGGATATCCGAAGCTTCAGGGGAGCGGTCCCATACCTCGGGCTCGAGTCTGAGTCCACGTGGAGCAGGCTCTGGGGCTCTTATAACAGAATGCAGCTCAAACCCGATGACTTCTTCATCTACAAGCTTGTCGAGAGATTCTATGACCGCCTCCCAGATCACAGCCTGAGGCTGGACCCGTTCGAGGCGCTCGTAGCGCTCAACACGGCGGCGGATAAAGTGTTCCCCGAAGCGGCGACCACACAAGTGGGAGGGGGACAAAGCTTGGGCGTCACAACCAGGAGAACCCCGCTCACTCCCACTCCTCCACCGCCAAACCATGTCACACGGGGGCGCCGGCCTACTAGCATGGGTTCAGAAGCCGAAGACGCGCATACAATGTGAACCCTAGGTACACGTGTGATGGGGTCGAAACTGTAAACTCAACTCGCACGATAAAGCGTGTGAGGGGGATACGCCGACACACGGCTAGCCCCTCCTCCAAGATTGTCGGGGGCTGGTCGAGTGAGCCGGATCCCAGCTGAGACGAGTTTACGCGCCGGGTTAAGCTGGGCTCTCACCGACTTGTTGGGGTCACCCCCTCCTATCCCTAACTGAGGCGTTGGAGGCTTCTTGGAGTTGTTGGCGCGATTTGTCTTGGAGCATAGCAAGAAGCCACCTTATTTACGTAGGCTGGGGGTTGGACTCGGCGGAAAGTGTAGGTTGGCTTGGGTTGGCGTGTACTTTTCCAGCTAATCGGTGTTCGTGATGGCTTGAGTTTCTGGGCTTAGATTATACTTCCCGCCGTGTGGGCGTTTACTTACGGAGGCTGAATGCTTAGGGTGATAGTTAGCCTGCTAAGCCTCGTCGGCCAGCTTTCCATGTACACGTGGATTAATGCGCTGGGGTTGTTACATGGTTCGCCTGAGCAGCTCTACGAGTTTTGTGGTCACATTTGACCAATCGTAGTTTTGAGCGGATTTGAAGGCGTTTTCACTCATCTCTCTGAGTTTGTGCTGGTCTTGGCTGAGTGTGTATACGTGTTGGGCGAGCTCCTCTGGGTCTGGCTGGGAGATGTAGCCGTTCTGGCCGTGGGCTACGAGGTCCCGCGCAGCGCCGTTGTCGACTGTGATCACGGGTCTTGAGGATGCGAGTGACTCGAGGGTGACCATTGAGAAGCTTTCGAAGAGTGATGGGTTCAGGGTGAACCACGCCCCCCTGTAGTACTTGGGCATCTCGAGGGGGCTTTTGGGGCCGTGCAGCACGATGTTTTTGACGGATCTTCGCCTTAGCTCGGAGGCGTAGGCCTGGTTGTAGTACCCCACAAAGTGTATTCGGCCCTTCGGGAGCGTGCTCTCGAGTTTTTTTGAGAGTGCGATCATGATGTGTGAACCCTTGCTTGGCTTCGTGTAGCCCACCCAGAGGATTGGGGGTTCGCCTTCTAGCTGGAGTGCCTCCCCACCCCTGTAGAGGTCTAGCTCGACGCCGTTCGCTATTATTGCTAAGCTCTCCCTCTTGAAGCCTTCGAGCTCGGCGTGCTGCGCCATGAATGTGCTTGGCACAATTATCTTTTTGAAGCCACGCTTGAGTAGTTCGAGCTGCAGCCTCTTGAGTGTGTAGCCCGCTCACCCCGCCTTCCTCCTAGCGTTTCCAAGTTCGGGTAAGAGTGACCCGTGGTGTGTCAGGATTGTGCTTCGAAGTAGGGGTATGAGGGTTGTGGCCTCGGTTGGGCTGGGTAAAAAGTGTGTGTGCACAAGCTTCGAGTCGGCCACGAGCTTGATGAAGATTGATGGGTTCACCAGCCGTCTTAGGTTGTTAACCCTGAGCTCCACGTTGTCTGGCAGGCTGGGTGGGGTGTACGCCCGTCTGGGTGGCTGGTTGACGTAGAGTGTGACCCGGTCGAAGTGCTTTGAGAGGTGCTTCGCTTCGTGGTAGGCTATGTTGGATGGCGCGTTGACTGTGTAGGGGTAGAGTTGGGGTGAGGTGATCGAGACCGACTCGAGCCTACGCATCGGCGTCACCCACCCTGAGAAGCGAGCAGCCTAAACCCTGAACCCATCAACGCCTCCCCCCACATGGCTGTTCTGTGTACGCTGGCTATGGAACGGAGGCGTGCCTCTCCCACCCCGTATCCAGCCGAGCCTCCCCGGCGACGCGTGTGCCAACGCTTGCGACCATTACAAGGTTTATTTATACTCCTAGTTAAAAACCTTCACACGGATGAGTGCTATCCACATAGACGTGAAGTGGGTATTGGCGTCGAGGCATACATGCCAGCCGCCTCCTAATTCACGAACCACGTTCACCGACACATAGGATAACTGCTTCGAAAAGGATGCTCTTCCAGCGCTTGAGCCACACGGCGAGGCCCGCCTCGCCAAGCGCGGCGCGCACCGCTTTCTGGTGGTATTCATCTAAACTGGCGCGCAGAGTTTATTAGGTGGTTCCAGTTGCTTCCACCTGTGGTGTGGCTAACACGTTCGCAGGCGCTTGAAGACGCCCGTGACTTGGTCGAGGTCTTGGTGGATGCTCACCCGGATCCTTACTCGGGGTTCGGCGGCGCACTGGCCTTCTACAGGGGGTTCCACACCCTTGTTAAAAACCTGCCGGAGGGGGGAATCGATTCTGAAGAGTTGTGCGACAAGCTTCAAGCGTTCGTTTCACAGCTAAGGGATGGGCACACAAAGCTTTTCTGTGGTGGTGGCGGGAGGCTGGGTTTGCCTCTCACGTTTGAAGTGGTTGAAAATGGCTTGGTTGTGAGCGGCTATTATGATCCGGGTTACGCGTGGTGTGTTGGATCGAGGGTTTTGGAGGTGGAGGGCTTACCCGTCCCGCGCCTACTTGAGGGGGTTTCTTGGAGCGCTGAAAACGAATACGTGAAGCTCACGGAGCTTTCATGGCGGATTCACTCGCTTTCGAAGGGGGATACGAAGCTGGGCCTGCTCACACCTCGGGGGAGCAGGGTTGAGGTTAGGCTTGAACACGCCGAGTACGGGGATTTGAAAAGGCCGAAGAGCCGTTTTAGTCTGCCTGAACCCAACAACAGGGTTGACCTTTCAAATATAGGCTCAGCTGTGGGGGTGGTTTCCGACTTCGCGTTCGGCGAGGTTGAGGGGATTCCCTATTTCAGGGTCGACGGCCCGCTTCTCTACCGTGAAGCTTTCGAGTTCTACGCCAAGAGGATGCCTTCGGTGCTTTCAGCTTGGGGCGTGTCTCAGCCAGAGAGGCTCTTGGAGCGTCTAGAAGCCTTCGAAGACGTGTTCCAGAAAGTCTTAGAGGAGGTTAGGTCTCAGAGGAGGATCATCTTCGACCTGAGAGGGGCGAGTGGGGGAAACTCTATCCTTGTTCCCATGATAGTGTATGGGCTGTTCGGCTACAGGGAGGCCGTCACCCCCAGAGAGTACGTGGTCACCAAGCGCTCAAAGCTTCTGGAGGCAATTAGTGGCTCTAAGGAGGGCTTGGGATATGATTTTTCTGATGAGGATTTCTATTTTAGAGTTAAGAGAGAAGGGCTTACCGAGGAGCTTGAAGAGGCTTGTCTGAGGAGGTATAACGATGTGCTTTACGCTGTATCTTCGGGTTTAGATAAAGATTGGCGTGGGGTCGACGCTCTCCGAGTGTGCGTCGCGGCCTCGGCGAGAACCTTCAGCGCGGGTTTCGACGTAGCGCTTTCACTCTGGAAGCGTGGGGCCAAGCTTCTCGGTACCGCGCCCTCCCAGGTTGCGAACTGCTTTATCGACACCCTTCCTTTCAAGCTTAAAAATTCCAGCATTGAGGGTCAGGTTTCAACGAAGCTCTATGTGGGTTTGCCGGAGAGGCTTCCCGAAATGAATGTTTTGCTCAGACCCCACGTAGAGTTGAGCTACGATTACTACAGGGATAGCGGGTTTGATCCGAACGCCACGATAGCTCTATGCGTCGACGAGCTGAGCCGAACACCAAAGTGACATTAGGAGTCCACTAGAAGTTTGGAGGGTTCATTCCTGGACTCGGTGTTGGGTCGCCGTAAAGGTAGTTGGGGGCGTCCGCCTTGGAGGTGTGAGCCTGGAAGCCTAGCGAGCTTTATTTTACGGCGAGAAGTGTGCCGTGTTTCTTCAGGCGGTATCTCAGGTGGTTGTGCTTGAAGACCCTGATGTCCCTGTATCCGAGGGCTCGAAGCCTGTGTATCAGGGTGTCGGGACCCAGGTCTCTTCTGCCGAGTAGGTATGACGAGTACTCTATGCGCACCTTTTCGAAGAGTGCGAGGGCTGGGTCTTCGAGAAGCTCGAACTCCGCACCCTTTACGTCTAGGTCTAGGAGTGTGGGGGAGGCTATTCGGAACTCCCTCAGAATTGTGGAGAGGCTTAGGCTCTTGGTCTTTTTTGCGGGCGCTCAGCGCCCCCTACCCACCCGTGGTGGATAGGCGTATCCGTCCTTTACGAGCGCGTAGTTTTCGAAGGTTATCCTGGGCTGGATGGCGGGGTTGAGCGCGATGTTTTCGAGCGCTAGCGTGTAGAGTTGTTCATCGGGTTCGAATGAGTAGACGCGTGCACCCCTCTGGGCGTAGTATAGGGCTGTATCCCCGTTGAAGCCTCCCGCCTGTATCACCGTGCTACCCTCGAGGCCCTCCGTGTAGTGCGTGTCGTAGAGGAATGTTTCAGCCATGACGGTGGGGTGGAACCTGTCTGCGTAGAGCTTTATCCCGCTCGGGGTCTCGATGATCCACCTCCGCCTAGCCTCACCGAGCTGGCCGCTCTGCTTGGCTGGGTAGATGAGCCAGTCGTATCCACTGGTTCTCGCGCGTGAGAATCTCACGCAGTTGTCGAGTGCGAAGAACACTATTCGAAGGATGTCTCCCTTGGTGTGCTCGTCGAAGCTGAACCGCTCGCCGTCGCTGAGAACTATTGTGCCCTCCTTCATGTAGAGGGTCCAGGGATTGGTGATGTTGAGGCGCTTACCTTCGACCGTGAGCCTACTGTATTCGAGTAGCCTTCCAACCAGCTGCGTCACCCGCATCAGGCTACAATTAATCTCCGAAAAAGGTGATATTAAATTTGTTTCCCATAATCGTTGGCGTGATATATAATTGGGTTGGATCTAGGGATGATGGGTGTCCCCACTTTTGGCCCTATTTTCCATGCGGGTCTTGCTTATCGTGGGGCCGGCCAAGCATGTTTGCATGTATGTTTGGGCGCGTGGTCCCCTCATTGTGTTGTTGCTAGATGGGTCGACTGGTCCTTGATTTTAAGTATATTGTGAGTGTGGCTGCTAGGATGGCGCCGATTGATACCATGATTAGTAGTAGTCTTATGTATGTTCGGGTGTACACCGCTGTTTCGTGGATGGGGCCGTTCACGTTGAGCGTTAGCTGTGTGGATGTGGTGTTCAGTGTGCCCACCCACTCTCGGAAGACGTCGAGCTTGAAGATGTTCCCCGAGTAGTATGGTGCCTGCACGCTTATTGTTTGGCTCCTGTTGTAGAATGCGTGTATGTGGGTGTTGGGCGCGTTTATCACGACTAGGTATTGTGGGGTGAGTGTGAGCTGGATTATTATTGGTGTGCTCGCTGTCCCAGTGAAGTGTGCTTGGGTGGTTGTTGTGTTCTTGTTTATCGTGGCGTTGTCGTACACGATTCTGAACGTTGTGTTCACCATGAGTGTTTGGGGTATCGTCACCGAGTAGTTTTCACCCTGATTGTACCACGCGCTGTAGGCGTAGTAGTATTGTGAGTAGGCTCCCGTGAAGTTGAGCTGGTATTGCTGGGTGTAGTTGAGTGTGACGTTCACGGGCGCCGTCACTGTGAGTTGTAGCTCGAGGTTCGTCTCCGTCTGGTTTCCAAGGGTGTAGCTTTGGAAGGCGAGTCTAGCGTACTGGCCGTCGCGGATATAGAGTGGTAGGCTGATGTTCACCTGCTGCGACGCGTTAGCCCACTCATCCAGCCTTGAGTAGTACTCTCTGTGGCTCCCTACGAATGCTATGAGGAACTGCTTGGCGTAGTAGGCGTACAGGGTGGTGGGCTCCACGAGTTTCACCTCGAACTCGGAGGCGTTGATCTGTGTTTGGTTGAGTGTGGCCCCCACGAACAAGAACCTCACATAGCTACCCTCGTATATCATGGTTGGCAGCCTGACGGTGGTGTTGGCTCCAGCGTTCACCCACTCATAATTCTTCCCTATGGGGGTCTGGTTGGGTTGGGCGAGATATATCTCGGTTAGGAGGTACTGGGGTTGGTAGGCTTCGCTCACTGTGTACTGCTTTGATAGGTTGAGTTTGAGTGTGCCCGCCTTCAGCGTGTGGTTCCAGCCTAGGAATACCCCCCGATACCCCACCTCAGGCTGTATTACGCCTGGAGCGCTGAGGGTGACCTCCTGAGCGCCTCCCTCCGGGGTGAGTCTTATGGTGTTCTCGATGAAGCCTTCACCCGTGTACTGGGGGATCTGGTAGGCGCCCCGGCTCAGGTTGACGCTCGTGGTGTTTATGCCGAGTGTGAGACCCCTCTGCGCGGTGAGGACTATGGTTGTATGGTTGAGTGGCCACAGTGTTGTGAAGCCCGTGAGCTGGGAGGATACTAGGGCGACCGGTGCTGTCTGGTTATAGAGGGGGTAAACGTGGAGACCCGGTAGGCTCCCCGCCACATCCGCCCCACTGGACTGGGCTTCGGGGACGGGTGCAAACCCCCTTTGATCCCCGTAGAAGAGCTGGAGGTAGCCCTCAACGTTTGTTGGTTGGGTGCCCTGGGTGGGGGTGTTGAGCACTATTTCGAGCACGTTCTGATTCACCGGGTTGTGCCCCCCAACCGTGATGGTGGGGGTTGACTGGTGGGGTTCGCTTATGATGACCGTGTCCAGCTCGGATTGGAAGAGTGTTAGCTGGGGTGACATCTCTGTGAGGGTTGCTTGGAAGTCTACCTGTGTGCCCTCCAGCGTGCTCTGCACCCTTATGGATGGGGTGTACTCGAAGGGTGTGGTGAGGTGTCCTGAGGCTGTGTAGGTGTAGGTGTATGCGACCCCGTTGGGGGTGTTTCGTAGTCCTCCCAAGCCTGAGATGTAGTGTGAGCTCAGGTGTGAGGGGTACGCTGAGAGGTTGAGGAGGGTGTCGGCGAGCGTGTACGCGTACCCAGCATTCTGCGTTTGGTTGAGTGCGAGGTACTCCTCGACCAGGTAGTAGTGGTCCCCGCCAGTGTTGAGTACGCCCACAAGCTGGATGAGGAATGTGTCCCCACTGGGCGTGGTTAGGGTGTTGATCACGGCGTTCCCAAGCACTTGGCTCGTGTTGAAGGGATAAGTGTTCCCGTAGTCCACCACACCGGGAGGCCCGTCCGCCACCTGATGCCGCGGGGAGGCCGCGCCAACGGGGTTTGCTTTCACCTGCTGGCTGAGGGGTGCGTGAAGCGCGCCCAAGACTAGTGCGGGGGAGGCTGTGAGCACGAGTGTGATTATGAGCACAATGGGTAGTGTTCGGCACTTGTGAGAGTGTGCCCTCCAGCCGTTGCTTCGCTTCCCATCGTTGTATCCGGGGCGCATCATCAAACACTCAACTAGGGGTTTAAACATAGGGTTTACTGTGTAGATCAAAGAGAGCTTTATATAATTCGAGATGTCACTACATATTTTTAATGATATTACTCTGTAGTCCAATTGTTGCTCGTTTTGATGTGGCTTTGGATATTGTGAGCTAGGCTTATTATCGCCGAGTCTGTTCAAACTTAGTGGGCAACCCGGGTTGGGTAGCGAGCTAACCATACTCGTTCTGAGTTATAACAATATTAGACACGTTGATGCGTGCATGGACTCCTTCCTAAGCGCTCAATATGGTGTGGACTTCCGGGTTGTGGTCGTTGACAACGCATCCACCGACGGATCGCTGGAGCACCTGCTCGCTAGGTACGCGTCCAACCCACGAGTGAAGGTCTTAGGGCTGGACAGGAACCACGGCTTCGGTGGGGGGATAATGAAGGCTCTAGAGTTGCTTGGCTTCCCCTCTGGCTACTTGGCTTTTTCAAACGCAGACCTGCGGGTCGACCCGGGGTGGTTTCCACCCATCATGGACGCCTTCAGGCTGGGCGACGTGGCAGCGGTTGGACCCGTGGTGTGTTATTACCATAAACCCGGGGTGATTCAGGGGGCGGGTAAGATTCTGCGTAGCAGGTGGGTGCCCACCATGAACGCTGACTACGCGAAGAATGAGGATTATTACACATTCCTGCGCGCACACACCGGGCCCTTCCCAGTGCTCTACCCCGACGGCGCACTAGTGGTGTTCGACTCGGAGGCCTTTAAAGCGATCGGCGGGTTCGATACGTCCTTCTTCCTGTACAGGGAGCAGATGGATCTGGGCCTCAGAATATGGCTTTCGGGGCGCAGGGCGCTCACCGCCCCCGCGTCGAGGGCCTACCATGTGGGGGGAGCCTCTAGTGTTGGCAGGTATACGCGGAGTCTCACTCACCGCAACTACTACCTGTCCCATAAGAACAATATTCGGGCGATACTCAAAGACCTACCCATAAGTGTGTTACCCCCAGTTTTGGGTTTGGTGAGCCTCAGGCTGTTGGTTTACTCGATGCTTAAGAGTGTGGCGGTGCGCGACCCCTTAATCCTGCTCGCGACTGTTAGGGCGGCCGCATGGAATATTGCCAACTTGGGTGACACCATGGCTGAGCGCGCAAAGTTCAGGAGGGCGGCGTGCAGAGGTTACTGGGTGCTCGAACAACTTATTAAGGCTGAGTTTGACGTGGTCGCCTCCAAGAGTGGGCGGTGACCTCCAGCGTGCAATGGTTATAATGTCGGATGGTTTTCAAAGCTACATAAGTTTTTAATCGATGTGTAATCATATTAGCGTTGGGTACAACGCTCATGGAGATGTTTGTCGGGGTTGAATCCAAGAGATGAGCCTACACTCAATCTGCCCCCAATCTTGTTTGCTGATGGGAGCCAGAATGAGAGGTGAGTCCTTGGGGGATGAGTTCAAACGGTGTTCCCCGAGTGTTCCACGCTGGCTGGGGAGTCGGCTTCAATGTGCGGATAGGCGTGTGTCAATCGTTTGGTTAAACCCGAGGTGTGCTGGTTTGTGGGGTGACGCGTGTGGCGAATCCTGAGGTGGTCAGGGAGAGTAAGAATCAGAATGGAAGGGGTGGTGTTCTCCCACTCGTGTCGGTTGTGGTGTTGAACCACAATGGGTTGACACAGAACAGGGATGCGTTTTTGCGCTGCCTGCAAAGCTGTGTTGGCTCCGAGTACCCTAACAAGGAGGTTCTCTTGGTGGATAACGGCTCCACCGACTCCAGCATCCCCTTTGTGAGGTCACTATACGGTGAGAGGATACGCTACGTTCTCCTAGATAGGAACCTGGGTTACTCTGGGGGGATGAGGGCGGGTGCTCGGATGGTTGACCCGCGGGCCAGGTACATTGTGTTCACGAATAACGATGTCTTCTTCCCACCCGAAACCATAGGCGGGCTGGTGGGCTTCTTGGAGGCTCATCCCGATGTGGGTGTGGCGAACTGCATTGAGATTGTTCCTAGGAGGGATTATAATCCTGGGGGGACCTACCTGGATATGCGGCTATCCCATGTGCCGCCGAGAGACCTTTCGAAGCCCTATTTCGTCACCGCTGCGGAGAACTTCTTCGTGATTAGGAGGGATGTGTACGAGAGGGTCGGGGGCTTCGACCCCAACTTCTTCCAGGTGTACGATGACCAGGACCTGTGCCTGAGGGTGTGGATGAGTGGGTACAGGGTGGCCTGCGACACACACTATAGTGTGACACATATGCACAGGCTACCCAACAAGAAGACGCCGATAAGATGGTACAGGCACATCCGTAACAGGTATATTGTTATCCTAAAGCTCTACGATCCGAGTTTCTTGGCGGCCTATCTCCCCCTCCGGGTGATCACGGACTTGTACTACTCGGTGTTTGACCCCAAGTGGCGTAGTAGGAGGTCGATTATCCTAGTGGTAAGGGCTCTACGTGAACTGGTTTCGAAACCGAATCTATTTCTCCCCGCCAGAGAGAGGTTCATGAGGGTTAAAAAGGTTTCCGAGCGCGAGCTTCTGAGGCTCGGAATACTCAGGCCTTAAGAGTGTGAACACAGAGGGCGTTTAGGTGATGAGGCTGATTATCAGGTCCGCCTGCGTTCCGATGAGCTCTCTTAGCTCTCTCTTAAGCCTGTCTAGTTCATCATTCGTGAGTGTATCACCCTTTATTCCAGCGGGGAAGATGTGGTTGAGTATTACGGCTGCAGCCGTTTTACCTAGGAACTCGTTCAGCGCCGCTCTGAGGTCGTCTTTGTGAAGCGAGGTTCTAGTTGTCTCGTCAACTCTCCTCTCCGCGTTCAACCTTCTTTCCTCGGTTGTTGACTTGTTTGTTATTGCCATTGTTACGTCTATATAATAGCGTGGGATTTTATATGCTTTTCGTTTTTTAATGCACCTTTGCGTGCTTAATGCTAATATCCGAAAAGCTACGTCACCCCTCCCCGCAACCTTTGCTCTGCGCCCATCCTCATGCAAGGTGGTTAGGGTTTTATGACCCATCCCCACAGGAACGAGCATCTCACGCACTGGTGGAGTCCCTTGTGACCGCTCTCTCGGCCGCATTCGTGCATGAGCATGCACCCAGTGGCCACAAGCCTCGTCTCTTCAGATGTCTCCTCGATATCTATGCCCGCCTGTATCTTGGAGAAACACAGGGCTCTCCCACCCTCCGTCGGCCGCTGGCTTAGTGTGTCTATGATCTTCTCAAGCATTTTCTCGCTTCTTGTAATCCTGTTATCGAGGTCGTTTCTGAGCGTCTTTATGAGGTTCATCACTGCGGTTACCTCCTCCTTGGTGGCGTACTCTGAGGACATCGGGTTTCACCGTGGGGTTAAATAACTGCTTGTAGCACAACTAATAAGGATTCTGGATGATTCGACTACGCCCTCCATACTAGTATCTACCTTGATTCGTTTTAGTACAACGTTGAAGACCCAGAAACTCTATAGTTAGCACAGAAAACTGTAAGCCCATCCATTCATCCATCACAGATAGTGTTATATACGCTTTAAAACGGACTTTGCAAACATACCAGTTTTGCGCTACGTCTAGGCGTTTGTTTGCAGGTAGACTGGGTGTTTGGGTTCCTCTTTTACCACGTCAAGTATCATTGATGGGACCACTTCCCCCACTTCTGGTAGGCTGTTCACCTTGGTTATCATCTCGGATAGGGCCTGTTTGGTTGGGGCGCTACCCATCGCCACGATGTCGTAGAGACCCAGGGTGGTGTACACGTAGCATATTCCAGGTATGCTCGCCACAGCGTCACCCACACGTTTAGCCTCGACGCCCTCAGCCGCCTTGATGTATAGTGCAACACAGTAGACGCTCCCAAGTTTCTCTGGGTTGACTATTGTGGTGAACCCTCTTATGAGCCCGCTTGCAATCATCCTTCGAACCCTCTCACTGATGGTGGTAACGCTCACCCCGAGCTTCCTAGATAGGGCACGGTAGGATACGCGCGCATTCTCTTGGAGACTCCTTATTATCTGCACGTCCAGCTCGTCGACGCTCAAAGCGTTCGGCTTAGCCTCAACTTGTTGTCCTCTCTCCAACACTACTCAGATACTTATCTCCACACCTGTATTTAGCTCTTTAGAGCCCGCCAAAGTTATTGGTTCGCCGTACTCAGCAGTTTCAAAATAGATAGGTTTATATGGATTTCTGGATTTGAACAATTTGTGTGCATGGGCAGTAGGGTGAGTGGTAGCGTAGACCCAAGACCTCCTTTAGGAAAAGGTGGAGGGGTACGTGCACACACATGGGGGGATGAGGAAGGGGACTGAGGATGGTCGGCGTTCCCCATGATGCCTTCTTCAGCAACGCAGAAGGCGTATGAGTGGGTGGGTACGTCGAGACAGGGGCGGAGCTGAAGGGGGTCAATGAACTCGTGAGATTCCTGCATGATGCTGTGAAGCCCAACCTCTGCTACGCATACGATAGGTATGCGGACGCGTACCTACGTGCGCCTACGTAGAGTGAAACCCTAGATCGAGATTGTGGGGCTCTCTTTGTTCTCCTGAGCCCCACTACAAGCGTTTATCACTAAATGTATATTACCTCCACGCCTAAGTGTTTTGCGAGCTCCACCGCGTGGCTGTCGATTCTGACACCTGCCGCGACGGGTCTAATCTGCTTTCCGGCGTACTCCTCGTTTTCCGCGAGGCGGTCGCTTGAGCGTTTGAGCTTGTCTATATCCCTTTTCCGCAGGACACCGCTTACCTCCAGCGTGTACACCGTGCCGTCTGTGATTATGACGGCGTCTAGCTCCCCTCCCCTTACTGCCACATTCTTTATGATCTTAAGGGACGTGGAACCAAGCCTCTCACCAAGTATCTCAACAACTTTGGTGGTATAGTAGCTTTCAACGAAGGCTCCAAAGTTTTCCTCAAGCTTGTTCACTTTGTCTCTAAGCTTGTTCACCCTATCTTTGAAAATCAAGAACTCGGATGCTAAAGTGTTGAATTGTTCTCTTAGTGTTTTGATTTCTGCTATGATTCCTTCGAATCTTTTGTTGTCTTCTTCTACTTTCCTGTTGAATTGTTCTCTTAGTGTTTTGATTTCTGCTATGATTCCTTCGAATCTTTTGTTGTCTTCTTCTACTTTCCTGTTGAAGTCCTCCCTCAGCTTTTCTATGTGTTCGAGTATGGCGGCTATGTCCCCTTTGTCGGCCATGGATTCGGAGAGTATGACTGCTACTTCATGTCTGAGTTCGGGATGCTCTCGTAGCAGTTTTGGTAGTAGCCTAATGAGCTCCTCCGCTGACACTTTAACTCACATATATTATTCAGCTGTGTTTAAAAAGCTGATGTTAGTGTGAGGCGTCCTGATAAGCGTGGTGATGGGTTCGCCATAACTCGACCTCTACCCTCCCGGTGCCCACATTTGTCGTGGTGGTTCTTTGGATTGGTGTGGGTATAGTGGCCGAGCGTGGATGGCTCTGATCGGGCACCATACCCATTCTTTGCCACTTCCTTTTTTACGTTCTACCCTTGTCTTTGGATGTGTAGGGTTTAAATACGTGTAATTTTTTCATTACGTGATGTGGATGAATGGACGATTTGGTGAAATTGGCTTTAAAAATGGATGCGCTGGGGCACCCGCTGAGGCTTCGCTTCGTGGTTTTGCTGTACAGGGGTGGCCCGATGTATCTCTCCGAGCTCGCAAAGAGGGCTGGAGTGAGCAGGGCTCTTGCGAAGGTGCACCTCATAAAGCTACAGAAGGCGGGTATCGTGAAGAGCACGGTGGCTTTGGTGCCGGACGAGGCCAAGGCGCTGCGCTACTACGAGCTGGTGGACTTCGATATCAGGGTGTCGCCCGCAGTGATATCAGGTTACCTTGGGGAGGATGGTGGCGGGCGTGGTGAGTAGGCAGCCCCTGGATGTGAATCTGCTAATATCCACGCTGGTGGTGTGGGTGGCTGTCGCGGTGGGTGTTGTCTACATGATTGTGTATACGGGTGTGACTGGTGTTGTGTTCGCATTCGTGGTGCTAGTGGTTGGCGTATCAGTCTGGAGGCGTGTGCTGACCGGTTCGGGGTACACCGATCGGGAGAGCATTCAGAGTGCTCTCACAGATGTGAAGGCGCAGCTTGCGATACTCAATGAGAAGGTGGATTCTATTAGGAAGACTTTGGAGGAGTGAGTTGTGAGGCTGATTGTGGGCGCCGCCGTGGTGCTGGGGGTCCTCATATTAGCCCTTCTCCTCAGCTTCCTAGTGGCTCCTGGGATGGCGTCATTGCTACGTGGGGCTGGTGTGGTGAAGGTGTACACTTACAGGTTCACTGACACCACCGGTCTCAGCGGTCTCCTTGTGAATGATACGAATGGGGCTATAAGTGTGGGGGTTTGGCGGGGTGACTATGTATACGTAAACGCCACACTCACACGCTTCCTGTACCCCATAAGTGTTAACACCACGGTGCGGAGGGTTGGGGACACGCTTGACATACTAGTCCACGAGCCGCACACAATCTTAATAGGCGGCTACTACACACTTAGCTTCAATATACTGGTACCCGAATCCCTTAATTCACTCAGTGTGCGCGTCGTGGATGTTAACGGTGGTGTGCGCGTCCAGCTTGAGAGCTTCTCAGATGTAGAGGTCAACTCTGTTAACGGCGTGATTCAGTTAGCGCTAGGCTCCGGTGGGTCTGTGGAGGCTAACGATGTTAACGGTGACATCAACCTCACATCCTCCAACATTCGTGGATGGGTTTTGATGACTGTGAATGGGGGGATCACGGCGAGCTTCACCCCCACGCTGGGCGGCGTGTACAGGGCGCTAACCACGAATGGAGACATCAGGATAATGGTACCAAGCAACTCGTCCCTCTCCGTGACGATGGCCACCGTGAATGGCGCGCTTAGCGTGAGTGGGCTACGTCTAGCAAACACCTCAATGAGCAAGACGACGCTGGCGGCCACCATCGGCTCGGGTTCAGCCACACTTACTTTGACCACCACGAATGGGGACATCCAGCTAGCATCACACTAACCCAATCTCATTGGCAGCCCCGAGCGGGGCTACGGCGACCTTGAAACCCACGCGGGACAAAGCCGTTCATCCTCCAGCAGTGGATAAAGGACAGTTCGAGGCGGATTTCCGCGTGCCCCCTGTATGCTTAGCTGTGAGTTTTTAGACGTGTTCAGCCTTCTTACTGCCACCATCGGGTTCTTTGAGTTTTATCCGGCTCTTGGTTACTATCATTCTCAGTGTCTGCTCATAGGTGAGTGTGCCTAGTGTTGTGTGTGGGAGGTTGAATCTTCTTAGTAGTTCTCTAACTATCGCCTGTTCGAGGTGGTGCGCGCTTGGCCCGAAGGCCAATTGGAGGCTTTGCGTAAGGTGTGAAGGATTATTGACTAGGTCCTCGGGGTCTAGGCATGTGTAGTTCAATATCGCTCTTGCGGCTGGCCCACCAAACACGTCGTAGAACACCTTGAGAACGGATTCACGGATTGTTTCCGAGTCCATCAACATTATTTCCACAGATTATATATAGCATTAACACAGATAATCCTTGGCTGTTGTATAGGCGTTCAAACGATTTGAAACCATCCCACTCCCTCTACAAATCCAGGCTAACACATCGGTTTTCGAAGGAATCATCCGAGGTCACTTGTTTATCCCATAGCGGCTTTCAAGAGTTTTATCTGGGGGAAGTCTCCGCCAGTGAGAGCGGGGTAGTTCACGTACCCTTCATCTTGATTCGCACCAATTATTGGATGTGCCTCTTCGGGCTGGGTGGGTTAGGCTAGGCTAGGCTTGAAAACCCCCAGCAGTAGGGGAATATGTCAAGTGTCGTGTTAAGCTATTCGTGGTGTGCCTTTGGTCACCCTACCGTGGTTTGCGTGGTTCTGGACTCCTTGTGTAATGTTCCAGTAGAGTCCCGAGTAGACTCTGAGCATTGCTGAGTTGCTCTTGGCTTCGATATAGACATCGTGGTACCATTGGTGGGTGTGCCTTAGAGTTGTTCTCTTTTAGCGTCGAGCAGGTGCTGTGTTAAAAGTGGGCTGAAGCTCTTAGGTGTGGTTTACAGGTGAGGAGAGTTTTCGTATTCGCAGCCCTGTTCAATCATGGTAAGGTTTACGGATACCCAAAGCGCACCATATTTTGGGATGTGCTTTCCCTGTCAACGAGTGAGCTACCCCGCCATAAATGGCGGAGCTTCCTGCCTCATCGCTCCACCTTGCCTCCCCACCAACCCTAGGGCTGGTAGGGGAGGTATTGGGTGGAGCTCAACCGCAGGCACACTGGGTGGCACCCACCCTGACCTCTTCAAAAGAACCAGAGAAGCGTTAAGGTCGCGGTCCAAGGTGAAACCGCAGTGGGGGCAGTGAAACACTCGGTCATCCAAAGTCAAGCTTTGGTTGATTCCTCCACACAGGAAACACTCACGTGAAGTGTTGTACGCTGGAACAGGTAAAACAAGCTTCCCTCTTTTTCGAAACTGCCACTCCAGCACAGCTCTGAGCTCTGAAAAAGAGGAGTCGTACAGCCTCATCCTCCTCCTCTTGGTTTCGCCTTTTTGAACCAAACCTTGGACGTTTAAGTCCTCTAGCACTAAGAGGTCGTACTCCTGTGCGAGTAGCGCCCCGAGTTTAAAGAACAGGTCACGCCTGAAATCCTTAACACGCTCATGCTGCTTTGCGAGTCTTGTCTTTGTTTTGAGCCAGTTGTTGGAAAGAAACTTTTTTCTTGAAAGTGTTCTCTGTAGCATCCTGATTCTTTCAAGGGAGCGCTCAAGCGGTTTAGGGTTTTCCAAGTAGCGCCCATCCAAAGGAGAGTGTGGCGAGCCTTGTGATCCCCAGGTCAACACCTACCGCTTTCTTGGGCTCCTCCGATGATTGCCCCAGTGTTTCAGCCTCCTCCACCAAGAAGATTACATGGATTCGACCAGAGGGGTCGAGTTTAACGCACACTTGAGACACTTGGCTCTCTGGGAACACCCTGTGTATCACTAGGGTAAAGAAGCCGATTTTGCTAAGGTAGAGCCGAGCTTTCTTCTTTTTGTTTTTGCCGAGACCGACTTCTCTTGTATCAGAAAGCCTCCAACCACTCTGAGGGTACACCAAAGAAAGAAACTTGTGCGGCTTCTTTTTCTTGGGTTTGTTCGCAAGCCCTTCAAAAAACCTCTGACGCGCTTGGTAAAATCTATCAGCTACTTGTTGCGCAACCTGGGAGTGTAACACTTGAAACTCAGGGTTCTGTTTTCTCAGGTCTAAGGCGAGCTGTCTTAGTTCGGTTTTATTCATCGTGTGCTTGTTCTCCTCGTACTCTTCTTGCTCTGCGTGTAGGAGCGTGTTGTAAAGCTTGCACGCTGCTTCGAGCTGGGTTTCCAACACCCTCGCAGTGGTGTTTGAGCAGTACGCTCTGAACCTATATGCCCTTACACGCATTAACAAGTGTTTTCCAGACTCGTATTTATACTTTTAGAATCCCCGCCCCTAGAAGGGGCGAGGTTTTGGAAAGTTTATAAACCTATCTATTCTGGAGCTGCTGACTACGGTATAATAGGGGGCAGCCTAACCTTATTCGTTATAGGAGGCGGTATGGGTCTGATTAGTGGTCTGGGAGTGGAAGCCTCGTACCTCATTGTAGGTCAAAGATTCGTGTTTTGTAAACAGGTAAGGCTGAGTGGGACTTTTTATACACTGTTTTGGGTGTTGCAGATCGTGTTTCGCTGTCCATGTACGCCTGCACTGATGGAGAGGTGTTGGGCCACTGGTAGTAAAGTATAAAAGTATATAAGTAGAAATTATGTGTGTCGTCTACGGTTAAATTGGATAAGAAGAGAAAGAAGGAGCTTGAGCGCTTCGTGGCTTCCCTGATCTTAGAAGAAGGGGTGAAGCTCACCTTGCAGGAGGTGCTGGGCCTTATGGTTGACTTCTCACTTGAGAATAGAGATGAGTTCTTGAAGAGGGTGAAGAGTCTGCCTCCCCTTGAACAGGACCCAGCGTGGCAGAAGCTTAGAAACCCCGACGATTGGGGTGTAAGGGATGCTTCGGAGAAGGTGGATGAATACCTGTATGGGAGAAGCGACACTTGATGGCTGTTTATATTGATACAGGCATTTTTGTGGCGGCCAACAACCGTAGTGATTCGAATCACGTGAGAGCCGTGAAGCTACTTATGAATGCATTAAATGGCGTCTTTGGCTTAGTTTACACCTCTGACTATGTAATTGACGAAGCCATAACAACCGCGCTTGCGAGGACGCGTAGTCATATCTTAGCCGCCAACACAGGCTCATATATAATACAGTCCCCAAGGATCCGCAAACTCTATACGGGCCCCGAAGAGTTTTCGGCTGCTTGGGAAACATTTCTTCAACTTAAGGATAAACCCATGAGTTTCACTGACTGCGTCTCACTGGTACACATACGTAGACACCGCATACACAGAATAATGAGTTTTGATTCAGGGTTCGATGTCTTCGTGGAGCGTGTTTCATGAAGACTTTACTAATCATTATAAAACTTTTAATGGCTTCGCCGCTTCTAGGAGTGGGGATCCCAAGAGTATAAGTACTGTGGAAGGAAGATTAGCCTGCAGTGCGTGTAAGAGCCTACCAGTACAGGGCGTACTCATCGAAGACCGTGGGGGGTTGAGAATCCGGTTAGAGGTGGCCTGCAAGCTCTATAACACGCTCTTACACGCTGAGCAAAAACGAACTCAGGCAACTAACTTTAGACTTGAGGAAGAAAAACCCTGAGTTTCAAGTGTTGTATTCCTAAGTTACATAGCAAGCGGCAGAGAGGTTCTACCATGCTCGGGAGGCTTTCTTGATGGGTATGGGTTGACAAACAAACCCAAAAAAGAAACCACACAAGTATCTTTCCTCGGTTTACCCCCGGAGTGGTTGAAGGCTTTCGAATATTAGGCAAGTAGGACAGGGTAAACAAAAAGAAGAAGGCCCGTTTGCGCCTGAGCAGGATCGGCTTCTTCGCTTTGGTTTTACACAAGGAGTTCCCAGGAAACTAGATGGCTCAAGTGTGCGTCAAAATGTACCCCTCTGGTCGGATCTACTTTATCTTCGTAGTTAAGGAACCTGAGACACAATCAGGTCTTTACAAAGGGACACAGAAAAGCTGTGAGCGTGGACTTGGGGATAAAGGAACTAGCCACTTTTTCCTATGGGCGCATCTTGGAGAACCCGAAATCGCTTGAGCATTCCTTGGAGAAAATTAGAATGCTACAGCGAACACTGTCGAGGGGGAAATCTCTCGGCGAACCGGCTCAAAGGAAGTGGAGGCTCGCTGGGGAGTACGAGCACGTTAAGGATTCTAGGCGTGAACTCTTCTTCAAACTCGGTTTTCTTCTTACACAAGAGTACGTTGTGTTAATCTTGGGGGACTTGAACGCGAGGACTTGATTCAGAAGAAGGGTGAAACCGGGACGAGGAGGTGTAGGCTCTACGATGCCTCCTTCTCAGAGCTCAGAGGGTGCTTGATGTGGGAGTTTCTTAAACATGGGAAACGGGTTTTACCCGTCCCAGCGTGCAACACCCCCGTGAATACTTCCAATGTGGTTGAGTCAACCGGAATTTAACGCTAAAAGATAGGGTTCACCACTGTCCTCACTGTGGCTTCACTCTTAACCGGAGTCCGAACGCTTGCCTAGTGTTCCTAAAACGCGCAGGGTGGGTGCCACCCCCTCCATAGGTGCGCCTGTGGAACTCCGCTCAATACCTTCTCTATCAACCTTAGGGTTGGCGAAGAGGAGGTATAGTGGGCTGGTGATCATGCAGGTGGCTCCACCACTTAGGGCGGGGTGGCTCACAGCTGTTGAGATCCGTGTCTCTTATGCGACGCAGGTTGTGATAGAGTCTACAGGTGACATATGCTAACCCATGAAATATCGAATCCTTAAACAATGCGCCTAATGGCATTAACGCAAGATGTATGCCTAGGAAAATAGGTGCTGGGTATGGCTTTCACTTGCTTGTGTCTCACCGCCATGGTGACTGTGCTGGCCCTATTCCTTGTATATTTGGTTTAGAGAATAAAGTGGTCTACGGGGCTCATTAGGAATTAAAGAGTTGGGTGTAGGGTTAGATGTGGATTTTTGGGTTGCGGTGTGTTTAGCGTTGGGTTGTCAGGGTTGGCTCGTGTTTTTGGTTGTCATTGGTTGTTTAATATTGTGTTTTTCTGACATTGAATTTCATGCGGTGGTGAAGCCTGTTTGGTCCTGTTTTGTTTGCGTTTTCTAGGTTCCGTGCAGTTTGGAAAAGTGTTATATATTGGATTTGGTTATATTGGGTTAACAATGACCGCGGTTAATATCAACAATATTTTGCCGCCTGTTTTTTTCGAGGTGTTTGTTGGTGTGTTGTTTGTGGCCATGGTTTTAGGGTTGGTGTATGACGCTCTGGGCGGTCGGAAGCTTGCTTATTTTAGGGCTGAGCGTAGGATGATGCTCTCAGCTACGTCGGGTGGTGGTCAGGGTAAAGAGGTTGGTGTTGCTGGTGTTGTTGGCCGTACGCTTGTCACTAATCTCGCTACTTCCAGGGAGCTTGCGAAGTGTGGCGCCTCGCGGCGTGCCTCGCATGAGCTGATGCTGTGGGGGTTCATTCTCTCGGTTATCGTGGTGGTGGTTAAGGTGTTCGCTTACCCCGATGTGAGCCCCGTTTTGCCCTCGAGTGTGTTCGGCGTGTTGCTTAATTTGGGAGGGTTGCTCGTGTTGGTTGGTGGTTTGTGGTATCTGTGGCTTAGGGTTAACGTCTCCCATGAGGGTAACAGTGTGTTAAGGGTGACAAGGGCTGATATGTTTATTTTGAGCCTGCTTGCTAACGCGGTTTTGGGATTCGTGCTTGAGGCCGCCGACCTGAGTGGCTCGGTTGTTGCCACCGATGTTGCTCTCGGCTTGTATCTCCCTGTCACCGCCTTCATGTTCTTCAGTGTTCCCTGGTCGAAGTTCAGCCACATCTTCTATAAGGGGGCGTACGCTATACAGCGTGAAATAGATAGGGAGAGGGGTGTTTCACGCCTGCCCACACCCTCCGAGGATTCATATATTAAGGAGTAGTGGTGAGCTGTGCCCACATTCGTGTATATGTCGATGTGTGATGGATGCGGTAAGTGTGTTGAGATCTGTCCGAGTGACATCATGCACATTGACCCCGTGATGAGGCGTGCGTATAACATTGAGCCGGAGTACTGCTGGGAGTGTTACTCGTGTGTTAAGGCTTGTCCTCAGAACGCGATTGATATGAGGGGTTACGCTGACTTCGCACCCCTCGGCCACGCGCTCACGGTGCTCAGGGAGCCCGAGAAGGGCGTTGTCTCCTGGAAGGTTGTGTACAGGAATGGTGAGACGAAGACCTTCAGGTTCCCTATTCGCACCACCAAGTTCGGCAGCATCAAGCCCCCCACAGCCTACCCCGAGCCCAGCTTGGAAGCGCTTTCTAGCCCTCTCCTCGCCCACGAGCCAGAGTATCTTAAGGTGGAGGGGTTGCCCACACTTCGCCTCAAGGAGGCTGAGAGGGCATGAGTGTTAGATCCTCTAGGTCTGTTCACAGGGTTGACTGTGACATCCTGATTATCGGCGGAGGCATGGCTGGGTGCGGCGCCGCGTATGAGGCGAGGTATTGGGGCCGCAGGATGAAGATAGTGCTGGTTGAGAAGGCTAATATTGAGCGTAGCGGGGCGGTTGCCATGGGTCTTTCTGCTATCAACTGCTATATGGGTATGCGCTGGAACGAGAACCGTCCCGAGGATTTTGTGCGCTACGCTAGGGGGGACCTCATGGGCCTTGTGCGCGAAGACTTACTCTTCGACATAGCGCGACACGTGGATAGCACGGTTCACCTATTCGAGGAGTGGGGTCTGCCGATAATATATGATAAGCAGACTGGTCACTACAAGCGTGAGGGGAGGTGGCAGATACTCATACACGGTGAGTCGTATAAGCCCATAGTGGCTGAGGCCGCGCAGAAGGCTGCGTCCGAGGTGTATAATAGGATAATGGTCACCCACCTACTACTCGACAGGAATGTGCCTAACAGGGTTGCGGGGGCTGTTGGCTTCAGTGTGCGCGACGGCTCCTTCTATGTGTTCAGGGCTAAGGCTGTCATCGTGGGTGCTGGTGGTGCCACCCACATATTCAGGCCGCGCTCAGTGGGTGAGGGTGCGGGTAGGACTTGGTATGCACCTTGGAGCACGGGTTCGGCGTACGGTCTTCTCATACAGGTTGGGGCTGAGATGACTCAGATGGAGAACCGCTTGGTTGTGACGAGGTTTAAGGATGGCTACGGACCCGTGGGCGCCTGGTTCCTCGCGCTTAAAGCGGTTGCGAAGAACGCCTACGGGGAGGAGTATGAGAGGAAGTATGTTGAGGAGCAGCGTAAACTCTACGGTGACTACGTGGATTCGAAGCCTTTCCCAACTTGTCTTAGGAATGATGCTATGTTCAGAGAGATTAAGGCTGGGAGGCACCCCATCTACCTACACACAGAGCAGGTTCTGGACACATCTGAGAAGGAGGAGCTTGGCTGGGAGGACTTCTTGGATATGACTATGAGTCAGTCGATTGTTTGGGCGTCTCAGAACATTGACCCGAAGAAGAGGCCTTCGGAGCTCACGATGTCCGAGCCCTATATTATGGGTTCGCACGCTACATGCTCTGGTGCATGGGCGAGTGGGCCGGAGGATGTGTCTCCGAGGGACTACTATTGGGGTTATAACCGTATGACAACTGTTGAGGGCTTGTTCGGGGCTGGTGACACGATTGGTGGCTCGGCTCACAAGTTCAGTTCGGGCTCGTTCACCGAGGGTAGGCTCGCGGCTAAGGCCGCGGTGAAGTACGTGTTGGATCACGCCGACTATACACCTGAGGTTGACCCCACGGAGGTTGAGGCGCTTAGGGAGAGGGTGTATCAGCCTCTTGAGACATATGAGACGGGTAGGAACATGATTGTGAAGGGCACGGTTTCACCCATCTACCTGTACCCGAATCAGGGTGTGGTTAGGCTGGAGAAGATTATGGATGAGTACGCCGCGGGTTACGGCTCGATGTATATGACTAACGAGTTCCTCCTCAACCGTGGGTTAGAGCTCCTCATCATGCTTAAGGAGGACTTGGAGAGGCTTGCCGCAGAGAACCTCCACCAGCTTCAGAGGGCTTGGGAGCTACACCACCGTGTTTGGACCGCTGAGGCCGTGATACGCCACACTCTCTATAGGAAGGAGACTAGGTGGCCGGGTTACTACTATCGCTCGGATTACCCCAAACTCGACGACCAGAACTGGCATGTGTTCGTGAACTCTAGGTATGACCCGAAGACGCGTGAGTGGGTCATGAGTACGAGGCCTGTCCACCACATTGTGGGTTAGCCTGTGAGGTGTGGGTGACTTGATACCTGAGCCCTATGGGGGTAGGCTTGTTAAGACTCTTATGAGTGAGGCTGAAGCTGAGAAGCGGTTGGGGGAGGTGCATGAGCTTCCGAGTGTGAGGCCGGTTGTTGACCAGGTGTACGATGCCGACAAGATTGGGGTTGGGGCGTACAGTCCGCTTGATGGATTCATGGGTGAAGACGAGTATTTGAGTGTGCTTGAGAGGAACACGCTTGGAAGCGGCCTGCCATGGACCATACCCATAATCCTTACACCCAACTCGAAGACGGATTCCCGGGTTGTTTCCGAGGCGAGACCCTCCGACACTATTGTGTTGAGGGGTCTGAACGATGAGCCCTTCGCGCTTCTGGAGTTGGAGGAGAAGTTCGGGTTTGATAAGTCGTATTACGCTGAGAAGGTGTATGGCACGAAGGATACGGCTCACCCCAATGTGGCTGACTTAGCGGAGTTCGGGGAGGTGGCGCTCGCTGGGAGGGTTAGGTTGATACGCCGCTTAAATGTGCCCTCGATGAAGTTTGAGTTCACACCAGAGGAGACGCGTGAACGCTTTAAGCGTATGGGTTGGAGGAGTGTAGCTGGCTACCAGGCGAGGAATCCGCCACACACCGCGCATGAGTATATTCAGCGTGTGACGCTTGAGCGGGAGGATGTGGACGCCATATTTATTCAGCCCGTGGTTGGTAAACTCAAGCGTGGTGACTATAAGCCCGAAGTGATCATGAAGGCCTACGAGGTCTTTGTGAAGAACTATTACCCGGAGAACAGGGTTCTGCTCGGCTCGCTATCCATAGCCATGC
The DNA here is from genome assembly GCA_003019535.1 of Candidatus Marsarchaeota G2 archaeon ECH_B_1. GTDB lineage: Archaea > Thermoproteota > Thermoprotei_A > Marsarchaeales > Marsarchaeaceae > ECH-B-1. The sequence continues at coordinate 54,822 of NEXG01000002.1, forward strand.
GCTACGCTGGGCCTAAGGCATCACTCTTCCTCGCGATTGTGCGCAGAAACTATGGCTGCTCACACTTCATAGTGGGCCGAGACCAGGCGGGTGTTGGTAACTACTATGACCCCTACGCCTGCCACAGGATATTCGATGAGTACGATGTGGGCGTCATACCCCTACGATACCAGGAGACCTTCTACTGTAGAATCTGTGGGTGGATGGCCTCATCAAAGGTGTGCCCCCACCCAGAAGAGTACCATGAGTCCACCAGTCAGACCAGGATAAGGAAGCTCCTAACAGAGGGAAAACCCCTCCCAACGGAGATATTGAGGCCAGAGGTAGCCGAGGTGCTAAGAAGCGGAGACGTGATCAACCAATAAACACACGCCAAACGACGCGGGGTTATGAGTTCTTGAGGATTGCGGCTGTGAGCGACATCCACGCGCCCCGCCACCTCGGGGAGTTCAGAGAAGCGCTCAAGCGGACAACCCTAGAAGGCGTCGACCTATTCCTGCTCCCGGGCGACGTGGTGCACAACAACCAACACACGCTCATACCACAGGTAGTGGGTCTCCTAAGAGCGCGCTATTCTGGACCCATCTACGCGTGCCCTGGTAACAACGAGTTCGACTCATCCCTCGAAGAGATTAGAGCCTACCCAGATGTGGTTTGGTTAGACGACGAGGCTCAGACTATAACGCTTAATGGTACAAGGCTCACCTTGGTGGGTACCAAGGGTGTGAGGGACCGGGTGACACCGTGGCTGGTTTGGGGTGTGACACCCAACCCCGATGTTGAGGCCACCAAGAAATTATACGAGGAACGTGTGGTAAGGTTAGAACGCCTACTCTCAGATAACTCAAACGCCCCAATACTCGTTGTGTTCTCACACTTTGCACCCACATACCAAACACTTTTAGGCGAGGAGCCATCACAGTACGCTGAACTCGGCACACTAAAATTCGAACAACTCATAGAGAGGTATAGACCCACGCTCTGGGTTCACGGCCACGCTCACAAATCAAAGAACACGCACACTAGGATTGGTTCAACCCACGTGTACAACGTGGCCTTACCGGCAACACATAAAATCACCCTAATAGATTTCGATCATACTGCGAGGTAACACCAAACCCACCCTACCGAACATTTCGATTTGTTCAAAAAATGAGAAAAGTCTTAAGTTAGACGAGCATGGAGGTAAGAGGGTTGCTTTGGCTAACAGAGAAGAGATGTCACATTGTGATAAAGTGTGTCATTTCCAAACCAACAAACAGGCTTCGTCTTCTTTATATATTACTAGGCTAGTATAGTATTTTTGTATGACGCTTGAAGTGAAGGTTACTAGGAACTATCAAATAACTATTCCAGCCGAGGTTAGGAGTAAGCTTGGCATAAAAGTGGGCGACAAAGTTTTAGTCAGTCTTGAAGGAGATAGTGTCGTTATGCGCAAGGTGTCAGGTGACTTCACAAGGGTAAGGGTTAGGCTTAAGCGCAAAATAGATGCAAATTACGTTGAACGTGTCATAAGGGAAGTTGGGGAAGAGCTTGGAAGCACTGTTGGACACTAATGTTCTCGTGGCCGTATTGGTCGAGGATGATGTTAACCACAGGGAGGCATTAAGGGTTTGGTCTGGTGCAGAGAAGGTGCACGTTCCCTTCATCTCAGTAGTAGAGCTTGAGTATTTCCTTGTTAAACACAAGCTTGGCTCAAAAGCTATACAGGAGCTGGTAAACGACCCAAAGTGGAGATAGTGCCAAACACCTCCCAAGACATTAGGTTTGCCTTAACACGAAAGCCTAAGTCCTACGACGACTTCAATGACTACATTATACTTTCAACTGCGAGAAGAACATCGCTACCACTGTTGACTTTTGATGGGGAACTTAGACGCTTAGCAAAATCCTAAGGGAGTCGCCCTAGTCAGCAGTTCCGGAATAGATAGGTTTATATAGATTTGTGGTTTTGAGCATTTGTGTGCATGGGCAGTAGGGTGAGCGGTAGCAGAGACCCAAGACCTCCGCTGGCTGAGGGAGGGGTACGTGCACACACAGGAAGCGGGGAGGGGGGACTGAAGATGGTCGGCGTTCCCCACTGCATGGTGGGTGGGTACGTCGAGACAGGGGCGGAGCTGAATGGGGTCAATGAACCCGTGAGGTCCCTACATGATGCTGTGAAGCCCAAGCTCCACTACGCGTATGATAGGTGTGCTGATGCATACCTACGTATGCCTACGTAGAGTGAAACCCGGATCACATAGACGTGTTTTGGCTACTCTCTCACTACGAGGCTGTAGGCCACTTCGCTTAGGTCTCCTCCCCCCTGGTTTATGAAGAGGTGTCTTGTCTGGGTGAGTTCGAGTAAACCCTCGAGTCCGAGCTCCCTACCTATCCCGCTCTTCTTGAAGCCTCCACGTGGCGCCGCCGCTGATAGTAGGTGATACTCGTTTATCCACACCGTGCCCGCCTCAATGGCCTCTGCTACCCTTCTCGCCTTATCTATGTCTTGGGACCATACACCCGCTGCCAGACCGTACTCTGTGTCGTTGGCTATGGCCACAGCCTCCTCCTCGTCCTCGAACTCTAATACGGTGAGCACGGGTCCGAATATCTCCTCCCTCGCCGCCTCCGTGTGGGGTGGGACGTTGTCTAGCAGTGTTGGGGGGTAGTATAGTCCTCCCTCGGGCACGCTCTTGGTGATGTCCTTCGAGTACACTAGTCTCGCTCCCTGGGTGACTGCGGAGTCAACCATTAGCTCTATCTTGTTTTTCTGCTCAGCCGTTGTTATGGCGCTCACATCGGTCTCCATATCTAGCGGGTTGCCGGGATTCATTCTACGCATGTACTCCACTATTTTTGCTAGAAGTCTCTGCTTTACGGCTGAGTGGACGAGCAGCCTACTTCCAGACTCACACAGTTGACCAGAGTTTAGGTATATTCCGAATAGAACACCCTTAGCCGCTCGATCGATGTCGGCGTCTTCGAACACGATGTTTGGGGACTTACCTCCGAGTTCGAGTGTTATTCTCCTGAGGCCCGCGGCCTTTTTCGCGACGTCTAATCCCGTCTTGGTTGAACCCGTGAAGCTCACGTGGGCCACCTTAGTGTTCTGGATGAGCGCGTCGCCCACAACTCTCCCTTCACCCACCACGACGTTGAGCACGCCGTCGGGTAGTCCCGCTCTCTTTGCATCCTCTGCTAGCTCGAGTGCTGTGAGGGGTGTGAAGTGTGAGGGTTTGAGGACGACGGTGTTACCGGCAAGCAGTGCGGGGGCAACCTTCCATACAGCCATTAGGAATGGTACATTCCATGGGGCCACGGCTGCCACGACCCCTAGGGGCAAATACTGCACGACACCCTTGGTGCCTGGGTATTCGGGGTGAACTATTTCACGGCTATCCTTGAACTCCAGGCTTCTCCCGAAGTACGAGAGGTGTTCTATTCCCAGGGGGACATCCATAAACGTTGTCTGCCTGAGTGTTTTACCCGTGTTGAGAGATTCTAGGAGAGCGTACTCATCCGACCTCGCCTGAATTATCTCGGCGAGTCTGAGAAGTATTCTACGCCTCTCGCTGAGGGGTGTCTTCGACCACACCCTCTTGAAGGCGTCTTGTGCTGCGTCCACGGCTCGGTCTGCCTTTTCAGGGGTGGCCATCACCACGTGGGCCACCAGCCTACCATCTATGGGACTATAAACCCCCCTCTCTTCACCTTCGTAATCGTATGCGCCACCAATAAAGCTCGCGTATTTCTTAGGCTCCATCGCCCCTCCACCCCGAGGCCTCCCAGAGCACCCTCCTGATGTCCTCGGTGCTCGCATCCCTCGCGTTCATCGTGACACCCGTGTCTTCACTCGCAAGCCGCACGAGCTCCTCCAAGCTCTGAGTGAACTCCCCCCTACCCACACCTGCTTCCTCCAGTGTGAGGGGTTGACCTATCTCTCTGAAATAGTTTTTAAGCGTCCCAGTGAAGCCCTCAGCCCTCACCTTATCTGGGAAAATGGTGTTGAGTCTATCGTACCTCTCCTTCACAGCCTGATAATTGTAGGATACCACGTATGGTAGGAATAGGCCCACGCATTTGCCGTGGGGGAGTTTGAAGTAGGCTCCAAGTGCGTGGCCTAGGGCGTGCGCCAAGCCTATCTGGGAGTTTGAGAATGCGAGGCCGGCCATCGACGCACCTATATGTACAGCTTCCCTCGAGGCGATGTTCCCAGGCTCGGCAAGCACCACGGGTAGGTTGGGCGTTATGAGTTGGAGCGCCTTTTCAGCGAGGGCGTCAGAGAAGGGATTCCTCCAAGTGCTCGTGTAGGCCTCAACGGCGTGCACCACTGCGTCCACAGCGGTGTTCCGGGTTTGCTCCCTGGGGAGACCCACAACCATTCTCGGGTCAAGTATGGCCACGTCGGGCAGTATCTCTTTTGAGGCTAGCTCGTGCTTCCTCCTCTCNCCCTCTACACTCACCACAGCGGCCCAAGAACACTCCGAGCCGGTGCCGCTCGTGGTGGGCACAGCTGCAAGCCTGCTTTTACGCCTCAGATTCAACCTGACTAGTGGGGTGATGTCGTACACCGAGATGTCGGGCCGCTCGTAGAGTGCGAAGAGAACCTTGGCCGTGTCAATGGAGGAGCCCCCGCCAACAGCGATGAACCAGTCTGGCTCGAAGCTCCGTATACGGTCAAGCGACGCGGTCATCTCCCTGTACGTTGGCTCAGGTGGCACATCGGCCACAACCATCCGCTCGGCGCCCTCAGGCAGGTTTGAGACCACTAGATTCACTGGCTCACTATCCTTTAGGAACCTATCCGTCACGATAACTGCCCGCCTTATTTCGAGGGAGCCAAGATATGAAAGTGAATCGTCTCCGAACACAACTTCCGGCGACCTGAAAAACCACATCACACCCACCCGGTAAGCACACTCTTTGGCGCCAAAGTGTGTGTATATTCCACGGCTGGTTTGATTTTTACACGCATGTTTTATCCACGCTCAGAGCTCGGTGTTCACCATTGTGGCGGTGTTAACCATCTCTTTAGCCGCCCTCGTATACCTCATTATCTGCATCATTGGCCCCTCAAGCTTGAATTTCCCCGTGAGTATACCCTGAATCGGGTCGATCTCCCTGTTTATGAGCCGGCGCCAATTGGTGTAGGGACCCCTGTAGGTGTAAGCTGCTTTGGGGAGCTGCTCGGCTGACTCGTAGTATTCAGCCCTCCTACATTCCCCGTGATAAAGGTCTAAATAGATGTACACAGTCTTTGGGAACGCTTGGTCCTTCTCCACGACGAAGAGTATGTCCCCCTCCCATGTTCTCCCAGCATCCCTATAGGCCGGATTCTCGTTGAGCTTCTTAGAGTACTCTTCAACCCACTCCCTACTTGGAAACTTGGGCATATACACCCACCCCAAATTACACGCTTAGGTTTAGGTTAAATCTTTTCCTCACGGAGATTGCCCTCCCCTAGTGCTTTAGAGGTTGGCCTACTTGAGGTGGATCCTGTAGCCCAATAATGACGTATCCTTCGTCGACGAACCCCTGTGTTTACTGGATGGATGCTCTCATCCACTAACGCACACTATCCGCATAGCACGGCGTGATGTGTCACCCTCTCTCTCCCATGGAAGAATCTAAAATAGACCGTTGTAAGCATTGACGCGATGAACACCATCGCTATCATGGCTTTGATTAGCGAACGCCCAGAGGCCATTTTTATATACATGTTAAATCTATGCACCCAAACATAAAAGTCTGTCTCCACCCAAAACCAGTAGTAGGGAATGCTAATCATTATAGTTTTTCCAAAACCCCGCCCTGTTCCTGTAGACTCAAATTCAAGTGGGGGTTACGATCAGCGCTTAGCGCTGGTTTGGGTTCACCGTTCGTGACGAGTTAGTTAGCCTATACGTTAATCCCAAGATTGTTTAGAGCCCTCCAAGAGTTTTCTCCCTACTAGGGGATTGAGAATGAAAAGTGGGGAGGGCGCGTTAAAATCGTGAGTACGGGAAGTCGGAGCGGTAAACCCTCATGGGCACTGGATGCTTAGCGGCCACTGTGTAGTGGGTTGAGTCTGGTGGCTAAGATGGGAACCTTCAATTTTGATGACGAGGTAGCTGAGTGCTAAGTTAGGTTTGATTTTCACGGGGGATTTTGATATGTGAGTAGATTGTTCCTTAAGTATGCTGCTCACGTCCTCCTTACCGCTTCGTATGTGATTCCCAGCATGATAATGTAGAGTAGTGCTATTGTTACTGAGTTAGCGTATGCTGGGGTGTATCCCTGGTCGTTTTCAATGTATACTTGGCTGCTTATATTTGCTAGGTTTAAGTGTGATGAGCCGGTTCTTGGGTATGGGAGACTGTCTAGGGATATTTGTGGTGTCATTGGGAACAGTTGTGATAGGCTGCTTGGCTGCTGGTATGATGATGCGTAGATTGTGGGTGGGACTGGGAAGCCGAGTTGCTGGAAGGGGATAGGGGGTCTAACGGTGTAACCTTGAGGGTAGCTTGTGTTGAAGTTGAACATGTCGATGGGTATGTTTGAGTGGAGTACTAGTGGGTTTAGTGCGGGCAGCCTCCAATTGTAGTCCACAAATGCGAGCAGCGATGTGTGGGTGAGTAGCGTGTTTGATACGTAGTCCTCCTTAGCGTATGGTGAGATGAGTAGCATGGGCACCCTCTGGCCTAGCTGTGTACCATACAACGTGGGCGGCGGGACCTGGTCATAGTATCCCCCACCCTCATCATAGGTGATGAAGATGGCTGTGGTGTTCCACTCCGGGCTGTGTTCCACCGTGTTCACGATGTATAGGAGCCATAACTCACCCTGCAGTACGCTTGATGGTGGACCCTGGCTGTACCCCTCTGCCCCTCCATCTATTGGCATAAGCCAGCTCACCGCTGGCAAAGTGTTGTTGCCAAGCTCCTCGAGAAACTGATTCCAGCTCTGAATGTGTGAGGAGTACTTGGCAATACCTTGAAAATAGCTGAGCGTGGCCACACCATCGGATGGGTCATCCACATAGTAGGCCCAGCTGACACCGTAGTTGTTCAGCTCGGCGAATATCGACTCTGAGAACGGTATGTATGGGGGTGGGCCGTAGTCGTTCACCACGGGGCTGAAGCCAGCTAGGCTGTAGAGTCTGTTGGGCGCTGTTTCACTTAGCTGGCTTGCGAAGTACATGTCCGCGAGCGCATACTGCTCCGCGAGGTCCCACTCCACACCCATCTGAGCCGAAGTATAATACGTCATTGATTGTGGCCCAGAGTTCGATGCGAAACCACTCATCATGCCCCCAGCCCAGTCCCTGTGGTAGGCGATATACCCTTCAACTGGGTCCGCGGTAAAGTATACACCTGTTGGCACAGCCTTCAACTGTGCTGGTGGATGTATGTCTAGGAGGTTTACCGGCTTCGTGAGCTGTGCGGTCAGCCCTGATGGGGTGGTGGCGTTGTTAGTTGGGTACACGCCGAAGAGGTTATCGAAGCTGTGATTCTCCATCATTATAAATATTACGTGCTTGATTGGTGTGCGAGTAGCCAACCCCAAATCCTGATTCGCCTGCGCCACGGGTGATGCCAATATTAGTGTGACCATAAAACCTGCGAGCGCAATCGTCACAAACGTGCGTCTTACACCAATCTTCACACCGACTTGGGGGGACGTGTGATAACCATCTAACGCTGCCCCTCCTCCCCCTCTACGTTTGGTTCTTACCCTCTTTGCGGCAAGCTGTGAGAGCACAAGTATGAAGCCCACCCCATCCACCGCGAGCACAATTAACGGTAGACCGCTATACCCCCGCGCGGCGTATGCCACGACCGAAGCTGAGAAGAATAGGGCCACCCCGGCACCCATGGAGACCACGAGCCAACCTGCACGTACAGGCGGCCTAGTCCCCGTTGAAAGAACCCTGCCCAGCGGTATGATTGGGGAGCATGCGAGTGCGAATAGTGCGGCGAGCTCGAGATAGCCCACAAGGGGTAGCGTGCTTACATAGTAAGCCTCGACGCCAACCAAGAACGCCGCGAGTATCGCCGAATATAGGAGGCTAACCCTCCTGAATACTGTGGAGGAAACAGCGCCCACGATGAACCCACCTGCGAGAACACCTAGGAACACGGGTATGACCTGGGCACGTGAACCCAAAAGGTCGGGTAGACCTGTGACGTATACACCCGTAACTATGGACACCCCGCTGAGCACTAAGGCATCAAAATAGTGTACACGACTCATCTATCAACCCCACAATGATATGATAGAACCATTATATATGTTGGTGGTTGTTGGGTGGTTTAGAGGAGCTTGTTGGGATTCATCGTGTTGTGCGGGTCCAGTGCCCGCTTGATTTGTTCGAGTAGGCTGAATGGTATTTCGTGTTTAACTAGCCCTGATTTGAGCAGTCCTACGCCGTGGTGGTGTGACACGGTTGCCCTGTGAGCCTTGCATAGTGCGCCCACAGCCTCCCAGAGCCTTGTATACGTGTTCGCGTTGGGCTTCATGATAACGGTGATGTAGACGCAGGCTCCCTGGTTGTAGATGTGGGACACATGGGCACCGAAACCCACCACGCCCTCTATTTGGGGAAGCTGTTTGACGAGGTCTCCGTAAAGTGCGGGGGCGTTGCTCCAGGACGAGCCAATCTCAACGGTGTCCACTATGTATCCAGCCCCATATAGGGTGCCGAGCTGCTCGTCGTACTTGAATCTGTCCACAAGCCATTTGTCCACGAGTCCCGCGTCCGCCTCTTTTGCACCTCTGGCTGTTAGGGTGTCCCTGACCTCCCCAGTTAGTGCTTCGGCTATCCTAGGGCTTCTGAAGTGGTAGATGAGAAGCATCACTGGTGAGTTTTGACCGAACACGTATGATGACTCCTGCTCGTTGTACACGCGGCACACGGCTGGTTTAACATCCAGCTCCAGAAGCGATTTGGCGGCTGACAGTGCTTGGATGAACTCCTGGAACGTGTAGGCGAGTTTGACGGTGTGCGCGCTCAACCTGTAGATTTTTAGTCTCGCTGAGACGATTACTCCAAGCGACCCCTCCGCGCCGATGAAGAGCCTAGTGGTATCTGGACCTGCGGACGACCTCGGAGCATCCGTGCTCCTAGTATCCACGATGCTACCATCAGGCAAGACAACTCTGAGTGATAGGCACGAGTCCTCCGCCCCGCCGTATTCGCCGCTGAACTCACCTGTCCCCATAGTTGAGAGGTAGCCGCCAACCGTTGCGAGGTGGAATGACTGGGGGAACTGGCCGAGTGTGTATCCTAGGCGGTTGAGCTGTGCCTCAACGTCACTCAGCCTCGCACCCGGCTCAACCCTGACCACCATGTTTTCACGGTCTACCTCTATGATCCTACTCATCATACTCATATCCATCACCACAGCATCTATGGGTACGGATGAACCCGTCACAGAGCTTCCCCCACCCCTGCACGTGAGTCTGAGCCCCCCTCGGGCGCAGAGCTTCACCGCCTGTGCGACCTGGCGCTCGTCTTTGGGTCTGACCACCGCCAGCGCGTGGCCTCTGCGGGCATCCTCCAGTCTGAGGTACACCCATCTATCCGATTCGTACTTTCGGTTCTCCTCTTCTGGTAGAACCTCAACTATTTCGCTCAGCTCTTTAAGGATTGGAGCAGCGACACCCATTTGTCATACTCCTCCCGCGATATGTGTAGCCCATCCCCCCTAATTATCTCTACTGCCCTCCTAGTTCTCTCAAGCTCTTGGAAACTCATTTTACCCTCACCAACCATCTGTAGGAGGGCGAGTCCTCTTAGCGTGGCCTCCACGTCGGTTTGCCTCTCAACGGGGACGCCCAGACACGCCGAGATGAGCCGTAGGAGGCCGTCGCTCTTTGAGAGTTTACCATTAGCCCTGACCGCCTTGACTGGTATACCAGAGCGATCCACAACCATCTTGACGTGGAAGGCTATCGACTTGAGAAGAGCGGTTATCAGCGCACTCCTACTCGAGGTGAGTCCGAGGTTTGAGATAACACCCCTCACCCAGGGCTTGCTGGGTAGCTGGAGGCCCACCAAGGCGGGAATAAACACCACGTCGCCCTCTAACGGAGCGTCTAGGTCGGAGTAGTGTGTGACCACGCCTATCCTCCTCAGGAAGTCCACGGCTAGACCGCTAGTGGGTAGGTACCCTTCAACCCCACGTATAACGGTTCCCCCATGCTTTGCGACCACCAGCGGTATTAGGCCCTCCACGCGTTTGTAACCTTCGCACACCACGTCGACGAAGGTGCCTGTGCCGTTGGTTATCTTGACTAATCCCTCCGCTAGGCATGCGTCGCCCACGCACGCGGCCTGCTGGTCCGCTGCTAGGGCTTTGATCTGGACACCCTGATAGTCGCCTATGTAGGCGGTATTATCCACGATTTCTGGGAGCTCCGGCTTCACGCCCAGAAGCGCTGTGACCGTTGAGATGGGTTTAAAGTTTGCGGGGTTCACGAACCCAGTCATGGCGGCGTTGGTGGCATCCCCAACGTAGCGGTGGGTCAACGCGTAGACTATGAATGATTCAAGAGTCCATATCATGGTGTCCCCCACCCCACCCCGCCTTTCACGGATCTCCTCCCATAGAGTTAAGTATCTCAGTGCGGGCGAGTAGGCTGAGATCACTAGGTTGAGTGGGGGGATTCTTCCTAGGAGTCTGACGTGGGGGGCAGCCTGCGGTAGGTGTGAGCCGACTTTGGGCTCAGCCAGGTGAGCACCCCGCTCACCGGTTGCCCCCCACTGTTCCAGGCTACCATGGAGGCCCGGTAGGCGGCAAGCCCCACACTCTTGGCACCCAGCTCCTTGGCTTTAAGTATCAGGTGGCGCACGCATGAGAGGAGCTGGTTGGGGTCATGTGAACCATCTTCGCCCACGTGGGTGTCTACTGCTTCAAAGTGTACCACGTTCAAATCCTCATCATAGACCGCGAGCTTCACACTAGTGGTACCAACATCTATGCAACCATACCTGGCGCTCACACACCATCAACCCCCGAGTCGACGCCGCCCCTAACCGCACCCACCCCCGCCCTGTCTAACCCCTCCCCAACAGCACTGTTTTGGTGTACCCCAAGCACGCTTTTAACCCTTTGAGCCACGAGTCTTCCGAGGGCGGGGGCGGCCGTGAGGCCGGGAGACTCTATTCCTATCAGGTTGATGAGTTTCCCAGAGTAGCCTTCTAAGAGTAGGAAGTCGCCATGTGGGGAGAGAGGCCTCACGCCAGCGTACACCCTGAGGAGTTTCCCCCTCACTCTTAGGAGGGGCTGGAACTTTGACTCGAGCTCCCTAACATCGTCATCCGTGGGTTCGGCTTCACTTTTTCTCTCGAGGAGTCGCAGGTTGGGACCGAATATCACTGTTCCCCTCATGGTGGGTATTATTCCACCACCCTTCGTCCTACCCCTCTGAATAAGGCTGAAGGGTGCGATTATCGAGTTCACCTCGAGCCCCCCGTACTCTGTCATAACCCCCAATCCCGGCTTTATTGGCTCAACTCTGAGCCCAAGTCTCGCCGCCACCTCATCTGCGTAAAGCCCGGCCGCGTTCACAACACACTTGCAAGCGAAGTCACCCCTAGTGGTTCTCAGCTGGAAAACCGGGCCCTGGGGTTTGCCGGATAGCACCTCACAGTTAAAGTGGAAATCCACTTTCCCAGCTAGGTGTTCGTGAAGCTTGGCTATAAGCCTCTTCGAGTCCACAACCCCGTAGCCATCCACCACTATTGCCCCCTTAACCTTGTCAGAGAGGCGTGGTTCTAGCTCGAAAGCACCACGGGAACCGGTGATCCTCACCCCGAATCGACCTCTGAGGTTGAGTCTGAGGTAGAGATATCCCAGGAGTAGGGGTGCAAGCGTGAGACGGCTGCGCACGACGAGGAGGGCTGAAACCCTCTTAAATGGGACGCCCAGACGCGCGCATAGCTCATCATACATGAGGTTACCCTCCCTCGCGAGCTTGCTCTTAACGCTTCCAAAAGGTAGCTGAACCACGTGGATCACCTCTGACTGATTCGCCGTGACGCCTTGACCCGGCCCTGATGCGGCTTCGAACACGCCCACCCTGTAACCCTCCTCCGCGAGTGTGTACGCCGTCATAAGACCAGTTATGCCAGCCCCGATTATAGCCACATCGTAGTCCAAACCCTCATGATCAGCGGTTGACACCCCGCCCCGCATAGTTGGGTCGCTCACCACGTGAATGCAAACACACTCAGCAATAAAAACGTGACCATCACACACCAAAACGATCCGTGTAGCTTAGACAAGCAACCCCAAACCTCCCACTACTCGTAGCTTACGCAAAAATAACGAATCCGTACAGGAATGACTGGGTGGCTTTCGAAGAGAGCATCTAGGTGATCTTCGTGTCGCCGCCACTTCGAACGAGCGCGGCCAAACGTGCACGCTGAAAGCGGGTTACGCAGGGTTCCACCCATCCTGAGTACTCATTGACTCGTGGATCACGTGTTCTCGCTGTGCGGGTTTAGGGTTGCGCGTTGATGGTTTGAGTGTCACCGACACTCGATGTTCGAGGCTCACCCACCACCATTACTGCATCTTTGTAATGGTCGAAGCCGTGAGTCCACGCCTAGTATCCTAGCGCGAGCTTATTTGATTGATGTATGGGTAGGCCTTATTAGATTGGTTTTCGAGTTTAGCTTTATGGATGATCCTACGAGGTTTGTTTTGGGCAGGGGTTCTTTTGTGGATGACTTCAGGCTACCTGAAACCCTCTACATAAAGTTTGTGCGTAGCCCTTATGCGAGGGCGCGTATATTGCGTGTCAGAGGGGGTATCAACTCATCCGAGCTAAATGCCACCTTAGCATCCACGGGTGAGGGGGCTGTGGGCTCCCTATCCTCAGCCGCGATGCCCGTTCTCGCCTCGGGGTACGTGAACTTCGTGGGGCAACCCGTGGCCGCGGTTCTCGGAGAATCCCGATACCAGGCTGAAGACCTCGCTGAGAGTGTGGAGGTGGACTACGAGCCGCTTAAACCCGTGGTGGACGTGGAGGAGGCTTTAAGGAGCGAGCCTATTCATCAGGGCTCAACATCCAACGTGTTGACACGGCACACGCTTGGCTCAAAGTTCGAACCCGACTCCCACCTGGTGCTCGAGGATAGTTTTAGAATAGAGAGGATAGCCGCTAACCCCATTGAGCCTCGGGGGGTGCTCGCCTACTATGATGGTTCCAGGCTCACGCTCTGGGCGTCCACACAGTCCGTCTTCAGTGTTAAACACGGTCTAGCCGCCTCCCTCCGCGTGCCGGAGAGCATGGTTAGGGTGATTCAGGCTGACACGGGTGGGGCCTTTGGCTCGAAGGGTGGGCTTTACCCCGAGTATGTTGTGGCCGCTTATGCTTCGATGAAGACGCGTAGACCGGTTAAGTGGATTGAGACGCGCACGGAGAACATTCAGGCGAGTAATCATGGGAGGGGTGTGCTCGCCAACATGAAGGTTTACGCCAAGAAGTCGGGGCGGGTGACGGGTGTCGAGGCTCAGGTGTACGTTGACGCGGGTGCGTATGCGGTGGGTCTCAACGTGTTCGCCCCACGCTTCATAGGCTTCCAGATAACGGGTCCGTACGCTATAGACAGAGCCTACGTTGAGGCTTACTCTGTTTGCACAAATAAAGTGCCCCTGGGGCCGTACAGGGGTGCGGGTAGACCTGAGGCCGCGTTCTTCATTGAGAGGATGATGGACAGACTCGCGGACACCCTCGGCATGAGCACAATCGACGTGCGTTTGGCCAACACCATGCGTGGGGGCTTCACTTCGCCGCTTGGGCTCAGGGTTGAGTCCGCGCGTGAATTCTTAGAGGAGGCGATCAACGCCTTGGATGCTAGAAGTAGGCTGGGAAGCAAGGGTTGGGGTCTATCCTTCTTCGTGTTGGTACCCGCAGCGCAGCCCGGCGAGTCAGCTAGGATCACTGTGAGGGGTGGAAGGGTTAAGGTCTGGCTTGGTGGAAACGCGCACGGCCAGGCTCACGAGTTCTTCGTCAAAAGGCTTGTGGCCCAGGAGCTAGGCGTACCCGAGGACCTAGTGGACTTGGAGAGAGGCGACACCGACATGCTCACTCAGGGTGTTGGTACATGGGGTAGCAGGAGCGCCATGGTGGCTGGAGCCGCCGTGGTTGAGGCCGCTAGAAAGCTACGTAACGAGGCGCGGGAGAAACTAGGCGAAACGGGCAGCCCAGCCGAGTACTCACCCCAAGAGCTACTAAAGGGTGAGTTCAACGTTGAAGTGTTCTACAGAATGGATGAGCAGCTCAACACGCTGGGCGTCAACTTGGTGCGGGCTGAGGTGGACGCGCTTGGACGAGTGAGCGTGCGGGACTGCCTCTCCTACTACGACGTGGGCAGGGCGCTCACACCCTGGATGGTCGAATCCCAAGTGCACGGGGGGTGCGCTCAGGGCGTAGGACAGGTGCTCTACGAATCCGTGAGGTACGGCCAAGAGGGCCAGCTGCTCACAGCATCCATACTCGACGCGGGCCTAGCCTACGCCACCGAGGTGCCAAGCTACACCGTTATACTGGCCCAACACCCCTCAAAGCTCCCACACGCAGCCAAGGGCGTCGGCGAGAGCCCAACCATAGGCGTCCCACCAGCACTAGCAAGGGCTATAGAATCCCTCACTGGAAAAAGGGTGAACCACACCCCACTAACACCCGAGGAGCTCTCAGCCTCTCAGCTCTGAAGGCTCAGAGCTCTCTGAAGCCTTTGTCGAGAACCGAATCAACGAGCCTGTGTAGGCGCTCATACTATACGCCCACACTTGGTGTGTTCGAGCTCAGAACCAAAAAACATTGAGTTGACACCCTATAGCATATATAGTTAGACTAAAAAAATGTATAGAGTGTTATGCCGAGATTTTCAGAAATTTAAAGGTGATTCTCTGACCTAACCTCATATGCGCTTTATTTTCAAGCCCCTAACAGCGGGCTCTGCTATAGCTTGTCGTGAGCTAAGCTGGAACCAACCCAAAACTAAGGATTTCCGTCTTGTGTGGATTATGCTACGGGTGAGGCCATCGGAGGGGTCTGGAGCCTGCGTTCACTCCGGTGGTATCACCCTACAGCCGACGTCTTTGGGTAGGGAACTAGCCTCGTAAGGCGACTCGATTGGTATCAAGGCCCTGGAAGCGGTTCCCGAAGGAAATTTACCCCTACACTGTGGGGTCAACACTTAGAGAAGCACTCAAAGCGGGTGCATGGGCGGGTGCGTGGACTTCTCTATCACACGTGCTAACCCTGATCGCCATCTCTGAATATGGGTATGTAGAGCTGAGCCCCATCTCGCCCGCCGCTCATGGCTCCTACAGCGTGTTCATGCTCCAGATACCCTTCGTCTTCATCGCGGCAGTTCTTCTCGAACGGGTTGTCAGAAAAACGGGCTATCTTATCGGCTCCCTAGTGGCGGCCGACGCAGCCACCGATGTGTACACCCTTATGGCAGGCCATCCTCCGGTGGGCGACACCTTGATCCTATTCTCCACCATGATTGGGTTCATCATGGCTTTGTTCCTCGCCTACTACATAAGGCTGATCAGAGCTTTGAGACGGGCTCATCTGCTTGAGTGGGCTGGTGGGAATAAAGGATAAGGCTTCTTGTTTGATTCCTAGTGCATCCAATTCTGAGAACCCCGTGGCACGTATTGTTTGGGTGTATCGGAAAGACATATTGGTGGGCTCTGGGTTTCATGATTATGCAAAGCGCGGCTGAATACTACGAGGATTTACGGGTGGGCCAAACATTCAAATCCGGCTTGGGTAGGACTGTGCTCGAAGAAGATAATGTGTGGTTCTCGCTGCTCACATTAAACACTAACCAGATTCACTTTAACTTGGAGTACGCGCAGAAACATTATTCTGATCCTCCCTTTGAGGGTAGACTCATAGTTAACGGGGTGTTCACGCTGGGCTTGGTTATAGGTCTCTCCGTTAGCTCTATGGGTGTTAACGGCGTGATGCTGGGGTTGGAAGACGTCAGGTTTGTGCGCCCAGTGTTTGCGGGCGACACAATCTACGCTGAAGTGGAGGTGGCGGAGATGCGTGAATCCACGTCTAGAAGGGGTTTCGGTGTTGTTAAACTCAGAACCAGGGGGTACAATCAGAGAGGTGAGACTGTGGTGGAGTTTGTGCGTGTGGTGCTGGTTCCGATGAGGAGTCAGGGTCGATGAGTGTGATTTCGGATCATAAATCAAGGCCGAGGAGGAGTCAGCTGTACGCGCCTGGTAACAATGAGAAGCTCATCGTCAAGGCCTCCAAGCTCGACGCCGACTCCGTTGTTCTCGACCTCGAAGACTCCGTGCCAGCCGAGATGAAGGAGGAGGCAAGAAGGCTTATCGGCAGGCTGGTACCCGAGCTTGACTGGGGCAAGAGAGAGGTGTGTGTGCGTATAAACCCGCTTAACAAGCTTGACTCCTACCGGGACCTACTCCTTGTTTCAACACTCGATAGGGTTGACTCCATAGTGGTTCCCAAGGCGGATGTGGGTCTGGGATCAATCTATAACGCCACGGGTAAATCCCTCATACCCATAGTCGAGACAGCCAGGGGCCTGCTCAGAGTGGAGGATATAGTGTGTGAGGAGGGAGTTGTAGCCGTTACTTGGGGTGCGGCTGATATGGCCTTCTCTTTCGGAGGCTCACTGGACGCGTTCTCATCCAACGCCTATATAAGAACTAAGATCGCAGCCGCAGCGGTAACACATGGTGTGGAAGCCATAGATAAGGTGTACTTCGACGTCGAGGACACCGAGGGTTTCGCGGCGGAGGCGCGCGAAGCCAAGAAATACGGATTCAGCGGTAAACAGGTGATTCACCCAAACCAGATAGGCCCCGCGAACAGTGTTTTCACTCCCACAGCCGAAGAACTCGAGTGGGCGCAAAGAATCCTGCGGGTCTACGAAGAAGGTAGAAGGGCTGGTAGGGGCGCGGTCAGAATGGATGATGAGCTGGTGGACGAGGTCCACGTGCGCATAGCCAAAGGCATAATCCAACGCGCAAACCGCGGTGCAGTGGGGGAGGACTAGTACACGGGGTGACCCCGCGACTACGTTGGGCTGAGCCTCACAAGAACTGGGCCTTCCAAAATAGGGTTTGAAACGATCAGACTCTCCCCCACAGCAGGCTGGGCTACATCCACTATATCGGTCTTATCTAGGGAAGGCTAAGCAGAAAGGTGTTTAGATAGGTTGAGGGGTCGCTTGATGGGTGATTGTGTCGATGCTACGCCAATCCTTCATTGGCCGGGGGGATTCGGTGGGTTCCGGTAAGGCTATGCCCGTATCAAGCCTACACCTCCCTCACAATGGGTGGTTCGAGGTGTGTGAATACACATAAATAAAATATTACCCCTGCGCGTGTGAGAAAGCCTAAATGAGTCTGTTCGTGTTGGTTGTGATGTGCTTTGTTTGAAGATCTACTGCCTGAGATAAGGTCGAGGTTTCCACGGCTCGAGTATGATTACTTGGGGCATAGCAGGGTGTTTTTGGATAACGGGGCTGGCTCCATGGTGCTAGGTGAGGCGGCGCGCGCGGAGTATGAGGCGAGGCTTAACTACGCGGCGGAGCACGATGCTCCCGCTGAGGAGTCTGCTGAGGCTGGCAAGGTTATACTTAAGGGTAGGAGGGCTGTGGCAGACTTGCTCAACGCTGAGGAGGCGGAGTCGATTGTTTCGGGAGAGTCTGCGACTTCGCTGCTGTTCAACTTGGCTTACGCGGTCTTCAGGACGCTCAGGGCGGGGGGCAACATCGTGACAACCGAGTACGAGCACTACGCGAACGTTTCGCCGTGGCTTGAGCTCAAGTCTAGGGGCTTCGTAGACGAGGTGAGGTTCGCGAGATTCAACCCCGAAACCTACGAGCTAGACGTGGATCACTTGGCGTCGCTTGTGGATTCGCGCACAAGAATCGTGAGTGTGACAGGAGCCTCAAACCTCCTCGGCTCGATAACACCTCTCGAGGAGGTTGGTAAAATCGCGAGGGAGCGTGGCTCAATATTCGTGGTGGACGGCGTCCACCTTATGCCTCACTACCCTGTGGACGTGCAGACTATAGGTTGCGACTTCCTCGTCTTCTCAGCCTACAAGCTGTTCTGCAGGTTCGGCTCCTTCATGTACGGTAGAAAGGAGGCGCTTGAAGGGCTTGAACCATACAAGGTTGAACCCGCGCCTGAACGTGCGCCTTGGCGCTGGGAGCATGGTAACAGAGATCCGGCCCTCTTCGCGGCCATAGCAGCTGTGGCCGACTACTACGAGTGGCTGGGTGAAAGGGTTGGAGTAGAGCCCAAGGGCTTTACTGGCTCTGGGAGACGCCTGAAGATTAAGGCCGCTCAGACAGCCATAAGAGAGTATGAGGTAAAGCTGTCAAGAAGAGTACTTAAGGGCTTAGACGAATTAGGGGGGAAGCTGAAGCTCTATGGGCCCTCCGACCCCTCTAAGGCGGATGTAAGGGTTCCCACATTCAGCTTCACAGTGGAGGGCGTCGAAAACAGGAGGATGGTTGAGAGACTCTGGCGTGAACACAGCGTGTTCGTAAGGGAGGAGAACTTCTATTCACGAGCCGTCAAATCACTCGGTGTGCAAGGGGTTATCCGCGCGAGCTTCGCACACTATAACACACCTCAGGAAGCCGAGAAACTACTCGGATCCCTCAAATCCCTGATCTGATATGAGTGGGGTCAGCGGGCACACCATAAGCACACGGAGGGTTTACATAGCAAAGCTAGCGAGAACATTAGCCTACTCATTCATGGCCCTCCTACTCCCCCTCTACCTCTCATCAAAGGGGCTAACACCGCTCGAAATAGGGGTTGTGCTCGCCTGTGTGGGTGTTGGCAACCTACTCATGCTTACACTCGCCCCAACCCTCGTAAACACGCTCGGCCTCCGACGCACAATGATCCTCCTCCCACTAACACTCGTCCTCGGCTCACTCCTCCTACTCTACGGTAAAGGTTTAGCCGCATACATCGTAGGGGGATTACTCGGCTCACTCAGCGTCACCCAGACGGAGTCGGGTGTGCTGCTCGTGATTGATCAGACGCTTCTAGCCGAGGTGGAAGAGAACAAGCGTACCTCGACTTTCTCATACTACAACCTAGTGGGTTACGTGGGCTCAGCGCTGGGCGGCCTAACACTCTCCATCGTCTCGAAGACTCTTCCCATCAGCCTGGGGGACACCCTTCTTTTAGCCGGCTACGCCGCGGTGGGAGCCCTCGTGTCCCTACTCTACGCAACTTTGAAGACACCTCGGCTGAGCGCCCCCAATAGGCAGATGAACGTCCACGAGGTGGCTAGGTCCAGCCCAACACTCCTAGGGCTCGCGGCACTCTTCAGTGTTGACGCCTTCGCTGGAGGCTTCGTTGTGCAGAGCTGGCTCTCCTACTGGTTCCACTACCAGCTAGGTGTGGGGAGAACACCGCTCGGCGTGCTCTTCTTCCTAGCCAACACGGTCTCAGCCCTCTCCCTAATAATAGCACCCAAACTCGCAGCCAGGATCGGCTTGGTGCGCGTAATGGCGTACACCCACCTACCATCCAACATCCTGCTGGCCACCATCCCCCTCGCACCGACACCCATAATAGCGAGCGCACTCCTACTCCTGAGGCAATCCCTGTCACAGATGGATGTGCCCACAAGGCAAGCGCTCGTGGTAGCGATTTCACCCTCGCAAAGCAGAGTTGGCGCCATCAGTTTAACCACCCTTACAAGAAGCGTCGCACAAATACTTGGAACACCCATCACCGGAGTGATACTCCAACTGGGCCCTGCCTACCTACCATTCTTCGCCGCGGGCAGCATCAAATCGGCGTACGACGTAGCAGTGTACTGGCTTATGCGTAAAAACTTGGAGATAGGGAAAAATAAGAGTTGAGCACCATTCGGCAGATCTCCGCTCGCCGCTAGCTTAAGGCGTTTAACCCGATTATTAGGGGGATTTTGCTGGATGGTGCGCTTGGCCCCGCCTATTCTTGGTGTACTATTCTGCCTTCGCCCACAACGAGTTTCGGGTAGCTTTCCACGTTGAAGGGGTCTCCGCTCCAGACAACGAGGGACGCTTTGTAGCCAACCCTGACTTGGCCTAGGTCTTTTGCGCCGATTATTTCAGCCGCCTCCTTTGTGAGCTTGGAGATAGCGTGCTCCTTTTTGAGCCCGAAGCGCATAAAGTGTCTGAGGGTGTAGAACATGTTCCTCTGCAGGAGCACTGGGTGGTCGCTCATCATACAGAACTTTATCCCCGATGCGAGAACAACCTTGGCATTCCTCCAGCTCTCGTGTTTGAGTTCGACCTTGTATGGGAAGGAGTCCATTGGGCCATAAACTAGGGGTACACCCGCATCCTTCACGGCTCTGAAAACTTCCTCCCTGTATATGTCGAGCCCGTGGTTCAGCACCGCCTTGAATCCGAACTCCTCTACGAGGCTTAGTAGAACCATCGCGTCATCCTCTTTGTGGAGGTGGACCATCATCTTGTATTTACCGCTGAGTATATCCATGAATATCTCGGTTAGCGGTTCGACTTCTTCGGGTAGCTTCTTCTCTTTCTCGATGAGTCTCCTCATCTTAACCGCCTTGATGAAGTTCTCCCGTAACAGAGCCACCGCGCCCATCCTAGTCGTGGGCCTCCTCCCCTTCCATTCGGTCGTGCTTCGCGGGTTATAGCCCAAAGCCGCCTTTATGCCCACATCCATCAAGTACGCGTCGCGCACGTTTGAGGCGAAGTTGCGTATGAGCACGCCCTTACCCGCTATAACATTGCCGCTTCCAGGGAGCACCGTGGAGTATAGCACACCGTTCTCAACAGACTCCCTGAACGCTGAGTCATCCATGTAGACACTGTGAAGCGCGTTAACGAGGGGGTACACCGAATCCATCTGCTCGTTAGCCTCATCCTCCCTCGATGGTTCACCCGATCTAGCCATACCTATGTGGCTGTGCCCGTCGATAAAGGCCGGCGTAACAACGCCTTCACCCAAAACTTCGCCCCCGTCCTTCCTAGACTTACCCACATAGCGGATGGCCTCACCTTCGAATCCCACATAGACGTTGCGCTGCACGCCCACACCATCATACAACAAGTCCGCCTTTACATACTGCATAAACACCCAACGTGCGCCGGCTTAAAAGCTCTAACCCACATCAAACACGAAGCGTGGTTCGGCTGAGGTAGTAACCTACTAGTGACACCCAAAGACGACTCGCCCCCAACCATACTTTTAACAAAGATAAAAAGTGGGTGTTTTGGGGTTGCGTCCAGATAATTGTTTTCCACGCCTGGATGCCATCACACCACTCTCTAATCCGGGCACCACGGTTTTCGGCGTTCTGTGAATGGTTAGTTCATCATCTCCGCTTCTTGGGTCATTCAAAACCTCTTTATGGGAGGCCAAGACAGAGCGTCGGCGCTGTACAGGTATATGTAGTGGAACACCCCATTGTGGTTTACCCTCTCCCTCTTAGTGGGTTTGACGCCGGGTAATGGGAAATCGTGTGCCACCACACGCGCGGAGGGCTTTAGTTCGCGCATCATCCTAGGGAGCAGAGCCCTATTCATCTCGGGTAGAAGGTAGAGTGTAACCACATCCGCGTCCCTGAGGCTGGTCTCAAGCAGGTTTTGGTTTAATAGTCTAACCTTGTCGCTCACACCTGAGCGCTCTATGTTCCGAGTGGCCAGAAGTACGCGTCTCGGATTGTTTTCAACGCCCACCGCGGAGGCATCGAACCTTCTCACTGCGTCAACGAGTATCCTGCCATCCCCCGCACCGAGGTCGAGCACCACCTCCCCCTTCCCAACTTCGGCTAAGTCGAGCATCCTGCGCACTATTTGATGAGGTGTGGGTACGAATGGTACACGCCTCATTAAAGTTGAAAGTGAAAAACTCAAATTTATTTTTAGCGGAGCACCCCGTTTGCCCTCACGGGGCGGAAGGAGATGAATACGCTTCCCCCCTCCCCTCCCGCCTTCTTCCCTGTGGGAATAAAGGTATAAATAGTGGTGGTGGAGGAAGGATTAGCCTGCGGTGCGTGTGAGGGCTTATAGATACAGCGCGTATACATCGAAGACCGTGGCGGGGGTGTTGAGAACTCGGTTAGAGGTTGCCTGCAAGCTCTACAACACGCTCCCACACGCTGAGCAGGAGGAGTATGAAAGAAACAAGCATTCGATGAGTGAAGCCGGGCTTTGGCGGCTCGCTTTGGATCTGGGAAGGCGGGATCCAGAATTCCAAGCACTGCACTCTCAAGTAGCCCAGCAGGTCGCGGAGAGGTTCTACTAGGCTTGGGAGCGCTTCTTCGATGGACTCGCAAACAAGCCCAAGAAGCCTCACATGTACCTCTCCCTGGTTTATCCCCAGAGCGGCTGGAGGCTTTCTGATATGAGACAGGTGGGGCGGGGTGAAAACAAGTAGAAAGCTCGTTTGCGGCTGAGTAGGATCGGCTTCTTCACGCTGGTGATACACAGGGGGTTCCCCTTAGAGCGGGTAGCCCAAGTTTGCATCAAAATGTACCCCTCTGGTCGAATCTACGTGGTCTTCTTTGTGGAGGAACCTGAAACACAGGGATCATCAAAGGAGGCTGAGAGGGCTGTGGGCCTAGATGTGGGGCTCACAAGGCTTGCCACACTCTCCGACCGATGGCCGCTTCCTTGGGAACCCGAGGCCGCTTGAGCGCTCTCCAGCTAGGATCAGGGTGCTGCAGAGAAGTCTTTCGAGGAAGAGGTTTCTCTCTAAGAACTGGCTAGAAGCGAAGGGGAGGCTCGCCGGGGAGTATGAGCACTTAAAGGATTTTAGGCGTGACCTCTTCTCCGACTCGGTGCCCTACTCGCTTAGGTGTACGATGTACTAATCTTGGAGGACTTTGACACTAGGGGTTTAATCGAGGAGAAAGAGCTGACAAGGGTGAGGAGGCGTAGGCTCTACGACTCCGCGTTCTCCGAGCTCAGAGAGTGCTTGGAGTGGGAGTCCCACAAACGCGGTAAACGGGTTTTGGCGGTGCCGACCTACAACACTTCGCGTGAATGCTTTCAGTGTGGTGGAATCAACCATGATTTGACGCTAATAGATAGGGTTTTCCACGGTCCCCACTGTGGTTTTACCTTGGATCATGATCTTAACGCCTGTTTGGTACTTTTAAGAAGAGCAGGGTAGGTGCCACCCTCTAGGTGTGCCTGTCCTTGAGCTTCACCCAATACCTCCCCCACCATCCCTCGGGTTGGTGAGGGATAGGCATGGTGGGGCTGTGAAGCAGGAAGTTCCGAAGCTTTAGCTGAGGAGTAGCTCACCACGAGTCTCCGGTAGGCGGCTTTAACCTCATCCGCCGAGGCATCCCTCCTAACCCCGAGCACCTCCTATGGAGCCTTGGCTGAGACAACCCTGTCAGCGTCCTCACCGTAACCCGCTCTCCCACACACCTTAATCCGGACAGAGGTGCGGGTGGTGAAGAATAGTAAAGATACGGGTTAACATACTGATTTGCGACGTGATGTTTTCCGTGAACAGGTGGAAACATAACGACGACTTGTGTAGAAGTTAACGAAAAAAGATAAATTAGTGCCACGGTGAAGACGGCCAACATAACTAAACCCGATATCCTCATTGCCATTTCCTGTCTTTTTTACTATAAAAATTTTCTATATCTAACTGAAGCGTCTCCAACAGTCTCTCTTATCCTGTTATTAACTACAGGTTGTAAATAACAAAAATCCCCTATCCGCCTGAGCATAGAATCCCTACTGCAGTTATAGAAAAAACGCCCGTCTCTAGCTTAATACGAAAGCCTGTTCTACTAGTTTCATCATGTAGAAGGTCAAATATTCTGGTTCAGCCAACCCTATGCTTGATATTTCTGAAAAATTTATAAACTTATACTATCGAGTTAAATCATGAATAATTTAGTAAGGAGTTTATTTCTAACGGATCCGGTTAAATTCGCATTCGAGATTTATGATTCAGGGGTTGATGATAAGTACACTGAATTTATAATAATCAATGAAGGTTATTTGATGTTTTATAGAAAATTTAACCCAATTACAGCAATACTTTACGCGGAAAAGGAAACTACAGCGGAAAAATTACTTACCTCAATAAGGGAAGACACATTCATATTATTTATAGAACCTAAATGGAAATATTTGTTGAACTTCCCCAACGCAAAGACCTATCCTGAGGTCTTAATGATGTGTAAATCTCCTTTAGTCCTTAGGAGGGAAGGGGTCAGAGGATTAACTGTTAATGACGCTGAAGAAATACTGAAACTTTACGGGGAAGAGAGGGGGAATACGCTAATACAAATGATAAGAGAAAACAAAACAACGGCTTACGGGCTATTTCTAGACGACAATTTAGTCTCAGCTGCTTACACATTGGTTGAAACCAAAGACGTAGCTGTAATAGGAGGAGTTTTGACTAGCGGAGAGTTTAGGAATAAGGGTTTTGCAAGTTCCGTCGTGTCGTCACTAACGGAAAACATAGTCAAAAAAGGTAAAGTGGCCTCTCTTTACGTAAGAGAAGATAATATCCCTGCTATTCACGTTTATGCGAAAATCGGATTCAAAGAGCATTCGAGAAGGTTATGGGTCTCCGTAAACACTGAGGTAAAGCCGCTGTGAATAAGCTCGTATAGCAAATCGAATCCCAAATGGAACTGGCTTAGGTTTACAAGGGATAATAACCGAGCAACCTCATGTCTCTCTAATAGACAAAAATTTGCGAGATAATTATTTACACCACCCCCTTGGCTTTTACGCAATTATTTCCGAAAATTTATAGGCCAACGTTACCGAAATTATGGAAGACTTAGTTAAAGCATGCCATAGTATGGACACTAAGCTATGAAATTTTCCTTAACCCAACTAGAATGATTTACGAAGGATGAATAACGCCATACCTTATCCGGACAGGCGCGAACATACCCTCGATCCCTAGGAGTGCGTCCGCCTCTTATCCGGACAGGATCAATTTCTCAAACTCATAAGCAATTCTGACCTTCCTTTCTGATACTTTGAATTTCTCAGAGGCCATCTTGCGAATCTCAATTTAGGATTTCTAATTTCCCCTTTCGGAGACTTTCTCTGACAAGAAGACCCATGTTTTAATTCTTCGATGCCGTTGGAAAATCTGTTAACATTAATAATCCATGGCAGAAATTATATCTATGTCACAGTGAAATGTAGAAGTGCGGTTTCCCCCCATTCATCAGCTATAATCACTGTGTACTGACCAGCAGAGAAATATATGAATTTATACGAATTATTGAGGGGGTTAAAATTATTGACGGGGTTGGAAGCGACCCAGTAGCCGGAGAATGAAACTGTTGATGAAAGGGTTATTGGGATTGAGAAGTCCCCAGCACCAAGGATAAAACCCCGATCGCTCAATCCCATTAACTCGTAACCATTAACATGTACTAATGCCGGGCACATATAGATTCCCGGCTCCCATAAATTGAGGGGTTTAGCAGATGCTATTGAAATGCTATTAACGTATCCAGGAATAATTGCAAGACCGTATGGAAAATCTGAACCGCAGGGTGAGTCTATCAGAGGGTACTTTTCTCCATCTATAGTAGGCCATAAATTGGATGCGTTAAAAATAGTTGTTGGACCATTATGATAGATTTCTATGCTAATTGTTATGCTCTGTCCAGGTACAATTGACTGAGAGTTTTCAGAAGAGATGAGCTCCAATTGCTTATAATTATGTTCATTATCATAATTATGATTAAGGAAAAATGGACCCCAGAATAATGAAACACCTGCAACTAACACAACAGCAACAATAACTCCCGCGATTATTATGATCCTCCCTGTCAATTTTGGCAAATGATATCGCACCCCTCTTAGGCCCTTACTCTTTTTAATTATGGTCGTCTCTTTATAAGAATTTTTCTATTCACCGTGATGGTGTCCGGATAACGCTTCTCCACGCCTGGATACAGAGGTCACCGCGTTCTAATCCGGACACTATCGAGAAATTATCGTCAGTTTCTTAAAATTAATTCTCTGAGATCCTCAAATTTCCCATTATTCCTGAGCGTTTTCAATATCACGATAAGCATTCATGCGAATCACCTCAAGCTGGTGTACCACTTCATGAATACTTCAGGAAGTCTACTAAGGATGGGTGTTAAGAGTGTTAAGTACCCAAGCCTACCAGCCTACCTACGCGCATCCACGTTAACTGAGAAAACCATCGTCCTCTCTATAAAGCGGAGCGAGAGAAGCGCTCAACCAATACTGCTCCTCTCACCGGATGCTTCGTGATGGATGGGTTGTAGCCGAGGTCAAGGTTCTCGAACGCCCATCCACAGTACAATGGATCCCTATCCATCACAATAGGACTCCGGAGTGTTGCCACTTATACTTCCCCATCAGAACCTCGTCTCGCTGGGAGGAATAATAGGGCGTGTATGTAGGGAGCTCCCTAGTGGTCCACGTGGCCTTGGCCGCCAAAACCCCCTCCCCTCCTCGTGTCCACGTCTACCCTTGGCGGCACATTCATCTAAACGAACACCCAGCTCAGCGTTCGCCTAGGTCGTCATATGGGGTGGCTGTCTGAGCTATTTTTTCCAGCTATTATCTTGATTTCTTTGATGGGTTTAAAGCTGTACATGGGGGGTTATGTGGGGGGCGCTGTGGGGGTGGGGGATACCCAGCCCGCGGAGTGTTGGTGTTATTTCTCTCTTAGTGTG
The DNA here is from genome assembly GCA_003019535.1 of Candidatus Marsarchaeota G2 archaeon ECH_B_1. Lineage (GTDB taxonomy): Archaea > Thermoproteota > Thermoprotei_A > Marsarchaeales > Marsarchaeaceae > ECH-B-1. The sequence goes on from NEXG01000002.1 coordinate 81,501, forward strand.
TGTTTCTCGGGTAACGCTCCTATCTCAGCTATGTAGGGATGACCCTGCGTCACTCGCTGCACGTCTTTAGAGGTTAGATTTACATGTCAGGGTTGGGCTTGAGTGGTTCGCTGTGTGAGTGAACGCTTTGATTTGTAAAGAACAACGCCACAGCTGAGTTGAGCATTACAAGGTTGAGGAGGAGGTGTGCTGGTGGGTAAGCAAGTAGTGTGTCAAGCTCCACAAAGAATCCAACCCAGAGAGTGAATAACCCTAACCCAGTCAACTCTGTTTGCCCCTTTGTTTCTTGGTGTTTCCTGTGGATACTAGTAGAGCAATTGAGAAGCTTAACCCCCGTATAGACGCCAAAAACCAGAGACCCGAGAGGTATTAAAAGCTCGTTGGGGTGCCAATAACATCGCTGGTAAGAGTGTACACCGCGGCTCCTAAACCAGTGATGGTAGCAAAAGCGGCAGCCAAGCTTGTGTAGAGAGCCAGCCTGTCTAACATCCCCATTTGAGACAATATGTGAATCGTTATAGGCTTTGCCTCCTCACACAAAGTGATGGGGTAGAAACGCAACCTTTGTGCCCTCTATTTGCTTTACGCCGGTGTAGCCTTTGGTGAACACCACACCCACCTTTGGCTTGTAGCGTTCGATGAAACTCAGGAAGCCCCTCTCAGGTGTACCTGAAGCTTTTACCTCGATGGGAACCAATCCTAGCGCGGTTTGAATCACAAAGTCCACTTCGGCTTTCCCCGTTGTCCTCCAGTACCTTGGCTCGTATCCTTGTAGGATAAGCTCGTTGAGCACAAAGTTTTCGAGCATAGCACCAGTGTCCGTCCTGTTTTCAACTGGGGCAAAAATTCCAAGGATGGCGTTCCTGAATCCTAAGTCGTAAAAGTACACCTTCTTTGCTTTCTTTATCTCGTTAATCTTATTCGTGTGATAAGGAGAGATGAGTCTTATGACGTATGTGTTCACGAGTATAGAAAGGTATGAAACAAACGTCCTGTAATCTAATCCAATATCGCTGCAAGCCGAAGAAGCCTCAAGGATAGAGCCGCTAGAAAGAGCAAGATACTTTGTGAGAGACCTGAACTTTTCTACCTCCCTTATTCCAAACGATCCGAACACGTCCTTTTCAACGTACATGGATACAAGGTTTTTGAGTAACCCGAGTTTCGCATCTTCTTCTTTGACCACAGCGGGAAAGCCCCCGTAAACCACGTACTCGCTAAGGAGCGCTTCAAACTCTCTTCTAAAGGGGTCATCGAGGCTGGGTTCTTCACCCGACTCCAGAAACTCCTTTAACGTCTTCAGCCTTTGGCTAAAGATTTCGTGGAGGTCGCTGCGTTTCCACATCACGAACTCTTCGAAGCCAAGAGGTAAGAGCTCAAAATACACTCCTCTCCCCACGAGCCATCTCCCGATTTCTACTTTGATGTCAAAGGAGCCGGAGCCCGTGAGCACAAGCTTTAATCTCTCCGAGTAGAGGTCGTAGAGTAGCTTTGCTATCCTACCCGCCTTACGTGACCTCTGCGCTTCATCTATGTACAGGAACCCGCCCTGAAGACGTCTCTCCGCAAAGCTTCTAGGGAATTTCTCAAAGGTCTCCAGCTCATCCGGGTCTTCAAGGGTGACGTAAGAGCCTCCAAACTTTTCCTCTAAGTGACGAAGCATCGTGGTCTTACCGGATTGCCTTGGCCCCTTAATTATTACCGCCTCCCTCCTTAACATCCACTTATCCAATTCTTCCTCAATTATTCTTGGAAGATACTCCATAAATAATTCAGTTATCTTAGCATAATAAACGTTGTGCTATAACGTGGATCCTGTTCGGATAAGCCTTAGTGGTGGGCGCCACGAAATTGAATTGTGACCCACCGTGGAGCCCATTACCCACTGATATCTTTAGCTTCTTTAGGAATTTGAATGTTTTTGGGAGGAACAGGAAGAGATTTGGGCTCAGGGTTTTGTTGGCTGTGTCCCTCTACGCCTTTGGGTTAAGCCTCAGAGAGGAAAACCTCTAGCCGCATTCAGGATACTCTCGGAACCCGTCTCAAAATCGAGTGTTGAGGATTTGTCGAAGAAGGTTGAGGAGAAGCTGGGCTTCGAGTCGAAGCCTCGTGGGTACTCGGTTATCGCGGTTGACGAAGCAGTTGTGTAGTGTGGTGTAGTGTGGTGTAGTGTAGTGTGGTGTAGTGTAGTGTGGTGTAGTGTGGTGGTCAACCGCTCTACGCTTGGGCTGCGGCGGATGCTGAGACAGGAAAACCCATCTGCCTGGTTGGGTGTCTCACTCACAAGGGCCACGCTAATGCGCTCAGGTTTCTACGTGGGCTGAGTAGGAGGTGTCTTCACTGGTGGGTGACCCCGTTATCCTCACTGATCTGGGACCCTAGTAGCCTGACTCGGCGGCCCGCGGGGGCTGGCCTCCGAGGCCAAGTTCACCAAACTTTTGGGCCGCTTGCTCTGTTGGTTTAGGGCTTCAGGGCTACCCCAAGATGGGGCGAGGGTTTTCCACAACAATCCCGGGAGAACACTCCTCACATCCATCCCAGACTTCCTAGAAGTATTCATGCGCCGGTACACCACGTGGAGGTGATCCGTATCAAATCTTATCCAGACAAGATCGATAGGTGGCTATGCGTGTTTATCTTGGGGGAGACCCCGCCCTTACCGGTAGACCCAAATCAGCGTAGCGCCGATTGGAACCCACAAACGAATTTTGGGTTCACCGTTACGGACGGGGTAGCTCGCCTGAAACACTTCAACCTTCCTCTAAAACTTTACAACCAGAAAGAGGATACGTATGCGCTACTTATGATGTGCTGGGTAGTGTGTTAGCTAGGTGTAAGAAGCCAGATATCCGTGTATGCTCAGCTTAGAACCCTACACGTCAAAGTAGTGTAGCGGGGTTACGCCGGCGCCTCGTGATTGGACACAGTCGTATTACGTGGAAAGATTAATATTAACCGAAGATGCTAATAGGGGGTGTATTAAAATGGTTTGGAAGATCATGGTTTAGCGAGGGGGTTCGCCGTCACGTGTTAAGTACTCAATATATTTGGTTCGTGCGCTTATGCCCTGCGTTGGGTAGGTCAATCTTCTGGTTTGGTTTTCCCGAGGCTTTGTATTAATGAGTGATTCCCGAATTGACCTCTACGTTGAGGGTGAGGAAAGGTTTGATTGGTTTGGGTCTTTTGTTTACTCTCTTTTCGCAAGGCGCGGTCTAAGGCCTCTGCATGAATTCGCCTTAAGAGAAGTTGTGAACGAAGCACTCCGCATGAAACCGAAGAGAATACTTGACTTAGGAGCTGGCCCTGGGCTTTTAACATGCCGATTGGCTCAACACCTACCAGAGGTCGAGGTGTACGGAGTTGACCCTTCACCTCACATGCTTAGGCGAGCCGAAAAGACGGCAACAAAAATGGGTGTGAAGAATGTTCGCTTCAAGCTGGGTAGCTCAAGGGCTCTCCCGGATTTATCCTTCGAAATAATTTACAGTGTGCTGAGCTTCCATCACTGGGCCAAGCAGTCTCAGGCACTAGAGCAAATATATTCCCACCTCGCAGGTGGCAAGTTTATGGTTTTCGAGTATAACAGGGATAGACTCCCATTCTACTATTTCCCAGCTAGGGGTCACGCCATGCGCGTCGAAGCATTCGAAGAATTAAGCAAACATTCACCGTTTCCAAAACTAGAGGTAAAAGCAGAGGGAAGATTGCTCCTAGCAACCTACTTAAAAGAAGAAGGTGGCATCGAGCAACACGGCCAAATAAATGATGAGCCAATAGCAAAGTAGTCCGCCACGCCTCCTTTGCGTAGGGAAGCGTCCCCCTCCAACCACGAATCCCACACCGCTACGAGGTGTGGGTGCCCTCAGAATCTCTCCAGACTTGGGTTCCCTATCCCCACCACGCATACGACTGCTCCAATACCTCTGAGGGAAGCATCCCATTGAACCCCCAGTTTGGCATACACACCTCAATGTGGCTGGGGTTTTACAACTTTAAAGTCTTCAGGGAAAGCCTATGATTCGGTCGGCTTTCAAGGTGGTTTGCTGCGAGTGATGGGTGCTGGTCTAACCGGGTTCTCGGTGCATGTGAGAGCGTAACCCTTGAGAACGATTATCCTTGGGGTGGTCTATTCATCCGCGTATATCCCTCAATATGGTTTTAGCCGCATTGTACCCAGGCATACCTGAAATACCTCCCCCAGGGTGTGTTCCCGCGCCTGTGAGGTAGAGTCCTCTGATCGGGGTTCTGTAGTGGGATAATTCGGGTATGGGTCTATAATAGTACATCTGCTCGAGCGTTGGGTCTATGTGTTGTGTGTTGCCTCGCGGTATCCATATCCTCTGCTCTAGGTCAGCTGGGGTCTCCACCGTACTGTCTATTATCAGGTCCTGTAGGTTCGGCCAGTAGTAGGTTAATCTTTCGAATATCTTCCTGTATGCATCCTCCCTAAATGCGTGGTAATCCTTTTCCCAGATCATCGGCGAATCGTCGGGTACAAACTGGGCCCAGCAGTAGAGAACGTGTTTGTCCATGGGCGCGAGGCTCGGGTCATAGGTTGTGGGGAAGTTCACGGCGAGTAGGGGTTTCTGCGAAAGCGTTCTGGTTGAGTTGGCCTCATGGTATGCCTTCTCTATTCCCTCAAGAGTGTCGAGCGCTATGAGCTTACCCGAAGCGGGGCTCTGGATCCTGCCACCGTTTGAAAGGCTCATCTCGGGTAGTGTGTGCAGCGCTGCATGGAAGGTCATGCCGTAGGATGTTATACGCAGGCTTCTCAGCTTGCGTTGAAGGTCGTCGGAGACGGTGCCGGGCTCCACGAGTTTTGTGAGTGTTCTCTGCGCGTCCACGTTGCTCACAACAATCCTTGCCTCAATTCTCCTCCCATCCGCTAGCTCCACCCCCGTGACGGAGCCTCCCTCGACGAGTATTTTTCTGACTTCGACACCGGAGTACACTTCGCCCCCGAAGCTTTTGAGTGATGCTGCAAGCGCCTCGACGAGTCTACCCGAACCTCCGAGCGGCCTCTTCAACCCAGTCTTATAAAGCATGGTGTGCATTATAGCCATAAGCCCGCTGCTTGGTAAGCTTGGGGACATTGTGGAGAAGATCAGGGAGAAGATGGCTGAGAGGCCCACCTTAATGTGCTCGTCCTCAAACTCCTCGTTGAGGAGTTGGTTCGCGGATATCACGATTGTGCGCACCATCGTGTTGAAGTCTACACTCACTGCGTCTGGTAGCGCCGACAGCATACTCGACCTGAACAGCGCCCTGCCTATACCCCTTACGCCTAGGAGCTCGCTTATCTTGGGGGGCGCATCAAGCATCAGCGCCTCGAGCAGGCTCTCCTGCTTTAACCACTCCCTAGCGAGCCTCATATAGTTTTGGGCGTCCCTGCGCGAGAATCTTGCGAATTCATCCACGGTTTTCTCCAAACTACTATAGAAGGGTAGAACCCTGCCGTCCCCGAAGGGCACCTCGAACATGGGTTCAAGGGAAACGTATTTTAAGCCGAATCTCTCCAGCCCCAGATCCCTGATTATCGGTGTTCGCTGAATGAGGATATGGTCGATTGCGCCTCCGTTAACCTTGAATCCAGGAGCGTATGGGAGAAGCTCTTCGGTGGTGCAGCAGCCGCCTAGCACCCCCCTCCTCTCGAACACCGCGACGCGGAGACCCGCCTTTGCGATGTAGTTAGCTGCGACAAGCCCATTGTGACCACCACCCACAACAACACAGTCATATGACACTTCTCATATCACCAAGACTTTGGGAGACACCCACCACAAAGCATACGCCTAGATAAGCGTTCCCAAAAACAACCTACGCGCCTACCCGTATCCGGGTTCTCTGCACCACGTCTTACGAGCGATATCGTTAAGCCGTGTTCCAGCTTAAACCATAGGTTTTTGCTGCCGTTGATTGCACGTTCGTATTTGTGGCCATTCTTTTCCGGGCTAAATGGAGAGGTGGTTTTCATCGCTTAGTACCCGAAGCTTTCACGCCGTTCTAAAGCGACCCACAGCATGTGTAGTGGGCAGGGGTCTTCTGCGGGGGTCCCATGTGTTTTTCAGGTTGTCTTAGTTGGTGTTTTAAGGTGTACCCTGGTTTGAGGTGGAAAGAGTTATGGGTCGTTACCAGCTCATGTTCACCCTGTGTTGATGCAGTTTGGCTCTTGACTGAGTCCTCGCCTACATTGTTGGGAGGATTCTTGGTTCCCGTCATCCGAAGTGTGTCAAAGAGCATGAGGCATGCTAATGTGGCGGCTTGGGTGTATACTAGTAGTGAGTCCGCTAGAAACACGCTGGATGCTAAGATCACGGTGGCCACTAGGAGCATTAGATTGCGTCTATTCATCGTGTAGCCTGTGGCCACGCTGAAGAATAATAGTAGCATAAAGAAGGCGTAACCAACACTTTGAGGCAGGGGAAGCGGTGTCCCGAAGGATGTCTGCCAGGTGAGTTCGAGTATCTTGTCCGAGAAGAGACCGCCGTAGAACACGTAGGCAACCCCCGCACCACCAGCTAGCGCGAGCCCTAAGCTAAGCCAGCGTCCCCTACCCTCTATTTCGAGGAGGGCTGCGAGTCCGTAAACAGCAACCCCGATGCCCAGCAGGTTTATCGCAAGGTTATATGAGAGTGTGATGGTATACAATGAAGGAGTAGGCTCGACACGCGTGTAAACATAGTAGGCACCCATTATGGTGGCTGCGAGTGTTAGTAGAAGTGTGCCAGCGTATTCGAGCACACTATACTTACCTCTACGTAAGGTGGCCGCGAATACCCCAAACGCTGTGAATGTGAAGAAAAGAAGCACCCCCACGGTGAGTTCAAACCATAAAGTGGACCCGTAGAGTGACGAAAATTCTGTGGATGGTAGGATAACTCTCGCTGAATCCATGATGAACACGAGCATCCCAACAACCAATGGAGGCACACCTACGGCCACCCCTTTGACCCCTTCCCTAAGATGCTCTATACCCACGAGTATGAGTGCCGCTACGCCTATCACCGCTGACATGTCTATGCTTACGGTTCCAAGCCTGACAAGCGTGTTCTCAGTTGTTCCACTTATGTTCAGCGCGAAAAGATAGGGTGAAAGCCTTACGAAAAACTGTTGTAGCCCAACTTGTACGAGGAACACCGCCGCGAACAGCACATAGAGCGGGTTCAACCCGCTGAGCCTATGCTCCGCCCGTTTTTTCGGTGTCTTCATCACCCATTCCACCGGACTTCAAAGCGTTTTTCATAGCCTCAAGCCTCATATGCAGTGTGGGTGACAGGGTGGCCACCTCCTCCCTTTTCCTCCTTAGCCCATCACCGTCGGCACCACTCCCACCCCCACTTATGAGAGCCCTAACTGCGGTTTTTTCGACTTCGAATGTATATCTGAGTTTAAGCGGGTCATAGGACACTGAGCGTATGTGGAGCAATGTTCCTCCCCTACCTCCAAGTTTCCCAAGCCACTTCTTAGCTTCACCTAAGAAGTTTTGTCTTTCGAAAAGCATGTCTATCAACCCCAACCTGTATGCGTCCTCTGGGGGGAGGGTGTCGCCGAGTGTGAAAAGTCTCCTCGCAATGCTGGCACCGAAAACCTCCTTGGCCACGTAGGGCCCCGCGAAGAGGTGTGGGAACCCGTAGCACGCCTCTGGGAAACCCATGTACGATGTCGTTGTGCCAAGCCTGAAGTCGGCGAGTAAGCTGATTTCGAGACCGGCCCCAAGCGCAGGTGCATTAAGGACGGCGACCACGGGCTTAGAAATGGATGTAGCGATGGATGTGTACACTTGAGCCTTGGCCTGGAGGGTGTCTAAAGCGCTTCCCATCTCCCATTTCACACCCGATGAGAAAAATGTGTCTCCAGTGGCTGTGAGTGCTATTACCTCTATGTGTGGATCCGATTCCGCTAGTGTGGCGGCCGCTGTGAGCTGGTCGAGCACATCCGCGTCGATCGTGTTGAGTGGGGGATTATTGATGGCTATGACACCCACCCCCTCCTCCCTCCAAACCTGTACTTTTGTGAAGAAGTGTTTTGTTATGGTTGTCACCTATTCTTTGGTGGCGTGTACACAACATAGTGGTATATGGATATCATCTCGCCGAACACTAGGAGAAGTGCACCTAGGCCTATTCCGAAGAACGCGGCTTGGGTGAGCGGGTTGAATCTCCAAGTTACAGCTGCGAGGGCAATCGCGGTGATTAGGAGAACCGTGAGGAGTGCGTATGCGGCTCCAAGCCTCTTTGTGGTAGTGGTCGTTTTCCGTGGTGTTCCCACTCCGCTTGGGGGAGTTGTGGGGGTTGCCCTGTCGACTCCTATGAGCACAGCCCCAAGTAGCCCCGTGGAGAGGAGGCCCGTGATCGCTGGGGGAATATATGTGAATGAGGGGTGGAGTGTTAGGGTCTGTAGGGAGTATAAGGCCTCTAAGAACACACCCGAAGCCAGGGCTATTAGGCCTATTGCGGCCACCCGCCCAACGCTTCTTACATTGGCGTTGGCTAGAGTGTGCGCCCGCCTAGAGAGAAGGTAGAAGCCCACGAATACTATTATCACGGGCTCCACTATGACTGGTATGTACACGTTGGGGTCCACAGGTATGCCGGGTGCTATGGCCCCCCATACACTCGCTTGGATGAAGTTGATTATGGCTATGACGCCTATGGCCTGATAAACCCAGCCGCTGAAGAAGTGTAGGTCCTTAGACCTGTCAAGCACTGGTACGAGTAAGAAGTATATGATGGGTATCAGTGCGGCCACCACTGCTACCTGTATTGGTGAAAGGGGTCGGAAGTCGAGTACCTTGTACATGAATAGGAAGAACCATGGAGGGTAGGCTGGTATGGTTGTGGCCTGAGGACTCGTGGGTGAAACCGATGGGTATGGTGAGAACAGTATGGGGACGTTGTGTAGTAGGCTTATCACTGACGGCACTATGAGTATTGCTGCGAATGTGAAGAAACCGAGTTCAAGCATGTAGAGTAGGTTCCTAGGGTACCAGGGGTTAAGTGAGGGATCCTTCTCGTCGAGTTTAGCTGGAGCCCTGTAGCCCACCTTCTTCGGGTGGGGCATGAATCCATTCATCTCCGCAAGGTAAAAGTGGTAGCCAAAGAGGAGGCCTATGAGGGCCACGAGTATTATGTGGTAGCCAAGAAGCCTCGTGAATAGGTCGAGGGAGGTGCCGTTCCCAAACACAAGCGCCTCAAGCGTCTTACCGAAGGGCGCCTGCTCTAATACCCCCCTCCCCACGTCGACGGCATCCGCCGCAAGTATATCGCCCGTCATGCTGTAGCCGAGGAACGCTGCGCCCTGTGTGAGCGTGAGCAGTATCACGCCAACCATCCACTGTAGTTCACGCGGGTTCTTATACGCCTTAACAAAGTAGTTTCTAAACATGTGCACATAGGCGAGGAATATCATGATGTATGCGCCGTAGAGGTGGGTTGAAAGTAGGAGTGAGCCGTAGGGGACCTTGGTTATTATGAATTCGGTCTGAGTGTAGGGGTTACTCGGTGTATAATAGAGTATTAGGAATAAGCCTGATATAACCTCATATATGAGTGCGGCTGCGACCATTGAGCCGAGCCAGTAGTTAACCGAATACATGTAGTCGGGTATCCTCGCCAGGGGTACGTCTTTTACGTGCAGTCTATCACTCCACCAGTTAATGAATCTCTCAGCCAGACTCACACTGAGCCACCTAGCCAAACGGGTTACCAACGTCCACTACTTCTGTAGATGTGCCCGTGATTGGGTTACCCCCAGTAAGATCTGATGTGTGACCATATATCACTGGACCCACCATCCTCGTGGCGTAGAGCTCATCGGTTGAGGGGTCCCACTGTAACACCACCGCGGGGAGGGGGTGAGTGGTGGGGCCAGTTATCACAGCCCCACCCTTATAGGGGTCATACGTGCTACCGTGGCAGCTACAGTGTATAACCATAGTCATGGAGCCATTAAATGTCTGCGCCGGTGGGTATCCCGGTGGGTAGAAGTGAAGCTCGGGGTACTTGCACCCGAGGTGTTGGCATATCCCACTGTAGGCCACTATGGACTTGTTGGGTCCAACACCCCCGGGGAAGGGGTATTTTGAACCGTCCGCGGGCACCACGACCTCGGTTGGTGGTATCTCAACGGGGTTGTTGTTTGCATCGCCTAGGTTTAAAAGGAAGTTTGGCTCATTGAGTAGCGGATAGTTGAACTGGAAGGCCTGAGGTGAGTTGACTGGTAGCGCTGAAGCCTTGATGGGGTTACCCGAGCTATCCACGAGTAGAAGTGTTGGGAAGGCTGTGAGTCCGACTGGGGGCGGGTTCAGGTACTTCACAACGGGTATACCTCCACCCACTAGCGCCGCGCCTCCAAGTAGGACCAGCGCTTTAAGGAAGTTCCTCTTCGACTCGTCCACCTGTGGTGTATGAGTGTTTTGGTCGCTCATATCTACGCCCTCCTCATCACGAAGTAGAGTGCTACGAGCACTATGAGCGCTATTATTAGACCCAGTATAGCCACAAATTCGTATGCTGTAAGCGGGCCAACCAGTCCCTCGCCTGGTACTATGAGGCTTGGAGGAGCCTCATTAGAGATATAAAGCGTCTGAAACGTAGATATGGACTTTATAAACGCGTTCTCACCCGTGTATCCCTGCCAGACTGCGAAGGCCACATCATACGTATTACCGGACTGTATGTTGACAAGGTAGGGTGCGCCACCCTGCGGCTCACCTATCTGCCTGATTAGCTCGACTGTCCAAGAACTCTGACCCATTGTGGCTCCAGCCTGAACTACGTAGGGGTCAGTGTGGTTGGTGTCAACATCAGTATAGAAAAGACCTGTTCCAAGACCAACCTCGTAGAGGTTTGTGGCGTTGGTGTAGAGGTTAAGAGCGAACCCAGTTGGGGGAGCAGTGTAGTCAACCCCAGTGAATGAAACGTTCCTGTTCCACCAATCATAGTATTTACTGAGTGGCACTGGCTGCATACCTATGGCGGGTAGGAATGGTGTCGTGGTATTCCACGTGGCGCCAGTCATAAAGTCCCAGATGTTCGCTGCTCCTCCGGCTTGAAGCGCTCCACCGTTGGGTTCCCCCACAACCATGCAGTCATCGGGTGTACCCGTTTGACCCCCTAGATACCACATCATCGCGACACGGTCCTGCGAGTAGTAGGTAGAGTTAACATAATACTGTTTGACTATGTTCTCCTCAACAGCCCTCGGAGGCGCCACAACATACGAATTGGAAGTCGCATTGTACCATAACGGGGGGAAGCCGAATGGGCCACCACCCAGTGAGAAGACGCTTGACATCCTGTTACTAGGCTTAGTGGCGTTCCATGTAAGAAGCACAAACACGTCTGTGCCGTTCCAAGCCACTTTAACGTTGACCGCGGGGGTGTGGCCACCGTTTGGTACATTAGCTGATAAAGGAATAGTCACCCAGGGGATGGAGTTCCAGAAACCTTCTGTGCCTGGTGAGGCGAGGTCGGCGTGACCGCTCACCTTATACGCTACGAGTGTGGCGCTCTGCTCAGCGGAGACGCTCACCCCAGCAATAAAAGCGTAGGCGCTTATTGATACCGCAAGAGCCGTAACGAGAACCACTAAAACAGTGGTTCTACCAAGCCTTGAATGAGCCCCTACACTTTTGCTCATATATTTTAGCCTCTGTTTAGCAATCACAAAAGCAGTATAAAAAGCTTTGTAAACACTTAAACATATATATCCATTTTTGTTTATTTTTTAAAAAGTCGGGGTGCTTTATACTAACATGTTAGGCCTCCTCCTCAAGCTTAACACGCCCGAAAAATTTATTAGGAGAGTGGGAAATCTAAGTGTATGCCCAGTAGGAAGGTTCTCGCAGGCTGTGCGGGGGGTCTGTGCTCTGCACTTGGCATAATAGCCCTTCTAAGCACCACCGTACTACTGCGGAAAGCGTGTTTTGGTCCTGCATCCACGTATATTTGCCCAGCTAACGGAGTGCCCTACCTATCTGAAGGATGGGCTCTAACACTCGCAGAGCCCTTGATTCTCTCACTTATAGTGGTGCTAGGGCACATCTTTGAGCATAGGGAGGCTAAGGGTTATATAAAGGATTCCAGTGTAGGTATAATAGGCGGGCGGAGTATAGCTCAAGTCCACAGCGATCCTAAGTCGGATGCCACAAAGTAGGTCTAGAGCCCAATAGATTAGGAACTAAAAAGAACTGCTGATTGCCCCCTTTTTAATCCTTTTTTGGCTCTAGCCTAAGAAATGGATCGGTCATATTCGGATATGTGTTCCCGAATTTGATACTAAGGGGTTATGCGTGGACTGGATCGCGCTAGCTTCAATGCGACTTTGTTGTTGAATGGTGAAGGGCTTGTGATCTTCTCATCATCTAAGGATATAGGGATTTGGATACGATCGCGGAGGAGGTTTGGTTGAATCTAGTGTATGCTTATGGAAGAGTACTCATTAGTTAATACCTTAAGAGGTTCAGAGTCCACATAGATATGGAAAACAACCTTTATTTCTGGCTCGATATAGACTTTTCTAATCGGTATATATTATTTGTGGAATGTGTGACTCCCGTTGTTACCAATTTATATTCATCACTACACCATCACATGAACCCTAACACGTTAGGAGTTAGGCTTTTAATAGGTGTCTCACGTTCTTATGCATGAGTGTGTTGGAGTGTTAAATGAAATTCAGTTAAAGGTTGATGGTTCGAACGCGGTTAAGGATCTGGCTAACCGTTTCGGGGTCAGTGTTTCGGTCGTGGACTGCAAGCCTTTCAGCCCGCAGCGTATGGCGCTTTTCCTCGAATTGGTGGGGGGCGACATAGAGGGGTTTCTTAACGCACTTAAACTCGAAGAGTCTGTTAAGAAGGTATATTCGGAGTCAAACGGCGTGTCATCGGCTTGGGCCATTACCGTCATGGATACCCCAGTCTACTGTAGGGTCGTGCAGGAGAATGATGTGTTCTGTCTGAGCTGCCCGATGAACTATGTTGTGGGTGAGTCACGTGTTCAGCCTTCTAAGTGGAGGGTCCTCGTGGGTAATAGGCTTGCGCTTCGCAGAACCTTGGATCTCTTGGGCGAAAGCGGTGTGAGGGTTGAGCTTGGAGACATGAAGCAGTCCAGTGTTAAGCTGAGCGGTTACAGGTCTTTAAGTCCTCACCAGAGAGACGTTTTGAAGAGAGCCTATGAACTCGGCTACTTTGACTTCCCAAGGAAGATAACCCTGAGGAGGCTCGCTCAGAAGCTCGGGGTGCGGCCCTCAAGCCTGAGCGAAGTATTGCGTAGAGCGCAATCCAAAGTTGTGACCAGATTCTTTGAATATGAAAGATAGCTTGACGACGAACAGCTGAGCTCAACGGTTTCTGAGAGGGTGTGAGAATTACGAGTTACGCTACATTAGACTAGGTAACTATCTAGGACACTACTTAGACCAGGGTTGGGCTACGAAGAATCCACCATCTCTATGCTAAACAAATTGGTTAATTGTGTTGATACCCACATCACCATCTAGGTGACGGTGTGGTTTACCATCAGAGCTTTAGGCTGAGTCTTACCATAAGGTGTCTAAGGATGTATGTACGCATACAGTGTAGGACTGGTTTGGGCTACATAAACCATGTAAAATGTGGTTAACTAACGTATGAGGAATAATTCAAAGCGATGTGTTAAAAAGAGAAAAAGGTTTTGGTTCATCGGCACTCCTCAGTCCATTCTAACGTAGCCGGGGTATTTTGTCTTGTACTATACCGCTGTGATGAGTACTGTTAATAGTAGCAGGAATCCTGTTATAGCCACTGAGGATGGATTAGGACTGTAGCCGTTGTATGACCCAACCGTTAGTGCCGAGGCAAGCACGATTAGGATTGTCATGATTGTCACGAACAGCTTCACGTCTCTTTCGCTTTTCCTCGTCTGTTGCGACGTTGACTGGCTCACTACGCGTTCACCTCGGTTCTTTTACCGCCGTAGAGAAGCCTCCCAGTGATTAGGAGGCTGAAGGCCACGAACGCGAAGAATTCTATGCTGCTTAGAGCCATCTGCAGGTCGCCGCTCAGGATGTGCCCTGATGCGCATCCACCAGCCATGCGGGCTCCGAAGAGCACCAAGTATGAGCCTAAGAACACACCCACATCCCTTTTCAGCTCACTTGAGCCGAACCTTTTCTGCCATGTTTTCGGTATCCAAGCGTTGAAGGCTTGAAATCTACGAGATACGAATATAGCAGCTAGGAAGGAGCCCAGCAGTGTTCCTATGTCGCTGTATGGCTCCCAACCGATGGTTTTGAACACGAGTTGACTATAACTGTATGAGGGTAGCCATAGGTATCCTACAATCCAGCTGTAGGTCGTGGATTCCCCGAAGATTTGGTGTAGGAACATTTCGAGCACCACCACGGCGCCTATGATGGCGCCAACAAAGGTGAGCAGCCATCTAAGGTCGCTTTTCGGCGCCCAGTGGTTGTTGGCTGAATAGGCCAGGTGGTCGCTTGGACCCACAGGCATGGCTGAGCCCTCAGTTAGCATTTTGGATGTTTCTTCGTGCACTGACAACTCGATTTCAGTCATTTTGTAGTTGGGGTGTGTAGCCATATATATGCAGCTTTTACCGTTCTGATATCTTGGAAGAAAGTAGGCCACACCGAACATGGCTGCAGCCCACACAAGTGATATGAGGAAGCCGATGTCCACGTCTGTGCCCGCCTTGCCGGCTAGATATATTGGGCCGTAGTTTAAGGTGTCGACTAGCCATTGGCCAACTGGGGTCTGATAGAGGATGGTCCACGAGGCTGCGCCTAGCAATCCTCCGAATACGGCGTAAATAGCCTCCCTTCGCCCTTCACCCAGCGCCATCCACTCGGTTCCTGGCACATAGCCTGATACCGCGACTCCCACGCCGAATATGAGTCCGCCGAGCGCCACTCCTATTACGTAATCGGGTTTAACACCGTAGTGGAAGCTCACACCCAGAGCCGCGAGACCGTATAGGAGAACCGCCCCTACGCCGATAGCTATGGCTATGCAGTTGATAAACAGCCTATCCTCCCATTTCGCTAGTTTCAGTAGCACATCTGAGTTTGATATTCCCCACAGCTCGGCCAGTCCGCCTATTATACCGCCGATGAAGATTCCTATCCAGAGGGGTGCGGTAGCCGAAAAACTCATGGCGACCGCCTCCATTTAACCCATAAACCCTTTACCATAGCGGGTCAATCAACTAAGCGCAGCCACACCGCTTAAACCTATGTGTGAAAAAGTGTATAAAGTAACATAATCTGTCATAAGTATGACAGCAAAATGCTGTTAAGTCTGTCCTCAAGACCAGTGCGATAAATTTTAGATCTCAGGGTTGTGATTCTGGCTTCGACTATTGTGCACACTGATCTAGGGTATCCAGCTTTTCTCAGCTTCGGATTTGAACACTAATAATTAGGAGACAAGTGAAAAATTCTACTTAACCTGTTACACACGCCTACTGACGATGTATGCGTAAAGCGGTCTCACAGGTGGACTATTAACCCGCTACAACCCATAGAGCGCAATCACGCACACAATAAGCACACGTCTAATGGTTTTTAATTGGTGGTGCGGGTCACGTCTGGCGCGGCTGGTAAACAATGTTGGGTGTTTTCGTCTGGGTGCAGTGTGAATTCGCTGCTAAGCCAGCCTAACAAGTTAGGGAAAACGGTTTTCAATATTCTGTATAAAGTAGGCTGAGGTTTCATGTTGGAAAGAAAACGTCTATATCCTACACTCTGGTTTGCGTTAAGCGTTGTTGCTCTCGGCGTTACATCGGTGGCCATGGTGGTTTTCAACCATTCAGGGATGGTGGCTAGGCTCACATATGCCGAGCTATTAATCGTATGGGCGGGTCTTCTACTAGTATACTTCATTGTTGAAAGACCCTTCATCGGTAGTTTGCCTAAGACTGTTGGCTCGTGGACCAAACGTTGGCTGACCACCACAAACCATAAAGACATAGGTCTACTCTACATTGTCACATCACTCTTCTTTGCATTCGTGGGCGGAGCACTCGCAGAACTCATGCGCACCCAACTCATGGTGCCCGATAACAAATTCCTGACACCAATAGCATATAACCAAGCGGTCACAATCCACGGCCTAGTTATGGTATTATGGTTTCTCTCCCCGCTCGCCTTCGGCTTCGCTAACTATATTGTGCCCCTACAGATCAGGGCTAAGGACTTGGCTTTCCCACGCCTCAACGCCCTTAGCTATTGGCTATACTTGGCTAGCGGTGTCGCCGCTGCGCTCGCATTCTTCTTACCGGGCGGCAACCTCAACGGTGGGTGGACCTTCTACGCTCCCCTCAGCTCAAGCCAATTTATGCCTGGCCCAGGACCCACCCTCGGCCTGATGGGTGCGCTTATGCTCATCGCTTCGGTAACCATAAGCACGGTTAACTTCCTAGTCACCATAGTTTGGCTTAGAGCTCCAGAGATTACTTGGGCTAAGCTACCCATGTTTAGCTGGTTTATACTCATCACTGTGATACAGATGCTTCTCGCGTTCCCAGCCCTGTTCGGAGCCATGCTGATGCTCGCGGTTGACAGGATAGCCGGCACCCTCTACTTTACCTCTGTAAGCGGAGGAGCAGCCCTCCTATGGGATAATATGTTCTGGTTCTTCGGACACCCCGAGGTGTACATAGTGCTTCTCCCAGCGCTCGGCGTGCTCGCCGAGGTGGTGCCCGTTTTTTCTGGCTCAACGCTTTATGGTAGGAGAAGCGTGCTCATAGCGGTTTTCGCCCTCGCCCTGCCACTCGGTATGCTTGTGTGGGGCCACCATATGTATATGACCACAATACCCGACGTGGAGAAAGAAGTGTTTGAGTTTGGCACAGATGCAATATCCATCCCCTTCATTGTCACCATATTCGCTGTGATAAGGACGCTGGGTGGCGGGCGTGTTAGGCTCAGCACACCTATGCTATTCGCGCTGGGTGCCATATCCGTGTTCATATTGGGGGGTATAACTGGCCTCTTTCTAGCGGCTCCCGTGCTCGACGCGGCCTACCGTGGCAGCTACTTCGTAGTCGCCCACTTCCACTATATTATGGCTGGCACAACAATGTTTGGCCTCTTTTCAGCCCTCTACTACTGGTTCCCCCGCATGACTGGGAGAATGTATGATGAAGCGCTTGGGAAAGCCCACTTCGCTCTGACGTTCGTGGCGCTCAATATAACCTATTTCCCAATGTTCATAGTGGGCGAAATGCCACGGAGAATATTCACCTATAACGTGGAAAGCTGGGGGCTTCCAAACTTTGTGGCCACAATCGGTGCGTATGTATTAGGCTTGGTTCAGGTCCTCCTTGTGTACAACCTAGTCAAAAGCTCTGTAAGAGGCCCGCGCGCACCAGCTGACCCATGGGGTGCTGGTACACCGGAGTGGTCAGCAGAGGAACCCACCACCGTAGTGTTGGGTGTGGGGTCAAACCCCATACACAAGTCTAGCCCAACAACACCCACTGAAGGCGGAAGGGTCGCCCAAGTGGAGCGTTATCCACCTTCACTCGTTGTGCTCGAGCATGTTAGCATCAGGCCGGTCACACTATCCGTGGGCGTCCTACTTTCATTACTTGGGCTCGCTCTCCTAGACTACGATAGGTTTGGCCTACCCTTCGTTGCACTGGGCGTTGCCACAGTGGTCTACGCCCTCTTGGGCTGGGTTTTGGATCCAAGCGGGGAGGGGGAGGCTGATAGGCTCGTCGGCGCGTGGCCGTTTGACAGGATATCCAAAATTAAGCTTGGAGTGTGGGCCTTCCTTCTCTCCGAGATAATACTCTTCGGGGGAGTTCTGACAGCTGACGCCTACGTGCGCATGAGTGACCCGTCAGTCTGGCCCGCACCGGGTACATTACATCCGATAAGTCTGGGTGCGATAAGCACGTTCATTCTGCTCTCAAGTAGCCCAGCCGCCTACATGGCTCTATCATCAATCAGACGGGGGAGCGTTAGGGGGATGGTTGGGTGGCTCAGTGTCGCCTTGGCGCTGGGTGCAGCATTTGATTCGATTGAGTTCTACGAGTGGGGCCAGCTATTCTCGAAGGGGCTCATGCCATGGACAAACAACGCGCTTAGCGCCTACTACTTCACAGTGGGGTTGCACGCCACGCATGTGCTCATCGGTCTAATCATAATGGGATACCTAATTACACGTGGTCTAAGCGGGGGGATAACCCAGCGGAACCATGAGGCAGTGGAAGCCTTCGGAATATTCTGGTCGTTCGTGGACGCCGTATGGGTCTTCATCTTCGCGTTCTTCTTCCTGCTCTAGGGGGAATGATATAAGTGATTACACTTTTCAACTTAGCGGATTTGGCCACACTTCCACCAACCGTTCTGAATTGGCAATCTGTTTTCAACATGTACTTGGTGCTGGGTGTCTCAGGCGCGATTTTCGCCTACGGGCTTATGTTCTTCTATATTTTAAACGGGAGGCGTAAGTCGTCTACTGGTGGGATGGGTGTCCGAGGTGGTGGGAGGGGGAACCTGCTCACACTGATAGTAGTTACAGGAATAGTTATAGCTGCATTCATTGCTGGTGTAGAAGGCAACAGCTTTATGTGGAACTCACCGCAGAATCTGCCCACGCTTACCATAACGGTTCACGCCTACCAGTGGGGCTGGAACTTCACTTACCCAAACGGTTACACATCGACCGACACACTCACGGTACCAGCTAACACCACAGTAATACTCAATGTGACCTCTGAGGATGTCTTCCATGACCTAGGAATACCCATGTTCGATGTGAAGGCGGATGCCATACCCGGTCAGTGGGACGCGTTATGGTTCGTGGCCACCCAGACTGGCATCTACCCGTATGCTATTCGATGCTATGAGTTGTGTGGTGTGGGTCACGCATATATGACGGCCAACCTAACAGTTCTCACCCCATCAGAGTTCTCATTCTGGTATGCTCATCACGGGTCAACGTAGGGGTGAGCCTACGCGTGTGCAAATATCAACGATTATACACAAAGGATTATCTAAGGGTTGCGTATAGGGTTCTACAAATGATGGTGCAACCCACCGCTCTCAATCATTTCTCCACGTCATACTTGGCGGCCTCATACATGTGTTTACGCTTGGTGTTTCAGGGGTGGATGCTTAGTGTTCGATGATAGACCCGTGCTCGTCTTCTGGGAGACCACGAAGGCGTGCTTACTCTCCTGTGTGCACTGTCGAGCTGAGGCGATAAAGTCACCCTTGCCTGGTGAGCTCAGTAGGGAGGAGGGCTATGGGCTTATTGAGCAGGTAGCAGAGTTCGGTGAGCCATATCCCACAGTCATATTTACTGGGGGAGACCCACTGATGAGGGGTGACATCTTCGAGCTCTTGGACTATGCGAAGAAGAGAGGTGTGAGGTTCGCTCTCTCACCCTCAGTTACACCTATACTTACACGTGAAAAGCTCCAAGAGCTCAAATCGGCGGGGGTGTCCGCTATCTCCGTGAGTGTTGACGGCTCATCTCCCATCACCCACGATGGTATTCGAAGGGTTGCTGGAACCTACGAGCGGTCGATTGAAGTCATAGATGCCGCTGTGGAGCTTGGACTCAGTGTTCAGGTTAACACTACAGTGATGAGGGACAACGTGCTCGAATTACCAGAAGTTTTCCACATGTTGAGAAGCCATAGAGTAAAGGTATGGGAAGTGTTCTTCCTGATAAAGGTGGGGAGGGGTATGGGTGTTGACGATTTGGATGCTGATGAAAATGAAAGTGTGTTGAACTTCCTCTACGATGCTTCACGATACGGTGTGATACTTAGAACAGTTGAGGCTCCATCGATTAGGCGGGTATTAAAGATAAGGGAGGAGGCGGGTGACTACTGGAATAACCCACTCTACGAACGCCTTAGGAATAGACTCTTCGAACTAGAGGGCCAGCCTAACCAGAAGACCACGATTTCCCCCCGTGGTACCCTTGACGGCGACGGCATAATATTCGTTGGCTATGAAGGCACCGTGTACCCAGGAGGCCTCACCCCGGTCCCGTTGGGGAACATACGCACCCAAAGTTTGAAGCAAATATACAGGTCTCATCCCCTTCTAGTTAAGATAAGAAGCAGAAAATTAAGGGGCCCGTGTGGGGTGTGCGAATACACGCAGTTATGCGGGGGGAGCAGGGCGAGGGCCTACGCTTCGGGTCACGACCCACTGGGCTCGGATCCAGGCTGTGTGAAGACGGCACAGGGCTTGGTGTGGACTTCTTAAAGATCTATACCCAGCGTTGAACAGGAGAGTCATCTGGCTATTTGGTTACGTGAGCACTAACCTTGACGAATCCGTTGGCTACCTCAGCGCCATCTACGATTAGGCCATACGTCTCAAGTAGTCCCCGGAGCGCTTGAGCGGTGCACTCAGATGACAGTGCGCTGTAGCCGGTTCCCGTCATAACTATGGTTACACCCTGCTCGCGTGCCTCTAGCTCGAAGAGGTTGAGGGGGAGTAACCCCCTGTAGGCCCTTATTAATTCTTTGAGTTCACTGATTGTGGGCGCGATTGTTTTGAAGAGTTCGCCAACCACCCTCCCGTGTGCATACCAGAGCTTGCATAGATCCTCCTTTGAGGTCTTAGAAGCTAATTGGAGGCTCTCATCAAGTAGGATCTTCGGCACTGGCACAGCCTCAAGCGACTTCATAATGTCAAAGGCCCTTAGGATTTTGAGTACCTCATCTGGTGACTTTTCAACTCTAACAGTGTTTAGGTATAGCCTGATCGCCTCATTAAGAATGGCGTACATTGTCTTACTCTGCTTCTTTGCCTCTTGCCCCAACTCTTGAACCAGATCATACTCGGCTGCAACATTTGTTCTTACCATACATGTGTCTATAGACCACTCTATGAAATATACCTTTTCATACCTCGCATACCAGGGCTGGTATAATTAGATCCCGCTAGGCTGACAATGATTCCCACATGGGCACACGTAGCCAGTGGGTGAAGCCTTCTAAGGTGACTCTACAACTACGAAGTTTTTTACTATGAGTGATGCCACGCGTTTGCGCTCTAAGCGACTTTAAAAAGAGTAAGAAAATATATAGCATAGACCTAGCCATTAGTGTTGACCGATGTTTAGCTGCCTCTGTTTAGCTTCAGTGAGGCTAACAGTTTACCCACCGTGTTAGCTGATTCCTGGCTATAAATAGCCTAAAGTGTATGTGATTCATTTCCTGAGTTATCATGCCAATTCATAAACGTATGCCTAGGAGGGTTGAGGTCCGTGCTCGTGACGTTATGAGTTCTCCCCCCGTGACCGTTGGCGCGTCTTCAACACTCCGCGAGGCATCTGAGAAAATGTGGTCTGAGAAGGTTGGAAGCGTGATTGTGGTTGACAACGAAGGGTATCTTCTCGGCATACTAACTGAGCGTGATGTTGTGTTCGCGGTGGCGAAGGGTATGTTTGAGGCGCATGAAAAGAAGCCCACGGTTGATTCGGTGATGTCCAAAAACGTGGTCACTGTTAACACTGACTCAAGCATTGCTCAGGTTGCGCAGCTCATGTCTGAATTCAACATTAAACACATAGTGGTTATGAGCCAAGAAGGTAGGCCCGTCGGGGTGATTTCGCTTCGCGATATGCTCGATGTTGGCTTCGGATTTCTTAGGATACTGGGTTCTCCGGACTAGGTGAGGGAGAGCTCTTTAAGCTTTGGCTCACCTATCCTTCCCGCTTCCCAGCCTCGGACCGAGTAGTAGTTGTAAAGCAGTTCTTTAAGGGGAAAAACTCTTCCCATGTTTTTCCCACTTGGCACAGGGTCTGAGAGAAACCTTGTGGGAAGGGTGTCGTCCACTATACCGTTCGCCTCATTGTATAGTCGTTCTAAGTTAAAAATTCTCTCACCCACCCTGAGAAGCTCATCCCGATCTATGTTCCACCCTGTGACCACGTTTAGCGCCTCAACGTAGTCTTCCAAGTCGTAGGCCATGTTTGAAAATGCGCAGATTTGTAGCGAGTCGAGCACGGCCACGAGATCCTGCTTATACCTCACGGCAGAGGCTAGCTTATCATACTCGTTGAGTGCTATGCGGGCAACAAGACTTTTTTCGCCCAGTAAGTCTATGAAGGAATAGATCAGGTCGGGGTATACCCATATGTGCGCAGAGGCTCCGGTGTTATCCGTAGCGTTAAGAAGACCCCAACCATACTCCACGCGTGGGTCGGCGTTTTGTATTGTTATCCCTTTAGCCGCCGTACTGAGTGACGGATCACCCAAAGCTTGCGACACGCTTGGAGCACCCTCAGCGAGTATGCCTCCAATCCCGGTTTTCGTAGAGATCATGCGTATAAGCTCGACCATGCGTTCAACGTCCCCCCACCTTAGTCCTTGGTCTTGGGCCACAAGCCCTCTCTCTGTAGCGTGAGCCAGGATCGCGAGTATGTTACCAGTCTCAATGGGGTCGACTCCTAGCTCGTAGCATAGGTAATTCATGTATGCCACCGCTTCGAGGTCACCAACCCCACAGTTGCTACCAAGAGAAGATATCTGGGCATAGTCGGGTCCCTCTGTTCGGAAACTGTACCTGCTAACCCCCACAGTCTCCCTCCTACACTGAACAGAGCAGCTATTACACGTGAGCCTTGAAATCAGGATGGTGCCGTTCATCTTCTCGCCGCTGAGTTGGGCTGCTCCTTCGAAAGACGTTTTGGTGTAGTTTCGAAATGGAAGCGCCTCGAACCGGTTGAGTGGGTTCACCGCAAGTGGTGTTCCGTAGATCGAGAACAGTCCGGTCACCCGGTTGAGTAGAGGTGAACCACGAATCTTGGAGTTAAGGCGTCTAAGTAGATCCATAAATTTTTCTCTGTTAGCTATCGGAACCCTCAAAGAGTAGTCCGCGGCTATGACAACTGCTTTTACCCTTTTGTCCCCCAGCACGGCGCCCGCTCCATGTCTTACACCGCTCGACCTACCGGCATCGTTAACGATGTTCGCAAACTTGACTTTGTTTTCACCTGCGATACCAATCGATAGAACCCTGACATCCCCGTGCTTGGATTTGAGAAGCTTAATGCACTCGCTCGCACCCTTCCCCCACAGTGGGGACGCGTCGAGTAGTGTGATTTCTCCCCCTCTGACGAGAACATATTTGGGGGAATCGCTTCTACCCCTTATTTCCAAGGCGTCGAAGCCGGCGAGTTTGAGGGCTGTGGCAGCGTATCCGCCGGTGTTCGCGTACGCTATTGTGCGGGTTAAAGGAGATCTGAACACCATAGTCAACCTATTCGCAAGTGGTACAGGCGTCCCCGTAACGGGCCCAGTGTAGAAGCCTATTATACTCCCCTCAGAATAAGGCTCTGTCGTACGACAATGGTCATAGAGTCTTTTGACGCCGTAGCCTCGGCCGCCTATAAAGCTTTGAGCGAGGGTTTTATCCGTTTCTTGGTATTCAACGCTGCTACTCGTTAGGTCTACTAAGCCAACCTTATTGATGTAACCACCTGAAAAATTCGTGAGAACGCACCGAATAGTGGATGTCTCAGCTCTAATAAGCCTTATTTTGCTTGCTGAGCCCGCTCTTGAGTTGCATCGTGATATCCAGAGTCATGGTGTAGTCTTCGCTCACACGCGGAACAAGAAAACAGGTCCAAACGGACCTTTGCGGTCTTTGGTGTGCGCTCTGATAACTTCTAGGCTTACTTAATCCTTCCCAGAATCATGGGTTATGAGTTTTAGGTCTCCCGCAGCGCGAAACGGAGGGGTGATGGAAGTCTCAGAAGGTGGCCTTTGTTGACTGGAGATTATGGTTGAAACTTTTGACTTGGGGTGTTGTGCTATTGGTGCGGCTACAACTGGTGTTTGTAAAGCCAGTCCGTGTATGTTTGCGGACACCGCTGCCGCCGTGGCAATTGGGGGAGGAGACTGGGCTTGGTGGCTGGGACATGAAGGCTCATTCTCCGTGGGGGTGTGGGGTAGTCCACAGATTCTTGACGGGTCTGTGTGGCACGCATGGTGAAGACGTAGATTTAACTGGGTCTTTGCACACTCTTTTGAGGTTCGATGGCTCAGGGCTGGAAGCGTTATTCGTTTGATGGGTAGTGTGTGGAGCGTGAACTTTTAGAGTGTGTAGGGCGTCTTTGTGGATATCGTCTGCATGCTTCCACGTCTCTATTTGCTGTGGTGAAGGTGACTTACAAGTAATACCTTTATGGGATCGTTTACACAGAGTGAGGCCACAAGTGCCCACGAACCGCTGAAGGCGAGGGGTGCTATCGTTAGAGCTTTGAGGCTATACACCCCACTCAGTGAGATCGCAACGACTAGGACTAGGTCGAGCAAGACCGAGGCTAGGAGGGCTAGGCTAGGTTTGGAATGCCAGAAGTGGCCTCTTTCCCTTACGATGAGCACATTGAACAGGCCGCTGAATACAAGATAGCTGAAAACGTATGTGTGTAGTCTGTTGATGTCGTGTCCAAATTCGAAGAATCTGAATCCAACGTAGAGTAGGAGCATCGACTCTACTACTACGAGTACGCCCACTAGGATGCCGAGGCCCACCAGCCAGTTCACATCCCAAGTGTCTGGCCGCCTAGAATACCTAACGCGGTCTGTGGATAGGGATAGCGTAACAAAATCCGTTAGGAAGAGGTAGAGCACCATGCTGAAGATTGACACACTGAATAACCCTGTGAGGAGGTAGGCGAGTACTACAAACACAACTATTTGGAAGGTCTTAACGAGCTTGTTTAGCACCCAAGTAACCACGCGCTGATAAATCATGCGACCCACTTTAATCATATCCACTATTGGCTCAAGACCTTCCACTGTGAGTACGCCGCTCGCCGCCCCCTTCGCGACATCCGTGGCGTCTTTGACAGCTATACCGACCTCAGCCTGCCTGAGTGCGGCAGCATCGTTCACTCCGTCGCCGGTCATACCAACTATGTGACCTTTTCTCTGCAGCGCCCTAACTATGTTGTATTTGTCTTCTGGATATATTTCTGCTAGACCCGCAGAGCCGTTGTCAGCAGTTTCAAAATAGATAGGTTTATATAGATTTTCGGATTTGAGCATTTGTGTGCATGGGCAGTAGGGTGGGTGGTAGCAGATAGAGACCCAAGACCTCCTTTAGGAAAAGATGGAGGGGTACGTGCACACACATATGGGGGGATGAGGAGGGTGAAGGGAACTGAAGATGGTCGGCGTTCCCCACCGCATCGCGCGGTGGGTGGGTGCGTCGAGACAGGGGCGGAGCTGAAGGGGACCAGTGAACCCGTGAGGTCCCTATATGATGCTGTGAAGCCCAAGCTCTACTACGTGTACGATAGGTGTGCTGATGCGTACCTACGTACGCCTACATAGAGTGAAACCCCTCTACTATCTGTGCGTATTCATTCTCATCCCCCCGGCTCCTTAACGCGGACATCTTTTCAACGGGTCCAGTTAGGTTGAGTTTGCGTGCTACCTCTTGAGCAACCGGCAGCGCGTCTCCTGTGAGCATCTTGACTGAAACGCCCAGCTCGCTAAGCTCATTAACCAGCCGGGGAGAGTCCTCTCTTAACTCGTCACTCAAGGCGGCGATGCCCGCAAGCGTGTAGCCAACACCCTCTGCCCCCCTAGCCACGGCGAGCACCCTGTAGCCTTTCTCTGTGAGTGTCTGAACCCTCCGCTCCACCTCAGAGCGCTCGCTTGGCGGGCTATGGCAGAGTTCGAGCACGGCCTCAACAGCGCCTTTGTACACCCTGAATTCATCTCCGCCAAGGGACACGAGTGCCTGCGTCATCCTCGTGGTTGGGTCAAAGGGGGTGAATTCTAAAATTTTGTGTTCCCCCAAGCTGTTGCTGGTTTGCTTTACATAAGAGAGGAATGCGAGGTCTATTGGGTCCTTGTCAGCTTCGTTTGAGGCGAGGGCGCCGAAAATAGCTACCTCATCTTCTTTGAAGCCATTAAGGCTAATAATCTCGGCGATGGACAGCCTGTTTTTTGTGAGCGTCCCAGTTTTATCAGCGCACAGCACATTCATCGTTGCAGCATCCTCCGAAGCGCTAAGCCTTGTGACAAGCACTCCCTTTCTGGATAGTTCGAGTGAGCCGACCGCCATGCTTATGTTAAACATCGAAGGTAGAGCGACGGGTATCGCTGATACTAGAAGCACAACTGTGAGCGGGAGTATTTGTGCTAGGTTCACCCCCCCTCGCATAGGATACACCGAGTCCTAGCGCTAACAGTAGGGCTACCATTAATAGCAGCCAGCGCACCACGCTGGCCGTCACCTCCTCCATGTGTAGCTTGGGTTTGGCTAGCTGCACAAGCTCAACCGTCCGTCCAAAGTATGTTTTGGCACCCGTTGCCGTAACTATACACGTAACCTCACCCCTCTTTACTATGGTGCCGCTGTAGACACTGTCATCAACCGTCTTAGACACTGTGAGTGACTCGCCTGTGAGGGCCGACTGGTCAGCGTCGAGCTTGCCCTCAACGATTTTGACATCCGCGGGGACGACGTCTCCCGCCCTCAGACGAATAACGTCGCCGGGAACCACCTCCCGCGCCGGCAGGCTAACCCACTCACCATCCCTCTTCACCCTAGCCTGGATATGAAGCCTCTGCTTTAACGCAGTTACGGCTGAGTCCGCGCGCCTCTCCTCGAACAGGCTCAACCCAGCGTTGAATAGTAGGAGACCAGCCACCACATAGGTGTCCACGTACTTGTGCAGTAGCCATGTGAGTGCGATGGTGACTTCGAGCATCCACGGGGTGATCCCCCAGAATTTTTTGGCAACGGTAAGGAAGACGCTTCTCCTTTGCTCCTCTACCTCGTTATAGCCATACTCGCTCAGCCTTCTTTTGGCTTCTTCGGAGCTGAGCCCAGCTATTTTTTGAGACGAGCCTTCAGGTTGAGCAGCACACATGGGTATCTCCTGTGATGGAGGTGAGCCTCTCCAGCAATGATATCATCTGAGTACGATGCGCGCATCAACGGCGTACGCTCCGTTCTGATTCACGATAAGCGGGTTGATGTCCAACTGTTCAACATCTAAGTCTACCATGAGTTTTGAAATCTTCACAATAGAGTCTATCACTGCATCCACACTATAGTTTCTGTTCCTTGCTTTAAGCAGTGCTTCCACCTTACTGGACCTGACCATACGCTCCGCCTCTTCATATTCTACGGGGCAAAGCCCGTAACTCACACTTCTAAACAATTCTACATATATGCCGCCCAACCCAACCACTACGGCCTTACCGAACACTGGGTCATCTATTCCCCCTAAGAACACCTCTACGCCTGGCAGTTGTTCCTGCACCAAAACTCTACCAGAAATCTTAGTGAGTTCAGCGAATACACGTGTAACGTCGCCGGGTTGCACGTTTACCCTGACACCTCCGAGCTCGGTCTTATGTGTGGGTGAATCTGTTGAGATCTTCATAACCACTGGGAATCCTATGCGCTCCGCGGCTGACGATGCTTCGCTTACGGTTGACACCACGCTCCACTTGGCTGTCCTAAGCCCGTAAGCCTCCAGCAGCCTAAAACACTCCGCGTCTGCAAGGTTAGATTTGCCTGACACCATGCTTAGCACGGTGGAGGGCGGCGCGGGATTACGAATCTTTTTAAGAGGGGTGCGTCTACTAAGCAAGTGTTTGATGGCTCGCACCGCGTCCTCGGGGTACCTGTAGGCTGGTATGCCCGCTGACTCAAGCGTCCTCGCCGCGGCCTCCTCATCGAGGCCCATGACTACGCCCACAACACTCTTACCCTTAAATTCTAGCAATACCTTCGCAAGCTCTGAGCAACTGATAGTTGGGAGGGACTGTACCACCACGACCTTAGTGCAGTCCGCGTCCTTTACGGATTCCAGTGCTAGCTTATACCGATTGGCATCCGCATCTCCTGAAAGGTCGAGGGGATTCTTTGGTATGCTCTGTGGTGGCAACACACCCCTCAAGCTTTGCTTGACCTCCTCGGAGAGTTCAACTAGGTTTAAACCCTGTCTCTCTATTTCATCCGTGGTGAGTACACCGTGGCCGCCGGAGTTGGTTACAACGAGTATACTGGGCTTAACCTCTTCGTTTGAGAGCACCATTTTTGCTAGGTCTAAGAAATCCTCTAGGTTTTCAACGTATATCCCTCCAACGGTCTCAGCGACCGCCCTGAATAGCTCGGTAGAGCCTGCGAGGCTACCCGTATGTGTTTTCACAGCCTCCGCACCCTTCTTCCCTGTTCCACCCTTTAAGAACACGAGTGGCTTCTTAGAGGCCACTAGGGGAGCCTTTTCAAGGAAGGCTTTACCGTCCGAGACACCCTCATTATAGCTGAATATCGCCTTAGTCTGGGGGTCATCAGCAAGGTAACTATACACTTCCGCCTCCTTTATGTCACACTCATTGCCGAGGCTCACAAAGTAGCTAAGCCCGGTGCGTGTCCTATGAGCCCAGTTTAGCATGTAGACACCTATTCCACCGCTCTGCGTCACCAAAGCTAGACCACCGAGTTTTACGTCGGAGAAGCTGAATGTCGCATTAAAACGTGGGGTTATCAATCCAAGCGTGTTTGGCCCAAGCACTCTTAAGCCAGCCTTCCTTGCACGTGCACCCAGCTCATCTTCGAGGCGCGCGCCCTCTTCATCGAGTTCCTTAAAGCCTGAGGTTATCACTATGGCTGAGCTTACACCCGCTTTAACCGCGTCATCAACCACGTTTAAGACCACACTACGTGGGACCGTAACAACAGCCAAGTCCACCTTATCTGGTACATCCACAAGCGTGCGATAAGAGCGCACGCCCTCCACACTTTCAGTCGCAGGGTTAACAGCGTATAATTTCCCAGCGAAGCTTGATAAAAGGTTTCGAAGAACAATGTTGCCCACCTTGGTTTTCTCGCGCGCCGCGCCCACGACCGCAATGGTCGAAGGGTTAAAAAGGGGGTCTAAACTCACGAAGAAATCAAGCCGTACCTCAAATTAAGATTATTGACATTCGAAGCTTATTGGAAAAGCTCACTGGCTTAGTAAAACATTATTATATTCCTAGAGTTGAGTCCCATAAATTGAAGTCGCTCTATGGGATGAATAGTTAATATCTATGTTTGCTGACTGGTATTTACGTATTCGTTCAGTGGCTGAAAAAATATATATTTTTTACGTATTTATACTTTAGAGTCATTTGAGTACCTCGTTTAAGAAACGCTTCCTAGAGGTGCTCGACAGGGAATGAGGAATCCCGCTTAGCTTTAGCCACTAAGCTCGGACTTCTCGACATGTTAAATGGCATACAACAGACCGCGGACACTTAGTGGTTGAGGTTAAGGCACTAAGAGAAAGGGAACACAGGGAGACGCGTGAAAAGATTGGCAGAGAGTAGGGACGTGTCTGGATAAAAGGTTCCGCACTAGGATGTCATACACCCGCAAGTTATTTGGGTATCGCCACCTTTGAGTTCTCAAACTTTAGCTCACCACACCACGCGGAGGAGATTAGAGGCATACCCTGTTCAAGCCCAGAGTTGCAGCGATTTTATGAAGTATTTGGTCTGAGGCGTAGAAGAGATTTACACCAGCCATCCTCGCTGAAGCAAGCTACAGCGCATCTACCTCATAGATATGATGTTCCTCGACTATGCTCCACGCATTCCTAAGCATCCTACTCTTTACTTTAGCAGTAGAATTCTGCAGACCCCTAGCCTAATCAATCTTCTAGTCTCAGAAATAAACCGTGTTCTCGTAAGTGTGTGGTCTGCCCTAGAGAATCTTCTAAGCCTCCTCGCCCGGTCGAGCACACCGAGCACTTCACCTATACTCCAAAGACTAAAAAAGATCATATGTTTCCCAGCATAAGCCTTAAATGGGTATATCCGCCGCCTTTTCAATTTGATCTTCTTTCAGGTATCCTTTCAAAATCACGCCAGTGTCAAGATAAACACTTCTCTCTATGTCTTCTTCCAACTTTTACCAACCCGCTCACACTCCTCCTCGGCGTGACTGGCTCGAAGTTTACCTCAACACTTCGAGCATCGTCTAGGGGAGGAAGAGCCTCCTCCAATCCTCGAGTGGCTTTTCTGCGAGAGCATCCTCCAAGACCTGGGTTAACCCTTTCTTCGAAACGTTTTCTTAAATATCTCCCAAAGCTCTCTATCAACGTATACACTCGTCTTAAATCTCCTCATTCCCAATATACCAAAACCGATGATTTAAGTATTCTCAATTTGTTAGACCTACAACCCCCCTTGGGTGCGAGTATTGAAATTGTTTATGTTTAAGACCTATGCATTTGTGATAGCTCATGTTAGAGACAACGAACATTAGTTGTATCGGTGAAACCAGCTATACGGGACCACCCCCAGCTATACGTCGAAGAGCATTTCCTACAGGACGCAAAGAACACTAAATCCAACGATGGTGTCTGGATAAAGGCGGGTCTCGCTAAGGAGTTGCTCAATGAGTCTAGAACTCCGAGCCTTAATACCCTGTGTCCAAATTAGGGCTTAGAAGTGATGGGCGCCACACGCTTGAATTGATGACAAACCGTGGAACCCACCCCGGTTATGTTCGCCTACTTTAGGAACTTAAATGTTTTTGCGAGGCATAAGAGAAGGTTCCTCTGAGCCCAAGGTTATGGTCGTTGTGCTCAACGCATTAGGACCGAGTCTTAGGAATACCTCAGGCTAGATTCTTTAAAATACTCTACAACCCACCCAATCTCGAAGTCTAATGCGTTCGGAGGGTTGGAGGGGGAAGGTGGTTGAGAGACTCTACTTTAATATGAAGTCAGGTGAATATTAACTGGTTGCCGTTGTTGGGAGTATTATGAAGCATCGGGTTAGTAGACCAGTGTTCGTTTGGGTTGCCGTAGACGCGCATACGTGGCAGCCGGTCTGATTCGGTGTGAGCCTAACAGAGTAAAGCAACGCCCGAAAGCTTTCAGCAGGCTGAGAGGGGGCCTCCCGCTTGTGGGCGACCCTGCGGTGCTCAATAACTTACCGTGCCCTTTGATAGCGTGACGCGGTTATGCGCAGTCTTCCAAAACACGTGTACCAGGCGATCACGCTGAGAAACTCTGTAGGGTCTACTGGTATATCAAGACAGAACAAGACGCTTCTACAATAATTAAAGAGAACACTCTCCACACTGCTCTTAGGGTTCTTGGAACTATCTTTGAGGGGTACAACGCGTATAAGGTGATGGACATGACTGCTAACCCGGGATTATCTGTTCCTCAAAACACTTATTGCACAAGATTAACTGAATAATTTATGTAGTACTCTCTAAGAAAATTGGGGAAAAATTAGATAAGTTGATGTCGAGAGGGTAGACGATGATAACTAGGGGGATTAGGCTCTACTTATCCAAACATGTTTACCTTTCCATATTTTTGGGGTCTCGGTAGCAGNGGTAGTAGTAGTGTGATAACGATGTTCATGACCGCTAGCCATATGAAGGCTTCACCAAGTAGGCTGTAGTGATCAGCGGATATTATTGCTGGCACTATTGGTGCGAGAACACCGCCCCCACTTATACCAACTCCCCATACTAGGGCGTTTCCGATAGATGATGATTCTTTAGGTGTGTAATCGGTTGCCAGTGATAGAAAGAGGGGGAAGCCGCTGAATGTGAAGAATCCGAACCCGAAGAGGGAGATCGTAGATGTGTATGCGTCACCGAACAAGAAGCCCAGTAGTGTTGCAGCGGAACCTAGAAAGGCTATTGCGAGCACCAATCTCTTTTCAAATCTTTCAACCATGAAGCCGAAAATCAGCTGACCTACGATGCCAGCAGCATACATAAGTGTGAGGGATACTCCTAGTGTGGAGTTAAACCCCAACCCCTTAACGTGGGTGAAGTAAATGGGTATCCACGAGATCACTCCCTGAGTCGCTATTGAACGCAGGAACCCTATGATTGCCAATAGAATTATTCCTTTTGTAAGCGTCGCCCTAATGGTGCCTGCGCGCCCGCCGTGTAACCTAGCTTCGCCTCTACCCTCGCTTCGGAATCCAGCTAGGATTGAGAGTGCTGCAGCTAAACCCACTACTCCAAAGAATGCGAATGTCCCAGGCTTAGTAAAGAAGGCTGCGAGGACAAAGAATAATCCGGGATAAAGTGTTCTTCCGAGACTGCCCATGGCGCCGTTTACGCCTAGAGCCCTTCCCTTCTTCTGGTCACCGAATGAAAACTGTAGTATCGAGGCGCCGAGGGGGTGGTAGAATGCGCTGCCCAGACCCGAGGTCGCAGAGAAGACCATGGCTAGTAGGAGTTGCGGTAAACCCCGAAACTCTTTGATCGTAAAGTAGAATCCAAGCAGGCTTACTGAGAGAAGTGATAACCCGAGTGATATGAGTATGCCTGGTTTGCCCGACTTGTCTGCGAGTCTACCTATAACGGTGCTAAGCAGTGTTGATGTAAGGTAAAACACTGTGAGCAGGCTGGTTATCCACAGCGGTGAGACGCTCTTTTCAAGCGATATGTAATCCATTATAAGCGGGATAAAGTAGATGGTTCCATCATTTATAAAGTGGGCTAAACTTGTAAGTGTTAGGTAGCGGACCCTGTCAGAGTAGATTTTGGTTTCAGGCATACGGCTCACCACTATAGATAAGTTACTTATCGATAAACATTTAAGCGTTTACCCATCGTATATTGTAATCATGCGCCGGCGACAATCAGAGAAAGTTCTGAGGGGAATAATAACACTTCTAATTCTCTTGGAGCTATACAGGGCTCCCAAACATGGCTACGAGCTACAGAAAAGACTGAACGGGGCTTTGGGTTACACCCTCCCAGCAGGCTCTGTTTACGTTCTTCTAAGGTCGCTGACTAGACGGGGTTATGTGAGGGTTACAAGCAGTCAGCGTGTTAGGGGAAGACGGGTTGTAATGTACGAGTTAACGGAAGACGGCAAGGCGTTCCTCAAAGCGCACAGGGAACCATTAAGAATCGTCGGTCAGGTTCTGGTCCAAATACTTTCCGCTATCGATAGTATTGAATAGACAAGCAGGCGTGTGAGACCGCGAACACGCTGGCTTTAAAACATAGGGGCTCGGTTGCTGTGTGTAAATAAATCGTAATGTTTAAAATATGACTAATTGTAATAAGCATGACGAGGAGGAGAGGTTTTGCCTGTTAATATAACCCAGGTGGTAGAGGAGGTAGTAACCGCTGACCCCTGTCTAAGCTATACTCTCACATCGGGTCTCATAAACTATTCCGCTCTTGCTATAAAAATAAGACCGGCTGTGGAGAGACTCTACGGTCAGAGTGTTAGGGTGAACACAATAGTGCAGTCACTTAGACGTGTGAGTAGGAGCATGACGCTCACTGACTACTCAGTGGTGGCTCAGTCCATCGCGAGCGCGGATTACCATATAATTCAGGGTATAAGGGAGAGGGTGTTCCCCGTTACAGAACTTGTTGAGGTGTTTTCTAATATTTCCAAGAAGGGTTTACCTCCTGAGTCAACAGTCATAGTGTTTGTGGCCGACGGACTTGTAACCCTTCTAGGCGACGAGCAGGTTTTCTCAGTGATCGGTAAGAGAGAAGGCGACGAGGAATTTACGCTTCTTAAAATCGTGCTCAGGGAGGCTTACGCGGGGCTTCCTGGCTCATCCGCCTACTTGGCTCAAGTCCTAGGTAACAACAGGATAACTCCGCGGAACATCATTAGAAGAGGTAATCAGATTTTTGTTGTGTTTAGACGGAGGGATTCGGAGTCGTTGTTTCGAGCAATTCAAACGCTTCAACAGCCTTCTCCAATACGGGAAACTACATCCAATTAGCAAGGCTTATATTACGATGTGTCATAAATATGACTGATAGTCATGGAGAAAACGGAAACACTAAAGGATAGTCTGGGAAGCTATGTGCCAGCTGCGTACATGCTTCCCCTTAGGATAGGTGTTGGATGGATGTGGCTTGACGGTGGCCTGCGAAAACTCGTGCTCGCACCTCAAAAAGTGAACCCCGCCTCAGCATCGTTCGTTCTCGGAAAATTCGTGACCTTCCTACCCCACTCTGGCCCATTTGAGGGTTTTCTCAAATTCATGCTTGAGAATCCAAGCCTAGGCTCCCCATTCCTAATAGTGTATAGCGTGCTAGAGCTGGTGGTGGGTACACTGCTGATAATCGGGTTATTCACTCGGCTCGCAGGCTTCGGGGGTGCGCTTATGGCCGCATCATTAGCTCCAGCGTTCTGGTTGGGTTCAACATGTGAGGATGAATGGCAAATAGGAAGCCTACTCGTGGCGGGCGGAGTTGTTCTGATGCTTTCTGCCGCTGGGCGAAGATATGGTTTGGATTCTTATCTGTACAGAAGGTTTGGTGACAGGGGAGTGCTGAACACAAAACTCCTCAGGCACATCAAGCTTTGGTGATCAACAGTGCAGAGACAGGATGTTATAGCTTTAACTTTCGCAATAATCGTGGCAGTGTTTATCTTGGGCACTGGTCAATGGGCTTACGGTAATCTGTACGGACCTCTGCATAACTACTCCAAGAAGCCCATGGTTGACATAGTCTCTGTTAGTGCAACGAATTTCGACAATCACACATATCTACTTTTAAACATCACAGATGTGAATGGCCCAGACGCCTATCAAACCAGCATACCAATCATCGTGGTATCCAACACAACCTTCAGTTTAACCCTTAACTCTACACAAATATATACCCACACGGTTAAGATAATTCAGGCACCGTGGAATCTAAATAAAAAAGATGGTGTTAGCAGAGTTGGGGGCCTAGAGCTATGGTTGGGTTCAGAGGCCACGTATACGATTATTGTGAGCAAACTTCAACCCGGCTCATACACTATCACACTATACGTACCCGAGGTTCCGGCCGTATCGGCCTCCTTTACTGTTTCAGCGGGGGCCTAAAGAGTGCTTCCACCTATAACACTTCTGCAAATTTTCCTCTCAATACTCTCTGGTTTTCTAGTGGGCTTCTCTTTAGGTCTTATAGGTGGGGGAGGCTCGATTCTTGCGGTACCACTCCTCCTCTACCTTGTAGGATACTCTCGCTACCCACACCTAGTGATAGGCACAACGGCCCTCGCGGTTGGCCTCAACGCATATATTAATGTGTACCAGCATATGCGTCACAGAACTGTTAAAATAAGGTCAGGCCTCATCTTCGCGGCATTCGGGGCTCTGGGTGCACTAGGGGGAGCGGAACTCGGTCTCATAACACCTGGAAAAACCCTCCTATTCTTCTTCGGAATACTCATGATAGTGGTCGCCGTGCTCATGCTTAGGGGAAAAGAGCACGATACACGAAAACCCGACCCCCAAGGGGAAGGAGTGGTTCAGATTAAAAACAAAAAGAAGGGAGGAGTGCTACTTGGGGTAACTGGCTTCGCCACAGGCCTCGCCTCAGGCTACTTCGGCATCGGAGGCGGCTTCCTAATAGTGCCCGGACTAATGTTTTCAGCGGCCCTACCAATAACCGAAGCAATATCCACTTCCCTAATCTCGGTGGGCACATTCGGTGTTGTTTCAGCGTTCAGATACGCACTCGCAGGCGAAGTCTACTACCCCATAGCCCTACTATACTTGGTTGGAGGCGTATTCGGGGGCTACCTCGGAACCAAACTCGAGCACAGTGTGCCACGAAATACACTACGCAACGCCTTCGCAATCATCGTGATAACCGTCGCCATATACATAATGGTGGTCAACCGTCCAGGTATCTGAAATAGTGAACCACCCCACCCCCACCTTCCCTACAAGGCAGGGGTGAAGTCCGCAACTCGTGTTGAGGATTTCCCGCTTACTCGATCGGGCGGCCTCTATACCCTTCCTCTACACGGGAATGAGGATTAAGTTGGCGTGGTGGGGGATGGGACGGGATGGATGTGAGGTGGGGAGCTCCCCGCTTCCCCTCTGAAGGGTGAGAGGTAGCTCACCCGCTGTTGGCTACCCCTCTTTTCTCTTTAGGACTAAGCCTACTATGGTGACCACTATGCCCACTATGAATAGCACGCCTCCGAGCAGGATAGCTAGGCCGCTTGATATGATGGATCCGATATTCGATGTTGTCTCAATGTAATAGTTCACAGTAACGGGGTTTGTGAGGTTGTTCTCAAGCATGACGGTTCCATTTGTGTTTGAAACGAAGCTTGCCAGATAAGTTGTTGTTCCATTTATCACGATCGACTTGTATGTTAGCGTTGAAACCCCGGGTAAGCTCAGGCTAATAGGCGAGTTACTACTGTCGTTATAGGCGACGAACCCGAGTTGACCACCCTCCACCTCCCCTATCACCGCCCTCCCCCCAGCTGGAAGCGTGAGTGATTTTGAGAGCTTGGAGTTGAATCCGCTGACCACGGGTAGAAGAGAGCTCCGCGCTGTGTAAACACCCAGACCCGCCGCGAGTGCACCCACGGCGAGGAGCACTAGACCCGCTATCACTATACCC
The DNA here is from genome assembly GCA_003019535.1 of Candidatus Marsarchaeota G2 archaeon ECH_B_1. Classification (GTDB taxonomy): domain Archaea; phylum Thermoproteota; class Thermoprotei_A; order Marsarchaeales; family Marsarchaeaceae; genus ECH-B-1. The sequence goes on from NEXG01000002.1 coordinate 117,864, forward strand.
TTACGCATAGGTGGAAATCTTTATGAACTTAATTTAAATGCTACTTGAACCATTTTACACGCGATCTTTGAGAACCACTATTAACTTGTCTTCAACAGTCTTTAGACTCGCCTCACAGAATTGCTGGAGCACGCAGAGACCGTGCCGATATCATTATGAAAGGCTTCCTTGACGAGCTACACGGGTCCACGAACTTTTTCGGTAGTGGAAAAGTGGGTCATAACTCGACGTCGCCTCAACCGACGCCCATATTGGCACGGTCGCTATTCCATCTATTTTGGTGTTGGCTTCGGCGTAGCCATACGCCGATGTTTTTGATTCAAGCATGTTGTGAGGCGTTTTTGTGATACTAGAGTAGTGTTTCAGAGGCCAATATGTGTATCAATCCTATGGTTCACGTATTCGTGTGAGCAGTCCGACACTCGGGGAAAGAAGACTCTGTTGTGGCCATGCAAGAATGGTGTTAGCCTCACGTTCACGTGTCTCAACCCATAATTTGGTAGAAGGATGGATCCTAGTCAAACCTAAATTAGGTCTGGCTCATGGGTGCTTGTGGAGCTATCCGCTGAGAATCTGACCAAGAGGTTCGGGGAGACTCTGGCGCTTGACGGTGTCAGCTTTAAGATTGATGGTAAGGGGTGCTATGGCTACTTGGGCCCAAATGGGGCTGGGAAGACGACCACGATGAAGATATTCACCAATCTGCTGCGGCCCACTAGTGGCCACGCGTTTATTAACGGCGTGGATGTGCGCCGTGAGCCTGTGCGCGCGCTGAGGGGTGTCGGCTCCTTGGTTGAGGACCCAGAGCCCTACGGATATCTGAGTGTGAGGGAGTTCATCGAGTTTGCTGCAAGGATAAGGGGGGCTCCCAAGCCCGACTTGGATGCTTTAAAGGCACGCTTGGATCTTCCAGACCTGCAGCGGAGGTGCTCCAACCTCTCGAAGGGTCAGAGGAGGAGGGTGTATCTTGCTGCGCTGGTCGCCCAGAGTCCGGAGATACTTATACTGGATGAGCCGAGCAGCGGCCTCGACCCCAAGGAGGCCCAGATACTGAGGGATCTGATCCGGGAGCTTAAGAAGGACAGGATAGTGCTGCTTTCATCACACCTCTTATATGAGGTTAGCATAGTGTGCGACTATCTCTACTTCATATATAGGGGCAAGATAGTTGAGGAGGGAAGCGTGGAGGACGTCTCTAAGAAGTTTGCCTCAAAGGCTTTGAAGGTGGAGTTCTACAGTAGACCCGAGAAGCTCGACGGTTTGCTGACACATCAATTCGAGTTTGAAGGAGAAAGGCACGTAGTGGTCTACTATGATGGCTCCGACGCCCAGCGCAGGGAAATACTCGACAAACTTTACCCCTTAGGTGTGCGTAGCTTCGGGGACGCCGAGCTGGGCCTCGAAGAAGCCTACAGGCAGGTGATAGGCTGAGATGGTCTTCCGCGTTCTTTACTCCGAGAACCTCAAGTTCTACACTAGGACTAGGAGGTTCCAAGTCATACTGCCCTTGTTCGCCCTCCTTAGCGCCCTTGAACCGCTCTTAGTATTGGCGGGCGTGGTTCCCAAACCCCCTGACGTGTACGCCTTCACGCAGGGGGCGCTCGCCCAGTTCTCCGAATATGTGCTCTTGGCCTGCGCGGTGCTTGCGGGCGACGCAATATCGCGCGACTTCTCCCGTGAGGGCTACTTTACGCTCACACAGCCGGTGAGGAGGTCGGAGATAATGCTTGCAAGATTCCTTTCAGCTTTCACAGCCGCGCTCATTGTGCTCTTAGTGATCGTAGGTATAGGTGTGGGCTTCAGTGAGTACATGTATTCGGGTGTGGTGCCGAACATTATCCAGATAACCCTCGTTGGACTACTATACGCTGCCTCGCTCACCGCGTTTGTGATGATGTTCAGCTCACTTTCAAAGAGTGCAGCCCTCTCGATCGTAACGGCCATACTCGTGCTCATAATAGCTATGCCCATCGTTCAGTCCGTCGTGGAGTTCCTTAGTGGTGTTGAGCCATGGTTCCTGATAACATACGCATCCGAGGTTATATCCAACCTCGCACAACAGAGCTACCCACCACATCTGGTCACCGAGCGGTTTGGAAGCAGAACCATCTATCTGTACTCTCCTGGAACACTAGAGGGCGTAGCGATAATTTTTGGATACCTAGTAGTTAGCGGGTTGGTGGCTTGGGCGGTGTACTCGAGGAAGGAGCTAAAGTAGGATCCTACGCTAACTCGGCGCTGAAGGTTGCACGGCTGACTGGTTCAGAGCAGATTCACCGCGAAGCCCAGTATGAATCCGAGGAATACCCCCAGGTAGACTGTTCTGCTTGTGTTTGTTTCCCTGAAGAGTGTCTTGATGATGGGTAGGATAACGTAGAGTATTCCACCTATAGCTAGACCGTCGAAGAATGTGTCGAAGGCTGTAAAGTTATAATAGTATCCCACCACTGCTCCTAGTATCGTGGGGAGCCCCCCTATGAGTAGTAGGGGTACCACGAGTATGAGCGACTTCTGCTCCGTTTTTGCTATGAATGGCGAAGCTATTGGGAAGCCTTCAGTGGCGTTTTGCAGTGTAAATCCGAGTAGCACTACAAGCGTGATACCCGTTATGCCTATGATTGAGCCGAGTGAGCCGAATACTAGGCCTTCGGTGAGGTTCTGGAAGCCTATCCCTAAAGCTATGAGAAGTGATAGTCTTGTGGGGCTCAATCCACCTCTGCTTCTCTCTCCAAGCATTAAGAGTAGTAGGAAGCCCAAGACTAGGGAGGCCGTGAATGTGAGGTCAAGGCTGGGTGAGGTGCCATAGCCGTAAAGTGAGCCGTTATATAGATTGGATGATACATCTGAGAAAACATCCCCAATCAGGAAAACCAGTATGCCCACGGCTACAGCGTTCAGCAAAATAGTTCTATCTCTTCGAATGGTTTTACTCATCACAAGTGGTAGTGATAAGTAGATAGATAATCCCATTATAGCCGAGAAGATGAAGACTTCGACTAAACTCGCCATATATTAGCCATGACATAAGTAATATTTAAGGTGGACTATGGAGTAATCCCAAAGAAAACANCCCCCCGCCAATACCCACACACCACTAAGTCATTCTATCAATAACGAAACACCGCAATCGTCCTCCCCGAGGTATCAAGCCGATGACTGGGTGACTGGGAAAAGCCGTCACCCATAACCCAAGGCCCCGCACACTAAAGAAATCATTCAGTAGCAAATATTTCATTTGGCAATTGGTTGGTCTATTGTGTGAGTGCTTCACGTCTGATTTTCCTATGTATCTTTAGGGTTGAACGCATGTTCAAGTAGAGTGCGAGCATCGCGAGGGGTGGAAACGTGAAATACGTCGCATAGTATGCTGGTAGAGAGTATGTTACAACCGCCGTTACTGGTGCAACGAGAGCTAACAGTATGGGTGGAGATATACAGCATGATGCGCCTAGGGCGACTCCCAGCGCTGGGAGGCCGACGTATACCCTTGACTTTAAACCCAAAGGGCACGAGCCCATCTCCCTTATTAAGCCCACGTTGGCCACCACCAGCACCGCGATTATGAGCGCTGCACTGATACTGTAGAGGCTGAACACTGACCCAAAGATGGGTGGGACACTAAGCGTGATAGAGGGATTATAGCTTAGACCCAACAACGCGTTTAGCGGGGTTGGTGGGAGCACTAGGTTGGTGTTGACCCAAATCGCCGCTGGCACGCCGCCGAAGCTTGGTGCATAGAGGTGCACGAAAATGGCTTCGAGGATGAACCCGTAGAGCAGGAGGTGGAAGGCAACGTAGAGTGATGCCGCTGTGATCCCTACCCAGCTTCTTATGTGTTTTAGGAAAATAGTTAGCGCGTTTCTAAGCGGGAGCCTTAAGAGGAGGTAGACCACGCTGTACCAGAAAATAATTGAACCCAACCCCTCCCAAGCGTTAAACCCAGTGTCTGGGCCATCGAAATACGCAGCATAGGAGAACGCTACGCCCAACCCCATGGTGATAAGCGCATGCCACCATGGCACACGCGGCTTGATGCTCAACTTCCACCAACAAGTATTTTTATTTCGGGCGCACGTAAAAATGTTACCATTCGACCAAAAGCGGTGCACATTAAAGTCTGGCTGAAGTCCAGATTGCGTGTCCGTACGTAATTATTAGAGAGCCTTAATCATCACTGGTTACAGGTCTTTTAGAGACTATCGATATATTTATCATCCAACATTGTTTGGGTGGCATGGAGACTTAAATCAATAGTTATACTGGGTAAAGTGCTCATTAACTTTAGAAGTTAACCTAAAGCGAGGTCGATTCTTTTTATTTTGTCTTAGTAATTTGGCAAGCACTATCAAAAAAGATTATATATAAGCCGTAGCTTATATAGTTGGGTATGATTTGAATGTCCAGTTTGAAGGTTTACAAATCGATAGACGCCACCTCATCTAGCTGCTCTGGGCCTATTGGCGAACTGAGTGGTGCTATGAACGACGCGTTACCAAGTGAGTGCGTCGAAATCATCGTGGGTGACCCAGCTACGAGGGATGATGTGCGTGTGTGGGCTGCTAAAACAGGTAACAGGGTTGTGGTGGACAAGGAGGAGCAGGGTAAATTCCGGATAATAGTTGAGAAGGTGAAGTAAAGTGAAGAACGTTCTAGTAGCTGGTGGGGGTATCGGGGGCACAATTGTTGCGAATAGGATAGCCCAGAAACTTGGGGAAGAGATAAGTAGAGGTGAAGTGACGGTATCCGTGTTTGACAGGAGCGAGCACCATTACTATCAGCCCGGCTTCCTACTTGTCTCGATGGGTGTTATGGAGCCAAAAGAAACCAGTCTACCCGAGCGGGAAGTTCTTGATCGGAGGGTCAAACTCTACACTGGTGACAAAGGCACAATCACGAAGATCAATGTGGGGGACAGGCAACTCATTACGGCTGATGGGGTCATCCACAGGTATGACGTGCTAGTTCTAGCAACTGGGTCACATATCCAGATGGATGAAGTGCCGGGTTTCTCGCAGGGAGCCGAGACGTTCTTTAGCTTGGATGGTGCGCGGAAGATGTTGAGAGCAGTCCAATCATTCACTGGTGGAGACATAGTTGTAGATGTAGCGCTGCTACCACACAAGTGCCCCGTTGCACCGCTGGAGATTACATTGATGCTCGATGACTACTTCAGGAAGAAGGGGATCAGGGATAAAGTCAACATCCACTACTGTTATCCAATTCAAGGAGTGTTCGGTATACCGAACGTGAATAAAATGATGTTGGGGCTCTTCGAGTCTAGGGGTATAAACATCCATTCGCAGTTCACATTGGCAAGCGTGGATGCTGCGAATAAGAAGATCGTATCAAAGGAAGGAGAGGAGCTCAGGTACGACATGCTAGTGGCCATACCCCCACACAAGGGGGCCCAGGTGATAGCTGACTCGGGTCTGGGTGATAGGCGAAACTGGGTGCCCACCGATAAGTACACGTTAAGGTTGAAAGATCACGATGATGTGTATGTTATGGGTGACACGACGGATATACCTATATCTAAGGCTGGTTCGACCGCTGACTACGAGTCGTACACTGTTTCACACAATGTGGCGGTGGATATTAAGGGTGATGGGTCTAAGAAGACTTATCCGGGGAGCGTTTTCTGCTATATAGCCACTGGTATGGATCAGGCTACATATATCAAATTTGACTATAATAATCCTCCGACTCCCCCAACACCCTCGCAGATTCACTGGTGGGGGAAGCTGGCCTATAACAAGCTGTATTGGAGTATTCATGCGCGTACATTGATATAGTGGTGGTCTCTTTGAAGTATGCGTTGATACTTGGTTCAAACAGCCTTGAAAAGGTAGAGTTCGCCTCAATGATTGCTCTGGTGTCCTCGAGCATGGGTGAAGAGGTGGAGGTTTTCGCTACCATGGATGGTGTGAACGCCTTCACAGTGCCTCCAAAACTTGTTTCCAACACCGAGTCCGCTAAGAGGATAGAGCTCACCGAGAATGGGGGACGCTACCTAGAATACTTTAAGAAGGCTAAGTCACTTGGAAAAGTCAAAATCATCGCGTGCAGTATGGCTTCACAGCTATTCGGCCTTAAAAAGGAAAACTACTCGGAGCTTGTCGATGCAATAGGGGGTCTAACATCCTTCATAGTTGGCAATGAGTCGTCCAAGATGATTGAGGTGTGGTGAATTGTCTGAAGCGAGCAGCCCGCAGCAGCCCATTACGATAACCTTGAGTAAAGACGAGGCCGAACAGCTTAGAACATTCATATCTGCACTTCCAAAGCTAAACGAACTGATAAAACGGCTTGAGCCACTCGCCTCTGACGGCCAGCTGGAATCATTGGGCATGATTCTCTCAGCCGCTAAGAGCATGAAGGACTCGTTGAATGATGAAGCCGTGCAGTCGATTGCAACTATGGCTGCTAAAGCATTGGAGCTTGTTTCCACACTATCACACAACTCTAGTGAAAGGGTTCTAGCAGCACTGAGCGAAAACGGTGAGCAGTTAGGTCAGCTTCTCGCAAAAATAAGCCAAATGCAGAAGGACGGTGTTTTCGAATCCATGAGTCAAGCAGCCTATGCACTAAAGGCTTCGATGGATGCGTTAAACGAGGAGGCGGTAACAAATCTCGCCTCGACCCTGAGTGAGGCAGCTACAATGTGGCGAACCCTCTCACCGCTACTGGCAAGCATCGAACTAACGTCAGCCCTAAACAGGGTTGTGAGAATGGAGAGGGAGGGAGTGTTGGCCGCCATAGAAGACGTGGGCTACGCTGTCAAGTCGCTTAAGGACTCGCTCAACGATGAGGCGATGGTCAACCTCGCAAACACGGTGGCTGATGCGCTAAACATTTGGAGAACACTATCCCCATACGTCGAGAGGGCATCAAGGTCACCCCTACCCTTGATGATTCAAGCCCTAAGTAAGGAGGGGCTAGTAGAGCAACTTGAAAACGCCAAGCCGCGAAGCGGTATGTCCATACTTTCACCGTCGGACCCCGACATAAGAAAGGGCTTTGGAGTTCTACTTGAGATGCTTAAAGTGATTGGTTCCGAGTTCAATAAGAATGGTTCCGCAAAAGAGGAGTAGAAATACTGCTTCATATTTCATTGTTCAATAAAGAGGAAAACGATAAAAAACTCTATGTGATTATACCTCTGACCTTACATTATATGAAGAGTGTTATGGCGTCCGGATCCGAAGCCCACTCTAGAAACGTTGAGGCGCCAACCACGTCGGCTTCTGGGAGCACTAGGTTTTCTTTAGTTGTACCGAAAAGCTTCATAGTTGGAGAGCAAGCGTTGATGTGTACACCCGCTTCTGCGGCCATTTTTAGCATTTGATCGATTGTGGGCATTCCACCCCTTGCTACAAGCTCCTTCAGTTGCTCTGTGGTGAGACCTAGGTCTTTTGAGGTTGAAAGGTTCTCTAGCTGACCTTTTGTGAGCAGCTTCATTCCGCCGAAAGTAAAGTACATGTACACATCCATGCCTTGGGCAGCCGCTGTTGTGGCGAGTATGAAGGCAGGATAGGCGCCGTCGAGCGTTCCTTTACTTACAACTAAAACCAGCTTGTTCTTCTTACGTACCTCACTACGCGTCGTTTCCATAGTCATCATTAGATTATATTGTCCAGCTCTATAAAAACATATTTACTCATTGTGAGCCTCTTCACTAATCTAGAGCTGGCTTCCAACATCAACACCTAACATTGCCGTTCATCGCCAGTCCCCGTGAGGCTGGAGTATGTATATGGCGATACCTCCACTGTACGCAGGGATACGCGTAAAAGGGTGATGCACACCCAAAGCCATGGAGGCAGTAGGCTACCGTTTATGTGACTAGGTGTGCGACCATAGGAGGAAGAATAGAACATGAATTCCTTCGAAGTCAGTTGCAACTAATTTCACCGCGAAGAATACGCTTATGGGATGGGCTGTGCACGGGAAGGGGATAGAATCATTTTAGCCCCACATTGAACCCCCATAAAAACTACATATCTCAGGAACGTACGAGATAGAAGCCAGGCCTTCCCGTGGGGGTTAGCCCTTTCTTTTTTAACTTGAAGTGTAAGACTTGCGAATAGTGGGTTCTATACCTGCATGGGTGATAATCTGAGTTTGATAAAAGATTTCATCTGAATTCTCAGGGTATTACCTTAACAGTATCATTATTTTTAAAGCAACTCCGGTAAGAAAATCACTTCTTGAAACCCATTACCGAGCATCCTAATTTGTTCTAGTAATTTCAGGCAACCCGGGTTCCCTAACTAGCAGTTCCCAGATAGTGTTGCTAGACTCGTTGACTCAAACCCACACTAGCAGCCTGTTTCGTAACCGCTGAGGTTTCTGTTGCGGGACCAGTATTCTAGCTACCGTGGCCAAGAAGACACCGATTCGGCTAAGGGTGAAGTTCTAGGTAAACCTAGGATACCAGTTAAGTGATGTGGTCTCGGGAGGGGGATCAAGATAAAGAAACCTGTTTTACCTAGGGCGAATTCAACCTATTCTGTTTTATAAACTTTCCAAAACCTCGCCTTTGAAGAGCGGGGATCCCAAAGGCATAAATACGGGTGCGGGGGAAGATTCGGCGTGCGTGTAAGAGCGTACAGGTTCAGAGCGTACTCATCGAAAACAACCGCAAGGGTGTTGAAAACCCAGCTTGAAGCAGCGTGCAAGCTTTACAACACGCTCCTACACGCAGAGCAAGAAGAGTACGAGGAGAACAAGCACACGATGAATAAAACCGTACTCAGGCAGCTCGCTTTAGACCTGAGAAAGAAAAACCCCGTGTTTCAAGTGTTACACTCGCAGGTTGCGTAGCAGGTTGCTGATAGGTTCTACCAGGCACGGGAGAGGTTTCTCGACGGCCTCGCGAATAAACCAAAGAAAAAGAAGCCGTACAAGTTTCTTTCTTTGGTGTATCCTCAGGGTGGTTGGAGGCTTTCTGATACAAGGGAGGTTGGTCTCGGCAAAAACAAAAAGAATAGGAGGGCTCGGCTCTACCTGAGCAAAATCGGCTTCTTCACTTTGATAGTACACAGGGTGTTCCCAGAGAGCCAAGTGTCTCGGGTGTGCGTCAAACTCAACCCTTCAGGTAGAATCCATGTGATCTTCTTGGTGAGGGAGGCCGAAGCAGAAGAGGGGCATTCATCGGGGGAGGGGGAGCCCGTGGAGGCTGTGGGTGTGGACTTGGGGATCACAAGGCTCGCCACACTCTCCTTTGGATGGGCGCTTCCTCGAGAACCCGAGGCCGCTTGAGCGCTCCCTTGAAGGAGTCAGGTTGCTGCAGAGGACACTTTCAAGAAAAAGGTTTCTTTCGGGTAACTGGTTTAAAACAAAGACAAGACTTGCGAAGGAGCACGAGCACTTAAAGGATTTTAGGCGTGACTTGTTCTTCAAGGTCGGGGCGCTACTCTCACAGGAGTACGACCTCTTAGTGCTGGAGGATTTGGGTGTCCAAGGCTTAATTCAAAGTGGAACCAAAAAGAGGAGGAGGCTTCGGCTTCACGACTCCTCTTTCTCGGAGCTCAGAGCGGTGTTGGAGTGGGGGTTTCGAAAAAGAGGGAAGCTTGTTTTACCTCTCCCAGCGTTCAACACTTCACGTGAGTGTTTCCTGTGTGGTGGGATCAACAAGGGTTTAACACTGGAAGACAGGGTGTTTCTCTGCCCCCGCTGTGGTTTCTCCTTGGACCGGGACCTTAACGCTTCTCTGGTTCTTTTGAAGCGTGTAGGGTGGGTGCCACCCTTCTGGTGTGCCTGCGGTTGAGCTCCGCCCAATACCTCCCCTACCATCCCTGGGGTTGGTGTGGAGGCATGGTGGGGCGGTGATGCAGGAAGCTCCGCCATTTATGGCGGGGTAGCTCACATAAGCGTCATCGGCGTGGTTAGTAGTCAGATATTTTTAATATGATTGGTTAAAGATGCGTGGTTTCTATTTTCCCTGTGTTATTTTTGCTATTAGAAAAAGATTTAGGGTATTAGGTTATGGAGTTTTCGGTCTATTTACGGCAATCACTTTAACCGTCTTATAAGGAACCTGTACTCTGATGGATTCCCCGTTTGTTCTTCTATCTTGAGAATCTCGTTGCCCGTCATCTTGGCCCAAGCCGTAATGTCTGGCTTCGAAGCCGGGTCGGTAGCTAGAACCTCTAGCACCTCTCCTACGCTGATCTCCTTAATGGCCTGACCGGTTTTCACCACTGGCATCGGACACATAAGTCCGCGCGCATCCAGAACCTTTCTCACCTTAGGCGTTGTTGAATCCGTCATAACCAAATAATAAGCGACATTGAAAACTATATAAACCAATCGGCTCTACAAATTTAGTAAGCTCATCCACCTTACAGTACACTATTGTTTTTTGCCGTATCTGTGACTTTCTCCTCGGCAAATCTGGGTTTGAATCCGGCTTTTAGTAGTGTATTAATGATGCAGTTGATCGCGTCTTCGATTTGAATTGGCGCGTACTCCCTGATGTTTGTCACCTTTGGGCAGCCGGGGGGTGGAGTGCACAGACGGTTTAAAAGGTTTAGGTCCGTGTTTATAAGGAGTGTTCCATGTACTAGCAGTGTTTTGACGCTTGAGTATGCTGCCATACCTGAAATCTTAGAGTTCGCTATGTCGATTCTGTTGGGGGGTGAATAGTGTGCTTCTAGGCCAAGCGTGTTGAGTGATTTGACAATGTACTTGGAGCCCTCCTCGAACACCTTCATTGGGGATAGGAAACCCTCCTTCACTCTTAGTATGAAGCTCCAGTTAAGGTTTCCTAGGTCGTGGTAGACGACGCCTCCACCAGTGATCCGGCTGTAAACCCTTATCCCAAGCCTTTGAGCGAGCTCCTCATTGTACCAACCATACAAAGGAGACCGTGTCCTGCCTCTTACAAGGCAGGTGGAGTTCACATAGAATAACAGTGAATCCGAGCTTTCACCACGCTCAACACGCTCGAATAATCCTGCTTCGAGGGAGAGGTTTGCGGCTGGGTCCGTGGACTCTGATACAATAACTCTAAGCTCTCTCGCATCATCTCGCAGAAGGGTGTCAACCACTATGGGTCAACACTCTTAACCGCATTGAATACCCCATTCATCTATTATACTCCTGTACTTCTCAGATGCACTTCGAGTGTCAAGTAGCAATCCTCTCTCGGAGTCAAGCTTAGTGGGGCTAATCTTGAACACCCAGTTATCGTATGGTGCCTGGTTCACTAGGGAGGGCTGATTTTTGACTTCCTCGTTCACCTCCGTTATTGTGCCGCTTAGGGGTGTGCGCATTGGGCCCATGTACTTGGCGCTCTCCACTGTGGCGGCGATCGCGCCACGCTCAAGCGTGGTTCCCTTATCTTTTATTTTAATGAATATTATCTCCCCAGCGTAAGCCTGCCCCGGGGCGGTGGCTCCAACCACGGCCACTTCACCCTCGAACTTGACCCAAACATGGTATTCGAGGTCGTAAAGCAGACCCTCGGGGAAGACGCACCCCTTGTAAGATGAGCTCATGACTCAACACGCCCCTTAGCTAGAAGTAGAAGACTACGGTGTTGGGGTCCGAGGCCATTTCAATCAGGGTGACCGCGCCTGCGTAGTCAACCCCCTTGGGCAGGTCGCCGTCACCCATCTTCCATATCACCTTAGCCGACGTGCTGCAGCACATCATCTTCACATTGTTTCGGAGAGCCAGCTCGATCACCTTACGTAGCGGTTCACCCTCCTCGGTGGTGCGAACCCTGTCGGGCGCATCCCCCTTAAGCAGTGAGGGTCCCTCCGCTAAGAAGAACATATGTGTATCATAACCCATAGAAGCAGCTGCCGCCGCGTAGTAGAATGGTGTGAAAGCCTTCTTTGGTTCGTTGACGCCAGTGCTGACCACGAACAGAAATCTCTTCTTAGCCTCCAATCTTCTCACCTACAAACACTGCGTACCGTATGCCACCTTTTAAATGAAAACCCATCCCGCAGCTCTACCTGACATTGAAAACGAGTTACGCCCACTTGTTTCGGTTTCATAGTTTATCCACGTGTTAATATCGAGGTCAACGATATAAATTTAGTGCTAATATCATTATCCAATAGTGTTTATGTAAAATATTCTTCTTGTAAAGAAAGGTATAATTGTTGGTGTCGATATCTTTTTATATTGGCTTACAATATAAACCTAGGAATTGATTTACCCAATACGTGTTAACCCCTGGATATGTGGGTGGGTGGTGTGGTGTTAGATGGACGCTAAATACGCTCGGAAGCTTGCTGCGAGGCTTAACACGGATGGCTGGCACTATGGGGGCCTCCCCGGTCTTCAGTGGGAGGCTGAGAACGCTAGGCGTGGGGAACCGCAGCTCATGCGTAGGATCGTGGATGAGCTACGCTCCGATGTTAGGTTTCAAGAGTTCTACCATGCGTGTATCAACTGTGGTAACTGCACGTCGATGTGCCCAGCCTTTAGGTTCGTTGATTTTGAGCCGAGGATTGTTGTCCAGAAGGTTATGCACGCCAAGGATGAACCAGAGCTTCTTTATCAGATGATGGATGAGTATCTCTGGGCTTGCTATCAGTGTTACTCGTGCTGGGAGGTGTGCCCCGCACACAATAACCCCGGTGGCCTAGTCGCCCTCCTTAAGGAGGCCGCTGTGAGGAATGGTTTGGAGTCCGCTAAGAGAACACTTGAACCCTACAGTAAGACTCTCTTTAAGGTGATGGCCACTGGCACCCAGATAACCCCCGATATGCACATGCTGTTCGCACCCTTCCGTGACTGGGGTCCGCATAAGGCTGAGTTGGTGAAGAACATTAGAACCGAGAGGCAGGGTGTCCCCGTTGAGAGTATGTGGGGTGTAATGGATAAGGGTTGGAGGGTTCCCAAGCGCACGATGCTTGAACTATTCATTATTGAGAGGGAGTCGGGGGTTCTTGACTCTGTGAGGAATAGTTCGAAGGATGTGGTCGACATGGTTGAGGAAGCCGGTAAGGAATTGGAGGAGTCTGAGAAGAATGGCTAACACCATCATTGATTCGGGTGGTGGAGAGGAGATTGAGCTCAAAGAGGAGGATGCTAAGTATTTCGAGAAGCTTGTAGCGGAGAGGAGAGCTAAGCTCGCGCTGGGTACAGTGGAGGATTACCTAAGAATGCTTGAGAAGATGAGGGAGCTGGAGGCGTCGGGTGAGATAATGGTTCATCACGTCGAAGAAGACTATGAACCCGTGAGTGTGCGAACACTCAGCGGGAGAACGAAGAAGGTTCCCACGGTTGACACCTGGCAGCACAAGTCGTGTGGGCAGTGCGGGCATATCCCTGGCTACGTAACATCACTCTTCTGGATTATGCGTGAGCTAGGCATTCCCTTCATAGATGACACTAATCAGACTTCGTGCACGGCTTGGAACTATTATGGTTCTGGTACATCGAACACGGTTGCTCTCTCCTCTGTTTTCCTACGAAACATGCATGTTGCGTATGAAAAGAACGCGTACCCACTTATCCACTGCGGCACGAGTTACGGTGACTATAAGGAATGCAGGTTCCTCGTGGTGATGAGTCGGGACATAAGGGAGAGGGTGAGGAATATTCTCAAAAAGGTCGACCGTGACCTAGTCATACCCGAGGAGCTAGTACACTACAGTGAGTGGCTCCACGTGATGCGCTCTAGGATCGCTGAGAAGAGGAAGTATGATGTGTCCGGTATCACCGCGGCCGTTCACGCAGCCTGCCACACCTATAAACTCATGGCTGAGGACTACACCTATGATGACTCTGTGATGGGTGGAGTTAAACCCGCACCCACCACGAGTGTGGCGCTCGCCCTCGGCGCTAAGGTGGCTGACTACAGTACATGGTATGATTGTTGCGGCTTCGGCTTCAGACACATATTGACCGAGAGGGAGGTGAGTAGGTCATTCGCCTACTTTAGGAAAATCCAGCCTGTCGTGAGGGAGGCTAAAGCGGACGTCCTACTAGTGCATGACACTGGGTGTGTTACCACGTTTGATAAGAGCCAGTTCGTTTTCCACGCCCACGGCTACAAGGAGAGTGTCCCCGTGATTTCTGATTCCCAGTTCGCTGCGCTCACAATGGGAGCCCACCCCTTCATAGTGTGCCAGCTACAGTGGCACTTAGCAGATTGGAGGCCGCTTCTCACAAAGATGGGTATAGACTGGGAGAAGGCTCAATCGGAATACAAAAGCTATCTAGAGGGTATCAAGAAGGGTGGCAGACCGGAATTCATACGCTCACCTCCTAGGAAACTTGCTCCACGCGTTAAAACATGAATTAGTGGTTCTTTGGTGGTTTACCCATGTCATCCGAGGATAGCGTACTAATCGTTGGAGGCGGTCCAGCAGGGCTTAGAGCCGCTGTGGACCTTGCTGAGATGGGCTTCAACGTTGTGCTTGTTGAGCGTAGAGCAGAGCTTGGGGGCGCACCTATACGCTGGAAGTATCACACCTTAGCACCCGACATGAGGCCGACGGAGGAGGTTATGAGTCCACTAATAGATGCGTGCAAGTCGAATCAGCGTATAAAGGTTTATACTAGCAGCGTTGCCTCCTCCTTCAGTGGCTCACCTGGGGAGTTCAGCGTGGAGGTTAAAGGAGCCGATGGCTCCTCTTCAACTCATCGGGTGGGCGCGATCATTGTTGCAACGGGATTCGAGCACTTCGATGCGAGGGTTGACCCAAGATATGCGTATGGGCGGGCGCCCGATGTTATAGGTATAAACGAGCTTGAAGGAATGCTGCGCTCTGGTAAGATTGTGCGTCACGACGGCTCCACGCCGAGGAGGATTGGCTTCGTGTTCTGCGTGGGCTCACGTGACAGGTCCACTAATCCGTGGTGCTGCACTGTTTGCTGTGGTGTGAGTATAAAGCAGGCAATCGAGTTGAGGAGGCTTCTCCCCGACTCGCAGATATACATGATATACATGGATATCCGCACTTGGGGTCTATGGGAGAAGCTCTACTGGGACAGCATGGAGAAATATGGTATAAACTATATTAGGGGTAGGGTGGGCGAGGTCTACTATACTGGTGAGAAGCTGCTTGTCAAAGGTGAGGACACACTTGTGCGTGGACCCATTGAGGTGTTGTTTGATATGCTTGTGTTAGCCGTGGGTATGGAGCCAGGTGAGGGTACGCGTCAGGCGGCCCGTGTGTTTGGTTTAAACCTCAACGAGTATGGTTTCCTTAAGCCCCGTCAACCCAACATACACTTTGATTCGGGTGTGGGTGGAGTGTTTCTAGCAGGTGCGTGTGTTGCACCCATGTCCATAGAAGAGGCGTTAGAGGAGGGTTCGGCTGCCGCTATGCAGGCCGCTAAGGTCCTTATACGCAGTTCCAAGCAGAGGGTGCCCATCTGATGGTTGATGGACCCGAAACCCATTCAGCCAAGCGTGATGATGAGAGTAAAGAGAAGGGTAAGTTTATTGTTGAAAGGGATTACATTGAACCCACCCGGATAGTTGAGCCAAGCAGCCTGACAGCTGAGGGAGTAGACATATCTGGTCGCTGGGGAACAATTGTGCTACCGCGGACAATAAACGAATTCGACACCTCCATATATGAGCGTGTTAAACGTCTTCCAGGTGGTTCACACATAGCCAACTGCTGGCAGTGTGGCAATTGCTCAGCCATCTGCCCAGTGGCGCACGAGCACCCCGAGTTCAACCCCAGATACCTCATACACATAGTGAAGATGGGTTACACCTCTGAAATAGAGAGGCTGAAGGACAGTGTTTACCTATGCTCTGGCTGCGGGCTGTGTAGCTCCGTGTGCCCCCGAGGGGTTGACCCGCAGCACGTGATGATCGCCCTCAGCCTTGCCTTCCACGCGAAAGGGGTGCTCTGAGGTTGGTGCACGAGTAAGGTGGTTATGAGGCGACCGAGATGAGCACTGCTAACGGCTTCTTAGCGGGCTACTCCTTCGGGGCGGCGGCATACGTTGTTATATTGACTCTCTTAAGCCTAGTTTTAACGGTTGTGAGGACACGTAGCTGGGGTGTATCCTTCACACCCCTTGATCTAATAAGGACTCTCCTTTCTGCACAGGATAGAAAGACAGGGGGGTTTAAGTCGACAATAAGGGTGGTCGCAGACTCCACTTATCACAACGTGTTCAGGCTGCGGCGAGCGGGTGCTTGGTGTAACGAAGCTGTACACGTAGATGGAAGAGCTCTCGTTCTCTATGGCTCCATCGGCCTCATCATAGCATCCATCCTGGGCTTCATTAGCTACCACGCGGGGACCGGGCTAATAACGGGTGTACTACTGGGACTTGAATCAATATCGGGGGTGGTGTTCGCGGCTGGCGGATTCATACTCATCTTCAGGCGTGCCAAGGCGCCAAACATCCGAGCCGTTACACACAAGGATACATGGGCTCTGCAAGGCCTGATAATCCTGCTTGGCGTGTCCAGTGCACTCTCAAGCGTGTATGGGCTCGTCAACCCCACAGCGTCATCCTCCCTCCCACACATTATAACTCTGGTCGTGCTGGGCGCCTTCCTACTCTATGCACCATTCAGCGAACTCGCCTTCCTTATATGGAAGGGTGCGCTTATAACTCTGAAGACAGTTAGGGGCGATGCTCGGAAGGGTGAATCGAACCCTGCGGGTGGGGGGCAGATGCTTGGTGAGCAACGCTGATAAAAGCCATAATCCACCCACACTATTCGACTGGGTGAGACAAAACCTCTCATCCCTAGACCACGTCGGCTCCACGCTTCACTTTGAAGGATACAACTCAAACAAGGTGGCGGAGCTTGTGAGGGCATCCCTTTCACGCCTCGGCCTCACATACAGGGAAGAAGCGATCCCAAAGGAGAGGGGGACAACCTACACCTTCCTCTCAAGCATAAAAACAGACCGCCAAGTGTTTCTATGGGTAACAATCAACGATGATGGGGGGTTAATCACGGTGGTGGAAACAAGGGTTGTGCACACCACAGAGGACAGCGCGTTCGCAGATGAGTTCCTCGCCGAGTTCACGTCAACGCTTCAAGAACCCAACACCAGAGAACCCTAACGATACAAGGGTTAAGCCAAAAGAAGCACACCCACACCTCTCTAAGATGATAAAGATAGGCCATATATTCGTATAACTATATTGAGTCACCAATCCAACGTTCAGGGCGAGGTTTGTCGCCTATTATACCTCCCTCGAAGGCCGCTTTAATAGGGGTGATCCCACAAACTACCATACGTTTTCCAGATTTTCCCCTATGTAGGCGGGTTGGCTCGTAATGTTAGCCCATAGTGATTGTTCAGCTTAATTAGGTCTTGGCGCTTTCATTAGAGGTGCTAAGGGTGTTTCGCAGGTGGGGGCTTAATGAAATCGTCAACAGGAGTTACCTTGGTAAGTGGCTGGTCGTAGGCCTACTCATAGGCTTGGTAGCTGGTTTCGGCGCCACGGCCTTCTTCTACTTGATCCAGCTTGTAACCAACACTCTTCTTGGGGGTTTAACGGGTTTCTATCCCCCTAACCCCTTAGGCGAGCCGGCGGCACCCCCTACTGTACACCCACACTTTGCGCTTATACCACTCTCAACCTTAATTGGTGGCGTAATCGCTGGGTTACTCGTCTACACCTTTGCGCCCGAGGCGGAGGGGCATGGCACCGATGCGGCGATCGAGGCCTTTCACCGTAGGGATGGTTTCATAAGAAGGCGGATACCTGTAGTCAAGACGCTGGCGTCAGCCTTCACCATTGGTTCGGGTGGAAGTGGGGGGAGGGAGGGTCCCACTGCGCAGATAGCCGCCGGCTTCGGCTCGTTCATCGCCGACCTCTTTAAGCTCTCAGTAAAGGATAGGAGGGTGGCTGTGGCCGCGGGGATTGGGGCTGGGATAGGCGCCATATTCAAGTCGCCCTTCGGCGGTGCGATATTGAGCGGAGAAATACTGTATAGTGGTGGGGATATAGAGGTTGAGGCACTCATACCAGCGTTCATAGCATCACCCCTCGGCTACGTAGTCTTCGCGTCTTTCACAGGATTCACACCAATCTTCGGAAGCACAGTTCACTACGTGTTCACTAAACCGCAGAACCTCTTAATATACGCACTCCTAGGTGTGGTGTGCGGCTTAACAGGGCGCCTATACACAACCTCATTCTACTACTTTAAATCACTCTTCGGGCGACTCAAAACATCTAAGTACGTCAAACCAGCCCTCGGAGCACTGCTAACAGGTATTATAGGCATCTTCTTCCCGGAGGTGTTAGGCTTGGGTTATGGCTTCCTACAATACCTAATACAGGGCGACTTCAACACAATACTAACGAACCATTTAGCCCTACCAATTATAGCCACACTGGTTTTAGTAGCACTCCTGAAGATCCTTGCAACATCCCTAACGGTGGGCTCGGGTGGCTCGGCTGGGGTTTTTGCTCCCTCCCTCGTCATCGGTGGATTCATCGGCGCCGCGCTGTGGATAGCAGTGAACACGTTATTACCGGGATGGATACCGATACCCGCGCCCCTCGTGATCGTGGGTATGATGGCATTCTTCGCCGGCGTGGGTAGAACCCCCATAGCCGTGGTTCTCATGGTGAGTGAGATGACGGGTACACTTAACCTTCTAGCACCATCCATGGTTGCGGTGGTGATATCCTACTTTGTAACAGGCCCCAAATATACAATATATAGAAGCCAGGTGCCCAACAGGGCTGCGTCACCCGCGCATCGGGGGGAATACAGCATCCCCCTCCTCACAAGGATCTATGTGGTGGATGCGATGAACCCATCAGTTGTCACCGCCAGCCCGGACAAAACGGTTGAAGAGGTCTACAGCATAATGCTTGAGAAGGGATTCAGGGGTATGCCCGTGGTTTCAGATGGCCGCCTAGTGGGTATAGTCACCCTGAGCGACCTTATGAGGGTGCCTAGGGATAAAATGGCTCAGACTAGGGTTGACTTAGTAATGACCAAGCGCGTGTTGACTGTCAATCCCGGTGAAACTCTCTTTGACGCCTTAGAGAAGATGACGCTGAACGGGGTGGGCCGGCTTCCAGTCACCTCGAAAGAGGACGGTAGGCTTCTAGGTATAATAACGCGCACAGACATAGTTAAGACATATGAAAGAGTGGTGAAAACCCTAAACACCCAATGAGTGGCCAGAAACCATTATCCACCACTGTTGCCAGACGCACACTATATATTTGTACACCTAAACTAGACTTATGGTGGAAGACACCTCGAGCAACTGGCGTACAATCTTCAACTTTGAATCAAAAAGCCGACGTGTGTGCACATTCTGCGAAATCATTCAAGGCAAACGTGAAGCACACCAAGTATTCAGGGATGATTATTCCCTAGCCTTCCTCGACAATAAACCCCTATTCCTAGGTCATACACTTATAGTACCCCTAAACCACTATGAGACTCTCCAAGACCTACCACGGGAAACCATAGGACCATTCTTCGCCGACGTCCAGTTAGTGGCTAGAGCCGTAGAGGCGGCGATTGGTTCAGACGGCTCATTCGTAGCCATAAATAACCGGGTGAGCCAGAGTGTACCACACCTCCACGTACACGTGGTACCACGAAGACATGGGGACGGTCTCAAAGGATTCTTCTGGCCACGCACCAAGTACCAAAGCGAAGAGGACGCAGAACAAGTAGCCCGCCAGATAAAAGACAAAATCCACCAAATACTCAATACAAAGAAATAGTCGAAGAAGCAAGAGGGTATCAAGTCATATACAAGTAAACACCCAGCCCCAACACATGCATCAATATACTGCGTTTTCCCAACCTGTTTAGCATAAAAATATCTACGTTCCCGTAGGGTCTGACCACATAGAACCTTAACTAAAATCCATTAAGCCGCGTCTAGTAATATACAAAATCGCCACTCATCATGGGATTTTAGGGGTTTAAAGTGGGATTTCCAGTGGCAAGGAGACCCGTCTAGGATAGCTTACCGCCACGTGTTCGTCTCCGCTTCCGCATCTTGTTGGACACCTGTGTACCCAGCGGAACCTGCTCCTTTGTCTCTAAACCTTTCCGCTCACCCTCCATAATACTTATCGCAGTGTCGATATCGGATACACCTCTTAGTTTCTCCGCTAACGCCGTCTCACCGATATAGTTTAACCAGTTAACGATGTGCCCCTCCCTCAAGTGGTACTCAGCGGCCTGGGGATTCTCTACTTTAAGCCTCCGCAACTCCTGCTTGAGACTATCCACATCATGGGCTTCACCGATAACCTCATCGTATTTTTTAAAAAGAAATGGCTCCATTGAATTATCTCCAATCCGCCTTATATTAAATATTTCGAAAGCAGGAGTATACCTTCTCCAAGGTGGGCTAATTAAAACATAATAACGTGGTTATTCCGGTGCTCGCTGGTGTAGTAATCGAGTGGACTAATTCAAAACATAATAATAATTGCTAAGTGTAAGCCGCAGAGGGGTATCAGAGCTCATCGTTACTGGGCCACAAAACACTCACAGCGTTGTTGTCACACTTATGAGTTGCCCCGCCCTGAGCGGTAGACCAAAAAATTCGCGTTTGATGCTGATTGTGCCCCACACTTGAGTTTTGGGTCTACAGTGGAGGGCGAGGTTTTGAAATCCTTATAAAGTTTAAAGCTTTATTGGGCTGGGAAAACTGAAAAGATGTTCGAAAAATGGCGCGTTGTTGTAGCGGTTATAAGTCTAGTGCTCATGGGTCTTGACCTCGGGGGTGTATACAGGATTTATCTTTTGTTATCACATCAATCAGTACTCGGCGCAGTTGTAGCCGACGCCATAATCTTCGTTTTACTACTCTTACTAAGCGCCATAATCCTGTTTTTCGGCGTGTTAGGAGTCCTTTTTGCGGCTTTCGCCAAATCCGGTTGGAGAAAATGATAAACCTGAATCCTGGAGGGATGATGGTGTCTACTGGTGTCTTGCTTAGGATGTTGTGAGCGTGGTCCGCAGTTGTGGAGAATTGTTTTCGGGGTGTCTTCAAATAGTGAACGTAACGCTTGACGTAAGAATCAATCGATATAGGGTTAACCTTTCCTGTTACGAAAAGTTTACTTGGGTCGTAATTGATCTTTACTGTTTAGGCTTGCTTGTAGGCCTGTCGAGCCTGTTGTTACTTGGTGTAGAACCAAAAACAGTGTTTAGCCTTAAGGTTGTGGTTCGAATCGTTAAACTTTGGCTTGGCAGGAACAGTTACCATCTATATAGATTATATATATTTTATATAATATAGAGGAAATCTTTATAGTAGATTGGGCTTTACTTGCTTGATGAGTTATGGGTTTCAACCAGATCGGTGGTTATACGAATGTGCCTGGGGAGATACCCTGGGAGATAGTTGCAGTTTACTTTTTAGCGGCTTCAGCTATAGCCATCTACCTTGGAAGACGTGGCGGCGGTCTTAGGAAGTTCAGCACACTTGACCTAGTGTATATCGCGGTTGGCGGAGCGCTCGCGATGGTGTGGGAGTTCAACGTGGGTTCGCTTATCAAGACGCCGAGCTTCATTGATATTGGTTTCTACGGTCGCCTATTCATACTACTCATAGCGGCCGCATTGGTTCGCAAGGTGGGAGCGGGGATGCTAACAATGTTTGTTTTTAATCTACTATCCGACCAGTTCCACTACGGCTACGGAGGCGAACCCATGTACTTCATATATGAGTGCTTGACTTACGGCCTCTTCATAGACCTGTTGATAGCTTTCACAGGTGGAAAGATCTTCGGTGTAGGCATCACGGAACAAGTGGGCCAAAAGGTGAATCGAAAAGTTGGCCCTGTTACCGTGGGCGCCCAAACCATATCCCCAAATATGGGGGGTAAACCCTATCTCTCTCCGGCTACGCTGGCAGTGATTGAGGGTGCAATCCTCGGCTTCCTAATGGCCTTCCCAGACCCACTCTTCTACGGGGGATTCTTTAACCCATTCCTGTATGGGGGTGTGGTCGACTGGGGTAGAATAATGTTTAACATAGCGACATTCATACCGCTGGACACATTTGTTGGAGCCCTCTCGGGGTTGGTGGCGCTTCGGGTGTCACGGGTGATATAGCACGCATGGCTCACGTGGTGGTTGAGCGCCGTCAAAGGGCATCGATGATTGAGCCCGCTGTGGTAGTGAAGGGACTTGTACACATGTATCCTGGTCGAGGTGAGCCCGCCTTGGTTATTGACGAGCTGGTGATCGGGGAGGGTGAGGTTGTCCTAGTGACTGGGAAGTCTGGGTCGGGTAAATCAACACTCGTCAACTGTATTAACGGCGTTATACCACACCTTTTTCCAGGTGACTCCAACCTTGACCCCTCCACCCATTCGGGTGAAGTCTACGTTCGTGGTCTAGCGGTGAGTAAGACCCCCCTGCATATCCTGTCAACTGTTGTTGGAACCCTTCTACAGGACCCTGAGACCCAGGTGTTAAACTACGATGTTGAGGAGGAGGTCGCGTTTGGCCCTGAAAACCTCTGCTTGCCCCCAGATGAGGTGAACCGACGCGTCAGCCAAGCCATAAGCTCGGTGGGCATCGGCCACCTCCTTGGTAGGGAGACCTACACCCTTTCTGGGGGTGAGCTGCAGAGGGTTGCAGCCGCCGCTATACTCGCAATGACCCCCCAAGTGTTGATTTTCGATGAGCCTACTAGTAACGTTGACCCAGAAGGAACAGCCGTACTCCTTGACTTTATACGCTCGTTGAAGGGTAAAAGTGTCATCATAGTGGAGCACAAGGTTGAGCGGGTGCTCCCCTTCGCGGACAGAGTGATACTCATGGATAATGGTAGGATAGTTGTGGATACACCCGCATCAACGCTGCTTGACAAGGTAGATGTCTTCACCCACTATGGGGTCGAAATCCCGGAGAGCTACGAGTATGCGAAGATGCTAGGCCTGAACACTACTGACGTACAGCAGCTCGCCGATGAGATAAGGAAGCGGGGGGTACCCATCCACCAAAAGATGAGGCGAAAATACACCCAAACAATATTGGAAGCCCATCTCAGAGTCTTCAGCGGCGAAAGGGAACTACTCGATGCGGAGATATCCTTGGGAAGTGGTCATATTCTAGGTGTCATGGGTCGTAATGGTGCGGGGAAATCCACTCTGCTGAAGGCTCTGATGGGGGTGCTCGACAGGAAGCTTCAAAGCGATGTGCACCTCAGTGTGTGCGGCGTTGATTTGAGCAGGGGGAACGTATTCGAAAGGGGTAAGTATATCACCTACGTACCCCAGAACTTTGACCTCACACTCGTCTCGAAGTCGGTTATGGATGAGTTATCCTACTCACCCAAGAAGCGGGGGCTTAAGGATTGGCGGGATAGGGTGAACGAACTCATGAGTATACTCTCCCTAGAAGAGTACTCATCCTCTGATCCCCTCGCACTCAGCTTTGGACAGAGGCGCAGAGTAGCCTTAGGCTCCGCGTTAGCCGCAGGTGTAAAAGTGGCACTACTAGATGAGCCCACTAGTGGTCAGGACTTCGCGCACAGGGAGGCGCTTGGCAGGGAGCTTTCTAAGCTCGCTGGGTTGGGGTATTCATTCATAGTGGTAACACATGATTCCCGCTTCGCATATAGGCACTGCGATAGGCTCGCTATACTCTCGGAGGGGAGGATTGTGCTGGAGGGTTCACCTGAGAAGGTTTTTGAAAATTCGCAGGATTACGGTGTGCCCCCACCCACAGAGTTTGACCTCTGGCGGAGGCTGGGTGAACATTGATTCTTGGCCAGCTTGTCGATAACCTGCTTAGCTGGCTTTTCGTATTGGTTGGATACACAACACCTCTTGGTATCATATTCGGCCTCATAGGCCTCACGGGTTTCGTTGAGATCACACGCTTCGAGAAGGGGAGGAGTTTATACTATCAGTTGAACCCCGTCACGAAAATCGTGCTAGGGCTCTGTGTGACCACTATAAGCGCGATATCTATATGGTGGATAGGCGGTCTACTCACCGCTATCCTAGCACTAAGCTTTCTAACACTCAACAACGGGTTGCGAAAGTTTGTTTTCGCCCTTCTACTCACAACATCTACGGTGGTGGCGACTGTCCAAGGGTTCGCCCCCTACACCACGACGCTCACGCTGCAGGAGGCTATGCATGTTAAAGCTCTCCATACGGTGTGGGTGTGGCCAGGGTATTTCTCATATATGGGGTTCCAACATACACTCACACTTGAATCCATCATATATAGCCTGCAGATATCGATGCGCTTTACATCAATAGCGTTAGCCTCACTAATCCTCGTGCTAACAACCACGCCTTCAGGTGTGATCAGGGCGCTCAGCAAGTTCGGGTTGCCGATTCCAGTCACTTTTTCACTTGTGGTAGCTATGCGGAGTGTCCCTAGGATTTTCGAGGCGATTGACACATCGATGAAGGCCCAGTTTGTTAGGGGGCTTGGAAGCCGCGCCCACCCACTTATCAGGCCCATATACTACGTAGAGGCGCTGATCTCAAGCATAGTGCCAGTCCTAGTATTCCTGCTAAGAGGTGCGAAGAATACAGCCATATCAGCGGACACACGCGCGTTCAGAGCCTACCCCAAGAGGACGTATGCAAAACCCCTACACTATACCAGAGCAGACCGCATCACCCTTATACTATTAGTCTCAGCGCTGATCATAACTGTTTACGCAGCAACACACGGATATGGGAGAGGGATACCATACGTGGGTTAAAAACAGGCCAACGCTGGGCATACTCCTACTCATATTCATAGCTACGGGATCAACACCGCAAACCACACCATATACCCGGACACCCTTCAAACACGCGGTGATAATAATGATGGAGAATCACAGCTTCGATAACATATTCGGCGTCTACCCGCTAGATAACAACACTGTGAATAACCCAATAGCCCGAGCAATAGAGAAGCCCAGTAACCTCCTAGGACTCACGGTCGGCTTAAACCTTACACCCGTCCAGGGGTACTCTACCCCCGACCCAGTTGAGGGTAGGCAAACCTACCTTAGAGATTGGGACCAGGGTAAAATGGATGGCTTCCGAGCCAATTCGGGGGTGCAGGCTATGACCTACTATACATCTAAGCAGCTGGCGCTCGAGTGGGATTTGGCTGAGCTCTTCGCAATAGGTGACGAGTACTTTTCGGCGTATATGGGGCCCACAACCCCTAACAGGCTTATGAGCTTGGCTGGGTATACGCCTGTGAGCGGGGACTACGGGCCCCCACCCTATATCCCCTTTAACCAGACGATATTCGCCGAGCTCGACAACTATGGTGTGAGCTGGGGTTATTATGTTCAGGGATATGACGGGACCCCCTACCCGCTCAACTATTTGTATGGGGCTAAATCCCTCAATGTTGGTGGCGTCGCAGATTTTGAAAGGGAATTGTCAAATGGGACGCTCCCTCCTGTGTCATGGGTTATGCCGGTTGGTGGGGGTGAATCAGAATTCGACCAGCATCCCCCTTATAACGTTACAGCCGGTGAGCTGTGGTTGATGGGGGTGGTTGACCACGTAATGGAGAGCAGGTATTGGAGTAACACTGTTGTGTTCATCACCTACGATGAGGGCGGGGGCTATTATGACAGTATCCCACCCACCACGTTGGACGGTTCGCTGCTCGGCTTCAGGGTTCCATTCATTGTGGTGTCCGCATACACCAAAGAGGGCTATGTCTCTCATACTCTACTCAATCACTGCAGCCTCCTCGCGTTCATAGATTACAATTGGGGTCTCCCACCGCTTAACCGATGCGTGGGCGAGTCAAACATCCCGCTCGACGTGTTCTACTTCCAACAGAGCAGACCGCCCATCGTGTTAAACAACTCGAGTGTGTTCCCAGTGCCACCCCAAATCCCCTTTGATGCGCTCCCATACTCGAGGAGTGGTTCAACCTCAACGAATCTGGGTTCGATGGGGGTAACGCCTTGGGTGGGACGAGACAAGCCGGTTTACCCTATAGCGGGGGAAGTGTTGGGTCTCGGAGCGTTTTTGACTCTCATTTCAACACTTATAATTGTAGGCAGACTTCGGCGGGGCGCCCGCGGTGCGGGTATGATAGCATGGGGAAGCCGCTCAAAAGCTCCAAGGGTAAGTAAGAGCTCTGTGGAACGTGTGGATCATCACATGCGGCTCAAACATGCTGGTTCACAGGGAGACACCCGTTGGTGGGAGATGTGCGTCAACCCTCTGGGCGCTGTCGGTGGTTAACTTGTCAGCTTTGAAGGGTGTGTTCGAGGAGAGGTGTGCGGCATGTGGTTGGTTGCTTGCGGGTAGGTCCGACGATGTGACTATCTGCAGAGAGATATACTACTGTGATGGCTGCGATAAGGTGTTCTGCGCGTCGTGCTATGAAAACCACAGGTGTGCGTCGAATGGCAACTAATAAGTTGAGCATATACTTGCGGGGAAGATTTTACTGTATGCCATGCATGAGGTACTACGAGTTCTCGGAGCTCAGATTCGACAAAAAGAAGTGAAGGCCGCGGTGTTGCTTTGGACACGCACAACTCCGCTTCGCACCAAACGGATACAGGGCGCACCAACGTCTAACAGATACTACACTTACACAAGCTCCTAGCCAAACACGGAATGAGTGCATGGCCTCTGCTTTCTAGTTTACACAGCCTATTTGTACTCGACACTGTTTAGGCAAAGTGTAAACTCAAACTAAATATATTTGTGCGCTGACTAAGAATCAATCTAAGACTAATACCTTGTTTTAAAAGCTGTCATTACACTTGGCTTGTATTATACTCCTAATAGTATCCAACATTTGGGTGGATTCAGATTCTAAATGGTGCCTGGATAAGGAAGCGTATAGGTAGGGTAGACAAGCCTAGAAAGCGGATATCTTGATATAGTGGGATCTTGAATGAAACGCATTTATAGAGAAGGAACTCGGGAAATGTGTTACTGTATTTGTTGCGGTGTCGGGACGACTGGGTTTATAGTGGTCGACCCCCTTTCTTAACTGGTTTTCTTTATAGCTGGGTGTTCAATATGTAATGGATTTATTACTCTCCTTAATCGTGGTGTGGTTGGGCAATGGAAGATTATTTGCGGTGGATGGAGCAGGCGGATGAAGACTTCAAGACCGCTAGGATACTAATTAATCAGGGAGTATACTATGCAAGCGTTTTCTTCTCACATCAAGCCATCGAAAAGGCTCTTAAATCAATCTTATTGAAACATGGAAAAGACCCGGGTAAAATCCACTCACTGCCAGAGCTGGCCGACATGTTGGAGTCGGAGACGGGTATAAGTATACCTGAAAATATTAGGTTAGCAATACAAGAAGTTAATCCACACTATGTGATTACAAGGTACCCAGACGCTGCGAACGGTATTCCCGCTAGGGCTTACACGCAGACTAAGGCCAAGGAAATCTTGGATAAATGTAAGGAGGTGTTGGAATGGTCAAGGCTAAATCTGCACTAGAGAGTCAGAGAAAAATGGGGGAGCTAGTAAAAGAGGTAGTCGAGAAAGTCACAGGCGAGTTCCCCCTTCTGGAAGTCTACGTTTTTGGCAGTAGAGCGAGAGGAAACTACCTTGATACTAGCGATCTAGACTTGGCACTTGTATTCCAAAAGCTTGACGCCACAAAAATAGAGCTATTAGAAAAGGTTTCCAAATACGTTAGGGGCCCCGTGGATATAGTTGTGATGAGTAGTGAGGAGGCAGCAAGGAGCAGGTTAATCCGTGACGCAAAGAAGGTGTGGGATTCAAAGAAAGGTTTCGACCTCTCAATCTTCCAAGCCGAATCTTAAAACTCATCTAAAGACGTGGTTCACACCCCTAAATTTCAGATGCATGGCAGCGTCTAAGCGCCTAATACTGAAAAGATAATAAAAAACAAGCCTTGTTATGACTGGATACACTGTGGGAGTAGGTTGTGTATCCTCGATAATATAGAGCAAAGATGTCTGGTTAATTTGTACATGCTTTAGAGCTGTTTTAGAGTTAGGTTAGTGCAGGGTTTGAGTGTGAGCTACCCCGCCATAAATGGCGGAGCTTCCTGCCTCATCGCTCCACCTTGCCTCCCCACCAACCCTAGGGCTGGTAGGGGAGGTATTGGGTGAAGCTCAACCGCAGGCACACTGGGTGGCACCCACCCTGACCTCTTCAAAAGAACCAGAGAAGCGTTAAGGTCGCGGTCCAAGGTGAAACCGCAGTGGGGGCA
>NEXG01000003.1 GCA_003019535.1 Candidatus Marsarchaeota G2 archaeon ECH_B_1
CTCCACAATCATATTCAAGCGAATAGCTTCTCAGCACGCCTGTAACCCCATATAGCATAAATCCATTTAAACCTATCTATATTGAAACTGCTGACAACGGCATCATATA
Organism: Candidatus Marsarchaeota G2 archaeon ECH_B_1; assembly: GCA_003019535.1. Classification (GTDB taxonomy): domain Archaea; phylum Thermoproteota; class Thermoprotei_A; order Marsarchaeales; family Marsarchaeaceae; genus ECH-B-1. The sequence continues at coordinate 110 of NEXG01000003.1, forward strand.
TTGGGAACTGTATACGCATGTTGTCGTGGTCGTCCTTGGATATCTCCCTGAAACCCCGGGCAGCCTCTTTAAGCCCGGCTGATTCTGGGGGCGGGTTACTGGGTCTATGTGCGTCCGCTCCCCTCACTATTTTAGCTAGCTCGAGAAGAGCTGGATCTTTTAGCCCGTATTTTTTGATTAAGGCGTCGAAGGTCACATGCTCCGATCCATCTTCGTCTTGGTAGTGTGTGAGTTCGGCTCCCCTTACGTCGAAGGGTATACCCCCAACTTTTTCAGCTGTCTGAATCACTTGGTTTTCTGGTACAAAGAGGAATTCCGCCTCCTTGTCGATGAACTTCTTAATAAGCCATGGGCAGGCTATCCTGTCCACCATCGCTTTTTCACGGGTAACCCATTTCATGCTTAATAAAGACTTTCTATGCTATTAAAGGTGTTGTGTAGTTTCCACGATGATTTTTTTCTTGATTGTAAGAAGGATGGGTGACGTGTTTGATGGGTGTGTGGTAACCCATTAAGGCATCAAGGAATATGGTTGCACACTGATAATTATGGGAGGCGTTTTAAACTATTGAATCTCTTATAATTTTTGCCGTGTTTGTGGTGTCAAGTTTGAGCGTTGAGGTTTATAAGGGTTGGTGGTGATGCGGAAGGGTTTAGCTGAAACCTATTTCGTTTAGGAACTTGGTTCTGGTTAGGTCCCTGAAGAACCTCATGAATCGTTGGTCAACTCTTGCCACGGTGCACTCTGGTAGTGGTTTGCCTTGGAGTTTGGGGTTAAAGTCGCATAGGGGTATAATCGAGTTGGTTGAGGCTTCAACGGGGCAGCTCGCCTCCGGTGTCAGCCTCGGCTGTGAGCCCGTGAGTTTTGATGCCACGCTGTCTGCCCCGTAGAGTGCGAGGAAGCCGGCCATGGGTAGACCTAGTGTTGGGGCTACTGTGTCCCCGATTAGGTGGACGTCGTCATACTTAGTTGACCTCAGATCCCTGTTGGCGCTCCCCCAGCCGTTTGGCGCCGCTAGCTCGGATTGTGAAATTGGCTGGGGTGGTGTGTGTTTTGGTATGAGGTGTAGCAGGTCGAAGCTCACTTTTTCCCCGGATTCAGAGGTCAGCACCCCCCTATCCCAGTTAACCTCACGGAGCTGGAATCCTGCGATGACGTTTACACCCACCCTGCTCATGGACTCCATGACTGCTTCATATACATGTAGGCCTATTCCAGCTAGGGGCTGCTTTTCCGGGTGGATCACGGTCACAGACTCGGGTTTTCTCCCCAATTTTTCTAGGTGGGAGGCGAGTCTGTGGGCCACATCAAATGGTGCTGGCGGACACCTGTAAGGTGTGCCCTCCACGCACACAACCACTCTGCGGTTAGCACTCTTCGTGAACTCATCCATAAACAGGTTTAACCCCTCAGGCGACCAGAGGTGTGGCTTCGCATCTACATTGGCTCCCAATGCGACGACGAGTTGATCATACTCAATGGCGCGCTCACCCTCGGCTAACCTAACAACCCTGTTGGCGGCGTCTATGTTGGTGACACTACCACGCATGAGCTTTATGCCAGCACTCTCTAAGCGGCCAAGCGGCCAGACCGCTTTTGAGGCGTCGAGTCCTTCGAAGAAGAGTTTGGGTATATCTGCGTAGTATACGAAGTCTGATTTTGACACGAGTGTTACCTGGAATTTCCCGGCGAGTCTCACCGCGGCCGCGACCCCACCTACTCCTCCACCCAGTACAACAACTCTGTTACCCACCAAATCGATTCGAGTTACTCAGGAGTAAATAAATATAAGGTTTGTACCGAAGGGATTTGGCTGCTCATTTTCACAGTGGAATGGGCTTGGTGAACCGCTGCTTAGCTTTGGCATCCAATGAATTGCGGTGATTCCCGCTTGGTCTAGCTGTGTGTGGTTAACTTTGGGGTTTCGTAAAGATTATAGCACCATCTTTAGTGTTGGTTGTTGATTGTATGGAGCTCGAAGAGGATTTCGCGCAGCTTTCGATGGAGGAGCTCAGAAAGAGGATTAAGACGGTTGAAAGACACGTTGAGGTGGCCGAGCAGGATTTCTATGAGAAGCGTAACGCCTACAAGAAGAGGCCTAACGACACAAACTTGGCGTTCCTGCTCACTACTGCTGAAACCGTGGTGGACAGGTATTCTAGACTGGTTGAAGCCTACCGTGAACTGGTGTCAAGGCTGGAGGCCAAACCTAGCTGATGTTTTTCTTGGCTGTATGAAACCATATGGTTGAAGCGGAGACCGCTATGTTTGCGACAGTGAGTGGGTCGGAGCCCACAACGTATATGTTTGGCTCAACACCCACTGAGCCCGGGTCCACGATGAACCCCACTGGTGGCTCCAAACTAGTGTGCGAGAGCTGCTCGAAGAAGCCTTGAGTATCCGAGTAGTTGTCCAAATGTTTCACTTGGGTTGGGAATACGCTGCGTAGCGCTTCTAAGAACTCTGGGTCGTATTTGACGTTGAGAGCAGCCCTAACCCAGGGATTCCTGCTTCGCAGGTATAGGATGACCCGGGCCATGTGTTTGGACGCCCCGAACTCGGGCTCCATCATGGCTTTAGCCCTGTTCTTCACCCGCAGGATCCTTCCAGGTATACCCGCAACATCACCCTCATCGTGGGGATTCTCCAAGGAGTAAACCAGATTAGAGTACACTTCGGGTATAAGGTGGCCGAAGGTGGGGGACGCCTCAAGTAGTGCTGTTGCCTCCTTGAGCGCCTTTAACACCTCGAATCTCTGCCTACCTCCCTCAGCTGTGGGCATCAGTCTGATGCACATGTCGCAGTCGTCGAGGCCCCCTACAAGCCCCCTGTGCGCTGGGCACAGCGCACCAGAGGAGAGCATTAGCCTCCAGTGGTTGTACAGAACCTCTGTAGCGTAACTGTCACTTCTCTGAACAGCTATGGTTAGCTCGGATATAAGCGACTCAACCTGCTCTTGGCTCACACCCATCTGGAGGAGTTTTGACCTGTGTCTCTGGGGGTTGGTGGACAAGTAGTAGCTCACAGCCGCTTGGGTGACTCCTAGGAGTCTGGCTATCCTCTCCTGCTCTAATCCCAGCGCCTTGAGCCTGTGTGCGAGCAGCCCCCGTGTGGCTGGTAGGAAGGTCTTCACCATTAGTTCGCAGGGCGGCTTCATCTCCTCAGCCCACCTTGCTCTAGTATCCTCACAGCCTCGTTGGCAACCATTATTGCGTCAGCCTCACCGAGCTCACCGAACTCGTCTGTGACGCGATTCGCGAACACCGAGCACACCACGCCACCCCTAAGACCATAGAGGTTGGTGAGTGTGAGAAGGGTGGCGGCCTCCATCTCAACGTTCACAACGTTGAGTGAAGCCATGTCTTCAACCCAGCTTCTTAGAGTCCGCGGCAGGTACCCCTTGTAGCCAGGTCTACCCTGAGCCACATAGAACGCGTCAAAGGTGGCGGTGAGCCCGGTGTGATACCTCACACCAAGCGTTTCGGCAGCTTCAACAAGCGCCAAGTACACTACGGGGTCCGCAGAGGCTGGGTAGCCTGGTGGTGTGTAGGCGCTGCTTGCACCGTCGAATCTAACCGCGGCCTTGGTTATAACGAGGTCACCCACCTTTACATCACCCCGCACACTACCGCAGCTACCCACCCTGATCATCGTGTCCACACCGAGTCTTGCAAGCTCCTCCACAGCTATGGATACAGCTGGCCCCCCTATACCAGTGCTAAGCGCGGATATATCCACACCCTTATAGCGCCCCCGAAAGCTCACATACTGCCTCCTCCGGGAGAGTGGGGTGCTTGAGTCCCACATTGAGGCTATCTTAGCCACCCGATCCAAGTCGCCTGGAAGTAGCACATAACGTGGGAGGTCGCCCTGCCTTAATCCAAGATGGTAGGCACCACCCATATGGGTGGGCTGACTGGCTGAAACACGCTCACCACTCATGCTTCAACAAGCACACCACAGCATTTAAACCTGTTTGTCGGGGGCCACCCGCGTGATGCGGCTTTGAACACTTCTAAACCTTACGATCCTTGTGGGATGGTGTCCGGATAATCGTTTCCTGCGCCTGAATACTACGCTCGCCACCCCCTAATCCGGGCACCGTCCCTTGTGGGCTGGAAATCCTTTTATGGAAGCATGTCTGGCTTGGCGTGCGTTGTGTGTTCGCCATTTATAGTGGGTGGCTCACCCGTGTCGAGCTGTGAGCCAAATATCACATGCATGGTTGGGGTTCTATGGGCGCAGAGTGCTTCCCGTAGTGTTCCACTGAAATTGGGCTTCAAAAAGCTTAATTCGGCTCGAGGAGAGGCGTATGTTATGGAAATAAAGAAGGTCGCGGTTTTGGGTGCTGGACTGATGGGTCACGGGATAGCTCAGGTGGCCTCACAGTTTGGTGGCTACGAGGTTTATCTCAGGGATGTCGAGCAGAGATTCCTTGACCGGGGACTGGAGATGATAAGGGATAGCCTAGCCAAGTTCGTGAGAAAGGGGGCTCTCAAGGATTCAGATGTCGCAGGCATCCTTTCACGAATACACCCCACACTAGACCTCAGGGAGGCCGTTGGTGAAGCTGATTTGGTGATTGAGGCCGCCCCCGAAAACTTGAGCGTTAAGCGCCAACTATTCGAAGAGGTCGACAGGCTCGCACCCCAGCATGCGGTATTAGCATCCAACACCTCCTCTATTAGTATAACCACGCTTGGTTCCTATACGCATAGACCGGTTAAGGTTGTAGGGATGCACTTCTTTAATCCGCCGCAGCTTATGAACCTCATCGAAATAGTGAGGGGGCAACTCACCGAGGATGAGACGGTGGAGACAGTGAAGCGTGTTGCTGAGAAGCTAGGCAAGGAGACGGTCATAGTAAAGAAGGACTCTCCCGGCTTCATCGTAAACAGAATACTCATACCAGCCCTCAACGAAGCGGTACAACTAGTGGAGGAAGGCGTAGCCACCCCCGAAGACATAGATAAGGCCATCAGGCTTGGGCTCAACTGGCCGATGGGTCCACTCACACTCACCGATTACGTTGGAAACGATACAACACTCGCAGTGGCGGAGGTGCTCTTTAACGAGTTCGGGGACCCTAAGTACAGACCCGCATATCTACTCAAACTCATGGTGAGGGCGGGTTTAAACGGCAGAAAGAGCGGTAAGGGCTTCTACGAGTGGAGTGAAAAGGGTGAGAGGAAGACCCAGAGGCTCTAACTCCCATCTTTTTGAGCCTCGTATGCTTGGATCGCTTGGTTTGCAAGCGTTGAGTAGGCGGGTTCAATCACCAAGAAGTAAATCTTATCAGGCCTCGAGAAGGCCTCCACCTTAGCGAACTGCTTCGTCGTAATGTCGAACTCCACTATACCGCTTGGTAGAGTGCTCTTAGAAATGAACACGAGAACAACAAGCTCATCCTGATTGTCGCCGATCGCGCTAATATGCAGAAGATAACCCCTATACTGGTCAACGGGCACATAGGGTCTTATCCCAGGAGCCGAGAAATATGCGTGTACACCCATCAAAAAATCAACAGCTGAAGAGAACTCAACAAATTCGAACCTCAATTCACCCACCACGACATCCAACACGCCTACACTATTAAGCCTTCTTAGCATCACTAAGTAGAACGCTATCAGAACCTGAGATAAGTGTGTTCAAAAATGACAGGAACCAGCAAAGGACACTGTGACCTCCCACACCCAACCCAAGTAGGGCGCTAAAAAGAGTTACACTTATTTAACCCAGTACAAGAAATTTAACTGTGATTTTTCACCAAACTGATTAGGATTTTGCTTAAGGTATTATTGCGCCTCTTTCGAGTGCGCTAATAAGCGCTTGGAGGATCTCAGGGTGGTATATGAAGGCCGCTGATGTGATGAAAACGAGGAGTAACCTTATGGTGTTATAGAGCCTGCGGGTATCGTATACAAAGTGTTTGAGCGGATTCTTTCTGGGGTCCGCTATATCCCAGTGGATCTTAAAGTGGTCAGCGTACTCCCTGATGTGTATGCTTTTACCGTTGGATAATGCAAGCCTCCAGTTCCTCAAGGCACCCTTCTTCCAACCCATGCTACTCTTTCTGAAGCCGTAGAGCCAAGGCTCTATAACCTGGGACTTCTTGATTAGTAGGTCAACGTGAGGCGGAAGCTCCTGAACCGACTTTATAAGGTCATTCCAAGAAGCGATTATTCTATCCCACTTATTCCGCACACTGTTCATGAACAATCTTGAATCTTGCCTAAATATAATCTTTTTGAAAGTAGGCGTGTAATATTGTGACCGTTGAATATCCCGTTAATGGTGTGTATGGTTAGCTCGGATTTCCTGGTAGAGTATCTAACCGGGTTCTGTAAGCAAGTGTAGTTTCCTTATAGGATATTGGGGGGTCTGGGTGTGAATTTGGTTGCCGATTACCGATGGATGGGAACTTGTGGTAATGGTTGTGTTGTTTTGTGGCTTGGTGTTTGAGTGAGGAGTGTAAAAAAGGGGATCGGAATTTTGAACCGTTTTCGGGTTTTGTTTACTTTGCTCCGATTCTGTAGAGTGCTGTGCCGCATACGGGGCAGGTGCCCTTGATTGCGGGCTTGCCGTTCTTCATGGTTACTTTCTGCGGGTTCTTGATTTCCCTTTTCGCTCTGCACTTTACGCAGTATGCCTCAACCATTTTTCCTCAAGCGTGAATGCCTCATCCCCAATATAAGCGTTTCATATGTAGTGTGCGAAAAACGTTTTTGGCGTGTTTCTGCGTCCCACTTCATGCGGCGAGTTTAAACTGGGAGTAACGCTTGGTTTGAACCCGTTCCAAGGCGCTTATCGGTAACAAAAGGGTTATGTGCGCTAGTTGGAATGATTGTGTGAGGAGTGGGTGCTTTGGCTATTCTTTCGCTGGGTCGAGAGTCCCTTAAAGAGCAGCTCACCGAGGCGCTGGGCTCACTTAAAACGTTTAACACCAAGGTGGATATGGCCATAAACAAGATGGAGGAGAGGGCTAAAAACCTGCTTGAGCAGGCCGCCGCGTGCTACGCTAAGGGTGATAAGACGAAGGCCACGATGCTTGCAAGCGAAATAGCGCTCATAAGAAACCTTTCCCAGAAGCTCACCAAGAGCTCCCTCGCACTCGAAGTGGTTCAGCTCAGAATTGAGACGGTGATCACGAGCGGGGATATCGTGACCACACTTCAACCAGCGATAGAGGCCATAAAGAGTGTTAAGGATGATATAGGCTCCCTTATACCCGGCGCCGATGAGCAGCTTGGGAAACTCAACGACGCGTTAGGGGACGTGCTCGCGAACAGCTTCCACATGGATGTTAAATCCATCGACTCACTTCTTAAAACATCCAGCGCCGACGAGGTGCTCGCCGAGGTTATGAGTATAGTCGCAAACGAGCAGTCAACACAGCTACCCACGCCTCCAGCGAACACCGCTGAGAACCCAATGCAGGAGTCAACGTAGACTGCTGTGTTGAATAAATATTTTTGATTACGCTGTTCGTGTAAACCGTTTCGGCTGAACAACTAGCTTAGCGCACACTATTAACACAATCGTGTGATATATTCAACACAGCAAACGTAGACCAAACCTTTTTAGCCAATCAGTGAATCCCTTCTTTCATGATTGAACCCCAATCACAGAGGGAGCTATTTAGTGTGGCGGGTAAGGTGGCTGTTGTCACGGGAGCAGCCTCGGGTATTGGTCAAGCCATAGCCTACGTGTTCGCTTCGAATGGTGGAAAAGTGTTGGCGACAGACCTCGACGAGGCGGGGTTGAGGGTCACTGTTTCAACAATAAGGGGTTGGGGGTGTGATGCCCAAGGCTTTCAAGCTGACGTGACAAGCCCAACAGACGTAAAGAGACTGGGGGCTGAAGCGTGCAGGGTTTATGGGAGGGTTGACGCCCTCTACGTCGTGCCGGGTATAAATGTGAGGAAGAGGCTTGTGGACTACACCTACGAGGAGTTCGACAGGGTAGTCAACCTGAACCTTAAGGGTACATTCACACTATTAAGGGAAATGGCCGGCCTCATAGCCCAAAACCCTGATGGCGGATCCATCGTGGTAATATCATCTATAAGGCACCAGGTTGTGGAACCCGGCCAATCGGTGTACGCGGCAACTAAGGCCGCCGTAGTCCAGCTTGCAAGAGCCCTCGCGGCCGAGCTCGGCCCAAGCAACGTGAGGGTAAACGCGGTGGCGCCCGGCGTTGTGGACACACCCCTCACACAGCAGATCAAGCGTGACCCGGAGTGGTATCGCGCATACTCGGATAAGACAGCGTTAAAACGCTGGGCGAGACCAGAGGAGGTGGCTGGTCCAGCGGTATTCCTAGCATCGCCGGCCGCATCCTATATCACGGGAAGCGTGATATACGTGGATGGAGGCTGGACCGCTATAGACGGTAGATTCGACCCAAAATTATAGACAGATCGTACCACCGCTGTTTAAGGTTCCCGTGGGGGGATAACTCACTCTACGGCGCTTGGTCGAGTGGGTAGATTCTTAAGCCACCCATACATATTAGATGACTTGAACTACTCTTTAATTCTGTCTTCAGCCTTAGTGTCCCTAGTCCTCATCCACGTCTCCTCTGAGAGTGCTATGCCAATTGCCATTATGAGTGAGAATACAATCATCAGCGTGAGCCAAGATGTGAAGAGACCAATGGTTGAGCTTAGGGCGAATATAATGGATATTGCGAATCCCCCAACTATTGCACCCGCGTTGTACGTGAATCCCACGCCGGTAGCCCTGAACTTTTTGCTGAACTGCTCGGATAAGAATGCGGGGAGGGTTGAGAAGATCATGGCTTCAAGAAATGCCTGCACGGAGAAGGCAGTCACGAAGACGGTATAGTCCCCGTAGTACCCAACTCTGAGTATTGGGTAGACGCTTAATAGGAATATCAGTGCGTATATTAGCATAGGTTTCTTTCTGCCGTTTATGGTGTTACCAAACGCCCCACCAATCCATACCCCGAAGAGTGAGATGAGGTTTATAATCGCTACACCTTCACCTATATCAACTCCGCTGAAGCCCTTAGTAGTCATAATTGAGGGGTAGAAGCTGAATGTGGCCGTGTTAACGAACAATAGTCCTGTTGTTATTAACACCGCGAAGAACATTGTTTTGGGAGCCTGCCGGAGTAGCCCCTTAATCGGAACTCTCTCGACCTCGCCTCTTGTTTTCATCTCCTCGAAGACAGGTGTCTCCCAGGAAATGGCTCTTAGCACCACTGTTATCACCCCTGGTACGAGCGCCGTGGCGAAGAGAACCCTCCAACCCACAACGGAAAAGGCGCTGCCGAAATAGGCTCTGAGACCAGCGTATACGAATGCCACTATGAAGTATCCTGTGCCGTAACCGCTCTGCACGAAGCTACCTATAAAGTTCCTCTTTTCAGCTGGCACACTCTCCATTGAGAGGGTGGTGCCCCCACCGTATTCTGCTCCTCCGAAGAAGCCTTCGAGGAAAAGCGCGATGTAGAGTAGGATCGGTGAAATGATGCCCACCTCACTATAGCTAGGTAGCACAGCCTTTGCTGCGGAGAAAACCGAAAAGAAGAGGACTGTGATCACAAGCATAGACTTCCTACCCACCTTGTCACCTAGAAAGTTTCCTAGGGCGAGTGACCCTATACTCCTCGCGAGTGCACCCACCGCAAAACCCGCAAAAGTCGCCACAATACCTATTAGGTGCAATGAAGCGGGGAAAAATATGGGTGCAATAGTAAGGCCCACTAGGGCGTAGGCGATAGAGGTGTAACCATCCATGAGCCAACCTCCCCACGCCGCTAATATCTGCGACCACTGCCTTCGGTCCAAGCCGTATAAGCCCATATACATCGCCACACACAGCTTGTAGCTGCATATAAATATTTTCACCAAACAACGGATACCGATCGATAATAAGATGTGTTAAGCTGTTAGCTCTAAAACAGACTTATATCGCAAAAGGGATTAAAAACCTAATATCCATGCGGGAGACCATCAGATCCAAACGGTTCGCCGATCCGGTCGGAGCTGGTCAGACATGGGAAACCCTCCACCGCTCATACAATCAATACATGATTATCCTGGGAATATCTTTAGAGAAATTGTAGTGGCTTAAGCTGTTATGAATGGACCCGTATTCTATGGTTACGATCTTCTTTACGGTGAGCACATGATGGCTTCTCGGTTATACGTGATTAATTTAAGTGGTTTTCATTAGGTAGCGCAGTAATCCTAGGGCCACCACCTTTATTGAGGTGTAGAATTCTTCTAGGTTGAGCCATTCATCTGTTGTGTGGGAGAGCTCTAGTCTGCCTGGGCCGTAGCCTATCGCCTGTATACCTTGATTCACAGCGAATCTGATGTCGAATGTTCCAGGTGACAACACTTTTCTCGGCTTCTTATGAATTATCCTCTGTATCGCGTATTCGAATGCTTTGGATACGCTTGAATCTCGATCTGAGTAGACTGGTGGTGTTGAGTAAACCTCCGTGTTAACCAGTCTTATGTGGGGGTTATCCCTCTGGGCTTCATAGAGACACGCATTTATTTCTTCTCTCGCATCTTCCAGCGTCTCCTCCGGGATCAGTCTTCTCACATACCAGAACTCAGCGCGGTCCGCCACCGTGTTCGCCCACGTTCCCCCGTGGAGGAGTCCAATAACCATCGAGGACTTCCTAGCTGAGGAAGGTATAACTGGGTTTCTAGATTTCTTCAGCTTAGAGTCGTATTCAATCTGCTCGTAGAGGCAGTTTACGCATTGTGCGGCAGCCCTAATCGCATCCACGCCCTCCGTGGGGAAGCCTCCGTGGGACTTGGCACCGTAGACTTGAACACGCCCCCACACCGCGCCTCTGTGGCCGAAGCATATGTTTGCCACGCCCAGCGGTTCCGTGAATACCATGCAGCTCACCTTTTTCGGCGAGAGATAGCCTTTTTCGGCGAGGTAGCCCGTGCCCGCGCTGGTGTTCCCAACGGTCTCCTCATCTGTGACAATTTGATGTACTACGCGTCTGAGTGGTCCTGCGTCACCTAGAACCCTTCGGAGGAGCTCTACGCCGTATACTTGGGCGGCTATACCGCTCTTCATATCCGCCGCACCCCTACCGTAGAGTTTACCGTCGTGGATCTCAGCCTCGTATGGGGGGTGGCTCCACCCCTCACCCGCGGGAACAACGTCGTAGTGCCCGTTAAACACCACTTGGTTCTCAGGCTCAGTGCCAAGCGATGCTATAACATTCGGCCTTGGGTCGCTTGCACCAGGAATATGTGAATAGTAACGCTCGTCACTCACCTCGACAACATCAATCCTATAATCCAGGTCTTCAAGCACACTTGTAACATACGATACAAGCCTCTCGTAGTTCAGGCCAGGGGGGTTTTCTGTCGGAATCCTCAGAAGCCCCCTAAGAAAGCTTAGAGCCTCCCTCTCCACATCAGCCGATAATTCACCAATTTTACGTATAATAATTGATGACTCTAACTCAGCGATAGGCAGAACTCAACTCCACTGAGAGACAAGTAAGCAACCCTTACTAATGAATTTTGTGAGCCGCCGAAAAGTAGATTGGTCTCCGCTTAGAAGGCTGTTGACGCTAAGGAAGAATTTTCATCTTAACATATAGGTGGGGTCCGGCACTGTGTTTTAGAAGCCCAGCTTATTTAACTGTCCATGCTGGCGAAGGTTGTCGCTCTAAGCGCGTTCGCGTAGCCGACACAGGTGCATCACCTGCTAATTGCTCTAAGCTGTTTTTATTCCTATTTTTTTGGCTACCGAATTAAGTTCTCTGTCCGCGGTTAGGAATAGGTTTGCGCGTGCCTCTATTGAGGTCTCTATTTGCAGGGCGTCGATAATGTAGATATGGTGTTTGAGCACTGTTTTGATTGACCGCTTGATGAGCTCACCCGTAACCGGATATATTTCTGCTGAGGAAGATCTTTCAAGCACCTTTAACTCGCTTAGCATTGTTTTAAGCACAGTCCCCGCATCTATGTGGGTTTTCCTTGAATACTTGTCAAAAACCGTAGCTGCTTCACCGAGGTTTAACTCTGAGAAACAGATCACCGCTTCACCACGATGCGCAAGGCGAAAGTAGTTATCCGCTTTGTGGCTACCTTCTTCGTATACATATCTTTTTACAAGCATGCTTGTGTCAAAGTACACGCGAGAGGCGCTCACGCCTGATCTCCCTTACCTCCACCTCTGAGGCAACTTTGCCCCTGAGGTCTGGTCTCTTACTCTCAACCTCTTCATTACTCATGTATTCGCACTCAAGCTTGAGCTCTCTACACAAATCATCTAGGATTTGTGCTGTTGAAAGTGAACGAAGTGATTTCTCTATAAAATCGCTGAGCGTCCTACCCCTCTTTAACAAAGCGATCTTCGCGGTGTCCACAACACCCTTATCAACAGAAACCGTTATCTTTGCCTTAACCATAAAGCCGTATATACGGCAATCCGTATTAAGATTTTCGCTAAATCCTCGTCGAATCCAAATACCCACCCAAAAACTCATTTTTCACCTAGTAGCCAAAGAAGAAATCAATAGCTTTTGGTTTCCCCGCGTAGTGGATGGTAAACACAACTGCTACGAATACTCACCCGCGAAAGAACTTGGAGTGAGGCTAAGAGGTTACTTGAGGAGGCAAGGGGGAAACCGTGAACGACAGAAATTTCAACGGGTTACTCGACGAACTAGTAAACTATGATATAGCCGAAGTTAGAGGTGGAAGATACATGATAGCTGACCCCATACTCCGGCTGGCGCTCTCATCCTATCAGCTATAAGAGAGCCTTTGAATGTGAGTGTTCTCTATGTCTATGAGGCGCTCCTCCCCGTTCCGTCACGTGTAGATGTTGATTACAGAGTCGGCTGCAAGCTGGGTTGTGAGTATTTTGGCTACTTCAAAGTCACCGTCAACATCGTTGGTGGTTAAAGCGAACACGGTGTCACCGTCGAAAGCGGTGTTGAACGGTCTTATCACGCTCGCATATCCAGTGTTGACGGCTTGAGCTAGGGCGCACATATCACACACGTCGGCTCTAATATTGGTGATCACCACACCTAAAGTGGTGTTACCAAAATGACTGAGGTGGGCTAACCCCTCTCTCATCGCGTGTTCGAGTCCACTTGTATACGACCCACCTACACCTCTAGCACCCGCAATGATGTTGCCGTCCCTTCCGTATACGTCCCCAACCGCGTTCACAACCGTGAGGACACCCAGCTGTACACCCCCTCTTTCATAGTGTGCGTAGCCCTGACCGGAGGGTGATGCCCGCTCCCTACCAAGGATTTTACCTACAGTCGCCCCCCGGCCAACCCACACCCCACCGACGGGTAGCTTGGTCGACCTCTGCTCGTACGCCAAATAACCCCAGGATTGGTCTGAGAGGTGTTTATCCGTCTCGTCTCCTTTGAAGTCGAATATCACGGCGGCTGGCACTATGGGTACGGTTACCCCTCCGACCCGGTAACCCTTCCCATCGACTCTTAGGCGCTCGACCACGCCTTCAACGGCTCTGAACCCGAACACGCTTCTGCCGCAGAGTGCGACAGCGTCAACCGAGTTGTTCTTCCTGTGTAGCGGTCTTAGAATGTCTGTCTCGCGGGTGCCCGGCGAACCCCCAATCTGCGCCACGCCGGCCACATTATTCCTCGTGGGGAAAACAACGGTTATACCCGAACAGGCATCCTCAGAGTGGTAGCCCCCCACCTCGAAGCCTTCAACCCCCAGTTCAACCGTTCTGTACAACACCAAATCAGCCCATGTTGAGCTTACCACTCAGAGTAACTAAAAATTTGTGTTAACCAGACTGTTCCCGCTCAAATGCGTGAATATAGGCTGCCGAAATGATTGGATACTGAGGGCCTGTGGGTAGGCGTCTAGTGTCAAGTTAAGCCTTATTTGAGTGGTGCGCCTTCCTAAATCATTCAGGTGACTCTGATGCGGATTCTAAACTATGCTATAGGTGGCGGTGCACGCGCTGGCTTCGTCAGGGATGGCAGGGTCTACGATTTGGCTGAGGCGGCGCGAATCGCTGGGTTTGACCGCTTGGCGGATATAGGCTCGGTGGATGAGTTGCTTGGGCGGGGATTGCTTCCAGACGCTCTGCGGCTGGGCTCAGCGCAGCAACCGGGTGTTAAGCCAGTGGATAAGCCTAGGGTTTTGACGCCTGTTCTCAAACCTCAGAAGATTCTTATGGTTGCTGTCAACTACCCATCACATGGGAAGGAGTCAGGGGTAAAGCCGCCCCCTGAACCATACTTCTTTACGAAGTTCACCTCATGCCTAGTAGCGGATGGAGAACCCATACTTTTACCCAAGGTCTCAAAGAAGGTTGACTGGGAAGTGGAGCTTGCGGTTATAATCGGTAGCAGGGGTAAGTATATTGATGGTGAGCGCGCCTTCGAGTACGTGGCGGGCTATACTGTTGCTAACGATGTGAGCTTCAGGGACTACCAGTTTCCGCAGCCTGGTAGGGAGACGCCCCTTGGCTATAATTGGGTTAAGGGTAAATCCATGGATGCTTCGCTACCTCTTGGCCCTTGGCTTGTAACCGCCGACGAAGTCCCTGACCCCTACTCTCTTAGGTTGACGCTTTCCGTGAACGGTGTGAAACGACAGGACGCGCTTGCGGGGGACATGTTCTTTAAAATTGAGAAGCTAATCGAGTACGTGTCCTCTGGGATCACGCTTGAGCCAGGTGATGTTATATGCACGGGTACACCGGCTGGTGTAGCAGCCTTTAGCGGGGCCCCCTACCTTAAGGATGGCGACTTTGTCGAGGCTAAGATTGAGGGTGTTGGCTCCATCAGGAACCCCGTTGTAGCGGAGAAGTGAGACGCGGTGGGTCACTTGGTATTAGAGGTGTTAGAGTTATATGCGTGTTGAGCAGCTACTTGTGGGTCACATGCTAAATTTCTCATACATACTGTGGTCTGAGGAGCGTGCTGCGTTCGTGGTTGATACGAGCTTCGGTGCCCGCGTCATATACGCTAAGCTCAGGGAGCTCAATCTGAAACTGAAGTATATTTTGAGCACCCACCACCACTTCGACCACAATATGGGTAATGAAGAGCTCGCCTCGCTGACTGGAGCTCTCGTTGTCGCCCACAGAGCGTCCCCGATAAAGAAGGATGTGGAGGTGGTGGACGGAGACACGCTTGAAGCGCCCGGACTTAGTGTGAAGGTTCTACACACACCGGGGCACACCCCCGACAGTGTGTGCTACCTCTCAGCGGGGTGCGTGTTCACCGGTGACACACTCTTTGTGGGTGAGTGTGGTAGAGTGGATCTCCCAGGTGGGAGCGCCGAGCAAATGTATCACACACTGTTCGAGAAACTCGGAAGCCTTCCCGACGACACGGTTGTTTACCCCGGCCACAACTATGGTGCAACTCCCCACTCAACCATCGGCTACGAGAAGAGGAATAACTATGTGCTCAAACCCCGCAGCCTTCAAGAGTTCTTGGAGTTCATGGCCACGCCATGATGGTTGACTACCTATTTAGGTGTGGTAGGCTCATCACCCCCCAAGCTCCATGTGAATTGGGCGCGGGCGCCAACCTCCTCACCAAAGAGGATTGGGGTCTCGCAGTCGCTGGGGGCAGGATTGTCGATGTTGGGGAGTGGTCCAAGCTGAGGGGGGTGCACGAGCCTCGTGGAGTGATAGACTTCTCTGATTACTCGGTTTTCCCCGGACTAGTCGACCCCCACACCCACCTATTGTACTATGGGAACCGCTCCGATGAGCTCGCCTGGAAGCTTGAAGGGTTGAGTTACACTGAGATAGCCGCGAGGGGTGGGGGTATCATGAGGACCGTTAGGTACACGCGTAGCGCGGCCGACGATGAATTACTCGCCGCATCCGCGAAGCGTGTCAGAGGCCTACTGAGTAGTGGTGTAACCACATTGGAGATCAAGAGTGGGTATGGTTTGAGCTTCGACTCTGAGGTACGCCTCCTCAGCCTCATAAACACCCTAAAGGAGAGAGTTGAAGCTAGGGTGCTCTCCACCCTGCTCTCAGCCCACGCTGTACCAGAGGAGTATGGTGGGCACGTCTCGGATTACATTGAGCAGGTTGTTCTCAGAACCGTGGACTACGCCTCCACTACACGTCTAGCCGACTTCGTTGATGTGTTCTGTGAGCCAGGTTACTTCAGTGTCGAGGAGGCGAGGCGTATCTTGGTTTACGCGAAGCAGAGGGGGATGAATGTTAGGCTGCACGCCGACGAGTTCCAGGACAGCGGGGGCGCCGCGCTTGCCGCCGAGGTGGGCGCCCTATCAGCCGACCACCTAGCCCAAGCGAACCCCCACGGTTTAGCTAGGATGGCTGAGAGGGGGGTGGTAGGCGTTATACTACCACTTCTCTTCCACTACTCGATGATTAAACCCCCACCAGTAGACAAATTCAGGGTTAAGGGTCTAGTTATAGGTTTGGGAACCGACCTTAACCCCAACTGTCAGGCTGACTCCATGCTTGCCGCCATGAACCACGCTGTGTACGCTTTAAGGCTCAGGCCAGCCGAGGCGCTTTGCGCGGCGAGTGTGAACTCTGCTCTGGCTTTAGGGCTAAGCGACGTGGGCTGCCTTAAGCCGGGCTACTCGGCGGACATAGCCGTGTATGATGTTGAGGGTGAGGCTGACCTTGTGAGTAGATTGGGTAGGTCACCCCTCGTGTTCTCTATGTGTAGGGGTAGACCCATACGTAATGAGGGGGTGAACATATGAGTTGAGGTTTGAGGATGACCCCACAGTTAAGAGGTGGATTTCGAAGATACTTTCGAGGAGGACGCGCTCCGAGGGGACGGCTAAAATTTATCTCTGGCACCTTAAAAGGTTCTGTGAGTGGTCTGGTAAGACTCCGCAGCAGCTTGTAGCCGAACACTCGGAGGACCTCAAATCCCATGATGAATCAGTTAGGAGGAGGCATGAAGAGCTTGTGACCCAGTACTTCGCATACTTGGAGTCATCCGAGAAGCTTTCAAGGAACACTGCGTTAACCGCCCACGCGGCGCTTAGAAGCTTCTACAAGGCCAACTATGCACCCCTGAACCTCGAGACACCTGAGAGCTGGACCACTAGGCAGGACCGTGTGCCCACTAGGGAGGAGATAGCTCGGATGGTTGAGGCTGCGGAGAGCTCGTTGGAGGCTGCTCTGATAGCCTTCTCGGCGCAGTCGGGTCAGAGGGTTAGTGTTATAACCTCTCTACGCTACGGTATGGTGAGGGAGGCGTTGGTCTCGAAGGGTCCAGGCGCGATTCATGTTCCAGCGGACCTTAAGGACCCGCGGGGGAGGCTTATCAACAAGCACCGCCAAGCCTACACCTTCTTTATCGGCGAGGACGCGAAGCGCCTCGTCTCAGATTACCTTAAACGCAGGGGAACCCTGTCTGAAGGCGACCTACTCTTTGTCAGCCCCAGAAAATTTAGGGGTAAAGATGTACCTCTAGACGATGAAGCGGTGAACAGGATTATTAGGAGGGCAGCGAAGAAGGCTGGTCTAAGCCCTAGCGTGACCGAAGGGTTACACCATCACCTCTTCAGGAAATTCTTTCAGACGGCTATGGAGGAAGCTGGGGTGCCGTCCACTTGGTATGAGCAGTTGATGGGGCACGTGTTACCGAGAACCCAGCGAGCCTACTCTAAACCCTCCCTAGACCAGTTAAAGGAGGCTTATAGTAGGGCTGAGAAGAACTTGGGCGTGCTGGGCACCGGAGCCGGCCAGATGAATCCTCAAGATGAGGTGAGGGTGCTTGTGTGGCGAGAGAACCTCAGGGTGCTTGGGTTAGACCCAGCCGAGTTGAGGTCTAAGCTAATATCCCAGCTTGGAAGGGAGCCAAGCATTGAAGAGGAAATCAGGTACTACTCAGAGCAGCTAGCGGCTGCACGCTCACCACGCATAGCGCAGTCCCAGACAGCTAAGAAAACCGAGAGGAAGATTGTGGATGCGTCCCAGCTCGAGTCGCTTATCGAGGAGGGCTGGGAACCCGTTATGGAGATGTCAAACGGCAAGGTGGTTGTGCGCAGGGAGACATAGTAGCGTAGAGTTCGCAGCGGCGCGTAGTTAGGAGGAATAATCCAAGCCCACCCGACGGTGTTTACTAGGTCGTAGCAGCGTGTACACTAGTCCTGTCAGTGTTAGGCCTAAGAACACCACCGCATAAACGGTTTTACCCTCGTAGAGTGAGAAGCCAAAGTTGAATCCAGTGTAGCACATGGCTAGTAGGGCTATAATCCTCCAGGCATTACCCCGTGAGCTTGGTTTACGTGTGTGTGAATAGAGTGATGTGTTAGCGACGAAGTGTATGTATAGGGAGCATAAGGCGGCCACCACACCTAGGGCCACAAAGTCATCGAAGACTGGGAGGAATAACATGCTCACAGTGGTGATGAAGATATATGCGGGAGACAATATGGCTAGAGTGTTGGTGGGCTCACCCTTTCTTAGGACCCCGAACCATTTGGGCATATATCCGTCTTGGCTCATCCTCCAGATTGTGCGCGTTGCGGCCATAAGGTAGGCCATGGCTCCGAGCACCCCATCGCTTAATACGCTGAATATTATTATGGGTCTAGCCGCTTCATTGACGTTTGACACTAGGCTCAACATGCTCTCAGCACCGAGTGTGTGAGCCTTCAGGCTCATGGTGTACGCGAGGTTGGTTAGTGCTAGCACGAATATGGATGCGAGAAGCCCGCTGATGACTATAACGGTTAGCATCGCCCTCCCAACGGTTCTCTCAGCCTCAACAACTTCGCCTGATACCTGTGCGAGAACACCGTACCCTGTGGGTATAGATGCTCCGAGAAGTATGGCGAGCGGTATACCCCTAGTCAGCCTGATGTTTGAGAAGGGATTGTACACTGTGAGGTGTGCGTGTAGGAATGAGCCAACTACGAAGTAGAGAATGATCCCTATCTCCAGCGCACCCGTCGCTATCGCGTAGCGTGATGAAGGCTTTACACCGAGGAGGACTAGTGATATCGCCGACGCTGTGATGATCAGTGATACCATCACTGGACTTAGCCCAAGCGCGTATCCAACAACGAACGCTGTGCCCACAACATAGGCGCCTCCGTAGAGTATGGCGTAGGATATGTACACCCAGCCAGTGTGAGCACCCAGCCTCCCGTTGAGATTCTTCGCGTAGTTATAGTACCCCCCGTTCTGGGTATACAGATTGGAAAGGCGTTGAACAACCACACCGTTCAGCACGACAAGGGCAGTTCCAAGGGCCACAGCCACGGGTGAGAAGTAGCCCGAGAGGGCTATTACAGCAGCGCCATACGTGAGGAGGCTTAACAATATGGATTGCCCTCCGAATGCCAAGAAGAAGGCATCGATGAACCCGAGCCTACGCATGACCACTGTCTCCTGTCTTAGTCTGCTAGGCTCGGATGAACGACTACCCTTAGGTGTTTGTGGCATTGCTTTTCTGCTTCCGCTTTACACTCTCCTATCCATTGATAAATAAGCTTAACCTAAACACCCGGAAAAATATAAATAATAATTGAAATATATATTTTAGGCTATGCCTGAAGGCTGATTCTGATCCACGTTGCCGAATCTATCGACAAACTTCATTATGGTCAATATCCCAGCGTTACGCACAAGGGTGTATGTGTTGAACAACTCGTTCTGGGTTAAACCGTCAACGAAAATAAGCTTAACAAGCTGTATATGCTGAGGGACCTCATTCTGGGGGGGTATGAACACAAAATCAACGTTCATCGTAAGATACGTATACTTGAGTGAATTCAGAAAACTGAGACGGTCATTCCTTGGCTCGGCGTTTAGCTTCCTAAGATGGTCTGGATGGATGCTTATACCCATCCCAACAGCGAAAAACGATGACTCCGACTTGGGCCTCGCCACGGTCAAAACAGGCCCTTGCGCCGGTGGGGGAGGAGACACAGTTATGTTAAAATAGTCTTGAACGTTCTGCGTCTTAGACACAGCCAACCCAGCCTCTTGGAGCCACTGGGCGACCTTCTGGGACAACTGGTCAGACATTAAGACAATATCCCCAACCAATTAATTAAGACCTACTCGAACCCTGCTACTATAACAATCATGTCAACAATGATGGGGGAGAAAGAAGATAATACTTCCATGCACACATACCTCCAATTTTTCTATATAAATAATTCATATAATCATAACACAAAAGCGTTACGAAGCAACCACACTGAGATAGCTCGATCTCTTATTCCTGTGATTAAAGTAGCTTTGCGGCTACTTGATACACGGGGTCAAGGAAGCGGTAGTCTTGTATTATGCTTAGTTTTTCGAGCGCCCTTATTGTACGTGTGAGCGTTGATCTGGGGATTATTTCTCCGCTCATTTCCTCAACAAGCCGTCTAACGCTCGACCAGCTTTCCGCACCGTTCGCGATTGCTTTGGCCACTTGTTTTTCTCTTTGGTTTAGCTTTAAAAGCTCGTTTCTCGCGGTGTTAACCGCGATTTGGAGGATTTCATCATGGTTTTTTCTTTCGATGTGGCTCATGCCGTAGTGGACGAGCCAGCCGGGTATTCCGTCAAACAGAGCCACACCTTTCTCTATAACGCTTTGGTCGACCCTTTGTTTTAGTTCACCGAAGCCCTTTTCTAAAAACTCCCGTGACTGCTCCCCTGTAAACCTTTCCACGTGGACCTCTGTGTAGTACCTGCCGAAAAGCGGGGATTCTGGGTTGTTAACCCCAACGAAATCCTTGAGCAAACCTATTTGTGAACCGCTTAGAACGAAAGTGCAGTTTGGGACGTTGTCGTAGGCGTACGCGATCGTGTTCTTGAGTTCGTAGGAAAGTGGTGGTCGCAGCATCTGTATTTCATCAAGGATGAAGACCACTGTTTCCTTTTTTGAAAGTTGCTCGATGAGGCGTGGTAGGCTGATGGAGTCAACACCCCTCCATTTCAGAGTGACTTCGATACCAGCAATCTTTACACCGCTAACACCTTTTAGCGCATCCTTCAGCTTTGTGAGGGAACCGGTGAGTCCCTCTGAGGTTTTGCGATAGAGGTCGGCGGTGTTTCTTACACCCCTGAGGTCTATGTAGACACCTCTCCACTCTTCTAGAAAGCTGAGGAGTAGAGAAGATTTTCCTATTCGCCTTATACCAAGCACCAGAATGAGTGGTTTGCCAACTGAGCGGTCGAGCACCTCAAGCTGTTTTTCCCTGTCGAAAAGCTCTTTCCTCGACGACTTGGGCCTTGGGTCAAATAGCAAGTTCCGCACCGGAACTGAGTTCCGCACCGGAACTAAAAACTTTACGCTTCAGCATCGATGGTGTCCGGATAAGCCTTTATGCGATTGTGTCACCTCCACCCGGTGTACCAGTGCACGAATAATTCTGGGAGGTCTACGGGGGTGAGAAGAGTGTTTTTCTCTGGTTTATATTGTTGTAGAAAGTCTTGGTCCTATCCTTGAGGTACCCAAAGAATCTTTCAACTGAGCTACGCAGCCCAAGCGCCCGGTAGATGTGGTTTTGGAAGCTAGCCCCCGCGGACAACGGAGTCACGGTACCGGGGTCCCCGGTCTGTGAGGATAACCGGGTCATCCACAGAGGTATCTCTCTGAGTCTTCGAAGGAATCTGAGGGCGTCCCCGGTGGTCTTGGTGAGGGGGGAACACCAAACCAGACCTGCTGCCTCGTGTACGCGTCAACCCACCGCGGCCCAAACATAGACTGGTCTGCCGTTGTACCCCACCACAGTCTCATCCCCAGCTATTATATGGAGTATTCCTATGACTGTGGGTCGAAGTTGAATCTCCCGCCCACCCGCCTTCCTGAGCCACTCGTGTATATTGGACTTGGAGACTGGGAGGGTGGAGAGCTTCTCGAAGTACTTCGAGGTACACCTTCGTGGAGGCTCAATCCAAACGAGTAGAGTAGCACGGCGGGCATAACCTTGAGTTCGCGAGAACCTCTTCTTGTTCCTCGCGAAAACATTTAAATCCCTAAAGTACTCAAACCCATTTCTGGGTGGGTTTCACGTGTGCTCACCGATTCAACTGCGTGAAGCCCACCACGTTTAAGCCATATCCGGACAGGTTCTCAGCATTACAAATAAATTAGATATCGTCTAGCGTGTTCAGATAACGGTTTTCAATGATTGGGGACCACTTGAACCACAAACTAATTCCGACACTATCTCCCAGTGGATATGATGTGCGGATAACTGTTTTCCCCGCTGGGGTGCCACGCTCACCCATCCCCCTGATCCCCACGTCACCTCTCAGTGAACATAAGGTTTATTTTCCCATCTACTCAGAACGTAGTGGGCGAGTGGAGTTGATGTGAAGGCATGGTTCAAGTGTATTGGGTGCAATGGCACGGCACCGTTAGAGCAGACCACGTTTTTATGTGCTAATTGCGGGGACCTATTAGAGGTGGAGTACGAGTTTGGAGAGGTAGATGCTACCCCTATTTTTAGCGTTGGCGGTCAGCTGAGTGTATGGAAGTATAGGATGCTGTTACCCGTCGCGGAGAAGACCATTAGTATCAGTATGGGTGAGGGTGGAACACGGCTCATAAGGTGTTTTAACACCGAGCACCAATTCTCACTGGGGGAACTCTACGTTAAAACCGAGGGAGACAACCCCACTGGCTCCTTTAAAGATAGGGGTATGACTGTGGGGGTAACAAAGGCTGTAGAGGGCAAGGCGAGCGCGGTAATCTGCGCGTCGACTGGTAACACGGCGGCTTCTATGAGTGCCTACGCGGCGCGGGCTGGGCTGAAAGCCTATGTTGTAGTGCCCGAAAGCGGGGTGGCTAGGGGAAAACTACTGCAATCACTCGTGTATGGTGCCAACGTGATTATGGTTAGTGATAACTTTGATGGGGCGCTAAAAAGCGTCTTAGACACGGAGAGATCCGGTAGAGCCTACCTCTTGAACTCTGTGAACCCCTTCCGGCTGGAGGGGCAGAAGACCCTCGCCTTCGAAATATACGAGCAGACTCGGCCAACCTTACCCGACAAGGTCTTCATACCAGTGGGTAATGGGGGTAACATCACGGCGTTATGGAAGGGATTCAGGGAGCTAGTCCAGCTCGGCTTGATAGACAGGCCACCGCAGATCGTTGGCGTACAGGCGGAGGGGGCATCACCGATAGTCCAAGCATACGAGCAGGGTTTGGACAGGATACAGCCCCTATCTAACCCAACAACATACGCTTCGGCGATAAGGATTGGTTCGCCTGTTAGGTGGAAGGAGGCCTTGGAGGCCATTAAGCGATCTGGGGGTTTAGCGGTTGCGGTCTCAGATATGCAAATACGTCAAGCGCAGAGTCTACTAGCTAGACTCGAAGGGGTTTTCGTTGAGCCGGCGTCTGCGGCAAGTCTGGCTGGACTCATCAAGCTAAGGTATAAGGGAGTGGTTGAGGGAGATGAAAAGTTGTTGTGCGTGCTAACGGGTAACGGTCTAAAGGATCCTGATTCAGCTCGTGAAATAGCCTCGGAACCAACAAGGCTCACAAGCTTCGATAGAATACTTTAGCTAAGCCAACATGATATAAGTTCTCTTTACCCTCAGCCAAAGCTTTCTTATAGATTGTAGGGATAGGGTTAAACTCAAATGTTCACTGTTATTCATCGTTTAAATGTTCGATGGCTAGTTTGGACTGACATAGTTATTGTTTAGGTTGCAGATGGTTTTGATATTTTCTGGATAAGCCAGTCCTCGAGGGTTTGGTTCTGGCTGAAAGCGCTTTTGTGAGGTTTGCATTAGATAATCCTTTGACAAATAACTAGTTATATGTTGATTAAAGACTAATACAAAAAATTTAAGTACTAGAACCACATTAATACATTAGGCGTTCAGTGTTGAAAACAACTATCATCGCGTCGGCTGCATCGCTGATGATACTTGGAGGCATATTGATAGCCGAGGCCTTCAGAAGCCCGCTTACGTTCTA
The DNA here is from genome assembly GCA_003019535.1 of Candidatus Marsarchaeota G2 archaeon ECH_B_1. Lineage (GTDB taxonomy): Archaea > Thermoproteota > Thermoprotei_A > Marsarchaeales > Marsarchaeaceae > ECH-B-1. The sequence goes on from NEXG01000003.1 coordinate 24,015, forward strand.
CTCGATGTTTGACTTTGGTGTATTCAGCCTCATCGCCGGTTTATGTTTACCCTTCGCGTCAGAGGTTGAGAGGATAGTTGATTCGGAGTGGAAAGCGGGTACACCATCTATACCGAGACCTCTGATGGCTGTGAAGCAGAAGGACGATTAACCCGTACTTTTTAGGTTCTGCGAAAACCTCATCTGTATGCGTTGGGGGAGTGTGTTCTAGGAGGGCGTACTTAAGTGAAGATTCCTATTGGACGTGATTATAGGCACCATGGCTTGATTTGTGAGTGAGGTCGGGGTGGATGAACCCTTCGAAGATAGGTATTTAGGGACTGTTACAAGCAAACTTTGAAGCCTAACCCTTGCCGGTCAAATGGGGTGGTTCGCCACTGATTAAAGAATGTGTGGTGGCTTTGTTCTCTGTGGTAAATCAAAATTCGTAGTTAGTTAGGGTTGGTCAAGTCGCTCATGCAAGTTTTTGGTCTACTGCAGAAGAGGGTTGAGAGGAGCCTAAGTCATTCATTGTCTGGGGATCGTAGAACTAGGATGCTAAAGATGGCTATTGCTAGTAGGCTGAATAGTGTGAACCATACTGTGTCACCGAAGGTGCCCACTCCGTGGAGTGTTAGGTCGACTTCCTCCCATGCTAGGAATAAGGCTGCTAGCAGGACACCTAGACCCATTGCTCCAAACATTGAAAGCTTCATGGCTGGGTCACCAGTACTGCACCCCAGAGGGCGGTTATATATCCTTGGTCATAGCCGTTGAATTGGTTGGATAGGCCGTATGGGTTGAACTCGTAGGCTATGGGTTGGATGACGCCGTAGACATAGATCCCTGGTTCAACCCTGAATGAGAGTGTGTTTGTTCCAAGTGTTGGTGTTATCGACTGCACGATGCTCGTTTCACCCTGAGGGTTTATGTGGAGTAGTTCTATGCTGAAGGGGAGTCGTCCACCGTGTTCGGTGAGGTAGGCTTCAACCGTCTTGGTGGTGTTCACCTGTGTGAGGTTGAACACATAGTTTGAGTAGCTTGTAAGTGCGCTGAGGCTCACCTCGAAGCTGAGGTTAACTTCTGAGCCCTCTGATGCTATGAGCGTTGGGGCTGGTACAGTGTTATTCCAGTTCCCAAGCGTGCTCATAGTGAGTGAAACGCCCCCTTGAATTAGCTCTACTGGGGGAGTGTAGGGGTCGGAGGATGTGGATCTTAGGTAGGATTCTAGCTGGGTGGAGCTAAGAACCCCGCCTGGTGGCATCACGAGCATCTCGCCACCCATATAGGTATAGAACGGCCCATTATATTCCCCATTCATGAAGCCGTAGACCCCGGGTTGTGTGGGTGCGGTGAACCAGATATATGAGTAATACTCTTGATATAATTGGTAGTCAACGACTCTGTCGGAGAAGAGTGGCATATAGAAGTTCGCCAAACCGTTACCCTTAGCCACTGTCCCCCTAATCAAAACCTTCTCGCCTGGATTCACTACGAAGAAGTCAAGCGTGGAGGTGTTCCCCACCGTGAAGTTCCAGTAGTATTGGTGAGCCAACAGTGTCACATTCTCAACTGGGGGGTCGAAGTAGGCTTTGGGTACGTTGATGATCGCACCCCCAACGTAAACCGCCTCAGGTAGGGTGCTCACGGCTGTAAGAGCCAAGAGCAGTACGCCCACCGCGACCCAGGTGTACTCGGCCCTCAGCTTGAGTCTATGATCCACCTTGAGTTTTGGTGGCTCCGGGGTCGAGTAGGGTCCGCTAACCGTGGAGGCCGCGGCTGCGCTCACCAGTTCAAGCACCCCTAGCTTTGAAGTGTCGAGTGTGCGGCCTCTGAATATTGTTTGCAGTGTGTTGAGTACAAGCGCGAGCGCGCCGAGGCCTACTATCACAGCGAAGATTGTCGCACCCACCTCGTCAACAACTATACTGCTTATCCTCGGATATATCATGCTCCTCCTAAGTATACCGCTTATTCCCTCATCGCTGAAGAACATGACCACGCCCACGCTGCCCACGAGTGTGAGCCAGAAGTGAGCCCAAGCCAGCCTAACAGAGTACCAGAGCCTGCCGGTCACCCAGGGAACCAAGATGTAGAGTAGGGCGTAGGCTCCTGGGGCAATCATGAGCATAATCATGGCGTGGAAGTGTGCGGGAACCCACATCGAGTTGTGTATTACTGAGTCGAATGAGACGGTGGCGTTGGCCACCCCGGTTACACCAGCGGCTATTGCGCCGGCGAAGGACATGGCTGTGAATGCGGCTGGCACACTCCAAGTTATCTGTTTGACACCCTTAGCGGTGGCCCAGAGATTGAAGAATGTCATCATGGAGGGCACAACCACACCATAGGTCATCACCTCTTGAAGTATGTTCACCCAGTATGGGAACACAGCGTTGTAGAGGTGGTGGATTGGCACGATGTTTGAGAACGCAACGTAGAGTATGGCTGAAACCTTGGCTAGGCGGTCACTATATATCTCCCTGTTTACGAGTGTGGGCACCAAAAAGTAGAGCGCTGTCACGGCTGGCAGGAAGAGCATGTACACTATTGAGTGCCCGTAGAACCAGAAGATGAACTGGTCGTAGAGGCTGTTAATATTTACGGGTATATAGTAGGCGAGCATCTCCCAGTTGGTGGCCACGGCGAGCACAGCGTAACCCATAACGTATAGGATCACTGTGCCGAGGACATAGTACATAACATAGTTGAGCTTCTTATGGCTTTTCGCAACCATGTAGAATGTCCACGCACCCCAGAGGAAGGTTGAAGCCTCGAGCGCAAGCCAACCCCACCACCACAGTGGTGAGACACCGTAACCACTGTAGCCGGGCACCCCTAGTGGTGACAGTGAGTCCCAGCCTGTCGCAGCAAAGTAGCTATCAATGAAGCTTAGGTGTGAGAGGATGACTGGTCCTTCAAACAGGAATATGGAGGCGTTTATCAGAATAATCGATGTCCACATCAACCACTTGGCCCTCGGCTCGACGCCTAGGAGTCTGATTGTGAGGAACACGAATATACCCATTTCGAGTTGTTGGGCGAACCCGAAGAGGTCCCTCTCAGCGTGAAGTGTTAGGCCAGCATAGTAGCTCCAGGGAGTTGTTATGGGCTCACCCAACAAACCGAGGCTCGACTCCTGCAACCTCACCAGCATAGCGTCCGCCGCGCCAACAATGTACCACACAACCGCGAACACAAGTGTGACCATGAACACCCTCGACGCCCAATCTTTATCCCACTGGAAGATTGCTGTGAGAAGATTGGGTTTCCGAGCACCTTGAGGAGTCGACGCCATACTTTTCTATAGAGAACCAGTGTTCTTAAACGTTTGTATACACTTAAACACTATTCTGTTTAAACGTGTATTTTTATTAACATAAAATAAATGTACAACCAAGTATATATACTCCATACCAATGGAGCTATTTCGCTGGATTCCCCTATCAATGATAAGATTCTCTTAATAGAGGTATAATGTTGGCCNCCCCGCCGATTCGAAGATAACCTCCAGCTCAACCGCCTACTGTATCTATTCAACAGGGCTATGGGATGCCAGTCTCCGTCGGCGATTGTGGGCTTTCACGCTTACAGTCACCACATAATTCTCAGCTGAACCCTCTTTAAGCATTTGGCGTTTAGAAGAAGTTACCAAGATAACGCTTGCCCAATCTATATACCTATATCTTTTTCAACTCTCTCTGTATTCACCCTCAGTTGATAGCGCATTATGGGAGGGTCGCTGCGTGGATTTCTCCATCCAAACACCGCCAGTAAAGACCCAGTAATTTTAATAAGCATGAATTCTTACGGCTAGCATGTTGGTTAAAATGCAACACCTAACCCGTTCATAAGCGCTTGAAGATGTGAACAACCTAATCGAAGTCCTAGTGGATGCGCATCCCGACCCTTATTGAATGTGTATAGTTTGTTAAACTGTCATGTCGGGCTCTAAACCGTGTGTGCTACTTAGAAAATAATTTTGGGAGACGATGGAGGCTTGATGGCTCCTTCCTGTGAGTGGTAACAAGGGTTTTCAAAAATCGTGCTTTTCATGAGATATTAAAATTCGCTCTTGAAATCGATTGTGTACGACACGTGATTTTTGTGTACACAGGCGTGGGTGGGTGCTTGGCGAAGGCTTTAAGCGATGCGTTCTACAGATAGAGTATTCATGGTACCCACGGTGCGCGGGGAATCCACGTCTGTGGGCATCGGGGTCTCCGCAACTCCTGTATAGTGAGAGGATCGAGGCTCGCGGTTGAGGTAGGGAGCTCCGCCTTCGAAGAGTGACACTGTTCACCCAACTTCACACTACCACTACAAAGCAACGGATGTTAGAGTTGGAGGGGTTGGTAAACGCTGGGAGATCAACTTGGAGTTAAAGGCAACTTTGGCTTTTGCGATTAGTGGATAGTGGGTTGAAGCTCATTGATAAAGAGAGATCAGCCCTACTCTGCCTAAGAAATGCCCTAATGTGATTGTAGCCTCAGCGTTCAAACAGTATGGTAGGGTACTTGATGGGGAAAAATCATGTATGATGCCCTTAACAGCGAATACCGTGATGTGAACATACTATTTTCTTTGTGTGGAGGAATTGTTAGTCTAGCTTATTATAATCGTTTGGAGATAGAGTTATTGCGGTTGTTAGTTGGCGAGTGGTGGGTGGGTGAGTGTTGGGGTTGACCTAGCGGGCGTCGAGCATAGGAACACTGGCCTTGCCGCTCTGAATGAGCGTGGGCGTATTGTGCATCTGGTAGCTCACACTGATGACGAGATAGTGGGCTTCGTTGTGAAACATCATCCGAGGCTCGTCGTCGTGGATGCGCCTCTGTCTTTGCCGCGTGGTAGGCTGAGTCTCGACGTTAAGAGCGATGTACACCTCAGGGAGTGTGATAGGGTACTGCTTAGTCGTGGCATCAGGTTTTTCCCAGTTACCTTGGGACCTATGCGTAAACTCACCGAGAGGGGTATCCGACTCGCCGCCAGGCTTAGGGCGCTGGGCTACACTGTTTATGAGGGTTACCCTGGGGGTGCACAGGACGTTTTGGGTCTACCGCGTAAGGGTAAGGGGATTGAGGCGCTCGCCAAGGGTCTACGTGGATTGGGTTTACGTGTTGGTGTGTGGACGCACGACGAACTCGACGCTGTGACGTGCGCATATGTTGGTTTACTCTACTTGGAGGGTAGGGCTGAGCTAATAGGTGATAGTGATGAGGGCGAAATGCTTTTACCACTGCGAAGCTAATGGTTGGCTGTGAACACTCAGCCACTAAACGCTCAGGTTTTGGAGAGCCGACTCACCATACTAAGGGAGATGGAGCGTATGTTTGAATCGAAGAATACGGAATACTTTGTGAAGCTACTCTTCCACCCCGACCGCGTGATACGTATCCGCGCACTCAGCGTGTTGGAGGTTTTAGGCTCTAAGGATGTTGTAGAGTATATTGGCAGGGTTCTACTAGAAGACCCTGACCCCATCGTTAGACATGAGGCTGCATTCGTGTTGGGTCAGCTGGGCTATAAGGCTGGGCTCCCCTTCCTAGAGAAGGCGGCTCTGAGCGACCCTTCACCCATAGTTAGACACGAGTCATCCGTTGCCATAGGCGTTGTGGGCTCACCCACATCCCTCCCCGTCCTCAACGAAATATACACCAAGGACTCCGAGGAGGAGGTCAGATTCTCCGCTGAGATAGCTATAACCAACATCGAATACGTGGCGGCAACCGGGGGCAACACCGAGTTCTCACGAAAAACCGGGGGCTAAGTAATGAATAATGATGAGCACGTAAAGAAGAGGCTAGAAGACTTAAGAGCAGAGCTCAAACAGGTGGGCTCAGAGATCACGAAGCTTCGAAGAGAGCAGCGGGAGTGTAAACGCAACCTCGACGTGGTTGTATCCAGCGCTTACTGCCCCGTCTGCCTGCAGCCACTGAGTTTAGAGTATAAGTATGAGTACTCGGATAAGATGGCCGCCATTTTCAGGGGCATCGAGAAAAGGATTGCTTTGGCTGTTGAGAAACAGGCATCACTGGAGCAAGAAATACGCAACCTCGAGGAAGCACTGGGCGGGGTGGGTGGGGGTTAGCATGTGTCCAGAGCTATAACCCAGCGCACCACACCTTGAAGTGGCTCCCCGTGTGTTTTGCGCCTTATATAAGAGGATTGTTGTGATTGTCTGTTAGAGCATTCTACTCTAACCTGTTCCCCGCCGCGATTGCCGCGTTCATAGACTTTGTGGGTATAGGCATAGTTATACCCATATCGCCATTTTATGCTCAGAAGTTTGGTGCGACCCCCCTCGAGATAGCACTTCTGTTTACGGCTTACTCAGCCCCCCAAGTCATACTATCCCCTCTCTGGGGTAGGCTTTCGGATAGGTTTGGTAGAAAACCCTTCTTACTTATTGGCTTGGGAGGGGAGTTCGTCTCCTACATATTGCTAGCCTTCGCGCCAAGCTTGGTCTACCTGTATATTTCACGTGTGATAAGTGGTGGCCTATCGGCTAACTTCGCGGTAATACAGTCCTACGTTGCTGATGTGACCACTGAAGAGAGGAGGGTTAGAGGCCTAGGCTTCATAGGTGCATCAGTGGGGTTGGGCTTCATAGTGGGTCCAGCGATAGGGGGTACACTCAGCGTGTATGGATATAGGACACCCCTACTCTTAACAGCCTTCCTCGCCTTAGCCAACCTAGGCCTAGTGTGGTTCATTTTAAAAGAGCCCGCGGTTAGGAGAACGAGTGTTAGGAGGCCTCTACGGGAGGTTTTTGGGTACGCGAAGCCCATCTATGTGAGTGGGGGTCTGGTGAACCTCGCCTTCGTAGGCCTACAGGTAACCCTCGCACTGTACGTTCAGGCGCTCTACGGGTGGGGTGCGTTCAACGTGGGAGTAATACTCGCGGCCGTAGGCGTGATTGAGGCGGCCATACAGGGTGGAGTAGTGCACAAACTTGCCGCAAAGCTGGGTGAATGGGTGACCGCATCCGTAGGAATAGGGTTGTTAGGCGCGTGCTTCTTTGCTCTCTCAATCCCGCTCACAGTGTACGTGATCATCCTAGCCCTAGTGCTGCTGGGTGTAGGCCTCAGTCTAGCTCAGCCCTCCGCGAACTCCATAATAACTAAGCTCACACCCCCCGACGAGTATGGCTCAGCCCTCTCCCTAGTCCAATCCATCACATCGCTCACAAACATCGTCGGCCAAGTCATAGGTGGGGGTCTATTTCAATACGTGTCGGTTGAAGCCCCCTACATCTTCGGTCTCGTAGCCATCGTCTCGGGGTTACTGGTATTCACGACGGCGCAGTCAAGGTACAAACCGCCGCTAAAACCGTGAGCGAGCCCAACTATACCCGTGCATCCCGAGTTTTTGGCCTATGCTCCTGATACTGGCTGAGCTCCGTCCGCTTTAACCCAAGTAAGCCAATCTTCTTGGTAGACTTTTCTCCCACGTGTTAGGTTATCGTACTCTTCCCTTATCATTCTCGTGTATCTGCCCTCCTCCCCGTTTCCAACTGTTCTCCCATCTATCTCAACTATGGGTGTAACCCCGGCCGCTGTTCCCGTGAAGAAAACCTCGTCAGCCCGGTAGAGCTCACCCCTTGAAACACTGGATTCATGCCATGTGACGCCGAGGTTGCTGGCTATTCTGAGCACGGTGTCACGTGTGATGCCGTCTAGGATGGATGAGCTGAGTGGGGGGGTTATCAACTTGTCCCGGTACACTAGGAAGATATTCTCACCCGTGCCTTCGCTCACGCTTCCGTGTTCGTCTAGGAATATTGCCTCATCGTAGCCGTTACGCGAAGCTTCAAACTTAGCGAGACAGGAATTCAGGTAGTTACCCCCAGCCTTAGCAAGCGGCAGGCTCGTATCACCAGAAACCCTCCTCCAAGATGAAACACAAACCCTGAGACCCTTCTTACCGGGCTCAAAGTATGAGTTGAAGCTGAGGGCGGCTATGGCCACCTCCACCTTATAGCGGCTAAAGTCTAGGTTTATGCCGCCGAAGCCAACGTATGCAATCGGCCTAATATATACGTCGCCACCTATCCACCCCAGTCTAACCACGTCTTCAACACCCCTGTAGAGTGACTCGTCGTCGTAGGGTAGGTTTAACCCAATCATGCGAGCAGATTTCCTGAACCTCGATATGTGGTCCCTGTTCCTGAACACTATTTTCCTGTCATCCCCAGCGCTGAATGCTCTTATACCCTCGAACACGCTTGTACCATAGTTTAACCCGTGTGTGAGCACACTGCACGACGCCTTCTCGAAGGGTACAATCGACCCGTTGAACCACGCGTACTTTAATGGTTGCATAAGATGCCACCAGTCTAACAAACAACACACAGCAAATAATTATCCCTTTCGATTTTCTAAAAAAGTAAACAAAAATGAAGTGTTAAAACAGTAAAGTGTCCACTAAAAATTTGGTGTCATACCTTTACGATGCGTGTATACTGTTTGGTGCTGAATGGTTGATTAGGGTTTGTGTGAGGCGAGGTTCTGAGCCTCTAAAACACTATTCTCCCCGATTTCATAACGTGTAGAATCCTTTGGGGTGAAATGGCCATTATGTCCTGTAGCGGTGAACCCTTCACGAGCACTAAGTCGGCTGGTGCACCACGCTTTATGCGCCCTGAGTCAACACCGATACACTCTGCTGCGTTGGTGGTGGCGGCGACAAGGGCCAGCCTGTTACCTATAACCTCACTTAAATACACTATCTCCCTATAGTTCTCACCGTGGGGGTCCCTCTCGGAGCCCACGAAGTCCGAGCCGCAGACGATTTTTAATCCGGCGTTCAACGCTACCTCGACATCCTGTTTGAGGTGTCTCTGCACGAGCGCCCGCCTCTCAGGGCTGCCGGCGTTCTCGGAGCCCACGTACGCGGAGAGTGTGGGCACATAGAATATTCCCTTTGACTTCATTTTGAATGCGGCTTCTTCGGTGAGGCCTATGCCGTGCTCAATGGAGTCCACGCCAGCCTCCACCGCGTTCGTGATAGCTTCTTCGCCGTACGCGTGGGCAGCGACCCTCAGCCCCGCGGCGTGGGCTTCATCAACTATCGCCTTCAGCTCCTCGACCGTGAACTGTCTTCTCACACGTCCACCCTGAGCGAATGAGCTGGAGGCGTAAACCTTCACAACCCTACCACCGTCGCGTACAACCATCCGCACAGCCCTCCTACACTCCCATGGACCATCACAATAGTACGAATAGGAGAGCTCCTTTGAGACTTCTAGTGGTAGTGTGAGTGGGTCGTCGTCTCCCCCAGTCTGGGCTAGAGATTTGGATGAAGATATAATTGTGGGGCCATCAATAACCCCTTCATCCACCGCTTGGCTCAGATATGTACCGCACTTACTACCCAGCTCCCTGACGGTTGTGAATCCAGCTCTGAGCAGCGCTTTCAAGTCGCGCACACTCCTGAGCGCTGCAAGCGTCTCGGGTACACTCACCCACTCTAATAGGTTGTGCGTCTTCGAAGCAAAGAAGTGCATATGTGCGTCCATAAGGCCGGGGATCACGCTCACTCCTTCACCGCCAATGGTTTGAGCGTTTGCTGGTAGATCCACTTCACCCATCCTACCACACGCATCAACCAGATCGGTTGAGGGGTCCACTACAACAGCTCCATCCTCCACATAGTCTGAGCCGTCGAACACCGAGCCACGCAACACTATTTTATCCATATGTCAAGAATACATAAAACCAAATAAGCCTTAACACATTATATCCCCTAGCCGTTGCAGGCGGTGATTCATGGTAGCTGAAGGGTTTGTCCGGTACCCCTCTGTGTACCGTGTTAAACACACGCATGTATAGGCGTGAGCCTATCTGGACATCAAGTACCCCTCTGTGTACCGTGTTAAACGGGTTCCACCCTGCGGGTTTGATGTTGAGGTTTAAATCACTCTTTGTGTGTTTGGGTATCAGGCGCGAATCAATGCTCAAAGCTTCGGCCTCTTTAGATCTTGCGTTCAAAGGGTTCGGCGCACTGGTGCTAACACACAGGGATGCCTCGGTGGATGATGTTGGGCTCAACTACCTGAGTGCGCACGATATCCGGGCGCTCAACTCTTCGATACCGGCGGATGTGGGCCTGGTGGTTCTCCAGACTTGTAATAGGGTTGAGATATATTTTCGCGGCGACCAAGACTCTGTACTCGATAGACTGAGGCACTCTCTCGCGAGTGTGGGTAAAAATGTTGATGGCTCTAGGTGGAGGGTTCTCTGTGGGAGGGAGGTTGTCACCCACCTCTTCAGGGTTGCGGCGGGCTTAGAGTCGCTCTCCGTTGGCGAAAACGAAATACTCGGCCAAGTGAGGGATGCATATACACAGTGGCGTAGGAAGAGGAGGGTTGATCAGCATTTGTCAGCCCTGTTCGAGAAGGCTTTACATGTGGGTAAAAGGGTGAGGTCTGAGACCTCCATCTCTAAGGGTAAGACGGGTGTGTACTCTTTGGCTGTGGCCTACGCCTCCCAGAGGGTTGACCTACACTCTTCTAGCATAGCTGTTATTGGCGCTGGCGACGTGGGCTCAAAGATTGTTAAGATGCTTCACGATTTGGGTGTAAGGGATGTTACGGTAATCAATAGAACCGTCTCCACGGCGAGGAGGTTGGCGGAGAAGTATAACTATGAATACAACGCACTCAGCTTCGATTCCCTCTCTGGCTACGACGTGGTGTTCTCAGCTATTAACTACCCCTCGAAGAAGCGGGCCGCGGGTGCAAGGATAGTGGTTGACCTATCTGTGCCCCCAGTGTTCGTTGGGGAGAACGTGGTCTACTTGGAGGAGCTTAGGGAAATAGCTGAAAGAAACGCAGAGTCCAAGAAGGAGGAGGTGCGTAGAGCTGAAGGTATAATCCGGGAGGAGGAGGAAGCCTTGGCGCGGAGGATACAGCAGCTCTTAGCGGACATGTACATCAGCAGGATCATGAATAGGATTGAAGGTATTCGGGGCAAGGAGGTTAAGAGGGCTGTGAACATGTTAGAGCACAGGGGTGTTCAGCGTGACACGTCTCTACCCATTCTAGACGCTTTGACGCGCTCCATAATCAACAAGACGTTTTACAGGGTGCTCGAAGATATAAGGATACTCACCTATCAGGGTGACATGGACCACGTGGAGTACCTCCTAAGCCTGTTCGGAGAAGACTCTGGCAAACCATCACCCTGAATCGGTCTTTTCTGGCTGACGTGTTTGAATGAGTGTTTCCAGTAGGTAGTTTGTGATGGTGGTGATGAGCTTATACTCGTGTTTGGCTCAAAGGTGTTAGGGTGCATTTGTCTGTGAGCTTTGAGCTTTGGGGTAGGGCGCTGAAGCTTTTTGCTGGTGGTGTTAACAGCCCGGTAAGGGCTGCTGTGAAACCATACCCATTCTACACGGAGAGGGGTGAGGGCGCCTACATCTACACAGTGGATGGGCGTAGATTCGTGGACTACGTGTTGGGGTATGGGCCCCTCATACTCGGCCACTCTCCTGAGAGGGTTAGGCAGCGTATAATCGAGCAGGTTGAGAAGGGGTGGCTTTTCGGCACCCCCTGCAGCGCCGAGGTTGAGCTTGCAGCAAAAATAGTTTCACATTTGCCATCCGCTGAGAAGGTGAGGTTTGTGAATAGTGGTAGTGAGGCTACTCAAACCGCTATTAGGCTTGCTAGGGGGTATACATCGAGGACCAAGATTTTAAAGTTCGATGGGAACTATCATGGTAGCCATGACTACGTGCTTTTCGACGCTGGTAGCGCCGCCTCGGAGTTCGGGGTACCATACTCGGCGGGTGTTCCACGGGAAGTGGGGGCCACTGTTAGCGTGTGTGAATACGGCGACCTCCAAGCATTAGAGTCTAAGCTCAAAACAGAGGATTACGCGGCTGTGATAGTGGAGCCAGTGATGGGTAACATGGGTGTTATACCTCCCCCCGAAGGCTTCCTTAAGGGTGTGGTGGAGCTCTGTGAGAAGTACGGGTCCCTTGCGATCTTCGATGAGGTGATAACGGGTTTCAGACTTGGCTTGGGAGGCGCTCAGGGCTACTTCGGTGTTAAACCCCACATCACCACGCTTGGGAAAATAGTGGGGGGCGGTCTACCCGTGGGGGCTGTAGTGGGTAGGGGTGACATCATAGACCTACTCACCCCTAACGGTAGGGTTTTCGGTGCTGGTACATTCAGTGCCAACCCACTCACGATGGCCGCCGGGCTTGCGACAATAGAGGAGCTGGAGGATGGGAGACCCTATAGGCTAGCTGAGAGGGCTGCGAGTGCGGTGGCTGAGGAAATCGAGCGCACGGTTGGTGTTAAACACGTGGTCAACCGGGTGGGTAGCATGTTCCAGGTGTTCTTCGGGGTTGACCGTGTGAGTAGGGCATCTGAGGCGAGGCGGGCTGACCGGGGGCAGTATCTCAGGTTCCAGCAGGAGTTGATGAAGCGTGGTGTGTTCGTGCCTCCAAGCCAGTTTGAGACGCTCTTCACATCCGCCGCGCACAACGAAGAAGTGGTGGAGGAGACGACCTCAGCGATAAGACAGGCCGCGGGGTCACTTTAATACCAAAAATGCGGTTCCATGACGTATGTCAAAAGGCTTAAATCTGAATCTGTGGTACCAATAGATATGACTTCTACACTGAAAATCGTTGATTTACACGCTAAGGTTGAAGACAAGGAGGTATTGAGGGGTATTGACCTCGAGGTCAAGCAGGGCGAGGTGCACGCCATAATGGGTCCCAACGGCTCGGGTAAGACCAGCCTCGCCTATGTTCTGTTAGGCCACCCCAAATATGTTGTTACAAAGGGGGATATACTTATCGACGGTCAGAGTATTATAAATCTCAAGACGGATAGGCGCGCTAAGCTCGGATTGTTCTTGGGCTTCCAGTACCCGGAGGAGATCCCCGGTCTAAGGTTCGGTAGCTTCCTGAGGACCTTGGCGGTGGAGATGAGGGGTGATAAGACCCCGCTGAGTCAGTTCTACTCGAATGTGAAGGAGAATCTCAAAAAACTCGACCTCGACGAGGCCTTCCTCTCTAGGTCGCTTAACGAGGGTTTCTCAGGCGGTGAGAAGAAGAGGGCTGAGATCGTCCAGCTACTCACGGCGAAGCCCAAGTTCGCGGTGCTCGACGAGACAGACTCGGGTCTTGACGTGGACGCCCTAAAGATTGTGTCTAGCGCCATCAACGAAGTGAGGGGCTCCGATGTTGGAATAATACTCATCACACACTACCAGCGCATTCTGAAATATGTAAAGGCCGACTACGTTCACGTGTTGATTGATGGCAGGATAGTCAAGTCAGGTGATGCCTCCCTAGCTGATGAGGTTGAGAAGACTGGGTACGAAGCCCTCAGACCCGTCCAAGCCACAACATAGGTCAAAGTGGTTTAGGGGTGAACCAAAAACACTACTCCTACACCATCTACACAAAAAGGCGGAAAAAAGTCGACTTAACACCTACACTGATCAGAGCACTCAACCAGTCACACTTCACAAATGGCATCATCAACATAACCGCACCCTACCCCGAGTGCACGATTCTAATCGAGGAGCAGCGCGGCGGCAGGGCTGGAAGGGACATGGGTGTGAGCCTCACACTGCCATTCTTCAACTTGAAGCTCGTCACGCCCACCCTTAAAGTCGTGCTAATCGATCATTCGAACACCAGTACGCGTAGAAAGATTCATTTAACACTCATTGGTGAGTGAAGTGTGCTCTCCGAGGCTTCGAGGCTGCTGGCCGCGTTCGCGTTAGGTCTCTCCCTAGCAGCACCCCCAGGGCCAATAAACATACTCATCTTGAATGAATCCATAAGGCGGTCGTGGCTGAGTGGAGCCTCAGTTGGCTTAGGAGCGGCCACAGCCGACTTCGCCTTCTACGCCATTATATCAATCCTGGGTGTAAGGGTTCTGGATTACTGGATAATTAGACCCGTGCTCTACGCTTCTGGGTGCGTTATCCTCGTGTACCTCTCTTACGTGTTGATAAGCCGTAGCGCCGTCAAGCCAACGCTTGGGAAAGAGGCTCCCCGCGCATCGGGAGTGGGCTACCTTCAGGGGTTAAGCATAGGTTTAACAAACCCGCTTCAAATCGGGTGGTGGCTGGCGGTGGGCATCACCCTCGTCTCCCTATTCGGATACTACTTTGCACTTGGGTTTTTCTCTGGAATACTGAGCTGGGTTCTGAGCTTCAGCTACGTAGCTTCACTCTTCAGGTTTAGGTTGCTCGGCGTGTTCAGAGCCGTATGCTTGGCGTCGGCGGCCGTGCTACTCGCGTTCACAGGCTTCTTTCTATACGAATTACTGGGTCTCATAAGGCTTTACCTCAGTGTAGCCCACTTTCTTTGAAATAATGTGAATGGCGTTTGAGAGGTTGATGAACGCCGTGTACGGATTCTTGTATGGGTTAAAGTACAGGTGCACCTCCGCTGACTGTGCCTTAGTGGAGCAGTAGTAGAGGTGGTCTGACTCGGTGAGTAGCCTCCACTCCCTGAGAAGAGCAGGGTCGCCCGTATTCTTCACCGGTGCCTCCAACCTGTATATGGCTTCAAAGGCCTCGCGCTGCATTTCGTTCGAAAGCCAAGCTGAAAGGTCCTTTTCAACGTCAGCCCAAGACGTGTACTCATCCGCCTCGAGTTCACCGCTCTGACCCAATGCCTCCGCTGCTTCTGAGGGTGTGAGCATCTTGACCCCTCTGGAGGCAAGCTCTCTGCCGAGGTGTCTAGCGAACTCGAATACGCCGCTCTCCACTGGGTGGTGTTCACCGAATGTTTCATAGTCAATGTAGACCGTGACTAGGTCCCCCGGTGAACGCTCAACCCAGGAAGCATACTTATCAGCTGTAAGGGGGTACTCGGACCAAGACTTATCCGAGAACCTGAAGCCTATGTCGTCGCTTAGAGCGTTATTCCTAATCAACACTCTTACGCCGCCTACGGAGTAAACCATGTTGGGATTCCTCCCCCTGAGCAGTGTTGGCGCACCCTCCGCGAAAACGGTTCTGTAGCCAGCCCCACTTATCTTTGGGATGATCCTCCTACTAAAGATGAGCTCGGTGTTCACGAAAACCTTCGGCGTCACACCGAAGAGTCGATTCACAGCCGAGCGATGCATTCCCACCTGTTCGAGGAATTCTGAGCTGTCAACAAGCGAGGAGAGGGAGTGGTGGTATGTCTCCCCTATCGGCTCAAATCTACCCGAATCGAAGAGCTTGGAGAAACCCTCCAAAACATCAGTGCGCCCAGCCTCCTCGAGTTGCTCAAGTAGGGAGCCGCTTATGGAGAAGCCTCCTCTAAGAGTATCTTCGCCGAGTAGCATACTGTTAGCCTTAAGGTAGCATTTGGATGAAACCCTGCCTAAAACCTCATTGTTATAGCTCTCCCAGAATGAGACATCACCGTCCCAGAACCTGACTCGCCCAAGCCTGTGTGGCTGGTGAGCTTCGAAGCAAAGCAGGAAGTGTTTAGCCACCCGCTACAACCTCCTTGTACACCGCGTAGGTCTCCTCAGCACACCTCGACCAACTGAACTTGGATGTCTCAACTCTGCCCAGCAAACCCAGAGTGAACCTGAGCCCCCTGCTCTGGGTGACAGCTATCATCAGGTCTGCGAGTTCATCTGTATCCCAGTAGTCAAACCTCAGCACGTTAAAGAGCTCCTCCGCAACCCCCGTAGTCTTCGAAACTATGGCGGGCAACCCCGCACCCATAGCCTCCAACACGGTTATACCGAACGGCTCACTCACCGCGGGTAGCACGTAGGCATCACTCTGGGTGAGCCAGTAACCCATCTCGTGGTTATCAACGTATCCGAGTAGTCGCACTCTACCCTCAAGCCCGAGCCTAGCCGCCTCAGCCCTAACTTCGAAGTCTGAGCTACCCGTGCCGCAGAAGACCACCTCTCCACCCGTCTCCTCGCAGAACCTCTTAGCAGCCCTCACAAGGAAGATGGGGCCCTTCTGAGCAGTAACCCTCCCAATAAACACGACCCTGTTATGCTTCGAGTAATCACTCTTTACGAGTGGTAGTGGATTGAACCCGTTATACACAACCCTGATATCCGACCTACCATAATAGCGCCTAATCATCTCTCTTTCATGTTTGCTCACAGTTATAACCCTGGTGGAATTATGGATCAATGTGCGCTCGATATCCATTATCCACTTCTGGGGGTAGAAGAAAGCCGACCTATCCAGCTCTGTGCTGTGAACGGTTGACACAAGCGGTATACCATAGCGGCGGCTAAGCTCCACCGCTGCTTCAGCGGCTATCCAGTCATGGCAGTGAATAATGGAGACACCCGTGGGGTCGAACTCCTCTATGAGTTTGGTGTTGTACTCCGTAACAGCGCTGTTAAAGTCCTTGAGAGTGTATGTGTCGGGTGTTACCGCACCCCCTAAGAGGATCTCCACGAACCTGATATGTTTATCGGTTGGTGAACCATCTATTTTTGGCTTGTAAAAGTCAACTTCGACTCCGTAGCTCACAAGCCTCCTAGTCAGCTCAGCGGAGTGCACTCCGAGTCCACCCACTACATGTGGGGGGTACTCCCAGCCGAACATTGCCACCTTTAGAGCCAACTTATCCGAAACACCATATCGCAACCACTTAAAAGCTTACAGAATACAAACCCATAAAAATGGAAAACGAAGCCCATCACTACCTCCTCAACTAAACAACTAAATCTTACCCTAACATTTGGTGTACGTTTGGGTGTTAACCAGCTACTCCAATAAAGTTCCCAAAACCTCGCCCTTTTACGGTAGACCCAACTTCGCTCTTAACTCTGTTGTGACTCGAACGCGAATTTTGGGCATACAGTTTAGGGCGGGGACCCCAAAGAAAGCTTTAAGGGGAGCTCTGCGAAAATACTTGTGTGTACCCGTGTTGCGCGAGGGACCTGCACCTGTTGGCGGCGAGTGGCTGGGGTCTCCGTAACCCTGTAGTGGGTATCGGTTTTGGGGGCGGGGGCAAGATGCTCGCCATTCATGCAGGGGGAGCTCACTCGAAGACTATTTTGAATGTATTATAGATGCCAATGAGAAATGGTATCCTATTAGGACCAACGCGGCTTCACGCATAGAAACCTCGTTTTATGGTTTTGTGTGTGTCACTCTGATATCGTGGTTTCTCTATGAAATACGGGTTTGTTTCCAAGGATTGGTGGGTTTGGTTTCTATTTGTATGCCTAACTATCCATTATGCTTATATATTAAGTTGTGATGAGCTCACTAAGGAATGTTTTCACCAAGAAGGCCTAACGCTCTTTTAGGTAACGGCAAGCTCATGATTATACTCGACGACTACGGTAACCTGCTCCACCTATACTATCCGCATGTTGGTATGTGGCAGCACTTGGAGCAGTTTAGGCTTGGTGTTCACCATGGACCCTTCTTCCGCTGGATTCCACCCTATTCGGATGATACTCCCCACACTCAATCCTATACTGATGATACGGGTGAGGCTAATACTAGGCTCGAGGTGAATGGTGTCGGCTTGGAGTTCTATGACGTGATTCACCCAGCGCTGGATGTATTCATACGTAGGATACGTGTTAGAGCACTTGGTGAGTCTCCAGTCAAGCTCTACTTTTACCATAGGCTCAACATAGCTGAGACACAGTTCGGTGAAACCGTTTTCCATGACCCGGATGTTTCAGGCTTAATACACTTCAAAAACAGCTACTTCTTTATGTTCGGCTCGCAGCCCTCCTTCTCCTCGTGTGCGTGTGGAGAGCACTCCGTTAAGGGGTTGAGTGGTACATACGTTGATGCCGAAGATGGTAGACTCCTCAGCAGCGATGTGTCTCATGGTTCAGCCGACTCCGTGGCGGAGCTCACGTTCAACCCGAACGGTGACTGGGTGGAGGGGTATTACTATATTGTTGCGGGGAGGAGCCTTGAGGAGGTCTACTCCCTCAACCAGTACCTATCATCCAAGGGTCTCAGGAAGGCTATGTCCGAGGCATCATCCTTCTGGTCGAGCTGGTTCGCCCACAAACCCCGTGTGGACAGGCAGCTAGACGGCCAGCTGGGCAGCGTCTACAGGAGTTCACTCTACGTTTTAAAGAACTGTGTGGATGTGGATGGATCCATAATAGCTTCCCCCGACGCGGCGAACCTCAAGCTGAGCGGGGACTCATACAACTACTGCTGGTGGAGGGATGCCTCCTATGTCGCTGTGGCACTCAACGAGACGGGTATGTCACAGCTCACACTCAAGTTTCTAAGGTTCGCCGTGAGAAATCAGCTCAAAGAGGGCTACTTCTACCATAGACATAGACCAGATGGCTCCTGGGGTTCGACTTGGCATAGGAAGCCATTTATTCAGCTCGATCAAACCTGCTCCGTGATATACACCCTCTATAACTACTATCTACACACGGATGATGTTGCAAGCCTACTAGAGTTCTGGCCAATGGTTAAATCAGCGGCAAACTATGTATCCAGCCAAATCAAGGATGGCTGGCTCACACCCTCCTATGACCTCTGGGAAGAAAACTATGGTGTGCACATGTACACCGCGTGCATGGTGTGGCACGGCCTACTCTCAGCGGAGAAGATCGGGGATGTGCTAGGCAAGGAGCGGAGAGGGTGGTCGCAGCTCGCAGAATCCGTCAGGTCGAGGCTTCTAGAATCAATGAGTGATGGCTCCCTGCCTAGGATGCTCGACCGTGACGATAAGAGGGCTGATAGCTCCATGCTTATGCTCGTCAACACCGGCCTAATTCACCCCTCGACCGAATTGGCGCACAAGCTTGTTGGGTACGTCGAGTCAAAGCTTGGTAAAAAGGGTGGGGGTGTGGCCCGCTATCAGGGTGACTCTTATTGGGGTCACGAGAACCCGTGGATAATATCCACGCTTTGGCTAGCCCAATCAAAGCTTCTATTAAACGACAGAGAATCAGCCCTCAGCCATATAAGGTGGGTCGCGTCTAAGGCAACCCAGACAGGGTTGCTCCCAGAGCAGGTGGATGCGGAGGGGGGCAGACCACTCTCGGTTGTGCCCCTTGCTTGGAGCCACGCCACCTATGTTACGGTCGTAAACCAGTACCTGGGTAAGGGTAGGGCTGGATACCTAATAGCGCACTAACAGGCATTCGAGTGCTCGCTGGGCGCTATCCTAATCACACCGCTTATTAGTTGGGTTGGCATCGAATTTCTATAGTCTATGCGTTGGCTTAGCCTTGGAAATGGTGAGCTCGAGGTTAACTTGGACTCACACGGCCAGATAGTTTGCTTCTACTACCCCTACGTGGGCCAGGAGAATCAGACGTCTGGTAACACTAACAGGATCGGTTTCTGCCACGCTGGGAGGTTCACCTGGGTCGACTCGTGTGAGTGTGATATGGGCTATCTGGATGACCTGATGATAGGTCAGACTCGACTTGTACTCGAACCTTTTGAGATAACCTTCACAGATTTTGTGGACGACCACGAACCCCTCATCACACGGATAATTTCCCTCAAGAATTATTCGAATGTGAAGCAGGATATTAGGGTTTTCATGCACCACAACTTTTCCCTCTTCGATAATGATGTGGGTGATACGGGCGTGTTTGACCCCGAACACCACGCGATCGTGCACTATAAGGGTCTGAGGTGTGTGCTCGCAAAGCTCGTGGATGAGTCTGGGAGGGGCTTCGACCAGTACGCGGTGGGTAAAAAGACCGCCGACGTGGAGGGAAACATTGTTCAGGGTACCTACCTCGACGCCGAGGACTGCTCCCTCTCGGGGAACCCGATAGAGCAGGGCTTCGTTGACTCCGTGATATCCATTGGCTTAGATGTTGAGTCCAACTCTACGGCCAAACTCTACTACTGGCTCCTCGCGGGTAAATCTGTGGAGCGGGTTACATCTAAGGCTAGGGAGCTTGTGCCCAGTAAGGCGGAGTCTGACTTCTCGTTTATAAGGTCGTACTGGTCAAAGTGGCTCTCAAGGGTTGGCTCACCCAATCTTCCGCCAAGCGTGTTACGCCTCTATAGAAGGAGTCTCACTGTCATCTCCTCGCAGTGTGGAAGGAATGGCTCGATAGTTGCGAGCACGGACTACAGCATTGAGCGGGTGTCTCACGACACCTATAACTATGTTTGGCCTAGGGATGCCGCCTACATCGCGAACGCGATGGATATGGCGGGCTACCCCGAATACTCGCTTCGCCTGTTCGAGTTCGCCTCAAAGGTTATGGAGCGGGACGGCTACTTCCTCCAGAAATACAATTCGAATGGAACCCTTGCGAGTAGCTGGCATCCCTGGGCCTCCAAATATGAGGGATATCTACCCATCCAGGAGGACGAGACCGCTCTGATGGTGTGGTGTTTATGTGAACACTATTTCACATATGGGGATATAGAGAAGATAGCTCGCCACTACCACCACATGGTCAAACCCGCTTCAGGCTTCCTTATGCGCTTCATGGATAGAGGGCTACCGAGGCCCTCTTATGATCTATGGGAGGAGAGGTTTGGTGTGCACATACACACAGTGGCCGCTGTGCATGCAGCGCTAAAACTAACGTCAAGGCTCGCACAGGAGGTGGGTGACACTGGGTACGCCAATGAGTGCTCTGATGCGGCTGACGCCCTCTACAAAGCAACATTGGAGAAGATGGTGTATGATGGGAGATTCGTGAGGAGGCTATACTTGGATGACGGGCAGCTCAAACCCGACTTGACCGTGGACTCAGCCATGCTGGCGCCCATGCTACTTGGTATGGTTGATGTCTACTCCCCCGTGGCGAAAAAATCCGCTGAAGCCGTGACTTCTAAGCTCGCAACTGGGATGGGTGGGTTCGCTAGGTATGAGGATGACTGGTACATGCGCACAACCAAGAGTGGTCCAGGTAACCCTTGGGTGATAACCACTCTCTGGGTCGCCCAGTACAAGATCCTATGCGGCTCAGCGCAGGACAGGTTGGAGGCCATGCGCCTAATAGGGTGGTGCTCCGAACACGCACTCAGCACGGGTGTACTACCCGAGCAATTCGACTTGGCGAACGGTAAACCCACATCGGTCGCACCACTCACATGGAGCCACGCCGAACTTGTGCGCACGGTTCAACTATACTTGGGTAACCGCCCAGCATGTGTAAGATGAGATAGTTCAATTAATACGCTGTTAACTCTAATGGATTTCTGAGTATACAGATCATTTCTATGATTGGAGTATAGAATCGTTATTGCTAACCACTGTAAAATGGTGTGCTTTTAAAGTCTAGCTGGTGGGTGGTGTGCGCATAGTGACTCGATTAGAGCCTAAGGTGTGGTCAGCCAACCTGTGGCAAGCTCCGTTTACACAGCAGCTAGATATAGTATTGGTTTTGGATAATGAAGCTACACGCTTGACTACTCCCCCTACTAATCCAGACAACATCCGATGGATCGGGGACGTAAGCGTTATATTGTGGGCTGGAGACTTTGTGTTGATGTTGAATCAAAAATTATCCAAACTTGTTGAGGCTAAGAACTTCGCGTTCATCGCCACCGTGGGCAGGGATGGCTACCCCACTGTTACACCGGTTTGGATTGACCACGACGGTGAACACCTCCTCGTGAACACAACGAATATTAGAGCCAAGACTAGGAATGTTAAAACCAACCCCAAGGTCTCGGTTGCTGTGGTTGACTGGTCGAATCCTTATGACAAGGTTGTTGTTAAGGGCCGGGTTGTCGAGGTCTCTGAGAACGGTGCAGATGAACACATAGATAAACTCGCCAAAAAGTACTTGGGTCAAGACAAATACCCTTGGCACAACCCCAAGGAGAAGCGGGTTATCCTCAAAATCAAACCAGAAAAGGTATTAGAATAGCGTACGCCTACAACCATCTCTTTTTTAGAGTGATGTATAAGCTAATTTAGGGGTTTGTGGTACCACATACAGGTTGTTTGTAGTGGATGACCCGTTAGTCGTCGATGGCCTAGTTGTTAGATACGGGGCTAAGGTTGCGGTTGACGGCCTGTCCTTCCGTCTGCGTCCGGGTGAGGTTTACGGTCTACTCGGCCCCAACGGTGCTGGCAAGACCTCGACTATTAAGGCGATACTGGGACTGGTTGAGCCAAGCTCCGGCTCAGCTCTTGTGTATGGTAAGCGGGCCAAGGATGACCCGGTCTATGTTAAATCGAAGATTGGGGCTGTGCTTGAGAACCCCGTGCTCTTCGATTCGCTGACGCCGAACGAGTTCTTCGAGTTTGTAGCCTCCGTGAGAGGTGTCAGGGATGTGGACCGGATAAGGGCGCTGATTGAGGCGTTCGACCTCCAAACGTATATGGAGACACCCATCGCGGCTCTCTCGCTCGGTAACAAGCAGAAGGTCGCGGTTGTGGCGGCTCTTCTGCATAGCCCGGGGCTCCTCATACTCGATGAGCCCTTTAATGGCTTGGATGTTAGGGCTGTAGCAATCTTCAAAGACATACTGCTCAAACACATTGAGAAGGGCGGGGCTGTGCTGTTCTCAACGCATATAATGGAGGTCGCGGAGAAAATATGCACACGCGTGGGTATAATACACCAAGGCAGGATGGTTGATGAAGGCACGGTGGATGAGTTGAAGCAGCGTATCCACGGCTCCAGCCTCGAGGAAATCCTCTTGAAGGCAACACAGCTTGAAAAGGATGTTGCGGAGGCGTTAAAAGGACTAGGCTAAAATTAAATTAGAGCGTGCTTGTCAAAATCCTTAATTGAGGCGTACGCTGATACCAAATTGGTGTGGTTCGATTTAGGCTGAGTAGGAGTGGTGGATTTGGATAAGTCAGCGAAGGGCAGAGCGCTTGTGGATAGCCTCTATAAAGAAATTGTTTTCCAGAGCTATGTTGCCTCACGCCTCACCGGTCTACCCACGGCGCAGGTGAACAGGCTCATACGCAACGGCCTACGTTCAAAATATGTTGTGACCGGTGTCTACGGCTTCATATTTGTGCTGATAATGTTTGCCACCCTCACGATGAGTGTGGATGGTAGACTCATCTTCCCCATCGAGGCCTTCATATGGGTGTTCCTACTCGTGTTCCTACCCACCCTACAGCTTTCATATGGGGCTTCGGCTGGGGGGCAGATAAGGGAGATGCTGGACACGCTGCCGATGACGACAGCCCAGATCGAGAGGCTTTCAGCGCGGGCTATCCTAAAAACCATAGACGCACCACTCGCCATTGCCTTCTCGGTGCTCATCCTAGGAGGAATCTTGGTCGGCCCCCTATTCACCCTCTCATCGGTGCTAGGAGGCGTCTCCTCCCTAGGCATCGCAATGCTCGCCATACTTCTCCTTATGCGAACATTCAGGAAGTTCAACACCACAAGCAGGTTCGGCTCAGTGCTGAGAATGGTTGTGGTTGTCCCAGCCATATTCGTCTGGGTGCTCACAGGCTATGTGGCAAACCTCAAAGTGGTGGCCACAAGCCCCACCATGATTTATACCCCCATCCTTAACTTGGTAGGGGTCTCAGCTGGTAACTCGAGCGCCCTCTACTTGGCACTCATATACACATTAATAATTGGGGCGGTGGGTTACAAGTCGTTTCTATCCGCATCAACACTTCTACTCTCACCACTCGTATCCACGCCTCAGAAGGCCGGTAGATTCAAGATAAGGGTCCGCTCACAGCTCGCATCCATAGTTGTCACGGACCTAAGACAGGTTGTAAGGTCCCCTAGACTCATAGGATTCTTCGTGACCCCGCTAGTGTTCGTCACAATACTAGTGTACGACCTCTACTTTGGGGGTGCAGTGAGTAGGATTGGGTTTGACTTCGTCTTCCTCCAAGACATCGTTCCCTTCGTGTTCGCCATATCCTATATGCCCTACGTGCTCTACTTGAGTGAGCTCAGGGGTTACTCATACTTCAAGATACTCCCCGTGAGGAACTCTATGAATGTGCTAAGCAAGATGCTCACGACACTAATAGTGTTCTTCGGCCTCGGCTCGATAATGGCCTACGCCGCCTATCTACCACTCCACAGTATCTACGTTTTCGCAGCCGTGTACTCACTGGGGTTGCCGCTCGCCGCATCAGTGCTTTTGACCACGGTCTACTTCAACTACTCGATAAACAAGATGAGCATGGGTGTTGCGGGGACACTCACGAGCATCCTCTTCACAGTCCTCAACATAATCGTGTTAGGCATCCCCGTGGGATTCTACTACGCGGGCGCACTACTCGGGGCGCCACCCCTGATGCGTGTGGCGTACCTGTGCGTCGCCTCCACAGTGGAGCTCATCGCCCTCTTAATAGTGGAGACAAGGGTTAAACCGTAGCCCCCAATAGTATGGTGTACAACTATGATTAAATCGATTAGGGAAGTAGATGATGAGTGGTTGCTCACCAACGCGTTTGGCGGCTACGCGTCTTCAACCGTGGGGTGCATAAACACGCGTGCCTACCACTCCCTGCTCACCTCCGCCTCGAGCACTGGGGGTGTGAGGGTTCAGCTTGTGAACACACTCGAAGAGAGGGCATCGTTTAACCCAGATGAATCCTACTATCTGTCAACCCATAGGTACAGGGATGCCTACCACCCAGACGGCTTAAACCGTATGCTGAGTTTCGGAAGCGATGAGAGCGGGGTTTGGTGGACGTTTAAACTGGGCTCAAACATTCTACTCAAACGCTTCTACTTTAACAGGTGGGAGGAATCCTTTAGAATAGAGTACTCCTCAGGGGGTGAGTTCAGTGTTGAGATAAGGCCTCTTATCAGCTTCCGCAACCACCACGATGTAATCAAAGCCGGCGCCGTTCCCTATAGTGTGAGGTCTATGGACCTTGAGCGTGTCGCTATCAAGTGTGAGCCCTGGCCTCTCAGCCTCGTGATGAAGCTCGCTGGGGGAGGCTACAAACATGAGTCATACTGGTATTATGGCTTCCTATACGAAGAGGAGGCAGCGAGGGGAGGTAACTCCGTGGAGGACCTCTACAGCCCAGGTGCCTTTACCGCTAAAGGCAGACAGGTGGTGTTTGAAGCATGGGTGGAGCCTGCGCGGAGGGTCAAACACACACTGAAGCAGACACCTCTCTCAACATACTTAGCGTTTAACCCCGATCCACTTATCGTGGCGGGCTACTACTGGTTCTGGGATTGGTGCCGTGACACCATGATAGTGTTACCAACACTCTACAGCTCTACGGGTGACATTCAACTCGTTGATGCCATCCTTGAGAGATACTTTAACTCGATGAGGGATGGATTCCTACCCACAGGCTTCGATGAGGCGGGCAAACCGTTCTATAACTCAGTTGACACGTCACTGTGGGCCGCGTATGCGGTGTACGCCATATGCGGGCAAACCTCGTCACTTAGTCTCGCTTTAAAGTACAAAGGAAAGCTTGAAGAGGTTTTCGAAGGCTATAAAAACGGTTCGATGCTTGGGGTCAAGGTGGTTGATGGCCTGGTCTACCATGAGGCAAAGGGGGCAACATGGATGGACGCCTACTACGAGGGCGTACACTACACCCCCCGCAACGGCTTCGCAGTGGAGGTGAACGCGCTCTGGCTCCTCCTACTCAAACTCCTCAAATCAACAACCGCTACCACCCCAGAGCTCGAACAACTACAAGAGGAGATCTCAGGGTTCAAATCATCCTTTAACGAGCATTTCCCCTCGGCATTTGGCTTATACGACACCCTAAGAGCGGACCTCCAACCATTAGATCCCCACGAAATTAGACCCAATATGCTGTTCGCACTATCACTGCACAACGACTTGGTGGATGGGAAAACAGCCATACGTGTGCTCGAATCAACGCGTAGAGAGCTTCTAACACCCTACGGCCTGAGGACCCTCAACCCTGGTCACCCATCCTACAGGCCGAGGTATGAGGGTGACCGGGCGTCAAGGGATGCCGCATACCACAACGGCACCGTTTGGCCATGGCTCCTCGGCGCCTACGTCGACGGCTGCCTAAACTATGACGAATCAAGCGTCGAATCCACACGCTACGTGATTGCGCCCCTCCTCACACTCGCCCACAGTAAAAACTACATTATAAACGAGGTCTTCGACGGGGAACCACCACACACCCCAAGAGGCTGCGTAGCCCAGGCGTGGAGCACAGCTGAGCTCCTCAGAATCACAGAGAAGCTAAGCCACATAAACACCCCACAATCACACTAAACTTTGAGCGAGTATGAACAAAAGCCTCGACACATCCAGCCTCGTAAACCACTTTTGGGGAACGTGATGCCCATCTACCTCCCACACTTCACACACCACGAAAACCATGTGTAAACAAGGAGACCCCTAAGCACCATCAGAACCGGAGGTAAAGCGCAGCGCATCAAGGCTACGATCCAACATACCCCTTTCATTCTCTCGGCCGCCAGCGTGATCCACTAGGGTTACTTACTGCTTCACTCAACAATTCTTCTCCAAACGAACATTGTAGCAAAGTATCACGGGGGATTTTTCGAAGCCCCCTTTTCTGGCCCCCGTTCAACTGCCTCTATGGGCATCTAATATATATTAGGAGAGGGGCTTAAGGGGTCTTCTTTATAAGGGTTGAAGTGGCCAGCACTGGTAGTTAAAAGTATGAGGTGATTTTAAGTAAAGAACTAATATAGAATATTGTGTGGGTATGAAAAGATATTTGTATTCGAGGTGAGTTAGGGCTGAGTCGCGTACTAAACCTTTGAAGAATGGAGGCGGATAATGCTCAAAGGTGCCCCCATGATTCCTCCAAGTTCAAGGAAGCTACGACTTATGTATTCTTCGATTCGCCTTTACAAAAAGCTTAAAGACCAGATATAGATGGGTATCATCAATACGCGCGGTTCAATTAGGATAATAAGCCTTGGTACCCCTTAAGCATAATAATCATGGTAGCAAAATCTTCCTTGAATCTTCATCAACAAAGACCATTTCCGATATATATATCGCCTCTGTGTAATAGTTAATATGGCAGGGGAGATATGAAGACTTCTGGGAAGCTGGGTTTGGCCACGATTTTCGCCACACTGGGTCTGATGGGGGCTTTTTGGCCTAGTATGGTTTCCGAAGAGCTCCAACAGGGAGTTGCGACCAACTTGGCGCTCTTTTTTGCGCTTATGGCGGTTACCGCAGCGTTGTTTTTGGGTTTGGGTGCTATGGTTGTGTGGATGAAGAAGTTTAGGCTGAGCGTGGGTTTGGTCATGCTGGTGGCCGCGCTAGGCCTTTCAGTGCTAGACGCATTCCCATGGGGTGAACTACCATTCATCTTAGCACTGCTTGGCTTGCTCGCGCGTTGGGATGAGGATAGGCGTAGCCCACTCATGCAGGGAGCAACCCAGCTCATGAGTAGGCCTCGACAATGGGCTAGTAGCCGTGTGCTGGGATTCGTGGCTGTTGTGCTATCTGTGGCTGTCTCGGTTGGGCTAGGCGCGTTCACTGTGTTCCACGCTGGGTCGCCCGTTTTTCTACGTATCTTATGGGTTGCGTCCTCCGTGTGCTTCGCGTTGGGTGGCCTCTTAGTGGCTTTGTGGCCGAGGCCACACCTCCTCCCACTGCTTATCATCCCCACGGTCGGCCTCATGGCCTCTGGCGGGTCAATAGCGTGGCTTGGAGTGTACATCTTCGAGTTATAACTAGGACTACGCGTCAGTGAGACCCCGCAGGTTGAACGAGCAGTAGCCAGGGCGAAGCCGAATCAGCCAAATTAAAACCCACTTAGGTGGTAATAGAGTAGGCCACAAGCTTCCCCTTTCACTGAGGTGGAAATCCGTCTAGCGGTATTGGTATGCAAAATACGATTTTTTAGCCACCCTCCGCGGCTATGGGGATCTTAGGAAAAATTCCAAAATCCCTGATTACAGCTCGGCTGCATAGAGCGAGGCGGCAAGCCTCCACACCTCTAAAATCTAGATAGCGTGTACCTTTTGGCAGCGTTAAGGATTAATGCCTCAGAAGTCCTTCGGGTATACGACTTTTGGTGTTTCCTTGTGATAGTGTCCGGATCAGGAGGTAATGTATTCGACATCCAAGCGTTGAAAAGCCTTATCTGGGCACCATCCTGCTTGGCGGGATTGTTGATAGCACATATGCACGTCTGGGTCTGAATCCAAAGGGTACGGGATTATCTTGGTGAACCTGCCCCACTTGCCTACGGATGAAGCCCTTCACTTTTCTAAACCCTCACAGGTAAACACCGCTATTCATATTCACTAATTACCCCTAATGCCTGGGTACACCCATTTTCCGAAAGGTTAATTTTGTGTTGTGCGGTTTATGCGTTATGCTTGAGCAATTAGCTGTAAGTGGAACGCTTGGACTAATAGTGTTCCTATTGGGTGTAATCATACTCTGGATGATTGTCTCCCTACCAGTTTACTTCGCTTCAAAAGTGGTTAAGGCGGGCAGGTCGACGATGGGTGGGGCGATGATAGCCACGCTTGTGGGGCCAATCGTCTACTTCTTAGTTTACGCCGTGGTCTCATTCATACTTGGAGCTATAGGAGTGCACACCTTGGCTTTGGCCGTCGCATTCCTCTTGGCGTTCCTAGCTTGGATTGGTGTGTATAAGGCTGTTTTCAACACTGGTTGGCTTGGTGCCTTCGGTATAGCCATACTCGCAGCCGTGGTGTACCTGATTCTTAACGCCATCTTCTTCACACTGTTCAGGGTTAGCTTCCCGGGCGGCAGATTTCTGCCGATACACTTTTTCGGTGTAGGTGTTATCTAAAGTTTAAATCTGTGTTGTGTGAGAATATAATTATGGGTTTCTCATCTCAGATCCGCTACGTGTTGCTGTTCACAGTGCTAACACTCTTCCTGCTTGCGGTTGGTTACATTGTAAGCTATGCGCTGGGTGTACCACCCATCGGCATCCTATTCTTCATGCTGGGGATATCGCTCGTCATGAATCTCGTGTCCTATTATTGGGGTCCCCAGATGCTTCTTAGAATATCCCACGTTAAGCTTGTTGAACCAACAGAGTACCCCGCCTTATATTCTCTTCTAGAAGAGGTGTCACAGCAGGCCGGTGTGCCCACACCTAGGCTTGGAATAGTCAACCAACCCCAACCCAACGCATTCGCCACGGGTAGAGGTAAGAAAAACTCGTATGTTGTGGTCACAAGCGGGTTGCTTAGGATAATGGATAGGGATGAGTTGAGGGCTGTGCTCGGCCATGAGGTTGGTCACATCGTCCACCAGGACATGGCTCTATCCACCGCTGCCGCGACCGTTGCAACCGCGATAACCTACATGGTGGATATCCTATTCTTCTCACTCTTGTTTGGTGGGGGTAGGAGGGATGGAGCGGGTGGACTCGGCTTATTCACCGTGCTCCTCGCACCCATAGCTGCCTCGATGGTTCAGCTAGCGATATCGAGGAGCAGGGAGTTCTACGCGGACGAGGAAGGCGCGAAGCTCACAGGTCGACCCGACTGGCTAATATCCGCCCTCAGGAAAATAGACGAATACATCAGACGCGGCGCACCACTCAACGTTTCCCCCACCACCTCATCCATGTGGATAGCCAACCCCTTCAGGGGGGGACTAGGAGACCTGTTCTCAACACATCCAAGCACGGAGAAGAGGATCAGGCGGCTACAAGAGCTAGCTAGAAGGATGAATCTACTCATGGCTTAAACTCCCTTTAATCAAGTGGTATAATATTCAGCTTTATTCATCTTTCGAGAAGGCGTCTCCTATACTTACAATCGTCTCAATGTGTTGTGTGTTCTCTTAATGGATCGATGGTGGGGTTGCTTATGCCTCCCTCCACCTCATTCTCTTTCCCGCGAAGTAGATTAGTATGAATGTGTAGGCGAGTATTCCAGCTACGTAGAGTGCTGGGTCACCCTTAGAGATGCCTGAAGCTATCCGTATGAGTTCCGCTGAGTAGGTTGTGGGTGCAAGATAGGCTAGAGGCCTTACCCAGTTTGGTATAACGCTGAGCGGGTAGTAGACTGGTGGGAGGAATGAGAGCATCACAGTGAGTATGGGTGAGTACACCCATAGGTCCCTGGGGTCGCGTGCGAATGTAGATATGAAGAAGCCCAGTGATGATATTGAGGCCCATGTAAGCGCGGCTGAGAACACTATGAGTGCGTCCCCCAGTACACCTACGTGGTTAAAGTGTGTGAGTAGGGCTAGGAAGATAACTATTCCTGGCAGCCCATTCATGAGCTCCGATAGTGCTAGACCAGCGACGTAGGTGAGGGGTGTGCAGGGTGATGCGACGAACATGTCCTGAACCTTGAGTATGAGTCTGATAAAGGCCGCATCGGTCTCAATTATTATACTGCTACTCACAATGGTTGAGATGACACCC
This sequence comes from Candidatus Marsarchaeota G2 archaeon ECH_B_1, assembly GCA_003019535.1. Lineage (GTDB taxonomy): Archaea > Thermoproteota > Thermoprotei_A > Marsarchaeales > Marsarchaeaceae > ECH-B-1. Next base: position 54,225 of record NEXG01000003.1, read on the forward strand.
CCAACGAGGCCGTAAGTCGTGGCGCGTGGCCCCCCGAATATGAATATAAAGAAGAGTATTGAGAAGGGTGTTAGCACAAAGTTGAGCACGCTTAATGGGGAGCGTTTGAGGTTGACGATGCCGTTAAACCAGGATATTGCTAGAACTGTTTTCAGGCCGTCGGTGAATTTGTTGCTCAATCCATTTCACCCACAAGGGAGATGAATACGTCCTCGAGTGTGACGGGTCTCACGCTCACGCTCAGATTCATTTTGACAGCGGCCTCAGATAACTCCCTCGCACCAGCCTCGTTTGTGAAAACCCTTATGGTCGAACCATTCCGGTGTACCCTACCGTAGGATTCGGGGTTTACCGCCTCAAGCGTTCTACCTGTTATCGTGACCGTCATCGTGGCTTCGAGGCGTGACTTCAACTCGTGGGGTGTGCCCTCGGCTATCTTCCTGCCAGAGTCAACTATCGCCACACGCTTGGAGAGGGTCTCCGCCTCCTCCATATAGTGGGTGGTGAGGAAAACGGTTGTACCCTCATCCACCATGTCGCGTATGTCACCCCAAATACCCATCCTAGCGATTGGGTCCAACCCTATAGTGGGCTCATCGAGGAATATGAGCTCCGGCTGCGTGGCCGCGGCCATGGCTATCATCACCCTCTGCTTTAGTCCTCCCGATAACACAGCGCAGATTTTCCCTTTGTACTCTGTGAGCTCGAGTTTATCAAGCACCCTGTGAGCCTGAGTCCTAGCATCGGACATACTCCNCCCCCGAGCCAAAAGGTACATGTAGACGTGCTCGTAGGGTGTCTGAAGCGAGAACGGCCTACCCTCCTGGGGTACTATTGCTATCCTCTGCCTTATTTTGACTGTTTCCCTCTCTAGGTCGTACCCAAGAACCCTTACTTCACCGGCCGTGGGCTTTAGTATTGTGGCCGCTATCTTGGTGAACGTGGTCTTACCCGCACCGTTCCTGCCGAGCAAGCTAAAAACACTCTTGTCTTCAACGCTGAGAGTGAAGCCATCAAGTGCCTTCTTGCCGTCAGGGTATATCTTTGAGACGTTGAGTGCCTGTATCGCTTCAGTCATCTAATAAGTGTGTTGACTGGCTTATTTGAGGATTTTGAATGAGCCTGAAAATTACTACTGGCTAGTAGTATTGTTTATATACATGCGAGTAATTGTCCTTGTATCATGTTGTTAATGGTTAGTGTCCAAGACCTCGATGAAGCGACTGAGGCGGTAAAGGGTGGGGCGGACATAGTCGACGTCAAAAACCTTAAGGAGATGACCGTTGGCTCCAACTTCCCACCAGTTATAAGGCGGGTGAGGGAAGCCTTCCCGAAGGAGATACACGTGAGCGTCACGCTTGGCGTCGTACCCAACCAACCCGGCACAGTAGCCCTAGCGGTGTATGGTGCCGCTGCGCTCAACGCAACATCGGTCAAGGTGGGATTCGTTAACTCCGACTATGAGATGGCTCTAAGGATACTCAGGGAATCCAAGAGGGCCCTAGAAGGCTCGGAGACCAAGCTAGTGGCCGCAACCTTCGCTGACAGCCATCTGTATGGTGGTATAGACCCCACACTTGTGGTCAAACTCGCCAAGGAGAGTGGGAGTGACGGTATACTCATCGACACCCTCACCAAGGATGGCCGCAACCTCTTCGACTTTATGGATGAGGGCGTACTCAAAGACTTGGTGGTGGAGGCTAAGGACCTTGGCATGAGCACAGCCCTCTCAGGGTCACTGCGCATAGAGAACCTCGACACACTCGTAAGGATCAACCCAGACATAGTGGGTGTCAGGGGAGCTGTGTGCACCAACGGTGACCGTGAAGGGGGTAAAGTGGCCGCGAGCGCCGTGGCCAGACTAAAGGAGGAAATCAAGCTCAGAATGGAGGGTAAAATAAACGTTTACGCGTCGTGGCTCAAACCCAAAGCCTAAAAGAGGAGAGTTATGACCGATGAACACTGATCCCGTGCTTGTCGATGGTACAAAGAAGAATTGTAGGGGTATCGTGGCTCAGCTCGTGGATATAATGAGTCAGGTAGGCGTGGGAGCTGTTGTGGATGCGGTTGTTCCAGACGCCGTGAACAGGGAGGAGGTCATCAATTGGGCAAAGCGAAGAGGCTACACAATAGTTGCTGACACAAGACGTGGAAACGTGTTTGTTCTAAGCCTGATGAAAACCCACTAAAACATATGTAGAAGAGCGCTATCACCCCGATCCCTGCTGACCGCCTTTTTATGGTTGATTGATGTTTAAAATGATGTTCCACAATCGCTTTTCCATGTATGGATAAGTATTCTTTTAATCACGGTTCCGCAGGAAGGCTTTAAGTATGTGTTCAAGCTAGGCACATGGATGACGGAAGAACAAGAGCTCTTCGCAATTCTGAAAATCAAACGCGACCTCATACTTGTCGCTTCGGACGAGTTGGACCTTGGTTCTACGAATGAAGTTAAGGTGTACCTGTTCGAAGTAGAATCAGTTAAAGGTGCTGCAGGTGGTAGGGCTGGCGGCTACGGTGCGAGGCGCGTGAGTTCTGTGAAGGGGTACATAGTTCGGGGGAGCGTATCTAAGAAGTTCTATCAAACCGATGATAAGGATGTGATCGAATCCTTTGAGATACCCTACCATGCAACGGCCATCGACGTACTATTGCCAGACGGCTCAAGCGTGGTGGTGAGAGGCGTTGTTGACCCGGAGCTTGTGCGCTCGTATGATGGGTTGACTCAGTGAGGTGCCATCTCATGACGTGGTTGACTGTGAGTTCTCCCGCATCATCGGCCAACGTTGGACCCGGCTTCGACTCATTCGGCCTTGCTTTAAACCAGCCCCGCGACCATATTGAGGTGCAGGTTAAACCTGGTAGCGGGAAGGTGGAGGTTGAGGTCTCTGGCCGCTCGGAGTACAATGTACCAACGAACCCTGAGGCTAACAGTGGTGGGTTAGTTGCGAAAACCATCCTTAACCGGGTTGGTGATAGATTTGATGTTAGGATCAATGTGACGAAGAGGATAAGGCCGGGTTGTGGGTTGGGTAGCAGTGGGGCTACCGCTGCTGGGGTTGCGTTCGCCTTAAACAGGCTCCTGGGTCTGGGTCTCAGCCGCGGGGAGCTCGTATTGCTTGCGGCTGAAGGAGAGAGAGCCGCAGCTGGTTCTCCTCACGCCGATAATGTGGCGGCGTCTCTTCTCGGGGGCTTCACGATGATAGTTTCACACAACCCGATGCGGGTGTACACCATCACGCCTCCCCGCTCGCTTCGAGTATGCGTGGTTTATCCACTGGTTGAGTATGAGCGTAAAACCGAGAAGATGAGGTTCGTGATTCCCTCCACGGTTGATCTACACGATGCGCTCTGGAACATTTGGCATGCCGCGGCTGTGGCTGCTGGCTTCGCTTTGGGAGACATCGAGCTTCTGGGCTCGGGAATGGATGATGCAATAGTTGAGAAGGTGAGAAGTAGCCTAATACCCTGTTACTCAGAGGTAAAGAGAAGGGCTATACGCGCTGGTGCTAAGGGTGTGGCTGTGAGTGGGGCGGGCCCAGCGATGATAGCCTTCGTGAAAGCAGGGGACACCGACCCTCAGGGTGTTCTCAGGGATATGCTGGACGCCTATATCGAGGCTGGTATAGCCGCGAACGGCTTTGTGACCGTGCCGGGGGAGGGTTGCTCGGCCACCTTAGAGGATGAGTAAATCCACGCTAGCAGGAAATATATTCGGGTCGGATGTAGACGTGTTTGTGAGCGAAAAACAGGAAATCTATATGATGGTTTTGGCCTTCAGGATGAATGAGTCGTGGTGGTCTAGTGACCCCATTGTTAGGTCCCGAGTCATTCAGAGGTTGAACACCCTGCTATCGGGGCTTAAAGATAGGATAATTGTGGCCAAACTATATACATCACTTAGGTGGGACAGTGACTTTCTCTTGTGGTTGGCCGCTAAGCAGCCTGAGATTCTCGGTGAGGTTAAACTTGACTTCAACACTGTTCTAATGGGCCTCGGCTCCCCGAGCTACAGTATGCTCTCACTATACGAGGAGTCACCATACCTTAGACCAGGCATGGACTTGGAAGACACCCTTAAGGGTGAGCCTTCAAAGTATTTTGTCGCCTACCCGATGAGCAAGGATCCCGAGTGGTATCTTCTCGACTTTGATGAGAGGAAGAATATACTCGCGGAGCACATTGGCATCGCGAGGACGCACCCCGAATCAAAAGGCATAAGGTCCTATACCACCTATTCCTACGGGTTAGGCGACCAAGAGTTCGTCGTTATGTACGAAGTTGATTCACTTGCAGCTTGGTCACATGTCACAGCCAAACTCAGAGAGGCTAAAGCCAGAAAGTGGATTGTAAATGAAGAACCCATATTTGTTGGCGTCTATGCTGGTGACTTCTCATTCCTAGAGTTCAAAGACGATGGGAGGACATCAACCCCCATCATATAACCTAAACTCATTTTAACCCTCAAGGAGGTTAAAGAGGCAAAATACCCCTCCCCTGAGAGGGATGGGATGGATAGCGCCCCAAAGTCTAAAGGGAAACTTGTAAACTTACGTGTACCCGTGGTGCGTGAGGAATCCACGCCTGTGGACATGGCTTCGGGCCTCCTTTGCCCGAAAGGGGGTCGAGCTTGGTGGAAGAAGCAAGAAGCCCCGTCCATCAGGGCGAACTCTCAATGGGCGCGCCACCCTTTATTTCTAGCGATAACTTAAAGGAGAAGGACGTTCTACAGATAGCTGAAGAGGAGCTTGGGCGTAAACTTCTCCCACTCACCTTCCGTCAGGGCGGGGTAGTACACTTGGCCTCAGAGAAGGTTGACTATTACCTTCTCACCCCTCTTTGGAGCCGCATCCCTGAAGACGATGTAGCCATCGGCTCCTAGGAAGCTCGAGTACATGCTCGAGGACCTGTACACAACCTTAGCCAACCCGTCCTCCAACCTAACGGTTCTAAAGTAGGTGAACCCCTTCTCCACCCCGGTTATGTCAGAGTCCAACACCGCCTCAACCGTTCTGTAGGTCTTAGGTCTACCCGTGAGCCACATCATTAGTGGTTTGAGAACCATTATTGTCACAGCCAAACTGGAGGCTGGGTGGCCTGGGAGCCCCACCACAAATGTTTCACCCACCCTTCCGAAGAGTGTGGGTCTACCTGGGCTGAGTCTCACTCCGTGGGCGAGTACCTTGCCCAGCTTCGAGACCGCTACGGAAACATAGTCCTCTGCACCCGCGGATGAGCCACCTATGAACACGACTAGGTCGTGTGTCGTCACCTTTCTCACGGTGGCCTCTATTAGATCCAGGTCATCCTTTAAAGGCTTGGATATCTCAACCTCCCCACCCGCTTCCCTTAGAAGGGCCGCGACACCGTGGCTATTGCTATCGTATATCTCACCGTATCTGAGCTTTGCACCAACTGGCTTCACCTCGTTACCCGTGGGTATAATGAGCACGCTGGGTCTTTGGTAGACGCTTATCTCCTTGTAACCTTGGCAGGCTGCGAGTGATATGTCTGTTGGCCTCACAACTGTGCCAGCCCTAATCAACACCTCGCCTTTGCGTATATCGGAGCCAGCTGCATCTATGTTGGCTGAAGGTTTGACTTCGGCGTACACTTTGACCAGTTCGCCAACCAACTCTGTGTTCTCTACGAGAACGACTGAGTCTGCTCCCTCAGGGATCTCTCCACCTGTGAAAACCTTGACGGCCTCCCCCCTGTGAACTCTCACCTTAACGGGTGAGCCCGGTTTAGATGTGTCTATAACCCGTAGTTTCGCGGGAACCTCCCTGCTGGCCCCCCTAGTATCCTCAGCTTTTACCGCGTACCCGTCGAATGTAGCCCTCCAGAAGGGGGGCATATCAGACTTTGCTATGACATCTGAGGCACAAACCCTACCCACAGCCTCCATGAGACCCACTTTCTCTACGGCTCTCTTAGGTCTGATAGCCTTGCGGAGAGCCTCCATGAAGTCCTCGTAGTCTAACAGCTTCGACACGGGGTGCATTCCACCATATCTATCAACACTCATAATTCAGGATTGATGTGCACAAACGTTTAACCTTTATGTGACCATCCCGAAAATGGGTCACGCTTCACATAGCTGGGTAGACGGAACACTCGAAGTTTACGCTAAAACACGAATAGTTCAAAGAGTTCCCCTCATTTGCCCCATAAAGAAAAAGGGAGGTTAAGTGGTTTATGTGTACTGTATTGTGTTGTAGTAGTAGGCTCCGAGGAAGTTGAACACCTGACCTTTGAGATAGGGTTGCACGAAGAAGTATGTGACTGGCAGTGGAAGCCATGCGTAGGGTGCATACCAGTAGGTAAAGTTGTATATCCACGCTGTCTCCTGTATCTGCTGTGTTACATTGGTGTTAAAGGCAAGATTCATCAGGATCTGATTGACTTGGCTCACATTCATCCAGGCTGGTAACCCAACGCTTGTTGTAAGCAGTGGCACCATTTCCTGCAGGATGGGATCAGCCCAGTCTGGGAACCAGCCTAGCAATTGAATTGGAGGAGATGCTTGTGGTGTAACGTATGTTAGGCTTACAGATGCCGTTACTCCTTGGGGTGCGACTGAGAGACCTATCTGTGATAGGCCTGCCTGTATTATTTCGAGCTCACTCTCCGTAAGAGGTGATATGGGTGCTAGATAGGTGATGGTTATGGGTGGCAACCTGTTGCCGTTGGGGTTCCCAAGCACAGTGCCGTTTGGTGTAACAACGTAGAAATCACCTTGGTAGCCGCTCTTGTTAAGGTAGTAGGCGGCGAGTGTTAGGTTGAAAGAATAGAGTGGTAGGTGGTCGGGGTTATAGAAGCCAGGTATACCTGGTGACACTGGTCCTAGGAACTCCTCCGCGAGTGGTTGGCCATTATAAGTGTAGAGTTTGTCTAGTATTTCGGTGTAGTTTATGGCGTGAACTATGGCGAGTCTGAAGTCTGTTATGTTGGTGGGGAATATCTGTGTGTTCATACCCAGATAGTTGAACCCAGGCGGGTAGCCCAACTCGTCGAATATCTGGTTGAAGCTGTAGTACTGCTTGTACTGGTATGCTTGGTACATCTGGTTGAAGAAGGGTATACTCACATATGATATCTGGGCTTGGTTTGTTGCGAACGCCTCAACTCTAGTGCCGTGGGGCTCACCGTAGTTTATAACGATAATGGGGATGTGTGCGGGTTGGGCTATTATGGGTAGATTAGAGGCGTTGTTACCCCAGTAGTTGGGGTTGGCTTGTAGCACAACCTGTGTGAGCCCCGGGGCAACAGACTTAATCATGTAGGGCCCAGTCCCAGGGCCACCGTTGACATCATAGTAGCCGTTCACCTTGTTGCCCTGCACTCCGCCATGCTCATCGATGTAGATGGGGTCGACGACCACATCCCATGGCCCCCCTAGTGTGAGGAGCCAGTCCCTGTATGGTTCGAGAAGGTTTGTCTCGAATGTTAGGGGTCGGGTTACCACGTATGCTTGGTCGGGGTAGGACATCACCTTCTGTATTGTTGTGTTCGCAGCGTTGAAGTTGCTCAGTATGTTGTTGAGCGCCTCAACGGCGAGTGTTAGGTTTGTGACCGTCGGCAGCCCTGTGGCCGCCTGTATGGCGTGCCTGATACCCTAGGGGAAGGCGTACCCTGTCTTTGAATACTGTGTCATGTATATCGTGAGTTCACCGTAGTTGGCTAAACCCACAGCCTGACCCATGTATGCCTCCCTCACGAAGCTGAACCACAGGATGGAGGCGTTCACTGGCTCACCAGTGGAAAGCGTGACCCCCCGTCTAATATTGAACACATATGTCTTGTAGTTATTTAGAATGGTATAGTTCTGCGCGACCACTGGTACAACCTGTGAATAGTTGAACCCAGTGAACTCCACGAGGCCTTGGTAGACGTTGAGGAAAACAGTGTTGTCTTGGACGAAGAAGCCCGTGCCCGGGTCTAGGGCGTCGGGTGCAGCTGTCTGCGAGTCATCCACTAGTACACTCCTATTTAGGGGGCTGGAGGGTGAACGCTGTAGTGGTTGTAGTGCTCTGCGTGGTGCTTGTCGGGCTCGAAGCGGTAGTAGTCTGTGTAACGCTGGTTGTGGGTGTGGATACACTTGTGGTCGAAGTGGTGGGTGTCGACGGATGCGTTGGGCGCGTTGCTAAGACGGCTGCAGCTATAATGATCACTATTACCACTAATATAACCACTGTCCATCCACCTCGAGATGGACCAGATTTTCTCGTATAAACCATACATTATAGCACATTCTTGAACCAATTTTTAAATCTGTCTCAAGCACCTAATCATATCAAAAAATTTTCCATATACGCTCTGAAAAGTATGTCTAAGAATGTTTTCGGTTAATCCGATTTAACAATTGATTTAAAACTTACTGCAATTGTTTGTCCTGAGATTAGAAGCCTTGTTCTCCTAGGACCATCTCTATACTTTGTGTGGTACGTGTTTTCCACGCTTCACTGCTACCACGTCTGCGAGGATGCTGAGAGCTATCTCTTGAGGCGTCATGCCGCCGATGTCGGCACCCACGGGGGCGTGGACGCTTGACAAGAACTCATCACTCACCCCCCTAGCTCTGAGCTTGGCGAAGTCGTCGTTTATCCTCTGCTTTGAAGCCATAAGCCCAACAAATCTACACTTAGCCTTTGAGAGCGCCTCTAACACTGGCACGTCGAGTCTGCCCCGCGTGACGGCCACTACATAGTCGTCGGGATTAAACTCGAATCTGGATAGGTCGTCGATTTGGTGAACCACGTCCGCACCCTCAATCATCCCTGTGGGGTCGACGGCGTGAACCTCGAAGCCAAGCTGGCCCGCGAGCGCAGCCACCCAGTTAGCCACCTCATCCCTGCCCCCATCCGATATCAAAACGAGCCTATCCCTTTTCGTATACGGGTCGATAAAGATTTCCATGTTCCCACCACAGTTGGTCTCAACGTAGAGTTCATCCTGATCTGACTTGGTGGTGGCGCATGCCTCGCTGAGTGACTTACCCGCATCCACAAGGTGGACGCGTACAAGTCTCGGGGTCTTACGCTTGATGGCCTCCAGCGCGAGCTCGACTATAGGCCCCTCTGGGCACCCACCACCCAGGGTACCGGAGACAACATTGCCCTCATCGTCAATCACAACTTTGAATCCGGGTTTCGCGAGGGTTGACCCCTCAGTCTTCACAACAGTTGCGAGCGCGAACTGCTTACCCTTAGCGGTGAGGGTTGACACACTCTCTAGGAACTCCACGTCATTCATACCGGGGGTTCTCTGCATTGCCAATCTTAGTATACCCATGGCGAAATATAAGGTGTGACCGCCCTAACTAGGCTCCTCCAATCTCTGGGTCTTCTCTATGAGCCTAACCGCTTCCTCTATCCCCCTCTCAAGCTGGGCGTCCACGCCTCCCGCGTAGTCCTGAGGCTTGTTCTCAACCCAAATAGTGGGCTCGGTGCCCCTGTTCTCAACACCCCAGCCCACATCCTTGAACCAGAAGGCGAACTGCGGCTGGGTTACAAAGGTGCCATCAACGAGGCGTATACGTGGGTTTATACCTACAACGCCACCCCACGTGCGCCGACCGATAAGTGGGCCGAGCCCTAAGAGTTTGAAGCCGTGGCTGAAGATGTCCCCATCTGAACCAGCCTGCTCGTTTGTGAGCGCCACTATTGGTCCACTCACAGAGTATGGTGGGTAAGGGTAGGGTTTACCCCTCCTAGGCTTGTCGTACCCAATTCTGCGCCTCGCGAGCTTTTCGAGGATTAGGTGGGATACGTGTCCACCACCATTATAGCGTACATCTACGATGAGTGCGTCAAACGCGGACTCGATGGGGTATAATCTGTGGAACTCGGCGTACCCGAAGGGACCCATATCTGGTATATGCACGTAGCCAACCCTCCCACCACTCTTTTCATGCACGTATCGTCTGTTGGCTTCCACCCAACTCCTATAGATGAGTGTTTTCTCGTTCCGTAGGGTTGTGACCGTAACGCTCCTTATCTCACCCCGCTTAGTCTCCACTTGGAGCACTACCTGCTCACCCGCCCTGTTCAAGAGAAGCTGGTTTGGGGTAGTCTCCCTGCTGAGCTTTTTCCCATCTATGCTGAGTATGGTGTCACCGATACCAACGTTGACACCAGCTCCGAGCAGAGGTGACTTCTCACCTTCATTTGAGGGGTCGCCTACGAATAGCTTCGTAACCTCGTAGCCCTCACCGTTAAACCTGAACTCGGCTCCAAGCCCACCCACTGGGTAAGCCTTCTGCTCACCGTAGTCACCTCCAATCTCATAGGCGTGTGAGGTGCCCATCTCACCCTGCATTTCTCTTATCACATCCGACAACTCATACCTAGTGTTCACACGATCTAGGAGCTTCGCGTAGCGCTCATATATTGACTCCCAGTCCACCCCAGCCAAATCCTCCCTCCAATAGTTTTCACGCATGAGTCTCCAAGTCTCCCTGAGCATCTGGCGCCACTCCTTCTCAGGGTCAACCAGCACCTTCATCCTCGAAAGGTTTATCCACCCACTCCTAGGGCCGGGCTCCCTACCCTTATCCTCGGGTTTCTGATCGACCCTAACATACCTGTAGCCGTCGCCAACCCTTACGATGAGCGCATCACGTGCCATGGAGGGCTCGAAGTCGGTTACACCCTGCATGAACACATCCTTCGAGAGTTCCTCCATGTTGTAGCTTTCAATCGTAGCGTTACTCGCGGGGGTGGTTGACCAAAGCCACCTACTCATCGCCCCCTCAACCGGGTGGGATAGCAAGAGAACCCTCCCCTTCACACCCACAACCTTAGAGTAGTTGGCCTCCTCGATTGGGAAGGGCTCCACGCGTAGCTCTATACCCTCAACATCCACATCGTCGTCGGCGTCTTTAGGCGTCTCAGAATCGTAGGTTGGCGTCCTGTTGAAGGGCGACTGCATGGATGATTTGAGGGTGACTAGGAAGGGTTTGACGGGTTTCGGGAATCCAAGGTCGAACACCACCCTGTCGTAGACGGGGTCAAGATGCCTGGTTGAAAGGTAGTATAGGTATCTGCCTTCGGGGTCGAAGCTAGGTGAGAAGTCGTGTGATGTGGGTGTGGACACACGAACTGGTTTCTGGGAGTCCACATTCACTAGGCGTATACTCGTAGCCTCATGGTTCTCTGGGAAAGAGTATGCGAGCCATCTGCCGCTTGGATGCCAGTCAACTTGGCTTATAACCCCATACTCACTCCTATCCAGCAGCTTCACATCACCGCTCTCAAGGTTGATGAGCCACAGCTCGAACCTATTGTTTGTGAGCGCTGCGAGAGCCCTCTTCGGGGACACCTTGAGCTCCTCAACTATGCCGAAGTCGTGGTCGAAAACCCTCCTACCACCATCCTTTAAACTATATAGCTCGAGTCGCTCCTCCCCACTCTCGTCGGAGACAACGAGCAACCCGAGGCCGTCCGCCGTGAACTGCGCGTGCCTATACCTCACACCGTTTGGCTCACCCACTTGTAGCGGTGCTCCCTCCCAGTTACCCATCACGAAGGGTTTACCCCTCACAGTGAACACGCTTATGCGCCCACGCGGATGGGGAGCGTACCCCTCAACAAACTTAGAGGGGTCCACAAACCTAGGCTCCCTCTGCCTCATCGGTGAAGGTACATCAACGTCGAGCTTCGACTCCTTGCCGACTAAGGGGTCGAGTAGGTAGAGTTCACCCCCACACTGGTACACAATCATTCGACCGTCGCTACGCGCATTCCTCACATAGTACACATCCTGAGTGGTATGCTTCCTAAGATCCCTCCCATAGGCGTCCACCGAGTATATGTTCCCAATACCCTCGTGGTCAGACACAAAATAAAACCTATCACCAACCCACATGGGCGAGTTCAGGTTACCATCAAGCTCGAAAAACTTTTCGAAGACCCCCCTATTACCCCTATCAATCCAGAACTCACCCTTCGTGCCACCCCTATACCTCTTCCAGTGCGGCAAATCCACGGTGTTCCTACCCAGAATCGTTCCCACGGGTGTCGAAAGAATCGAGGCAGCCGGGCCGTAAGGCAAACGCGCAGGCTCCCCACCACTTGGGTCAACAGCGAACAGCTCCCTCCACGACCTGAAGGGTCTGCCGTAATCACTGCAAACAACAAGTCTACCATCGGCCGACCAGCCCACCACGTCGGTGTACTGTGAGCCGAAGTAGGTGAGCCTCCTCGCCTGACCTCCGCTAACACCCATCACGTATGCCTCGGATACGTTTAGCTCACCCATCTGCGAGCCCTTAAACGCCACACTTCTCCCATCAGGTGAGATACGCGGTGAACCCACAACCCCGAAGCCCACGGTCAACCTAACCGGCGTGTCCTCGCCAAGCCTGAGAAGCCACAGGTCGTCATCGGACACGAAGACAACCCTATCACCCATGATATCCGGCTGGGATATGTAAGCTTTCATAAAACGTGATTCCAAAGAGAACTAATAAGGCTTCCCATGTACAGGTTCCTCCCAGATAACACTTTGAACCGTGTATGGTAAGGAAGCGGTAAACTTTTTTGGCTTTGCCAGCGCACAACGAGTCACGCTTGTGCTCCCCGTGCGGTGGAATCAATGAAAATTTGGCTCCGAAAGACCGAGTCCTCCGTTGCCGCTCGTGTGGCTCCACATTGAACAGTCACCTAATCACTCGCTTGGCTCTTCTTAGCCGTGCAGGGTGGGTGCCACCCTTACCGCTAGGTGTGCCAACAGGGTCCACCCGACACCTTACCCACCCTTGGGTTTAGAGGGGCGGCCAAAGTGGTGGGGGTGTCGATGTGGGAAGCTCTACCCTAATACACTGTGGATCAAAATTCGCGCTTGGCGCCTATTGTTTCTTGCACATGAATTCTGTGTGTATAGCCGCGAGGTAGCTCACACTATTCGATACTCAAGTCCACTTTTGGGAGCTTAATTAAAAATGCGAACGCTTGTGTCAATTGTCTACCACCAAAAAGCGGCACTGTGGATTGATGTATCCTTAACTGATATAACCAGGTATTCTTGGCCAGTGCAGCTGTGTAGGCCAGATACTAGTACGGCGCCGTTTGCAAGGGAGACGTTTGGTAGAACGTCTAAGGGGTAGGTGGGCATGTACGTCCAGCTGCGTTCAACCGTTTGGTTTGCGAAGGATACCGAAAACTCTAGTGTTGGCAGTGTCTGGAGAACCGTTGTGTTCCCCACCACACGTGGGCCCGCCTGTTGCCACGTTACCACAGTGAAGCTAACCCCGTCCCACACTACTGATTCGTGAGTCCAGTTCCAAGAATCAACTTCTAGGGTGATGTTGATATAAGTGGTCGTGTAACCGTTGTTTTGTATTGGCGAAGAGGGCGGCAGAGTAGTGGTGCACCGCAAGGATTGCTGTGTTCCCCCAACTGTGGAGCTTGTAGGTGTTGTTATCCTAACAATGTGCGGGTGATTCAAGTATGCAGCTCCGACCAGCAAAGCGGTAACTGTGAAAAGTAGTGCGAACGCAGTGAGCAAAATCGCTGTTTTCATAATAATACCACCTTCTACGGCACACACGCAGGTAAACTAGAGTGGATGCTACCAAGAGTGGAGCTAAAATACTTAGTGCAGATATGAGGGCAACCGCTCAAGTATCCTAAGTTTGCAGTGCTTGGAGGAGCACTGCAAACCCGCTTTTCAACTTCGAGTTCTAACCTAGCGGAGAGCAACACATCCCGCTTCCCAAAGCTCGCTATTGTTGGATTCATCGGCCCGTGTGTCGGCTTTCCAAACCTTTGGAGCTTGTACAGAACCTTGTGCGGGTTTATCGATGAGGTGGCAACGCTTTCTTCGGTCTGGGCAATCACATTCAAAACCCTCTCGCCACGCCGCGAATGTTTGTCAATAACTTCAATTATTGCATCATGGATGAACACACTTAAAACCTTCTCTTAAACCCCCTACGCCTCCTTATACTATTCAGTACCTCCTTTTTTTCTATCGAGGTCAGCTCAACCCATCCCCTAAGACTCCTTAACAGGCCGACAGGGTCCACCACCCCTTCAACTAAACGCTCTAAAAGATCGCTAAAGCTTTCATTCCCAGACTTCGCCGCTATAAGCTTCCTATAAACGTCATCTCTAATCGTAATTGTTTTAACCATAAAAGAAAAATGTTTAAACATATATTTAAAGATATATATAAGTACAGTAATACACGAAGATTGTGTTCAGATAAGTGCTTGTTAGGCGTGGCGCTCAAGTGCGGTGATTGTGCTTATCCGGAACCTATCTACACTGAACCAAGGGATAAATAGGTCATGCCTCCAATTCTAGGCAACTTATAAGAAAGAATGAGTATCTACAAGGACGTGTGCAATCTGAGACTAATTAGGTTGGGTTAACATAATCAAAGATCGCTACCAGTGGTGCGCTCTTTGCCTCTCCAAGCAACGATATATGAATGCCCTTATAGCTTAGATGTTGCACTCAAACAGATCATTTTTCACTTGGGCGCGTAAGGCTCTAGCCCTAGTCAAGATCTGGACAGGATTAACGTTATGACTGGAGCCTCCCTAACTTATCTGCTTTATTCCTCGCTATATAACATTGGAGTTTTTAGTATTAGGTATATTAAATAATATGTGTGATGATGAAGTGAGGGTCACACATAGAGCCCTAGTATGCCCTTAATTGTGTCGCCTTCCCAAGTCTAAGTCTAAATTGCAGATGATAGCTGGAATCATCGTCGGACAAGGCTACAAGTACTTTTGGGATCATTAAATGTAGTGAGGTTTTAGTGTTGTCTAGTCTCTTAGCTCATTGTTAGGTGTTTTGAAACAAGTCTGGTTTCTGAAGCTTTTTGTCGCCGTCCCTTTGACGTTTTTAGTTTTTTTGCATCAAGATCTTTTCAATCAGTGTTGATGCTTCGCTGAAATCGTAGTTTCTGAATAGCTCTATTCTGCTCGCCTCGATTGATCCCTCCGCGTGAACCATGAGTGTGAGCATGCAGCCAGCCATGCTTGTCGCCCCGAGCTCCTTGGCCAACTTCAACACCTCTATTCTGTCCCGTGCATTAGTGGCTCCACTCATATACTTCTCAATTAAGCTCTTTAAAGCGCCCTCCAAATCCTCCTCTGAAGGCAGGGTGGCAATTATACCGCCCGAGATATCTATGAGTGAGCGTAGCACCTCCGTAAAATGAGTGTTGGAGTAGATTTTGCCGATATTTGTGTATACGGGGTTGGGGACCGCTACACCCCCAAATAGTGAGGGTTGACTTGACGCCGCGATGGCAGCCATCTCCATAACTTCCTTGTACGTAACGATTTCCAGGATCCCGTCGCGCACGTGTTTTTCAGATAAGAGGCCGTTAGCCTTCGCCGCCGCTAGGGCCGCTCCGAGGTAGAGATTCGCCGTCGCCGACCTATAGCTAATGGCTGTAAAGCGGTGGAAATTAGCGAAGAGTGTAGCCAGCCTACCAGCGTGGGTTGTGTTCCTTGAAGAGAAAAATCCTCTCCCAAGGCACGAACACATCATCAAAGATTGTAAGCGTCTCAAGCTCGTAGTCAAGTCGGCTTAGGATGGAGGATGAGTTGCCCTCCACTTCCTCTATTGGCCTCACAACCATGCTTAGACCCCGAGTGTTTGCTGGCACAGCGAAGGCCACCGCGTAATCCTCCTCGTTAACCCTCAGACTCCGTGGAGATAACAATTATTTCGTCAGACACCGCTGACTGCGTCGTGTGCGCCTTAGCACCCCTAACAATGATGCCATCATCTCTCTGGTCGACTACACGTAAGTAAAGGTTCTTGTTTTCCTGCTCAGAGGGCCTCTTAGACCCATCGCCCTTAACATCCGTTTGGGCAACCGCCAAAGCAAGATCCCCCCTTGCAACGAAGCCAAAATACTCCTTCACCCTCCCCCCAAACTCATCACCAAGCTTGGAGCCTAGAGCAAGTAACACGAAGAGCTCATCGCTTCCAATCGCTTGAGAGATGTTAAAAACGCCGTTTCAGAACATCGTGGTTTCGTAAACCAGTCTATACCTAATCAAGAAGGTCATCTGAAGTCTTTGGAACCCTATAAAACCTGCTTATCTAACCCAACCCATCCACTGCGATTCCCCTATCATGATAATCATAGAGCTTGGCGGCGTGCCTAGCGGTAATACACAGAACTGGATGGTGCACTATGTCCCCCACCAGTTCACCTCTGTAATACACCCTTCTACCATCGTTTAATGAGTTGAGAAACTGCTCTGAGCTTCTCATAACTAGTCAGCTATTGTGTTGAATAAAACTTTTTCTGCCAAAACAGGTTAGGAGCTAAGTGATGCCCTATATTAGGGGTGCTTCAAGAATGGTTGAGGCAATACTTAATTTTTCGATATTTATTCGGATAAACAGGGAGAGAGCTATCACCTCTGTGACTGCTGCTAATTTAAACCACTTTAAAAGGTTGGATACATTCCCTAGGAAGGGAACCTCGTCTGATATCGGGGGACATGTTTGTTGGCTTGCTGCCTATTCGCACTATTAATCGTTTATAAAAAGGTTAATAAGTTGCTTATGCAAATACATGTTTATGCTCGATGTGAGTAGGCGTATAGATGCTGCTAAGTGGAGTAGGCCGCACTGGGCGATATTCGCGTCGACGAGTATCGGCTACCTCATGTGGGGTGTTATAGGCAGCCTAGCGTACCTGTTTTACCCAAGCGTTAACGCGGTGTGGTTCCTGGTGGCCCCTGTTATTGGTCAGCTAGCTGGCGACTTGGGTTTGTCCTACCTCTCTGATAGGAGGCTTGGGAGAAAAGCTGCCTTCTACCTGACAATGATGCTTTACGGTGTTGGCTCACTTATCATAGTGATTACAACCGCGCTAATATCATCTGCCCCGTACTATCCCTACTTGGTTGCCTTCGGCATAGTTTTGGCTGAGATAGGCGTTGAGGGCGAGGTTCCAGTGTCGCTATCCTACCAGGCGGAGACGATGCCCCTCCGTGAACGTGAGAGGATACTTGTGTTGACACCCAACTTCGATAATGTCGGCGCCGCGCTGGCAGCCCTAGTGGGCTTCGTGGTGTACGGCGCGGTGGGTAGCCACTATGTTGAATTGCAGGTGCTTGGTTACTTCGCGTTCGCCCTGACGCTTATAGCATTCGTGATTAGGTATCTGGTGCCCGAGTCGGCTAGGTGGCTTGCACACTCTGGTAGGGTTGAGGAGGCGAAGAAGATTGTGTCTGGACTTGAAGCCTCAGAGCAGGGCGCGTCGAAACCCCTAAACAAGTCTTCTAGCCTGACGGGGCGCTTCCTATTCCTACTATTAATAGGCGTCTCCCAATATCTGACCTACGGCCTCATGGCCTACGTTGTGGCTGACTACTACTTTTCGGGTAACACCGTGAACTTCGTGGTCTTGGTGGCCAACCTCGCCGCTGCCATCACCGGCTTCATAATACCCTTGTTTATCACAAGGGTCTCCATGAGGAAGTATGGTTTCGGCGTCTTCGTGGGCGGGGCTCTAAGCATGCTTCCAATACTCTACACACTCAACCTCCTCGGCTCAAGTATGGTGCTCTTCTACTTATTCCTCGCCGTCAACATGGCGTTCAGCGAGATGGCGTGGTCTGTGCGCACAGTGCTCGAACCACTACTCATGCCTACGAAGCTTAGGGCTTTCATGGTTGGCCTCATTAGGCTTGGACCAATACTCGGCTACACCGCATCACTCTACTTAACATCCACGCTGAGTGTGCGCCAATTCGTGGAGTACAACTTAGCGCTGTGGGCGGTTGGCGCCCTAGCAACACTTTATTGGCTGCTCAGAGGATACGATGTGCAGGGTGTAAGCCTAGAAGACACAGCTGGTGAAACCCTGACCCTACAGACCAGTGTTAACACATCTGAAAAAAGAGAAGCATAGGTATTAGAAACCCAACCGTGGATTGACCCTATGTAGAATTAGTCAACCAACCCCTTCCCTTTTAGTTGAGTATTTTAACCGTATCCTTTTTCTAAGAGTAGTTGTAGTAGACCCGCTGGGTATAGGATGTGTTCTCCCACTGTGAAATCTTTTATGGGTATCCACTTAGCGGTCATCTTCGCTTTACCTTCAACGAATTCGAGGTAGCCGCGTGGGTAAACGGATTTATCGGTGAACACCCCATCATATACGAAGTCCACCTCGTGCTGCTGTTTACCGTTGTACACGAATATGTTTTCGAGTACCCCTAGAAGCCTTATGTCCTCGGCGACCATCGAGGTCTCCTCGATGAGCTCCCTTCTGAGCGTCTGAACAGAGTATTCCCCGAATTCCACTTTACCACCAAGAGGTCTGTAGAAGCCCTGCTTCTTCACGTAGTCGAATCTCTCGTACACGAGTATTGCTCCTTGATATGAGAACACGCAAAACGCTTTTAGTATGATCTCACCCTTAGAGTCCGCGTGGGTGGAGTTCAAGTTAGACCACCTTTTCGCCTAGCTGTCTTAGGACTTCTCCAACGCTATCCGTGGGCATGTTGCAACTATGGTTTGAGCAAACATATACGAGAGCCTCCCTCCCAGCACCACCCATATCCTTGGTATACGGGCACAGCTCAGCTATTTCCTCGTCGTATGGCTCCCTGAGTATAATCACGTGGTTGGGTACGAATCTTCTTCTCAGCTCCTCTAGGAGCCTGTTAGTGGTTTGGGATCTTCGCTCACCCACTATTACCACTTCGTGTGTTGGGCCGAGTGCGAAATCGAGTGCGCACAGTAGTTGCGTGAATCCTTCGGGGTTGGCTTCAAGCTGTGCGCCGACACTCTCCAGGAGGGCGTACGCCTTCTCTTCATAGGATGTGTTACCAGTGATCCTCGAAAGCCTGAGTAGGTTGGCTAACGCCACCGAGTTACCCGAGGGGATGGCTCCATCATAGTACTCCTTGGGTCGAATCAGCGTCTCTTCAGAGTTGTCAGCCGTCATATAGAATCCTCCGTTCGCATCGTCCCAGAAGTGCTTCAGCATGTAATCATTCAAGATTAAAGCCTGCTTGAGGTGTTCTGTTTTGAGTGTCGCCTGATATAGCTCGATTAACCCCCACACCATGAAGGCGCAATCGTTGAGTAGGCCATCAACGTAGGCTACACCGCCCGAGTGGGTATGGTAGAGGCCCCCGTCATCAGATTTCATGTTGGTGAGAATGAACCCAGCTGCACGCTCAGCCGCATTCAGGTACTCCCGGGATCCCATAGTTGAGGACCCTTTCGCTAGGGCTGCAATCATATACCCGTTCAAGTCCGCTAAGATCTTCTCATCCCTGTGGGGTCTAACACGCCTACTCCTAGCCTCGAAGAGGGTCCTCCTTATCGATTCAAGCTCAGCTTTCACCCGTGTGGGGTCAACTCCCCTATCCGCCGCGTACTCCTCAACGCTTCTCTCAGCGTGTAGTATATTCATTTTCCCAAGACCCTCCGGGCTCTCTATGTTTCCATCCTCCTTCACACCATAATACTCCTTCAAGAGTCTGAGCTGGCTCTCAGAGAGCAGGCTGTATAGCTCCCCCCAGCTCCACAGGTAGAACTTACCCTCAACACCCTCACTATCGGCGTCGAGAGCCGTGTAGAACCCCCCAGCATCCGAGCCAAGCTCCCTACAAGTGAACTCGAATAACTCACGCACCACATCCAGGTAGAAGGCTTCACCTGTTACTTGGAAGGCCTCAGTGTACGCAAGGCAGGCCGCAGCCTGATCGTACAGCATCTTCTCAAAGTGAGGTACCATCCACCTCTGGTCGGTAGAATACCTGTGTAGGCCGAAGCCAACTTGGTCGTATACACCACCATACCTTATACGTTGAAGCGTCCTCTCAACCATGTATAGGGCGCCCCTATCACCATATCTCTTATAGTAACGTAGGAGGAATGATAACCTGTGGGTCATGGGGAACTTGGGCTGTAAGCCGAATCCCCCATGGGTTTCATCGAACTCCTCATATAGACGTGTATAAGCACTCTTCAGCACCCGCTCACCCGGAGCGGTCTTTGAGCTGGAGCCAGTGTTGGCTCTGAGGGCCGTGAGTACACTCTGAGATGCTTCAACGACCTCGCTACGCCTATTCAACCACAAATCCTTTATCCTAGGCACCAACTCTGTAAGCCCAGTCATCCCGAACCTACTAGACTTGGGTATATATGTTGCGGCGAAAAACGGCTTCTTGTCGGGGGTCATAATTACGGTGAGAGGCCACCCCCCGCTCCCAGTCATGAGCTGGCACACATTCATATACACCGCATCAATATCAGGCCTCTCCTCCCTGTCAACCTTAATACACACGAACGCATCATTCAACAGCTTAGCCACCTCTGGATCCTCGAATGACTCCTCAGCCATAACGTGGCACCAGTGACAGGTACTGTAGCCTATCGAAAGGAAGACCGGCTTATCCTCTCTTCTAGCTCTCTCAAACGCCTCCTCGCACCAAGGATACCAGTCAACAGGATTATACGCGTGCTGTAGAAGATATGGACTCTTCTCATTAATCAACCTATTGGGCTTAAGCCCACTATTAGCGTTCAACGCGGGATCAGGTTGGGATACGTTAAACGAGCAAATAAACCTATCCAAATAAGCGTCGAGTCAGTAAACGCGACCCGATAATCCCTAATTATCCAGAGAACTATTATATCGTTAGGGGAGAGCACCAAAAAACTATTAGGTTCGCCGTAGGATATTTCAGTGTATGCTTTTGGATATCGCCAGTCTGCTCTCAAGTGTGTCAAGCAGCCTCCAAACGGTTCAGTTTGGGGCTATTGAGCAGGTGGGGGCGATAGTGCTCATAGGTGTGGTGAGCGCGAGGCTTGCTAAGACCTTCCGTATACCCATGCTTATACCCTTGCTAATCACGGGGCTGGTGCTTGGGCCTACTGGGCTTGGCTTTATTCAGCCTGGAAACTTCGGCATATCCCTGACGGGTGTGGCATTCGTCATCATCCCGCTCTACCTTTTCGCTGAAGGTTTGTCTATGGATATTACAGAGATACGTAGTGTCGGCTTTATAGTTGTCTCCCTTATAACGGTGGGCGTGCTCATCACCGCTATCGGTGTAGCCCTTATCTCCTACTTCTTACTGGGTTTACCGCTCGTGGTGGCAATGCTTCTTGGCTCCATTGTGAGCGCGACGGATCCCTCCGCCGTGATACCACTGCTTGAAGGTGGTAGGATCAGCCGCAGAGTTGCATCCATCGTCAAGGCGGAATCGGCTCTCAACGACCCCACCTCAATAGTTCTCTTTACAGTCACACTTAGCCTTATACAGGGCTCGGGCTCTGTAACGCCCGCCGCCGTGGTGGTGAGCTTCGGGCGTCTCCTACTTGGAGGCTTGGTGGTCGGGTTGCTCTTCGGCTACACGAGTGTAGCGTTAACCCAGCGCTTCGAGCTCCAAGATCAGCTAGCATATGTGACTGTTATCACCTTTATAGCGGCGTACGTTCTAGCAGGATATTTTAACACGAGCAGTGTGGTGGCCTCAGTTGTGGCTGGGTTGGTGATTGGGAGCGAGCTCAACAGGGTGGGGTTAACACCTCAGAGCCGCCGCAATCTAAACTACTTTTGGGACAACATCAAATTCATAGCGCAGGTGGTGATTTTCCTGTTGTTAGGTCTCTACACAACTAGAGCCGTCTTCGGCTCCTCAGCCCTAGCCGAGGGTTTGGTGGTAGCCATACCCTTGATGCTGTTTATCCGACCAGCGGCGGTTTTCGGCTCCGTGTTAAATCGCCTTAACAGGGCTGAGAAGCTGTTTATCTCATGGATGGGTGTTAGGGGCGCTGTGCCAGCCGCGCTCGCAGCCGCCACCGTGGGTATAGCATCAACTATACCCGGTCTCTACCCTTACGCACAGACACTCTTCTCTGTGGTCTTCTTGACTGTGATCTTCAGTATAGGTGTGGTGGCGCTCACGGCTTCCCGGGTGGCTAGCTACTTGGGTGTCGAAGTCGCCGACCGACTGGATGAGTACAGGTCGATCAGGGCGAGGCAACTCGCACTGGTCTCCGCGCTGAGAAGCTTGGAGGATGCGTGGTCAAGGGGGGAGATCTCTGAGGATACGTATAAGAATCTCAAAGAAGAGTACGAGGCCAAGATAAGGGGGATACAGGCAAAGATACAGGAGGTCGAGGACCAGCTTAAACTCAACACCGAGCAGCTCCAAATTATGAGGAAGAAGAGGCAGCTCATAATCGCGCAGATCAACGCCCTCAACGAGTTCAGGAGGACCAATGAGCTCTCGGATAAAGCCTACAGGGAGCTCATGGATGAACTCATGAATCAGCTAAACGAGGTGGATGACAAGCTGACCAAGCTCATGGTGGGTGAAGTCGAAAGACCCCGCGACACCGCGCAGAGCTAACGCAGGATTATTAATACCACTAGATGAACAATTAGCCATGGTTGGAAGCGATGATTGAGGTTGACGGCTCAACAATGGAGGGTGGCGGCCAGATACTCAGGACAGCGGTATCCCTCTCAGCCGTGACCCGCACACCCGTACTCGTACACTCCATTAGGGCGAAGAGGAATCCATCAGGGCTGCGGCCGCAGCACTTGGCAGCCATCAGGGCGGCCGCCGAGTTGTGCTCGGCTAGGCTTGAGGGTGCGGCTATCGGCTCGGATAGAATAGTGTTCGAGCCCGGGGACACGGTGGGCGGCCGCTACGAGTTCGACGTGGGCACGGCGGGAAGCGTAACCCTAGTGCTCCAGACGTTGCTACCAATAATGCTACACTCTGGAGGAGAGTACACTGTGAGGGTGAGGGGTGGCACCAACGTTATGAACAGCCCAAGCGTGGACTACTTCGAGCACGTATTCTTATACCACCTCACAGCGTTTGGGGCGCGTTGTGTGTTCAGGGTTATCCGTAGAGGATTCTACCCTTCAGGTGGTGGGGAGGTGGAGTTAAGCGTTCAACCGTCAATACTCGGGGAGGTGAACCTGACAGAGAGGGGGGAACAAGTCCACTCATTCGCCGTATCCGGTGCATCCAGGAATCTGCAGCCCGCACGTGTAGCGGAACGCCAACTACTACACATCGATGTGGCTGAGAAGAGGGTTGAATACGTCGACTCACCCTCAACTGGAAGTTACGTGTTTGTGGCCAAGGTGTACTCCAAGACTCGCCACGGGTGTGATGCGGTGGGCAAACGGGGTGTTAGAGCAGAGGAAGTGGGTAAATCAGCTTGGGAATGCCTCACACGCCAGCGTGGCGTCTTGGACGAATTCATGGGTGACCAGATAGTACCCTACGTAGCACTATTCGGGGGCAGGGCTGTCATCAAGGCCACAACTCACTCGGAAACTAACCTACATGTATGCTCACTCTTCCAAGTACACAGAATCACTGTTAGTGAGCTGGGTGGGGGCGAGCTGCTCATAGAAGCACGCTGACCGCAACCCACAATTTGGTGCGTGACGTGATATGGGTGTGGCTGGATAATGGGCGCCTTCAGAGTGTTCTTCGTGGCTGACTTACACGGCTCCGAGGTCGTGTACGGGAAGGTGGCCAATGCACCCAAGTTCTACGGTGTGCCAAACGTGGTTGTGGGCGGAGACCTGACTGGTAAGCTACTCGTACCCATCATCCAGAGGGGTGCTGATGAGTACTCGCTTGAGTTTATGGGTGAAAACATCGTGGTTGACTCCGCCAAGCTTGAGGCCTATAAGAGGAGGCTGAGGGAGGCTGGCCAATACTTCAGGGTGCTTGGGAGAGACGAGTATGATGAGGTGAAGGAGGACAGGTCTAAGATAAAAGCGCTATTCTTGGAGGAGATGAGTAGAACACTTGGAGCATTCGTGGAGAAGTGTGAGGAGAGGTTCAGACCCCTAGGCGCAAAACTCTACGTGATACCCGGAAACGACGACTACCCCGAGGTAGCCCAACTCCTAAACACGCTCGAAAACGTCACCCTAATAGTGTTCGATGAGAGGGTGGTAGAATTCGAAGGCTACCAGCTAGCAGGCTTCGGATACGCCAACCCAACACCGTGGCACACCCCCCGCGAGCTACCCGAAGCCGAAATATACCACAGGCTCACAAACACCACCCGCACAGCGGACAGCAACAGGCTCATCATGGTTACACACCCACCCCCGTACGGCACACTGCTCGACCAAGCCCCCAAGCTAAAAGACTTCAAACCAGTAATCGCGGGAGGAGAAGTGCTCACAGAGCACGTGGGTAGCACCTCCGTGAGGCGATTCATAGAGGAAAAGGGACCACTCATCGGCTTACACGGCCACATACACGAATCCCAAGGCGCAGACAAACTCCAACCCACCGATGGCTCCAAAAAGAGAAGCATACCCATATTTAACCCCGGAAGCGAGTACCACATGGGCGTACTACGAGGAATACTACTAAACATCAAAGACAACGCGAAAATAGATTACATCTTCACACGTGGTTAAATAGTAATTCTATAAATTTTCGATCCTGTCCGGATAAGGATTCATCCGTGTCACCTCCACTCAGTGTACCAGTGCATGAATAGTTCGAGGAGTCCACGAGTGGTGTAAAGAGTGCTTTCTTGGGGTTGATGTTATTATAGAACACTCTGGTCCTGTCTTTGAGGTAGCCGAAGAAGCGCTCGACTGAGCTCCTCAATCCAAAGGTCTGGTGGACGTGGTTTTGGAAGCCCGCCCGGATCACGGAGTCACGGTACCAGGGACCCCTATCAGTAAGTATCACCGGGTCTCCGAGGCATCTCCCCCTCAGCCTCCGCAGGAACCTGAGCGCGTTCTCCGTGGTCCTCCGGTGTGAGTGAGGCGCCGAACCAGACGGGCTGCCTGGTATAGGTGTCCACAGCCACCCATACATAGATCGGTCTGCCACCACGCTTCACCACACTCTCATCCACCGCGATCGCTTGGTGCCAGCTCGGCTCCGCGTCGAAGTTGAGTTTCCCCTCAACCCTCCTCACCCACTCCTCCGAGTACACTCGACTTCGAGACGCGCTCAGAGAGCACCCAGAAGAACCGCGAGGTCTTCCTGAGGCTCAGCCCAAAAGCGTAGAGCAGCACCGCAACCACTTTGAGTTCGAACCTCTTCCTGTTCCTCTTAAAAACATTTAAATCCCTGAAGAACTCGAATATGTCCGTGGTGGGCTCCACGGTCTCTCACCAATTCAGTTCCGTGGCGCCCACCACTTAAGGCTTATCCGGACAGGATCAAATTTTCACTCAAATGCTTTAAAAGATTACTTTAATTAATCAATTATCATAAGCATGATTCCATTAAAAATAATAAATCTTAACACAAAGAGTATAATCGTTGTGTGACCAAAGGATTATTGCGCGATAGCATTTGAATAATTTATCCCCACACTTACTCGCCAATCCTTAAACCATTGTCAGGGCGGTCTTATTGGCGGTCGAAAATGTTATAGAAATGCGTACAATCCGTCTGGTAGTTCGCCCTCACTGACTATTAGTTCTCTGACAATTTTGTCTATTTGCAATACTTCCTCTTCTATCTCGGCTTTGACCAATTGCCGGATCTTTCCAATTCCAGAATACTGCTTTTCAAGCTCGGGTACAATCTTCGAAGCCTTTTCGCTTGCTCTTTTCGCTAGATTTACGAGCATCATATGCTCGTTCTTTCTAGGATTAAATTTTGGTAGCGGTAACTCTAAAACCTTTTTATGTATGTGTCTTTCTCCAAACTGCCCACGGCTCTGCATTGGTTTAATCAACGAATCAATTATTGGTGCATTGAGCAAAGCAGAAAGGAACAAAGCTTCATTTTCGTCATCTGTGTCATATCTATAAACTGTTGCGTCAGCCACTACCCCAGAAACCCTGATCGATGAGCTGTCAACCTTGACGTTCGAAGGCTTATTCACAACGATGCATGACACCAAGTAAGTCCCAGAAGTGTTATAGAGCACCCTATACTTAACACGACTTCTTTGGTCCGATAGTCCTCTTTGATAATCTAGCCTGTCATATATGGTCATCTTGTCTG
Source organism: Candidatus Marsarchaeota G2 archaeon ECH_B_1 (assembly GCA_003019535.1). Lineage (GTDB taxonomy): Archaea > Thermoproteota > Thermoprotei_A > Marsarchaeales > Marsarchaeaceae > ECH-B-1. The sequence goes on from NEXG01000003.1 coordinate 80,200, forward strand.
CCTTCTCTCCACGCTTTCCACTCCAAACCTCTTCTGCTCTAATCAGCCAATGGTATAAACCAGAATAGCCTTTTTGTTTAGCCTCTTCTGAATGAATGATATGGTATTTTCCACCTTTGGGTTCTATGGGTAACACCACAAGAGGCAGTTTGGTGGTGGAAAAAGGTGCTATTTCAGAACCAGTTACAACCAAATATAGAAACTGAGACTCAACTTCGCCTTCAACAATAACGTCTTCATATTCTTTCTTTGCCTTTTCGATAGCTCTTTGAGAGGTTTTTAACCTAGGCTGTGTTGGATCAATGCCAAGCTTGGGGTGGACTTGAGGCTCAACAAACCAGAGTTGTCGCGGAACGATAGTAGCTCCTTGGGTAAAACTTTCATAATAATAACTTTTCTTGCCTCTATCTATTGCCTTAAGTACCGTTTCAAATTCCAAATCTTCTAGGAAAGACCTGTCTCCTATTGCATATTCCGTAAATTTTTTGTTTTCTTGATTTAAAGCTCTTAAGGCTTCCTTTAACTTTGTATTTCTTTGTAAGAGCCTACCTTTTAGAACTATGGTATCTACTGGATATACGTTGATGCCCTTTTTGGCTGTTATTACACAGCTAGGTACACGAAACAATGGGTCAACATGTTCGAGGTCTAATATTTCAATAAACCTCATATTTGGTTTGTATTTACCTCTTCTAAAGTTGTGATGATGGTCGCTTACAAAAATGCTGCGTGGCATTACAAAGGAGATTATGCCTTCATCCGCGAGATAAAGGTCGCTGCATCGTGCGAAGAAAAGCGTCGCGAGCTCCATTTGAGTTATCAACTCAGCCCTTTTCGTATCGAGTAAATTATACTCATTTAATATCATGTTTTTAAGAAACTTTTGGTAGTCTGTGCTCTCTACATATCTATATGAGAGCCAAGGTGGGTTACCCACAACAACATCAAATTTCTTGTCTTTTAGAAATAGCGGCTTGTAGATGTTTTTGAGAATAAATGCCCAAACGGTATCTCTCTTAAGCTTGATAAGTTCTGCCATAGCTCTTGCTGAATCGAAGAGAACCACGATGCTTTTGGAATCGATTTCTCTATTAATCTTCTGGGTGATAATGTTACTGAAATCGTCCAGTTTTGGTTTGTCCCCTTCAGCTATTTTGCGAGCATATTCCTTAACCCCCTCGACCACTTTATCGGTTAGATCGGGGTCTACTGTTATGCTGACCGGTAAGCGTAAGATCTTTTTATCCGCTTGAATTTTAAACGACTTTACGCCTTCATAGATAGTTACATCGGATTCGGGTAGTCGTATTGAATCAGCTAGATACACTGGCACTGAGATCGGTCCACGTCTTGCAAAAAGTAAATCCGTTCCTAGAGCAGTAAGAAAGTTTGTTCTTGCAAGTATTACTGCTAATGGATGCACATCCACACCTCTAACTGAAGTTAATATAGCCTGCAATTGTTGAATTGGCCTTCTGCCCCTTAACAGTTGTTTCTTCTTGCGAATACAGGCAGCGAGGAATGTACCTGAGCCGCACGCGGGGTCGAGGACACTCTTATCTGGATCATCTTTTAATATCCTTTCTATCATTAGCTCCGCTAGCCAGTCTGGTGTATAGTATTCTCCAAGCTCGTGCCTTGCATTTGGGTCCACTAGCTCTTGGTATAGGGACTTCAGAATATCTTCGTCTACCGTGGATAAATCGTAGGAGGCTAATCTGTCGAGGAGTATCTGAGCCGCCTTGATACCGGAATCCGTTCTGGCAACCCATGAAAAGAAGTCCTCTTCTAGGAAGTTGTGCACATTCCATTTCTCGAAAATCTTTCCCTCAAGGATTTCACATACCTGCTCGGATGAAACGGGTATAGCCCCGCCTGAGAAGGAGGAGTAAACAAGCAATTTGGCAAGCGTGGCTAAATAAGAGTGTCTGATGAATAAATCTTCGCTGTCAACACTGGAGCCATAGACTATTCTGAGAAAGCCAGCCCATTGGTCGTACAGTACCTTTTCCTCGCTCTCCTTCCAAGCCTGCTTGAGAAAGGCTTCTGAGTCTCTGAAGGCTGGTTTATTCAGACCGAATTCATTTGAAAAAGCCTCGGCTGTGGGCGGTCTTCTAGCCTTCGATAATATGTATCGGTCAAGCCAGACAAAGGCCTCTCCTGGATTGGTTCTTGTAAGGTTTATCTTGTCTATTTCATCTAAAAAGACATCGCTAGGTATTACTTCTACTTCTCCAGGATCAGCTCTTGGTCTGTAGCATACGAAGTTTATTCCGTCAGTAGCAATCGCCACATACTGTATTCTACGTTCTTTTTGTTGCGTCCATAAAATCGAAATGTAACGACGAAGTTCAGATTCGGCTTCATTTTTACTCTTTTCATCGAGTTTCTTTTTAAACTCAATTATGAGGTTTCCGAGCATGGCATCTGGCCGCCCCTTTACAGTGAGAGTTTTTGTTTTACCTACAAGATGCTTTTCTAAGTCGGGGTATAGTTTCTCCGAATAATCTACATTAACCTGCTTGAATGTATTCCTTATGAATTCTAGGAAGAGGTAGGATTTACTTGCCTCAGAGTTAGCGAGGCTTACATCTTTCAGATATCGCTCGAAGTTTTCTTCAAAGTCAGGAGGTGATTTCGACAATTAAAGCGCCTCACGATTTTGGTAAATATCAAATATGTATAAGGCGAGCTCCGACGCGTTCACCAGTGATTTTTCAAAGCTTTCCAGAATAATATTTGTATTAGCCGGTCGCCTATTAAAGTAAGAATCTGGGCCATAAGTTAGAAAAGTCACGAAACTCACTTTACTCTCTCCTTAAAATATTATACGTTATAGGCTATTAAGTAGTAATGACTAGGACTTAATAAAGTTTCTTGAACGTGAAACAAAACAACGGTTTATTGGGCAATGCCAAATGTAGCAGCGTAGAACTGTATTATTGTACCCATTGGAGTTGCACACAATCTAGTCACATCATTTCTCCTGCACTGACATCCTATTCTAAAACACACCTGTGCAGGAGAGGCGATATATACATAGAGAGAAACCCCTCCAGAGTTTTTCACTCATCGCCATTTTCCTGATAGTGTCTGGATAATTGTTTACCGCGCTTGGAGGCAACGCCCAACACCCCAAATACAGACGCTATCATTTTTCTCGCGCAAGGCCTCAATTGGTGTAACACTATACTGTGAATAACACTCTGTCTGCTTGATCCAACAGTTGATGGTCCTGTCACTAAATCCGAATGCCGCTATAACACACGGGCGATCGCCACATTAGCCACCAAATATACGTAGCAAAAACTCCAGTGAATCCGTTCTTTTAATGAATCTTTCGTTTATTCATGTATAATATTAGTTCTTAGTTGGAGCCCCCTCGAGCCAATGTGGAATATATTCCGTAATGTCCTTTAAGATGATGGGTACCTATTCGCTCAGAGCATTCATAGCGTGTGTTGTTGCCTACTTGATAGCTGTTTAACTTAACCAATAACAAATTAATGCCTTCTGATAACCATGTTGCTCTATACAAGTTACTCCACTTTGACGCAAGTGTTCTATTTATTCGCGAATAATTTCGATGCCTCTTTAAGTCGTTCCGGCCTGAAGTTGGAATGATCTCTTTCCCATTTCCCCTCTCAAGTGAATCTGTGTCGACATAGATAATTGTTGCCTTATCATTCTTGTTGCGATTAAGCACTACAATAATCATAAACATAGTATTGCAGAGCCGGGGGTGGGATTCGAACCCACGGATAAGCGGCTGGCTACGTTGACCACTGCAGGCCGCCGCCTTAGGCCGCTCGGCCACCCCGGCAGCAGATTTTAACGTGCGTATGGAAAGATAAGTTTTTTCATGGCGGCCTATGCTTCCTTATGATCATGTTGTTCTGGCCGCTTTCTATGTCTCTGAGCTGTCTCTCATCGGCTATTGGGAGGTATTTTTGGGGATTCGTGTTTATCTGTGCTATTAGTTCGTGGTTGGCTGGTTTCTGTGGTAGGTGTTTCAGGAGGAAGTCTAGTAGTTCGTCTGGTCTGGGTTTGGGAGACCAGAGCCTGCTTTTGATTTCGCCAAGTGTTGCCTGTATGGGGTTACCCTTCCTGATGTTCTGGGGGGTGCAGTGGGATGGGAGCACCACTGTATCAGCTGGGATGTTTTCGAATAACCAGTCGTATAGCTGGTAGAGTGCCTTTGCCTGCTCCTCTAGGTTTGCGGCGCCCAGTGTGTCAGGCCTCGCGTAGCCGTCGGTGAATAACAGGTCTCCTGTGAACACCGCGGTCGGTGTTTTGCTGCCTGGCTTTGAAAGCACTAGTATCGTATAGTTTAGGTGCTGGTTTAGGGTCACGGGTTGGAGTGTATATGAGCCCAGCCTGATGGTCTCCGGGTTGGGAGCTGGCTGGAGTGTGCTGAAGGTGTAGAGTGGCGCCTTTAGTGTTTCGGAGAGTTTGTGTCCTCCCGATATGTGGTCGAGTGGCCTGTGTGTTTCGACCACGGCGACCACCCTTAACCCCAGTCTTTTGGTCTCCTCAAGGCAGGAGGTGTGTGCTAGGTGTTGTGGGTCGACGATCGCAGCCTCACCAGTCTCCCTTGAGGCGAGTATGTAGCCCACGCACCCCTTAACTATGCGCCTTATTTGAAGTATTAAGAGCTCTGAGTCTATGTGTATTTCTGCTGTGTCGCACAACGCGTTGAGGATGTTCATTCCGCCCCGCACACTCTTAGCCCTGTAGCCTAGGGAGGTGAGTATTTGGGCTGCGAACAGCGACCTGTTGCCGTGTGCACACACAATCAACACCTCCTTGTTTAGGGGTATCCTTTCAAACACCGCTTCGGGCTGGCTGAAGAGGTCCTGCACCGGTAGTAGGAGTGGCTCAACACCTGCATAATTTATGCTCCACGCATCATACTCCCAGGGTGTCCTCACATCGAGGAGCACGAATTCCTCCCCAGAGTCAATCTTGTGTTTTAGTGTTTCGGGTCCAACTTCGAGTGGTTCCTCAATACTAAGCATTTCCCAAAATAATTAGGACTGGGCGTATAAACTTTACTAACTTAAAGGCTTCATACTACCTAACCTGTTAGGATCAGTCATCGGTTTGGGCAGTCCTAGGAGCATCCTCTATATGCGGATTGTTCTTTGCTCCTGGGTCAGTATGCCACGGTGGCTGTGACGTCTTTGATGAGCATGTAGGGTGCAAGTGTGGGTGTTTCCACCTCCCACCACTCGACCCAGTTTCTGGTCTTGGATATTAGGTGTATGCTTTTGAGTTGTCGAAGCACTGAGTCGCTGAGTCTGAAGCCAGCTACTGGTTCACCTATTTTGCCGTCAACAACGCTGAAGGCTGCGTCTCTGGGTAGGGTTGAGTATTCGCCTGTTCGCAGGTTTTGGAAGCGTGTGTACCAGTTGTTTGTCACGAGTAGTCCCTTCTTGGTTTCCTGGATCATCTCTTCGAGTGTGGAGTCGCCCTCACCGAAGACCACTGTGTTTGGTTGGGGTGAAATTATGCCCGCGTTACCCGTGGTCTTTGTGCCGAATTTCTTGGCTGTGGAGGAGTTGTGGAGCATGTTTCTGAACACGCCTTTAGCTATGATCTCGGTTTTCTGGGTTGGCACGCCCTCGTCGTCGAGTCGGCGCCCCCCTAGGCCGCCCTTGTAGATGCCGTAGTCCCACACGTTTAGCGTCTCCACGCCCACCTGCTGGTTTAGCTGGTCACTGAAATATGATAGCCCAGACTGGATGAGGTAGGCTGATGCCGCCTCGGCGAGTGGTAGGATGTTTGCCACCACTGTGGGTGTGAATATCACGTCGTATGCGCCCGCCTCAAGTTGCCTGGGTGACTCGGCCATTTTGGCGTATTCGCCAGCGGCCCTCCCAGCCTTCTCTGGGTTGAATTCTGAGAGGAATGAGGCGCATGATAGGCCGTGACCCGAGGCGTTATCCTCGGTGAACGCCCTCACGTTTAGCAGGATCTTTGTAGAGGAGTCATCGCCAGCCACACCCGCGCTCGTGGACACGTGAACCCTCCTCACGAGGCTCTGAAGGGAGCCCGCCACACGCTTGGCACCCGCCTTAAGGGCTGCGTCCACCGCCTGATGCGCGTGCTCAACGAGCTCCTCACCCTCCAGCCTCTTATCGTAGTTTTGCTCCTCAGGGTACTCGAAGGGACCGCTTGGAAGCGGGACGTAATCATCGCTTGGAGCCAGCCGGCTCGCCGAGTCCACGAGCCTCGCGACGAACCTCTCAAGCGACTGGGGTGACGTGTCGTGGGTGACACCCACCGCCCTCCTAGTCTGGTGCGCCACGTACACCTGTATCGACGTGTCCACAACGCTGCTTGAAAGGGTCACAAGGTTGTTCGCAAACCTGATTAGCCTCGTGTGGTTCCGCGTGACCACCACTGAAACATCGCTGCACCCAAGCTTCTTGGCTTGGGTGATAACCCCTTGGGAGACCTCCTCGAGGTTTGTATTAAAACTCATCGAAGCCACCCACCCCTAACCCAAAACCACGTCTCTGAGCCTTATGTGAGGTGAGCCGAAGTAGACGGGTGCGCCCTGCATGGGGTCGCCTTTACCGCACATCCCAGAGTAGAATTCCATGTCCTTTGCGCGGGCATCTATGCTTGACCAATACTTAGGGGTGCTTATCTCTAGTATTGGCCTGTTCACGGAGGCCTTGAGTTCACCGTTCTCTATTAGGAAAGCCTCCAAACCCACGTAGCGCTGGTTGAGCCTCTTGTCGTCGATGTTCCACTCCATGAAGCTCTTAATGTACACCCCCCTCCTAGTGTCTTTTAAGAGCTCCTCGAAGCTCCAGTCCCCCGGCTCAATATAGGTGTTGGCCATCCTTATGAGTGGCTCAACACCATACCTCACGGCCCTAGCTGAGGCATTACTCCTACCAGCGAACTTGGTGGCTGTGGCCCTGTTGTGTAGCAGTTCGGAGACGTACCCCGCCTGTAGTAGCCTGCGTCTTCTCGCCTTAACCCCCTCATCATCGTATAGGTAGAAGCCCATGGAGTTGGGGATGGTTGGGTCATCCGACACGTAGGCCTCCGCGCCCCCGAGTCTAATGTTGTACTCCCCGGGTTTGAGGTAGGATTCACCCGCCTGAGCGGCCTCCCTGCCGAGTACGCGGTCCGCCTCAAAGGGGTGGCCCACTGACTCGTGGCTTGTGAGGGATGCCACGTTGGGTCCAAGGATAACGTCAACCCTCTCCCCACGGGGTGGAGCCGTGGTGGATGATAGTGTGGTAGCAATCTCGGTAAGCCGNGAAGCAACGTACTCCTCAAGCCTGAGCTTCTCGATTAGCTCGAAACCCCCACTACCCCCAAGACCAGAGTAACCGGGCGGAACGGAGACGGTAACCCTCTCACCGTCTCTCAACCCAACGAACACGCTGTGGAAGGACACCCTGGGGACAACCGAGGATATCTTGGAGCCCTCCGAATTCATGTACAGCTTCTGCTCCGTTGAGCAATCTATGCGTAGTAGGCGGACTGGAAAACTGAAGCCCTTAACCTCACGACTGGAGGCCGAGTCAACATCCCTAAGGAGCGAAACAACGGTTTCACTGGGAAGCTCATACAAACTCTTCGCCTGATTCACCCTCCAATTATCACTCACAGCCTCCTCCGCAGATAAAACATATTTCTCACCCCCATCACCGCTAGCCTTAGCCATCTTCACCGCCATATTCACAGCCTCCACCACCGACTGCCTACTCAAGACATTTGTAGCACCGAAGCCTAGGCTCCCACCGCATATCACGCGTATACCCACACCGCGAGAGTCAACAAGAACCGTGGGCTCCGTAACCCCGCTCCTCAGGGAGTAGCCCGTATAAGCGTTAAAGTGCAGCCTCACCTCGGCGTACCCACACCCAAGTCTTGAGGCTTCGTCGAGCGCAGCCACGCACAGGTCCTCATCTAGCGAGTCACTCACAGACAATCACATATAACCAACAACAAACACACATAATTAAGCATACCCACACCGCACACCACTACCAGCTCACACCCAATAGTTAGAACACCGTGGATAATGCCTCCCACCCCCAAACGCGTGGATTGGTGTGTTGGGAGCACATGTGAAGAGTAAGTATACGGGTGGGAGGAGTAAGCCTCGACAAACATATATTCGCCCAGAAAATGTTGTGAGTAGCCGGGGTCTCCTAGCCTGGCCATGGAGCGAGGCTCATAATCTCGTCCCCGCGGGTTCAAATCCCGCCCCCGGCACCTTCAACCCAACCTTAAGCTTTAAACCTCATAGCCACCACGTATCTTCGCTGGGGGTACGTGTGGTCTCAAACGCCCACCCTCAACCTAAGCTACATGGGTGGGGTGCGTGTTATTTACTTAGTGAGCGAGTGGTTTAGGGTTTCGTGTCCGTGTTGAGAGTTTCTCTACTCTGAGTTGCACCCCTCCTATTACTGTTAATATCTTTTCTAAGGTTGATTTTGTAGACTGTTACTGGGTGTTTGGCTTTGGGGTTACAGTAGCCCTCCACCGGGCAGAGCCTCGCCGTCTTCAGTGTGTCGCAGCTTGGCGCGGTGTAGGCTGTGTGTGAGCCTATTTCGCCGTATATATGCGCTATGTGGTAGCTTGCTATGTTCTCCTTGTAGTCGGAGGTTGTTGAGAAAGCTTTGAGTGTCTCCTCTTTGGGTGCTCCGATCATCCTCATAAATGCCGCGAACGCGAAGCGCGCGAAGTGGGGTGGCTCGAGACCCTTCGCCATCTGAGCCATGATCTCCTTCATACATGGAGGATACTCTTCGGCTACACGGGGGAGAACCCCCTCACCACCAAGCTCCTCCCAGCTCCTCGGCACAAGCTTGGAGACCTCCGCCTCCAAGGCGTCAACCCAGCTAGGCCTCGTACGTGGACCACCGGGGCCACTCAGCCTAAGCTTCTCCTCAAGTATCTGGTTAAGCCTGCTGAAGCAGAGCTGGGACGCCACGAGCGGGGCCGACTTCCCATCCAGTATGAGTTTTCCCCTATGAATGGGTAACTCGACGAGCCTGAGGCGGCTCTCCCACATATGGGACATCCGAAGGAAGTCAGTTAGCCCCACAACGATTTTACCATCCTCCCAAATAACGTTTGGAAGCGAGAAGTCAACTGATAACAGCTCGGATACGATACGCGGCTCCTCTGTTTTGAGTAGCTCACCCGTCCTGACGCTCAACCAGTTAAAGAGGCGTGACCCCAGCCTCATCTTCGCGTACTCTGGGAGCCTAGAGTACACTAGGAAACCCATACCCACAAGGTAGGCGACAACCTCATTCGAAGGGTTAAGATAGTCAACGGAGAACTCAACCCGCTCGGGGTCCGGGTTATCACTTGAAAACCTCTCCAACACCCGCTTCAACATTCCCTCATCAAGCGTGTAGCCATCCAAATCCTCCACGCCGAGCTCAGCTATCAGCTTCGAACCCCAATGACTATAGGGGTACCTAGCCGCAAGGTCCTCCACACCCCTACCACCACCCATGCCACCCCTCCCCCCCGCGGGCTCACCAACCCAAGAACTCAGCTTCCCACACCCACAACCCAAATATCCACAGCCGAGATTTTAGCCCTTGCAAAGCAGATCTGAACCCCCAAACAGGCCGAAACCACACCCACAGAGCAGCGACCAAGCAATAAGCCCCAGCCAACGCTCATTCGTATAACCTGTGAAAAGAGACGGGTGAAATCCAGCAGGGTTAGCCTAAAATATTTTAAAACGCGTATTTTAAAAAGTTTATCTTTCAAGCTTAGAATACATAGTCCATGAGTAATATGGTTTGGCTTTGGGTCGCCGTGCTGACGGCCCTCACCGTGGTTGCCAGCTTACCAACAGCATATGTTGGGGCCGATGGTTCAAGTGTGAATCAAAACATGGTCTCAAACCTTGTTGCACAGGTGGGTGTTGAGCTCAAACTGATGGGTGCCTACTCCAACACCACGATAAATGAGGTACAGTCAAACCTCCAGCTACTCATCCAGCAACCCGTGTTCCAAAGCGACCTCGAACTATACGGTTCCCAGTCGCTCACAGCTTCCGCAGGGATAACCAACGACACGCTCGGAGTCTATTTGCAGTTCGCCTACTACTCTAACTGTAGTAGTAATGTGGTGCAGTTCAATCTCCTTAACTTGTCTCAACCCCCCCAATACACACATGTAGGACTCGCACCCCTAGAGGCCTACCTGGGAGATGGGTGTAGCAAAAGCAATCAGTCAGGGGTATCCCCGTTATCCGTGGGAGGCAACTCTTGGACGGGGAACCAGTACTATGCGGCCCAAAGTAGGCCTACGATAACCGAGGTAATAACAGATTTAAACTATCCTTTTATAAAAAATGCGAGTGATAATCAGGTGGCCGCGTGGACTGGTGTGACCAATTATGAGGGGGCCAACCCTTCCATCCCCTGTTTTGAAACCGCGTATTTACCGCAGGCTGGATGGGTTGTTCCGGCAGACGGATTAAGCCCCCTGCCTGTCTACGAGCTTTATTACACTAATGGGTGCGGTACTTCTGGTGGACCACCCACTGTTCCGTCTCAATCGGATTTTTCGGCTATTAGTGGCGACTCCGTTGAATACGAAGTTTATGAATATTCAGGAAGCTGGTACTTCGTTTTTTACAATATTAACACGACGCAAATTCATACGTTCACCATATCTGGATATTCGTTTAACCCGTATTATAATCCTCTTATTTTCGAGATCACTTCGTTTAGCGCTGTCCCAACCTTTACAAACCAATACTGGTATCACGCGTTCATGTTTAACTCCAATGGTTCCTATAATGTCACGGAATCGTATGAAGAAGGTTATTACTTTAGCTCTCAGGCTACGTGTAACTCCAACCCTCTCTTCGATTGGGGCTACTCACTGTCAACTATGGGTGGAGTTAAGGGATACCAGTACCTTATCTCGTATACCACGTGTGGGTGAGTGGCTTGCATAAGTGGGTAGGAATTGTCTTGGTCATCTTACTTTTTTCAGTGTCTGTTTTTAGCCTCATTGGGGTTGTCTACTGGTTCAAACCCGGCTTGCTTTGTTCTCAGGCAACTCTTTGTCCAAACCGTGATGCCAGTTTTGAGTGGGGCCTTTTAGCGCCGTATGTTTTAGCGGGTGTGGTGACTGGTTCCGTTTTCACGCTGCCTCTGGTCGCCTACGCTGGGATTAGGGCTTTGAAAAGATTTAAGCGTTCGGAAACCAGATGATGAGGTGAGGGTACACATATTTGAATTATGATGGGGGTGGTGGTTTAGGTGAAGAGGGATATAGAGTATAGGGTGGAGGATTTTATGGTCGTTGTGGACGGCGACGACCAGTTACTAGAGGATGTTTGCAGGGAGCTCGCGAACACTAGTTCCCGCCTCATCCTCAAGGCTCTCTCCTCGGAGCCCAAGAGTTGTGGTGAAATAGCCAGTCAGCTTGGACTCACGGTGCAGGATGTTAACCAGAGGCTTGACCGCTTGGAGAAGATAGGCCTCGTTTGTGGGAGTGAGTCGAGTGATGGTGGGAGGGGGAGACCCCCGCGTGTGTATAGTATCAGTAGGTATGCGCTCCTACTTTTCCCAGTGGGTGTTGGTCCGAAGAAGGGGTTGTTTTCCGCGATTAAGAGGAGTGCGCGGAGGCTCTTCTTAGAGAGAGTTTTAACATCGCTGCTTGCTTCGGCGACAGCATTCTTATCCAGCGTATATCTCTTTGTGCCCCAAACCCCCAAGAACAGTCCCATATATCCCCTAGCCTCAAATAGCGGCTTAGGCTACACGGGGACGGCTTTAATCTCCTCAATGGTTGTCAGCCTGATCGTGTACGCGGTCGTCTGGAAGACCACGGGTAAATTCACTTGGTGAGGCAAATAGAGTAACACTACGTGTTCCCTTTTCCAGCCTCAACGTGTCCCACGATGAATATACTTATTATTCAGGATGCGATGCTTAGTTACAACATATTGAGCGCCACCTTGGTTTGGAGGGGGGCGTGATAGCTACGGCCACAATCTTCAAGCTAGGGAAGCGTACTAGGATATTCATCGTGGTCGCCCTACTCGTTGCACTAGTGGTGGTTTTGGGTGTGCGTATCTCAGAGTATGATTTGGTTGGTGGCTGTCTTAGTCGAATCACCCTTAACACATACACTCATTTCACGTTTAATTATACGGCGGCTCTGCTGTATTACTCCTCCTTGGCGACGCCCACTGGTTTGGAGGTGGTGTATCCTGGTTCGCACACCATATACTTAGCGGACGACCAAGCTCTCGACTATTATGCACTGCTTAAAATCTATAATGTAACGGGTAACCCGGAGGCTATTAGCCTGGCTCGGAGGATATACAGTGCATCACTCGTTTACGGTGGGTTATTCAAGTATTGGAATCCCGTGTTCGAGGTGGTTGGTAGCTACCCTAACACCACTCAGCCAATGAGTGGGGTCGATGTCACATTGGGTTACATTGATGGGTACACTGTCAGAGCCACTGTTTTCTCAGTGAATCCAGCTTTTAACTACTCGGCCTACGCGGACCAGCTCGCCTACAGGGTTCTCCTCTACCTCCACCTCGGCGAATACACTCAGGCTGAGGTGGTGTTTGGTCGTCTAACGAAGATGTGGAGTGGTGTGGGCTTCGCAGATGAGGCCTACAGTGGAGTCTACCAGACGTACAAGCTCGCTGACTACTTAGTGGCGTGGAGGGCTCTGGAGATGCATAGACAGACGTGTTCCTTTGCTGGAAGCTACCTTGGAGTGGTTAAGAAGGCCGTGTCAATCATATCGACTCTGCAGGCACCCTCGGGGGTGTCTGGACTGGGTATGAATCGGTTAATAATAGCTTGGTTTACGGTTCCGGTGTGAGTCTTACAAATGGGGAGACAACCTCCCTTTGTATATTGGCTGATAGCCTCTAAGTTGGTTTACCCTCGTGTCAGGTGTGTGTTACGTCTTAGGGTGCGCTATCTTATCACGGATCCTGTGTGGCATAGGGTTTTGTACTGTCTCCACGTGGTGGCTACGCAAACCTTAAACTGATGCGCTTGTTTCTGTTTTGGTTGGGTTGGTTGATTGACCAGTTAAACGCCGCCGTGGCCGTGGTGATTTCAGCCCAGAAAGAGGTGCTTCTCATTAGGCGCGCTGAGCGTGAGGATGACCCCTGGTCTGGCCAGGTAGCCTTCCCGGGCGGTAGGCTTAAGCAGGGGGAGACGCCCCTAGGCTGCGCTCTTAGGGAGTTCGAAGAGGAGGTGGGTGTCCCATCGTCGCTTCTCAGGTTCCTTTTCGACTTGGATGTGGTCTCACCTTCAAACCAGAAGGAGTTAAAGGTTAAACCCTTCGTTTTCTCATCTACGGTGAAGTTTCAGCCGGAGCCCAACCGGGACGAGGTTGCCGATGCACGCTGGTTTCCGCTCGACAAGTTTGAGAAGAGCTCGTTCACAGTGAATGGGAGGGTTCTCGAAGCCTACCTAGTTGATGACTGGGTCGTGTGGGGGATGAGTAAGCGAATACTGGACACACTCTTTAAAACCCTGAAGGGCCTCTCAGGAGTCCAAGCCTAACGGTGTAGCCCCTCTTAGTGTTCCCTTCATCCATCATGGTCTTGGCGCACGTTACTTTTAGCCTATGGTGTCTACTAGAGTGGTTCTTCGGGTTTCTAGGTGTAAATCTAGCTGTGGTGTTTTTGGTGTTAATGCGAAAAAGTAATATCTGCATACGACGTTATCTTTAACATGTGTTTCGGGATGTTTTTTGGTACCCACTTCAGGCTTGGGTGCCTGCTGGCTGGGAGTGGCTGCGGCTGGTGATCGTGTAGTTGACTGATGTCTCCATTTCTGAGATTGAGGATATAGTGTACAGGGATGTTAGGCTGACCCAGGGCTCCGCGCCACGCTTCTATATTGGGGGCGAAGAGGTTGATATTTGGTCGGATGAGTTGAGCTTCTATCATACGCTGACCACGGTTGACTATGCGAGGCGGGCTATTACCGAGGCTGAGAAGAATGGTTTAGACGTTTTCCCCGAGATTGTGGGTAAGCCTCTTGAGAAGGAGCTTGTCAAGAATGCGTTGTACAGTGGTTCACCCATACTGTTTAAGGGTGACCGCGGCTTCGGCAAGACGACTTTTTCGAAAGCTGTTGCCAAGCTTTTGCCACCTAAGCTTTTAGCGGTTAAGGATTGCCGTATTCACGATGACCCGGTTCACCCCGCTTGTTTCTCGTGTAAGTGGAAGGTGACCCACTTGGAGCGCGTGGAGCTCAGCTGGGTTCCACGAATCTGGGTGAGGATTCCGGGTGACCCCATGCTCACCACGCGTCAGCTTATTGGGGGGGTTTCCATACAGAAGCTCAGGGAGGGGTTCGACATTGACCACCCAGAGGTTTTTATCCCTGGGAGGGCTCTTAAGGCGAATCGTGGTGTGGGCTACTTCGATGAGCTTGGCGCGATACCTTCATCTCTACAGACAATGCTCCACGAGCTCTTCGAGGAGCGTCAGGTCACCACGAGTGAGGGTGATATTATCCCCATGCATGTTGACTCTATAGAGATAGCCTCAACCAACCCGTCGAACTATCGTGGTACTTCGGCTATAAAGGAGCCCCTACTCGACAGGATGGAGGTAATAGAGGTGGGGCCGCCTGAGACGGTTGAGGAGGAAATCGAGATAGCCATGCGCAACATGTATTATACCCGCAGGTTCGGTAAGAGGCCGCCCATACCGGTTTGGCACCAGCGTATACTCGCCCAAATCGTTAGGAGCGGCAGGTCGAACTCTAAGGGGAAGGTTCAGTTAGCCGCTGAGCTTTCCTGTAGGGCTACCATCAAGGTCTTCGACCACGTGTACTCGAGGGTTGAGCGTAGGGGGGCGTCTGTCCCGAGGCTAATGGATTACGGTGAGAACTACGAGATGATTAAGCTGGCGTTGAATGGGAGGGTTGAATTCGAGTTCGGCTCGCGCACAACCAAGAATGACTTTATAAACTACTTGGTTAACGAGGCGATGAAGGCTGAGTGTAAACACGTGTACGATGAGTATCTTCCACAGGATAACTTTGAGGTGTTTGTGAGGGAGCTCAAATCACTGGGCGACAGGGTTCAGGGGGGCTGGCGGATAAGCCTCTCAGAGGAGCTTGTCACTCGGACATCTAAGCTTCCACTTGTGTCCACGGTGCTGAAGAAGATGGGTGCGCATGACTCCGAGACCAAGCTCTCAGCCTTGGAGGTTGTGCTCAACTCTCTCTCGCTTTGCTCCGATATAGTGGCGAAGATGGATCACTCGTATGTTGTGAGGGAGGCTGGTGACCATGGAGAAGCCGCCGTGTAGGTTTGAGTCTCAGGAGACGGATGGATTTAGTTCATACTTTGGTCAGGATGTGTTAGAGGACCTGCTCTACTCGATGTTTAACCCTGAGGGGATGGAGGATTCGGCGCAGAATCTGAGCGACGACGACTTGGATAGGTTGATTGAGGAGCAGATGGCTAAGTGGGAGGAGATTAGGGATGATGTTGAGCAGAAGCTTTCTGTGAATAAGCAGAACTGGATGTACCGTGACTGGCTTGAAGAGAAGATGAAGCGTGACTTCATAAGGAGGAATGCGTGGCAGGAGTTGCTTGAAGCGATAAAGCAGGGCAAACTCGACCCAAAGAGCCTATCACTGAATAAGCTCACACAGATGTTCCCATCAGAGATCGCGAAGGGCTTGGAGAAAGAGGGTTACTTGGAGCTTAGGAACTTCTGGGATAGTCAAAGGGGAGGCTACACGCTTGGGTGGTTTGACTTCACAGCTGCTGGTGAGAGGGTCATCGCGAAGAAGGTTTTGAATGAAGTGCTCGAGAACATGGTGTTACCCTGCATCGACTATGGGGAAGAGCAGAGAGGTTTCGGGGTCAACCCCTCCGACACCATCATGGAGTACGATGAATTCCTCCACCACTACGACCTAGTGGATGTGTACGAAACACTGCTCAACGCGAGTCTGCGGCGTTCAGCCAATATTTTCGACCCTAACGATATAAAGGTGAGGGTGCCGTCAAGCCGCTACTCAGCCTCCAACGTGATCCTCATTGACTCCTCGAACTCCATGTATGGTCCAAAGTTTAGGGGGGCCATCATGGCGTCCCTTGCCTTTAAGAAGCTTCTAGAAGACTATTTCAGGGATGACGAGCTTTTCGTTGTGGCGTACGACGATGAGCCTGTCCTAGTCAGGGAGGGGGAGATACTTAGGCTTAGACCTCAGGGTAACACGGACATAGGCTCAGCGATTGATTTCGCAGTGGACCTTCTCAGAAGATGCGAGGGTAACCGGAACATCTTCCTCATAACAGATGGGGAGCCGACCAGTTCGTGTAACGCTGAGCTCAACCCCGAGGAGAATGCGTATAGGGCGGCGCGTAGGGCGGCCATGGAGGATGTGAACCTCAACATAATACTACTCGACCAGAAACCAGAGTTACGTGCTATAGCTGATAATATGGCGAGGGTTAATGGGAGGTCGACTGTCACCTACGTAGGAGACCCCCAGCGCCTCAAGGATTTCTTCGTGAGAAACTACATGACTTCAAAGGGGCTAAACGTGAGGAGGCTCACACGGAGAGGTTTAATCTAAACCCTGTCTCCAAATGTTGTCTGATACCTATACATACCCATAAGTCTGGGATTCTCCTGGAGCACCTTGGCGGGTGGACCTTGGGTCACAACCCTGCCATCCTCAACGTAGACTACACTATCACACATCATGATTGTTGTCAGCCTGTGCGCCACTATGAGCACGCTTCTGTTCTGCATGAGCTTCGTTACCGTGTCCTGTATTGCTCTCTCAGCTGGTGGGTCGAGCTGTGATGTAGCCTCATCTAGGATGAGTATCGATGGCTGCTTCACTATAGCCCTCGCCAGGCCGATGAGCTGTTTTTGGCCCTCAGATATGTTTGAGCCCCGCTCCGAGAGTATGGTGAAGTATCCCTGCGGCAGCCTTGATAGCATCGCATCCAAACCGTACTCAACCATTAAGCGTTTTACTTGTTCCTCTGTGAGTGCTGGGTTGCCAAAGCGTATGTTTTCCATCACGCTACCCTCAAAGAGGGTGTTCTCTTGGAAGACCACCGCCACATGCTGCCTGAAGCTCTCCGTGTCAATTTGGGTGAGGTCGATGCCATCCACAAGTATTCGTCCCCCCGAAGGCTCATAGTACTTTAGTAGGAGGCTCACTATGGTTGTTTTACCCGCACCGGTGGGGCCTATCAGCGCCACCTTTGAACCCGTCGGCATGATGAATGATACACCGTGGAGTACCTCCCTCCCATCATACCTGAATCTCACATCCACGAATTCAACTTGCCCCTCCAGTCGACGAACCCTTAATAGGTTCGGCTTGGGAGCCACCTTCCCCCCTTCATCTATAAGCCTGTAAACCCTGTCTAGACCCGTCATCGCGGACTGGTAGGAATTATAGAATAGGGATAGTTGAAGCACGGGGTTAAAGAAGTTCTGAACGTAGAGTACGAATGAAACGAGTATACCCACAGTTATGGCTGAGCTGAGAACCTGTCTTGCACCGAAGAACAGCACTATGGCTATCCCGATGGCCTCGATTATCTGCACCATGCTGTTATAGAAGGCCGAAAGCTTGGAGGCCCGCAGGTTGGCTACTAGGTTCTCGGTATTAACCCTGTCAAACCTCCTCGCCTCTTCCTCTTCCCGCGCGAAGCTCTTAACAACCTTTATCCCACCAACCACCTCCTGGAAGTTTGATGTAACAGCAGCAATCTTTCTACGAGTCTCAAAGAACCTTTCACGTACCCTCTTCTGCATCAACGCTGAGAACACGGCTAGCACCGGTATGATGCTGAGTGATACTAGGGTTAGACTGGGGTCGAGGTAGACCATGAGCCCAATAGAGCCTACAATCGCGGTGAGACCCGCGAGCACCTGTGGTAGCTGGAATGTTAGGAAGTCGCTTAAGGCCTCCGCGTCGTTTGTAACGTTGCTGATTATTCTCCCACTCGGCCTCCTAGTGTAGTAGGAGGCATTAACCCTTTGGAGGCTCTCAAAACACATGTCCCTCAAATCCTTTATCACCCTCTGCGCGAGGACGGGCATAAGATAGGTCCTCCTACCCTCGAATGCGTAGTTGAGTAGGTAGAGCGCCGCGTATAACCCTGCGAAAAGGTAAACACCGTGCATGTTCCTCGCCAGTATGCTGTTCACAGCGAGCCCCAAAACGTAGGGGGAAGTCATCCCCACGGCTGTGCTCACAAATATGGTTATCGCGACGAAGACAACATCCCTCTTATACTTGAAGAGGTGTTGTAAGAGTCTTTTCGCCTTGGCGAGGTCACCCATATACTGTTTTTCTCCTTCCCGCTCAACGTATGGCCCCATCCAACCCATCTGGCCCACCTACCCAGCAACCCGTTGCTTAGCGCCGAAAAGCCGGGAGAATTCCCCGTTTGACTGCATAAGTGTGCGTACATCCCCATCCTCAACTATCTTGCCCTCCTTAAGCACAACCACTCTACTTGTCAGGTTGAGCATCGATAGCCTATGGGTCACAAGTAGCACCGTGCACCCTTTAAAGCGTAGCCTGAGGGCATCCTTAATGGCCATCTCCGTCTCCGCGTCTAGGTTGGATGTGGGGTCATCCAGTATAAGAATCTTCGGCTTGGAGAGTATTGCTCTCGCTATGGCTACACGCTGCCTCTGGCCCACTGATAGTGTTATCCCTCTCTCACCCACCATCGTGGAGTATCCTTCAGGGAGACTCTCTATGAACTCATCAAGCCTAGCGATCCTAGCCGCCTCCCTGACCTCCTCAGGTTTGGGGTCGAATGCTCCAAGAGCTATGTTGTCATATATTGTGCCACTGAATAAAACAATGTCTTGAGACACGTATCCAATCCTTCTCCGAAGAGACTTGGTGTTATAGCTTTTGACGTCCACACCGTCGATGAGCACCCTCCCCCTGTCTGGGTCATAGAAACGTGGCACGAGCTGCACGAGGCTTGACTTACCCGAGCCCGATTCGCCGACTATACCCACAACCTCCTCTGGCGCCACCCTGAGGCTAACACCCCTCAGTATCTGTTTTCCGCGCTGACTTAGCCAAACATCCTCGAACACAACCTCGCCCTTTATGTTATCCGCATCTATACCCTGGGTATTCTCGTTTGATTCATCTTGGGCGTACATCACTTCAATTAGTCTCCTCATCCCAGCCATAGCGTTCTCGAAGAGCACGACGAGTTGGCCGTAGAACCTTATGGGTGAGAGTATAAGTGTGTACACGTATATCGCGGATTCAAGCGAGCCTATGGTTATCCCCCCAGCGGTGTAGCCGAAGCCCCCATACACGAGGAGTGAAGCGGTGGCTAGGCTCACCACGAGGCTCAGAAGTGGGCTTATTATTGAACGTATACGTGAAACCTCAACGTAGTTTTCGAGGTAATCCTGTGTGAGCGACCTGAATACTTGGGTTTGCCGTTCCTCCGCGTTGTAAGCCCTCACAACTCTATAACCCAGAATATTCTGCTGGAGCCAAGAGGTCATCGCACCATACTTTAACCTTATCTTATCCCATAATGGCTCCTGCTTTACTGCTAGGATGACAGTTAGTGTTAAGAGCACGGGTACAGTTGCTAGAAATATTAGCACGAATTTCATGTTGATCGTGTAAAGCGTGTAGACAGCTAAAACCAGTAGGAAGCTCGTGGTTAGCAGCTGTGGTAGACCGATACCAAGAACCCTCCTCACAGCTTCAACATCCATGGTGGACCTACTTGTGAGGTCGCCGCTCGAAACAGATTCGTGAAACCTGAAGCTTTTCGATTCAACCGAAGAAAAGAGATCCCTTCTCAAGTCGTAGGCAACCCTCTGAGCTATCCATTGGCCACCATAGCTCACCACGAACTGGAAAACAGCCGACACAGCCGTGACCCCTATTATCATTAGGGCGAAGTTG
Organism: Candidatus Marsarchaeota G2 archaeon ECH_B_1; assembly: GCA_003019535.1. Taxonomy (GTDB): domain Archaea; phylum Thermoproteota; class Thermoprotei_A; order Marsarchaeales; family Marsarchaeaceae; genus ECH-B-1. The sequence continues at coordinate 100,146 of NEXG01000003.1, forward strand.
AGTAGTAGGCTCTCCTTTCCACCACCTACAGCCGTATTCACAGCGTCGCCGAGGAGCACGGCCACGTAGAGTCTGAGCTTCGTGGATATATAGGCGCCGACTATAATGCCCACTAAAACATACCAGTAGCGCGCTAAGTAGTTCAAAAAAACCTTTACAGGCCTCAAAAAAACACCGTGAAACCTTCCTCACAACCCTATTTTAAGGTTTTGCGGGAAGGTCAACCGAAGATAATCCTAAAAGTCCTTTGATAGTATGATAAGCTCTCGTGTAGCACAGCTTAAAATATTGAAAACGGGTTTGATGGGTTAAAGCAACATATTCCGTCCCTATATCTAAACGTCTGGGGAGGATTCACCGCTGGCTCTCACTGTCAAAGCTTGGCTTTAAGAGGAAGCAGAAGCCCGTGTATAAGATTAGAAGGGAATTCCAATACGAAAGGAATGTGTAGGAAATATCCTTAATAGCATCGTCCATTGTGTGAGTGCTAACTACGGTCACATCGTTTTTCAAATCGAGGTGGGTGAGTTCATTAAGACTAAGGGTGTACGTCCTCAGTGTAAAGCTAGGGTTGGTTGAAGCCATTGGAAAGGGAGTTCGCCTGCCTCCCGTGTGGTTCCTGAGTGACAGGGATGTAGCCTCAGCCTTGGTAATCATGGGAGAAAGGACTATGAGTGTGGTGCTCATGTAAAGCACGCAGAGATGATCATACCTCTACGAGTAGGATGCTGGAATACATTCCAGTCATCCCACATGTGAAGGCAAGCATACCGATGAAACGGTAAGCCGCGTCCGTAGGCGAGGGCGGGGTAGTTCGCTCATAAAAATACGGGGAAATCCTAAAAGGCAGTAAAAATCCGAAACCCGTACTTTTATGTTAGAGAGAAAATATATCAATCTAAAACTAGGTTCTTTAGACTGGTGGCCAGCCATTTAGGGTATAGTGTTCAAAGACTATGCAAGGCTTATTTTAAACGTGGTGGCTATAGGTGGTAAATGGCTGTTTTCCCTAGTCCGGAGTGGCTGGATAACTATGTTGAAGCTTTGAATAGTGACCCAGAGTTCTCAAGGAGCACAAAGGGTTGGGTATGGGTTATACTCTTTATAGTTGAAGAGGATGGGTCGAAACGTTCTCCTGGTTTCCTTGTAGAAGTAGCTGATGGGGTGTGTCGTCGGCACAAATACTACGTAGATGCAGGTTCTGTAAATTCGCCGTATAGGCTTTGGGGTCCTAGGCAGGCGTGGTTAGACCTTATTCAAGGTAGAATCAACCCCACCAAGGCTCTGGGTCAAGGTAGGATTCATGTGTCCGCGAATCAGGCGACGCTTGGGAGATTCGTTGAGACGGCTAAAACCCTCCTCAGCTGTTTAGCTGCAGTCCAAAGCGACACATAGAATTGTTATCATAGGTTTGGCGGTGGAAACAAGTTGTTAGTAGTGGGTTTACATATGGATGGGTGAAGTGTTCTAGTGTGATGTGCGCTTTAGGACTGTTATGATGTCGTTCATGATTGCTGATACGGTTTGTTTGCCTGCGCCGTGGCCAACAAGTGTTAACTCTCCCGCTAGGTCTGATTCGAGGTAAACCGAGTTGAGTGTGCCGTGTACGCATAGGGGGTGGTTGACGGGCACCAGTCTAGGTGCTACCTCAACGGTGTCAGCCACTGTTGCAACTAGCTTTATGGTGTACCCCGACCTCTTCGCTAGCCTTATTGCCTCAGCGGTTATGGTTTCGATGCCCCGTGTTTTCACGTCCCTGAGTTTTACGCGTTTCCCCATGATGGCGTTTGCCAGTATGACCGCCTTACACGCTGCGTCGTGGCCCCCTATGTCTATTGATGGGTCACGTTCGGTTAGACCCCGCTCCTTGGCCTCTTTGAGGGCTGCTTCAAACCCTATCTCTTCGAAGTGCATTCTCGTGAGGATATAGTTTGTTGTGCCGTTGAGTATTCCAAGCATTCTTGTTATTCTGTCAGCCTGTAGGCATTCGCGGACAAGGGAAAACAGCGGAACCGCTCCCGCCACTGTCGCCTCATAGAGAAGCATTACACCATGCTTCTGGGCTTCCGCGTTGAGCTCCCAGTAAGCATGGGCCAGTGGCCCCTTGTTGGCCGTCACCACGTGTGAACCCATTCTAAGCGAGTGTTGTATGTGCGTCAAACCCGGTTCACCGTCCACTATGTTTGTGGGAGTCAACTCCACGACCAAGTCGGGCGAGCACTTGTCTAATAACTCTAGACTGGTCCCACCGAGTGTGAACCCCGAATAATGCTCGAGTCCACCGGAGTCGAGGACACCATGTAACGGGAGCCCTTCGGGCGAAAACGCGTAACCCGTGCTATTAGAGACCCCCACTAAGCGGAAGTACGGGTCTACGGCTTTGATGGCACTCCATTTTTCAACCACACTTGTAAGAAGGTTTCTCCCAAGGAAGCCGTATCCCACTATGGCTACATCCATACCTATTCACCACACTATAAGATGGGTTTCAGCAGTGTGAACCCGTGGTTGTCACACATCTCCTCAAGCCTTTTCAAGAGGTTTCCCACTTCCCTTTCTGATGCTTCAAGGTCGACCTTGACACACCTCTGCTTGGATGAGGAGCCCGAAACCTCCATTCTGCTAACGCTGAGCGTATCCAAGTAGTCAAAAAACTCGCTGATGGACGCATCACCTATGATCATAACCGTTAGGCTAGACTTCCTGAAAACCTCTTTGACCTCGAGCACCTCGGCGCCCATCTTCCTCAACTCGTCCAGCACAACACTAATTAGAAGAGTATCAGGAAACTCCGCAACCACGCTCACGGGCACATAAACATCGCCCACCCTATCCCTTTCATGGATAATCGACACAATGTTACCACCCATCTTCGCAATTGGCTCAAGCACCCTCAGCAACTGCCCGGGGGTATCTGGTAGCGCGAACGTTAAGCTGTAACGCATACCCAAACTAACCCTTGACGTTTTCTTATGGTTTACTCTTTTCACCAGCTCTACCCGCTGGTCAGCAAAGCTCTTCGACCGCCAGCTTTGGTAGACCCCTCTTTAGATGGTGTCCTGATTAGGGGGTGACGAATGTAGTATTCAGGCGCGGGAAACGATTATCCGGACACCAACGCTCTTTAACCGCCAGGCTTATCTTGGACTTTAATCTAAAAACCCTTGATGACCCTTAACCCTACACTTGACGAGGCTCCACTACGCAGGTTTCACTTGGTTTTATCCAGCCTCGCAGCCATGGGTACATTCATCGACGGCTACGACCTCTCAGTGATATCCTTCCAAGCGCTCATAATCTCCAACGTATTCCATTTCTCACTTAAATCCAACCCCTTACTATACGGCCTACTACTCACAAGCGCCCTCATAGGTATGGCTATCGGCGGTGTGAGTTTCGGGTGGTTGGCCGACAGATTGGGTAGGAAGACAATGTTCCTAGTCGACCTACTCTTCTTTATCGTATTCACAACACTCTCAGGCTTAGCGCAAAACGTATACCAAGTCATAGTCTTCCGCACACTCATGGGTGTGGGAATCGGCGCTGACTACCCTATAAGCTCAACCATAATATCAGAGTTCGCGCCAGCAAGGCGGCGGGGGGCCCTGCTCATGTATGGGATAATGTTCTATTGGCTTGGAACCCTGCTCGCCGGCGTGGTCAACTTCGCGACACTCGGCCTCGGCGAGGACCTAGCCTGGCGTGTATCATTCATAGTGGGTGCGGTGATAGCAGTTCCCGTTGTTGCTGCGCGTGGACTGATGCCAGAGTCGCTGAGATGGTTGGTTAAAAACAACAAGATGGATAGGGCGAATAGGATAGCTGAGAGCCTAAACGTGCGTATAACTCAGGGCGCGGGGACGGTTAAACGCTCCGCGAGGGACCTCTTCGGCCGCTACTGGAAGGCGACACTCTTTGTGCTCGTGGCCTGGTTCGCATTTGACATAGGGTCATACGGTCTAGGCTTCTATACTTCAACCCTTTACAGGGAGTATGGTATAAACAGCTTGAGCCGCATCGCCCTGTTCGGAATAATATCAGCACCCTTCCCCATCCTAGCCTATCTCGCCCTGATAGCCATTGTTGACAGGGTTGGGCGTAGAAAGCCAACACTCATAGGGTTCGCTGTGATGGCGGCCGTGCTCCTTCTACTCCCGGGTCTGATTGAGCGTAACCCGCTAACCCTTCTACCACTCTTTATAGTTTACGCTTCATTCGAGCAGTGGCCGGGAGGACTGCTCAGCTTCGCGTACTCCTCGGAGCTCTTCCCAACAGAGATAAGAGGGTTCGCTCAGGGATTGGCAACCACTGTGAGCAGGATCGGAGCCGTGCTCGGTGTGCTCCTCTTCCCAATAATATCCCAGCGAGGCTTAACGTATGGGACACTCTTCTTCGTAGTATTCATAGCATTAGCGTTCGCGTTATCCTACGTGTTGGCCCCAGAGACAAGGCAACTCCCCCTTGACGAGGTCAGCTCAACAAAGCAACACCAAACGTGAACAGCTCTCAGATGGCTCCCACCACTCAGTTTGGGGACGATGAGGTTAGTGGAATAGGCTTTTGTTCCCCTACTAGTAATAGTGGCTGGGGAGCATAGTGGACGCTGAGTGTGTTTTCTGCTCTATAATATCTGGTAGGCTTCCTAGTGCACGCGTTCATGAGTCGGATAACTTCGTGGTTATAAAGGATATTAACCCTGTGGCACCAGTGCACCTCTTGGTTATACCTAAAAGGCACGTGGAATCGGTTTTGAGTGTTAGTGAGGACTTCCCGGCTGGGGAGTTTTTCGATGTGGTTAAGCGTGTGGCTGAGCAAGAAGGTTTGAGGAGGGGTTTCAGGCTTGTTGTCAACACTGGTATAGAGGCTCAGCAGAGTGTGCCTCATATGCACGCCCACATCTTGGGTGGTAGGAGCTTCACTTGGCCGCCGGGCTGATTAGAGCGCACGTGGCAGTATTATTAGTACGATTATTAACCCAAACACTATAGCTGATAAGAGTTGTGTTGCGCTCTCAGCCTTCTGCTTGGACTTATAAATCTTCAGGAACACCTCCCTTATCACTTGGCCGCCGTCGAGTGGTGTAGCTGGCAGTGCGTTGAACACTGCGAGGTTTATGTTTATCCACCAAAGCCAGAATAGGGTGTTGGAGAGGCCGACCCATCCCGGAATACTTGAGGTGTAGAGTGTCTGGGTGCTTGGGTTCAACGGTGTGGGCTCGATTGTCGCTGGTACGAAGTATACGAGTGGGTTTGATGGGTGCCTCCACTCGTTGAGTGTGGTTTGGGGCTGGAAGGGTATGAATCCGAGTAGGGCAATGGATGTGTTGATGGGGTTGGCCGCGAGTACAGCGTACACTGTTCTCCCATCCGCGAGCACCACCGAGACGTTCTCACCTGGTCTTAGAACGGTTGCTTCGAGTTTTGATAGAACAGTGGTGTTGGGTGTCAGGTATCCCTGAATCTCCCTTATAACATCCCCGGGTCTTATACCCGCGTGTTGGGCTGGGGAGTTGGCTTCAACTGAGAAAACCGCCACACCGCTGGTCGCCAACTGTGTGGTGTGAACTGTGGGCATAATCACCAATACGAGTAGCGCTAGGGTTATTACTGCGAGTATGACGTTTGAGGACACACCAGCGGTGAAGACCTCCATCTTCTGGGAGAAACCGCTCGCCGCGATCTCGCTCTCAGAGGGTCTCACGAATGCGCCAAGCGGTATAAACAGGAAGAGTATCATACCCGCACCCTCAACGCTTATGTTCTCCCTCCACGCCATGATGCCGTGGCTCACCTCGTGCACACTCACAGCCACAACAAGCCCGATTAAACCGTAAACTAGAGGTACAAAGGGGTTTACCCCCGGTATCAAAAGGTAGCTTTGGATGGGGAGGCTCCCCTCAGCTTGCCTGACAGCCTGACTGAAAAGGTTCGCGGCAAGCGTGCTGAGCAGGAGGTAGAATGCGAAGAGTAGGAGGGCCACGAACACTGGTACACCTAGGTAACCGAGGAACTTGGTTGACCGGTTCTTGGAGAGGCGCCTTATGATTTTAGCCGCACGTTTGCTCTCAATTATGAGGAGACCGTACTGGAATTTGATGCTGCCTCCGGGTTTGTTTGAATCCTTGTTCTCCACGTTCACACGTACTTTGATTCCCGGTGAAACTTAAGGTTGCCGAGCGACTCGCCGGTAATGCTTATCTATTTTCCGTTGATAGTATAAGCGGGGCACTCTATAGCTATGTCTTCAAAAAAGCAGCGGGGCATCGTGGGCAGACTCCTCACACTAGCATTCAGGCAGGAAGTGTTCATAACCGCTGTGAACGCCCTAGTGGGGTGGGTTGTCTACAATGTCCTAATAGACGTATACGGTTTCAGCTGGCTGCACGCAGCGGTGTTCGGTTTAGTGGGTTACGTTGGCCAAGTGTTGATGTTCAGATGGATGCTCTCATTTATGCGTCAAATCGAAGAGGAAGCCACAATCCGCATAGAGAAGCAGAGAAAGCTCACAGAGTACATAAACCAAGCCGACAACCCCCGACAAGAGAACGAAGCCCAGAGTTAACAATCATTGGTAATACATTCGGCTCGCAGTGGATACCAACCTACGTCTTTGTTAAATGTGGCCGCATATAGTGCAACACTTTCGATGGGGTGCTTATCCCGCCCAGCGCATATACACTGTGTGAACACTCGCACCAGCGATTCAGCGGATGAGTTGGATATAGTTAACCTAGCCCAGCAGCTCGCTAGGTCTCTGAATGATAGGCTCGATCAGCGAAAATACGTAAAGCTTGAATCATTTATCTCGTATGATAAAGAATCTTTTAAACGAGTGTTCGATGTCAGGATCAAGTTTCCATCTTCTAGGGACATGGAGGGGATAGCGTTTAGGGTGCTAATCGGAGTTACCGCCTCGCTCAGTGTTGCACGCGACGTGAAGAAGGAGCTCACCACACAGGCCAAAGCGGTGTATAACGCAGCCGAAAACGTCGTTCTAGGATTATTCAGGTTTAAGGCTGGTCGGCAAGCTTTAAGCAGAGATGGGTAGAGCCCTCTTTTCAGTTACCTCTACACCCCATAGCTCTAGGTTTCTGATGTCGGCTTTGAAGCTCTGTGAAAGGTTGCGTTTGATCTGGAGGGCGACTAGCCACTCGTAGAGTGGATGTAGTTTAGATTGGAACATAAAATGCCACGTCTTGGTGACCAGGGTTCCCTGCCGCACGGGTCGGAAGACGTACCTTACGAGTGCTGGGTCTGCTTTGAACATTGGTTCACTTATAGAGTTGATCGAGAACTCTATAACGCGCTCTGGGTTTAACACGGCCACGCCTTCAAGGCTTACGGGCCTTCCGAGAAGGCTGTATTCAGCCTTAAAATGCATCCTGTTTCCCAGTTTGCTTACAACCTGAAAATTAGACCAGTTGGGCTGACCCCTGTTCTTTTCGAAAACCCACAGGTAGAACTCAAAGGCTTCCATGGGTTCTAATCCAAGAATTGCGCTTGAACGCACAAACAACTGGGCTCACAAAATATTCGTGTTTTAGGTTATAAACCCTTCGGGGGCGCTTTTTCACCCTGGGGCTAGCTCACTCTTTTTCGGATTTGAGCTCTCTGCTCAGTTTATCAGCGGTGTCCACAGCCTTTTTGTACATCGTTTGAGTAATATAGCCTTTGTGTATTGCCTCTTCAAGCTGCTCCCTATCCACTATCTTCACTTCCCCATGGGACTTGACCACGTCGACGAAGAGGTCTATGTACCTTATGAACACCTTAGAGACCTCTGGTGGTGTGCATACGTTGGCGTATTTACCGATTTCGGCACCGTCACGCCTGAAATAGGTTGTCACATAGTACCATTCTTTCAACTTGAACTCCGTTATAGCATAGTCACCTATGCGCCTCTCAGCCTCTATTCCGTCATACTCACCCCTCGACTTTATTGGGCGTTTAACTATAATCGTGTTCTCGTCGCTGTGAAGCACGTATCCAGATGAGAGCTCAACATCGTTACCATCCGGTTTCATATGGAATATCTTCACTTCCTCCCCACTCCTCGGATACACACCCTTCACCACAGTGTCCTTGAGATACTCATCCAACTTGTCTTCGATTCGCTCTCTAACAGCCTCCGCAAAGTAGACCAAGGCCGAGTACTCTGGGCCAAGCGACTTCAAATAGTGGTGCCCGTGTATTGTGGGCGTGATCTTAGAGCGCCAAACGTCGAGCAACTCTTTAGCCTCTAAACCAAACACTAGCTCCACATAGTCTTTACCCGGCAACACGCATCTACCGTCGGGTATCTCGGGTGATGTAAGCATCTCCTCAAGGTCATTAGCTTTAGAGGCAACCTGAGTGTTCTCCTCATCGCTCGCACGCCTACGCCACCTCCAACCGCTAGGCAAAGGCGGGTCCTCTATCAATCTACCAGTCCTCTCAGCCTCGGCGCCCCCAAACCTAATCCTCACAGCGGGAGTTACAAGTAGCTTCGAAACACTCCTCGCATAACCAGTGACCTGAACCAACCCAACATTATCACCCCTCGTCTTAAGCAACCCCCTACGGTCCTCAAGCTCAAGAATTACCCCATTCCTAATACGCTCAACCACACTCGGCTTGAACACCGCCCCATACATTTTCGGTAGATAGAACTGGGCAACCGTGCCCAGCTCCTGGACAATCGTATCAGCCACTGTTTTAGCCTGATCACCAATCACGATAACCCCCTGCCACCTAGACATGTCCTTTATAACTACATCTGGTTCATCCTTACCCGCACCTTCACCCCCCAACCTCTCGACTAGCGTATTCGAAAGCTTAGTCGGCTGATAACCCCTATCGAGAAGCAGTTTTGACAGTGCTGACGAATATATTCCACTTACTGTGAACTTCACAATGCTCACATAGAACAAAAAAAAGTTGTTCTATAAGTGTTTCGGTTTCACAGAGACCATGTCCGAATTAGGGGTGGTAGGCATTGTTTACAAGCGTTGGAAATGGTTATCCGGACAACATCCTCACAGAGATTACCCTGATAACAGGCACTTTGCCGTGCGTCCTCAGAGTAAACCAGCGCTAAACCGCACACGTTGCCCACAAGTGTTCTATATGAGTCTTGAATTTCTGCTGCCTATATTATGGGTGTTATGACGGGTTGAACCGGGTTTTCGGATTGGTTTAACCCGTAGACAACCGTGTGTGGCTTTACACCATACATTAGGCCGACACCGTGTTTCATTGTTATCTTTATGTGCACATCGCTGACGGGTTGTATCTTTTGTTTGAGGGCTGACCCCTCACTGGTGACAAAGATTATTGAATCTCTTAGAAGTGATAGTCTGAATATGCTTATCGCGGTGAGCTCTGTTAGATAATCCATTTTCGTTGCGAACGTTGTCTCAAACTGGCTCATATCGATGAAACCTATGACACCACCGTCTTTAGACCTCTTTTTGGCTCCTCCCCACACCCTAAATATGCTGGCCATGAGTTGCTGTGGGTCGTCCGTGGTGAGCTGCCTTACCACGGAATCTTCAGAGTCCTTTTCTGGTACTACTAGGCCGTGTAGCTGTTCGAACACTATCATCCTAACCCTCTCTGTGAGGTTTGACCACGGCATAACGGACTCATATTTACGTAGGAAGAGGATGGGGTCAACCCCGCTTGGGGGGACTATTATGGCGCGCCTTTCGCGTGCTAGCTGGTTTAAAACGCACCCCATACCTATGGATTCCGCTAGTTCAAAGGGTGCGTCGGCGGATAACTCGATTAGGAACATCGAACCCCTCCTCACACCCCCGAAGAGTTGATTGAGCTGGCTGGTGCCCAGAGAGAAAACATCCTCATCCTCCTCTGCTAGTGTGATGCGTGATTTTGTGAAGTCTGGGCGTCTATACACATCCATTGTGTGCATCTTTGCGTTGTGGAGGCTGATCACTTCATGGTTTCTCCATATTGGTTTTCCTCTTAGCTTGTGGGTGATCATTTCCCGTACGAGTCTACCGTCAAGCTCCATCGTCTACATCTCGACGATTGCGTCGACGAGAAAGTCGAGGTTTGTGTGCTCAATGCTCTCACCGACAAACACTAGGCTTGACTCCGAGGATGTGGCGAGTGTTATTAAAACCTCCTCGGTTTTAAGCCTTTCAATTTCACTCATCTTCTTAGCGTACGCATCCCAGCTGTCCAGAACAACTATGGGTGGCTTCTTCCTGATTGATTCAAAAACTTGGCCCAGAAAATTCTCCGCTAAATCGAGTCTAGTATCGATGAAATTCTTCTCACTCAGAACCCGATGAATATCCACGAATTGTTTCCTCATCGATTCATCTGAAACCCTCGACGAAAAATATATCCCCCGACCTTCTCCAACCGTATTCAATAAGTGTAAAGCGAGTGTCGTCTTCCCGGAGCCCGGCAGACCCTTTATTAGGAGCGTTCTGCCCCCTTGACGCAAATAGTCAGCCAACTCATCCACCATGTTTGGTTGAAGAGCGCTAATTTCCAAGTCAATATCATTTTAGTAACTATTAATATGTAATATTTTAATATTTCGTAGAATTAATCCTCATAGAATTTACGATAAAATTAAATACTAAGCACTTGCACCATACCAAGCCTATAATTAAGCGAGTCATACACTCACCATATATGGGCTCTTGTACCTCAAAGTTCCTTGCGCTTAATATTGTTTGGAGAACATATGTATCTACTCTAAGGTGGATCTTAGAATTCCACTAAACACGATAGGGTTTCACCCTCGCCGATCATTTATCCAGACTCCGCCTATCTTATATAGAAAACTTTAAGTTTACATAACTGTGTAAGCTTTAGCTTGAGTTCCTTAGACTTTCTTATAACAAATTTCTGGATAATCTTTTTTGTATTTTTGTTTTTGATTCCCGCTTTGCAGAGGGCGCTTCTCACCTCGTCTAGAAGGAGCCTGTTAACACAGCTTGCGCAGAAGCTCGGCTCCCAAATTATAACATTGATTCATAGGCAGGAGGTTGTGAGTTTTCTGGGTATACCCATTGCACGTTATATTGATATCGATGATAGTGAGGATGTTTTGCGTGCGATAAGAACAGCTCCGAATGAAGCCGCGATCACCATAATCATGCATACTCCTGGGGGGATAGCGTTAGCGGCTTCTCAAATCGCGTTCGCGCTTGCCGCCCATAAGGGTAAGAAGACGGTTATTGTGCCTCACTTTGCTATGAGCGGGGGGACGCTAATAGCCTTAGCAGCTGATGAAATAGTGATGGACCCTCATGCCGTGCTAGGTCCTGTGGACCCGCAGTTTGTTGAAGGTAACGAGAGTTATCCTGCAGTGTCAATATTGAAGGTTGTGGACTATAAGAAACCCGAAAAACTTGATGATAGAACGCTTATCCTCTATGACCAGGCAAGTAAGGCGGTTGAGCAGACTGAGAACATTGTGCGGAAAATCATGAATGGAAAATATGATGAGAAGGTTATTCAAACGGTCGTTGAAGAGCTTGTGAGAGGTAAGTATACACACGACTACCCTATAACAGCTGATGAGGCCGCGAAGATGGGGCTCAAGGTGTCCACCAGCGTTCCACTTGAGGTCTACCAACTTATGGCTCTATATAAGATGGAGACACGTGGGAGAAGACCAGGGGTAGAATACGTACCCGTTATTCCTACGTCGAAAACTGAAAGAGGGAAGACGTAGAACGAAACCTCGGAGACTATTACCTCGAAGACATATAGGCTGATCCGAAGGGTACACAGAATTGTATCAACTAGTAGATTAGGAGTTACCGCCTAACACTATCCTAGCTGGTATAATTATCTCTGCGGTATTTGTAATCGTAGTTCCCCACATTCATAACATCAAAGTGTCCATCTTTCTAGGGTTGGGATGGGTAAATAATAAAGTTTAGATGATGTTTTAGAAGCGGTGTCACTGTGACTCATGCGGGAAGCGGGGAGTTCACGTGTGTGGGTGATTGAGTGGGAGAGAAGCCGTCGTTTTCTACATCGAAAAGGGTCGAGACTGATAACGGAAGCATGGAGTTATATTATTCATGCTTGGGTCGCTACCACCGTTAGTTGGGTTAGAATAATTCTTTTATTCATAAATCCAATAAAACGTGTTACGATGGTTTCATTGTGAAAGTTAAATAGGTGTGTGTTTATGTGAATTTTTCTGGCCAATTCTTTCTTAGGTAGTCTTCGATTCTGTTAAGTCCTTCTTCGAGTTTGCTTAGTGAGGCGGCAAAGCTTATTCTAAGGTGTCCCCTGCCGAGCTCCCCGAATCCTGAGCCATGCACAGTCACGACGTGGGCGTGTTTGATAAGGTTCTTGGCTAGCGCTTTATCGTCGTTTGTATAATCACTGAAGTCTGGAAAGGCGTAGAAAGCTCCGCTTGGTGCGGCAACGTTCACATGAGGTATTTCGCGTAGCCTCTTCACTATGAACTCCCTTCTCCTAGAGAATTCATCAACCATCCGCCTAACACTATCCTGTGGACCTGTGATCGCGGCGAGGGCTGCGTACTGGCTCACACTGGGTGGACATATAACGGTGGCGCGGTGGATCTCTTGGATTTTGGGTGTGAGCTCCCTAGGTGTAGCCAAGTAGCCAATCCTCCAGCCGGTCATGGCGTATGACTTGCTGAAACCGTTCTGGGTGATTGTTCTCTCAAGCATGCCCGGGAGGGAGCCTATGGAGTGATGGGTTTGCCCATCGTACACGATGTATTCATATATTTCATCAGATATAACCACGAGGTCGTGTTTAATCGCTATCTCCGCAATTGCCTTGAGTTGCTCTAAGCTCTGGACACCCCCAGTGGGGTTGTTCGGTGAAACGATCACTATTGCCTTGGTCTTATCTGTGACCGCTTTTTCAACGTCTTCCGCCATCATCTGGAAGCCGTTCTCCGCTCTTAGTGGGACGAACACTGGCTTGGCTCCTCGAAGCCATATGTTCTGTGTGTATGATGGGTAGTATGGGTCGCTCAGTATCACCTCGTCTCCATGGTTTAGAAGAGCTTGGGTTACAACAGAGATACCCTCTTGGCTCCCGCTCACCACAGTTATATCATCCACTGAATAGTTGAGGTTATTCTCCAACCTGAGTTTCTTAGCTATCGCCTCACGCAACTCGACTATTCCGGAGTCTGGGGTATAATGGGTTTTGCCAGACTGTATAGCTTCTATAGCCTTCTCACGGATGTAGCCGGGCGTATCAAAGTCTGGCTCACCAATGTTAAGGTAAACCATATCCTCGGCTCTGTAGGCGCTCGCGTACTTGGCTATCTCCATTATACTGTACTCTGGCACGTTCGCCGCAAGTTCACTAAGCCACCTTGACATAATTAACAAATACTGCACGAAACTATAAGCCTATCCAGGTTGTGTATTGGGTGTTGCAGTCAGCGTTCAGTTCGAGCACCAACACCCAGCTTTTCCTAGTCGTTTTCATGGATATAGTCTGTGAGCTTGGTGTGCTTTTCCGCGTGGGATATTTGGGTGTATGCGACGCGCTTTATGTGTTTTGCAGCTGTGGAGCCAACGAGTGAGGCCAGCTTCTCCTCTGGCGCTTGGAGCACGGCGAGCAGGTTTGGAAATGCTCTCATTAGTTTCTCAGCCCGCTTAGCGCCCACTGAGGGTATGGCTGTGAGCACATTGAAGACCTGCTCTGAGGGTGACTGGTTCTTCGGTTTCCTTTTAATCATAGGCTCAAACCCCTCCCAGCTCTTCTTCGATTCCTTTACAAGCCACCTCACAAATTGGGCCGCCTCCAAATCTGAGTCTAAAACAACGATGCTAGTACCGCTTAAACAGGCGAGCGCCAGCCTCGAGTAGACTATGCCCGGGTTTGGAGCCCTGCTTAAAGCCTCGCTTAGGCCACCCGTAACTAGGAGTACGTTGTGGGGGTAGGCCTGTTTTAACCGCTCAAGTTGGTCGGAGAACCGCCCGTCGAGAATGCTTGAAACAAGGTCAGCTGGAGTCTTTCTTTCGATGGCAACTGTGTTGGATACAAGGTAGTCGCCCACGCTTAGATTAGCGAATACTGGTTCAACACCCAACTTTACAAGTAGTTTAACCAGTAAAGAGTCTTTCTCCCTGAAGTCAGCCACTAAGACGTGTTCCACCAATTTTAACCATATATGTGCAGAACACGAAAAACGTTTTGCAGCGTTCAGACCCTCGACCACAGTGTTACAAGCACGCTGCTTAGGGACATTGCGAGCGCCGCCCACTCTGGCTGGAGGCTTAGACCGTAGGGTGCGAGTATTCCTGCGGCCACTGGCAGTATGGTGGTGTTGTAACCAAAAGCCCAAGCCAAATTCTGCCTGATTTTCGCGTACACCCTCCTAGATTCCTCGATTAGTCGGATGATGCCTCTCAGGTTGCTGGAGCTTAACACGATGTCCGCCGCGGCCTTAGCAACCTCGGTACCCATGGCTACACCTACGTCCGCGCTTGTGAGCGCTTGTGCGTCGTTCACACCGTCCCCCACGAACATCACAACACCCTTTTCTCTGAGTTTCGAGACGATTTCGGCCTTCTCTTCTGGTTTAACCTCGGCGTACACTTCGCTTATCCCAAGCTCGCCGGCGACCGCTTTAGCCTCAGCCTCCGAGTCGCCTGTCACCATTACAACGCGGATACCCATCCCCTTGAGTGCTTTGACTACACTGGGTGCTTCGCGTCTTATTTTCTGCTTGAATTTAACCATCGCAGCTAGTTCCCCGTTGACCGCTACATATACGGAGGCTCCGTCGCCTTGGAAATCCATGTTCTCGTGGTTGGCTATGTTGTTTTTAATGAATCTCTTCGAGCCAACCAGTATTGTTTTGCCGTCAACCACACCCATTACCCCTTCACCTGTGAAGGAGTCGAATTCGCTTGGCTCGAAGCGTTTGCCGAATGCTTTCACTAGCGCTCGAGCGTATGGGTGCTGGCTCCTCGACTCGACGGAGGCGGCTAGCTCGAGTGCTCCTTTCGTACGCTCAGTGTATGATTCAACTTCGAATGTGTCCTCGGTTAGTGTGCCCGTCTTGTCGAAAATAACTATACTTGTTTTATGGGCCGCTTCGAATGCCTCACCTCGCTTAACCACTAAACCCATCTTGGACGCCCTTCTGATGCCAACGCTCACGGCCATGGGTGTGGCTAGACCGAGGGCGCAGGGGCAGGCGGCCGCAAGCACTGCTACACTGTATGTGAGCGCGGCGCCGAAGGATGAGTGGAACACCAGCAGCCAGATTGTGAATGTCGCAGCCGAGGCCGCTAGGATTAGTGGTGTGAAGATAGCTGAAACCCTGTCCACCAACCTCTGAACTGGTAGCTTAGTAGCCTGAGCCCTCCTCACAGCCTCAGTGACCTGCTCGAAGTACGTCTTCGAGCCAACCCTAGTCGAATACACCCTTAGGCTCCCAGATATCACGGTTGATCCAGAGAATAGTGGGTCACCCTTCCTTTTGACCACGGGTTTCGACTCACCTGTTATCACCGACTCGTCCACTTCGGCGTGCCCATCTTCAACAACACCGTCAACCACGACCTTGTCACCCGCGCTGAGTACCACGAGGTCTCCAACACCGATTGTGCGGGTGTCCACTTTGAGCTCCTCACCGTTCCTTATTACCACCGCCACCTGGGGCAGTGGGGATGCGAACTCTGAAAGCATCCTCGTCTTCGTGTACACCTCAACCGTTTTGCCGATGAGCACGAATGTTACAAGCAGTGCTGCCACATCCACGAACCCAGCCGAATCCCTAAAAACAGCCATATACAAGCTATAGAAGTAGGAGATGTTAGAGGCGAGTGAGACTAGGGTGTCCATGTTACCGACACGGTTACGGAGAGCCCGAAGCGCACCTAAATGGAAAACCCACCCACTATAGAACTGTACGGGTGATGCCGCTATGAGTGCGAGTAATGGCTGGTTTGTGTATGCGGCAAGCAGTGTAATCGATGTGAAAACAGCGCCCACAAGTAGCCTGAGAGAGTATGCTCTAAGCGTTCTAGAAGCTGCTACCACGTCTGGCGCGGAAAGCTGCTCGCTTATCCGAGTCGGGCCTAAACCCCAGCCGCGGAGTGTCTCTTCGAGCTTGTCTGGACCAGTTGTGAGGGGGTTGTATTCCACCCTTAACGTGTCAGAAGTATAGTCCACCTCAACCCTAACAACACCCTTCTGAGCCTCCAGCTTAGCGGCGAGCCTACCGAGCTCCTCCGCGCTGATGGTTTTGACTTTGAACGCCGCAATATAGGTTACAACATCGTATCCAGCCGTCCTCACCGCGCTTACAAGTTTGGAGGTGGGGGTACCCCTGTGCTCCACAACTGCCTCCTCCGAAGCCAAGTTGACTGA
This sequence comes from Candidatus Marsarchaeota G2 archaeon ECH_B_1, assembly GCA_003019535.1. Taxonomy (GTDB): domain Archaea; phylum Thermoproteota; class Thermoprotei_A; order Marsarchaeales; family Marsarchaeaceae; genus ECH-B-1. The sequence continues at coordinate 116,495 of NEXG01000003.1, forward strand.
GACGTTGATCACGCCTCCAGCTTTGCGTAGCGCTCGCTCCACGCTCGTGGTGCACGTGGCGCAGTGCATACCCACTATTTTGAGTTCCTCAGAATCCTCCCCACTCGTGTTTGATTCTGATCTAGGGATCACTCATCCCCTCAGGTCCACCTTTAAGGTATTTCTCGGGGTCACGGTCAAACCTTGTCTTGCAACCCTTACTACAGAAGTAGTAGGTCTTACCCTTATAGAGTGACTTGATGTCACCCTTCTCTACACTCATGCCGCAGACTGGGTCAATCATAAATAATGTACAACTGGCATTGAAATAAGACTTATTTGTGTCAAACTGCTTATATTAGTGCTTTAAAATGATTGATTTTGCTAGGAATCTTTCGGATATAGAGGTCAGAGTGCTCAATAGGCTTTATGAGGACTCGCGCACACCGGTGGCGAAACTAGCCGAAGAGTTGGGTTTAAGCCGCTCCACTGTGTCGAGGGTTATAGACTCCCTGGTTAGGCGGGGCGTGATATCCAGGTTCACGGTGGAGGTAAACTATACTGGTGGGTTCAGGGTTTTCGCGAGGTTTCAAAACAGGCCTGAGATGCTTGAATCTTACGAGTTGCTGGATGGCACCTATTTGTCCGTGTTCAGAGCCTCAAGTCTAATGGACCTGAAAAGGGTTTTCGAGAGTGTGGGTAGACCCATCGAATACATGGTTGCCGTGCAAGCCTACAGACCTAAGGTTGCCTCACCCATCCCTTTCATATGTGATAAGTGTGGGAAGCAGATACTGGAGCAGCCTTATATTTACAAGAGGGGTAGAAGGACCTACTACGCATGTTGCACAACGTGTCTTGAAGCCTTAAAGCAAATGCTGGATAAAAAGAGGGGGGTTTGATGGGCCTAAGCCTTATACTTGATCCTCGCAGCGTAGAGGTAGCCGTCTCTACCCCTATACTTGACCACTATGTATTTGCCTCTTGTGGACACCTCGGGGAAGAGGTAGCCTAACTCTTCGAGTTGCTGTGCTGCCTCCTTTCTCTTACCTGCCCTGACAAGTCTTCTGACGAGGTCCCTGTGCTCCTTGGGGAGTGGAGGTGAGGGCTTTGGTTTTATCTTTGGCACATATTCCTCTTCATACCTGTCTGCTTCGCTATAGCTTTGTACCTCCACACTTTCAGGCTCCCTAGGAGCCTCTACTGGTACTGGTGGCGTGGCTATCATGGTCTGCAGGGAGCCGAGTAGCACCTGTGGCTCATATCCTTTTTTCGACGCCTCACTACTTGTTGCCTCACCGTCGGTGGAGTGGTCGGATGGTGTGGTCGTGCTCTTTTCAGCCTCCACTTGAGCGTGCTCCATGATTGAGCCAAGGGTTACCCCATCACTCGCAGCGTCAGCGACGCTTTGCGGGTTACCCTTTGGAGGAGAGAACAGCTCCCTTATTTTTCTAGAGATTTTGGCGAACCACGCCGATATTCTTCTGAATAATCGGCCCATCAGGCTTGTTTGTCCCTGTGCTTGTTCGCCTACTGTTGACATATCCTGGTTTTAATATATCGTAGTGAAGGTTAAGAAGTGCACCGAAACTGTTTTGCTTCATTAACACAGAAAGCGTGTTCGAGGATAATTTAGCCCCCTCATGGGGGAGGGTGGCCGAAACTAAAAAAAGGGAGGTTTACTCTTTACTCGAATTCCTTACCCAGCTGAGGGAACTTGGTAAGGGGTAGTTTTAGCTCGCTTTGAAGCTTCCTGATTCTCCTAGCATACTCAATCATCTTGTCCTTTTCGCCTTTAGCCTTGGCTATCTTGTATCCCTTCCAAGCTGCCTTCAGCGCGTTCCATGTCTGCCCAACAGTGTACTTCTCGGATGACACCTTTATCACCTCATACTTCATCTACATGAAGGGTTATTTATTCTTTTTGCTCATGAAGTGATGGCGTCCCGGATAACGGTTTTCCACGCTTAGAGAACACACCCTCAGCCTCCCTAACCCCGATACAATCCATGGAGTGACGCGTTATGGTTTAGGTGTGGGTGTGAGCGTAATATCTAAGCGTGATAGTCTTTCACCCATGTGCTCTTAGGGAATCCTGTGAACTCTACAACACGCTCCTATGGACTGACAAGAATAAGCAATTAATTAATGAAGATAGCATAGTATGTAGGAAATGGCTATTCCAGTTTGGCTTAGACTTAGAGGTGCTTGTCTGTATGGTAGCTCGCTCGAACAGTATTGTGGGAAGTCGATGAAATTAATTAGATATTTATTATTGATGAACTTAAATTTATATATTTCTTGCCTGGTATGTTGATGTCACTTTTGGAAGAAGTTCAATAGGGTGTATTGGATGCCTTCATTTAAAACCAGCATAGCCTACATATACTCGCTATCTGGCTCAGACATCTTTAGGGGTATACTCTTTCCGATATATGCGAGCAGGCTAGGCTTCACCGACCTACAAATCGGCATCATACTAACACTCTTCACCATCGTGACATTGGTAGCATACTATCCAGCGTCTCTTTTAACGGAGAAGTTCGGCGCCAAGCTTTCACTGTATGTATCCCAGATAAGCTACTTCATCTCGCTGGGGATAATTTTCTATACTACAAGTCTCTTCGGGTTATTCTTGGCTTATGTTATGCTTGGCGTAGCGCAGGCCTTCTTGGTTCAGCGTAACACGATAATAGTTGCGAACGCAAAAGGTAAGGAAGAGCTGAACACACTCTACTCCTCGGTGAATGGGTCATCACTTCTGGGTAGGCTTTTAGGCTCGCTGGGCGTAGCCCTACTGTATTTTGATCCAGCCATTACCTATTTTAGGTTGAGCTTCCTCCTACTCGGTGCGCTCTGGCTCACCCCCATCCCAATAATACATGGTTTGAATGACACTAAGAAGGCTCAGAAGCTAACCCTATCACCCCAACGGAACGTGTTGGTGTACAGTGTGGTCGCACTGTTCACCGGATTCGGCGAGAACATCATAGTGACCCTCCTACAACTCTACTATAACAATCTAGGCGTGAATCTATTGGGTATTAGCCTGATATATGTTGGGACATCCGCTGTGGGATATGCTGGAACCTACCTGGCTGGGAGGATGAGTGGTAGGATTGTGTTTGGCTACTTGGCCTCCACACTAGTCTACGCGCTCACGGCCCCACTGATAGGCTTGCCACTTATCTACAGTGTTATAGCGGTCACGGCCTATAGCTTTGTTCGGTTCACACGTAATGTGTTTGGCTCAGTGATGAGGGGTGAGATACTGAAGTCTATGAACCAGGTTGAAAAGGGTTATGGCACGTCATCTATCACATCTACACTGGGCGACTCCGCGGGAACCTTCCTCCAAGGCTACCTATTCAACGTGGGAGAATATGACTTCCCATTCATAATAGGCGCGGCCTCAATGGTAGGTGGAAGCCTGCTACACTACTATTTTTATAGAAAATACGTTGAGGTAAGCAAAAAAGCAACGTCTTAATCGAGACTCGAATCCTCTGAAAAAGCTTCATCCCACATGTGTGATGAAATCTATTATCGTGGTGAGATATTTCTCTGTTTCCTCCCACATCGCCATGTGCGAAGAGTTTTCGAACACTTTAAGGGTCGAGTTGGGTATACCCCTATGTATGACCTCTGCAACTGTGGGAGTAACCTCATCGTATCTACCAACGGTTATGAGCGTGGGCACTTTGATCTCCCCAAGCCTACTCGTTTGATCCCAATCACGGATTGTCCCCGTAATCGTGAACTCGTTCGGACCGTTCATNATGCTGTATACCCTCCTCTTCTGTAGGTATTCCATAGTCTTGGCGACGTCAGGCGGCATTTCTGGTAATCGAAGCAGATGCTTCCTGTAGAAATCATCGACAGCTCTAAGGTACTCTGGGTGTGTGAATTCCCCAGTTGCCTCGTACTTCTCGATTACACGCCTCGTCTGCTCTGGCAACTCATTAATAAGCCGCCTCATCTCCTTGACCGTGAGGGGGACGCTTGAGAGCCCGCTCGACACTATTAGTCCCCTCAGGTTCCGCTGATACTTTAGAGCGTACGCAATTGCGAGCAGGCCTCCGTAGGAGTGGCCTAGTAGGAAAACCTTCTCGTCGCCGTAGAGAGTACGCCTGATGCCTTCAACTTCTTCAACCCCATATTCCACAGTGTAGTATGAGTCGTTGGGTGGGTCCGAAGACCTGCCGCATCCGAACTGGTCATAGAGTAAAACCTCCACCCCACCACGCTCAGAAAGCTTTAGTAGAGGTGAAAGATAATCGCATGAGCCACCAGGTCCACCATGTAGACATATTAGCTTCGTGGGGGCGCCCTCTCCCGCGACCCTATAGTAGAGTCTCACTCTATTCACATCGATGAACCCCTCCCTGTAGCGAGTCATAATTCAAGGAGTGTGAGCAACCATAAAAAGTTTATTAGTGTTGAAAGTATTGTGTTTATGGGTCAGATAACCTCCATAGGGAACATAAGGGTGGGTAACGCCCACAGTGAGGACGCCCGGACAGGTGTGAGTGTTATACTCTTCGACGCGGATTTCCCAGTGGCCTACGAGGCTAGAGGTGGGTGGCCGGGAACCTATGACACGGACTCCATAGGGGTCGCCAAGACTTTCATACGAAAACACGCCATCTTCCTCACGGGTGGCGACGTGTTCGGCTTCGACTGCGCCGTCGGTATAAGAAGCTTTCTGGTTGAGAAGGGTATGGCTGCAAAGCAGGGAGCGGGGAAGCTTCCAGGCATAGTTGGTGCTAACATCTATGATTTAGAGTACGCCGACACCTCGAAGGCTGACTATGTGAAGCTTGGATACGAGGCCTGCCACAATGCTGGTGACGGGAGCTTTGAGGAGGGAAGCGTGGGGGCTGGTAGGGGTGCCACTGTGGGTAAGTTCAGGGGGATGAGTCACGCATCTAAGGGTGGCCTAGGATCATCAAGCCTTGAGCTCCCATACGGTATACGGGTGGGGGCGCTAATGGTCACAAACTCCGTAGGAAACATCTTTGACTATAAGACCGGAGATATCGTAGCTGGCTCCAGACTCGGTGCGGGGGGATACGCCCTCTTCGAGGAATCTGTGGGAGAATACTTAGGGCGTGGCCTGCGCTCAACCACAATCGGCGTAGTGGCCACCAACGCCCGCCTAACACATGAGGAGCTTATCAAGGTGGCGCAGCTCGCGCACGATGGGTTAGCGATGAGTGTTAGGCCAGCCCACCTCACAACAGACGGCGACACAATATTTGCGGTATCAACTGAGAAGGTAGCCCCACCAGTGGAGGCTAGATTCATAGTGGACGCCGTGGGTTACGCCGCAGCCGTATGCGTGGCTGAAGCAGTACTAAGAAGCGTTAAAGCAAACCGTACAGCTAACACTACGCTAAGCCACTCAATCTCTGGTCAGAGACGCTAGCGGATTCAGTGAATCATGACACCCATAATCTAATTCTCCTAGGTTAACGGCTATTGCTGGGTCATGTTTTTGGGTTGATGCGCCTTTGTAACAAAGGCTTATATTTTTAGTGTCGGTATGGGTGTGGGTTGAGGTACCGATCTACTGTTATGGGTAGCAGGGGTATGGTTTCGAGTTCTCATCCGCTGGCCTCACTTGCGGGTTTGAAGATTCTTGAGGCTGGTGGGAGTGTGGTGGATGCGGCCATCGCGACCAGCGCCACACTCACGGTTGTTCAGAACAACATGTGTGGCTTGGGGGGCGACCTATTCGCCCTCTTGAGGGTTGGTGGCGCAGTCGTTGGCTTGAATGGTAGTGGGAGGGCTGGTGAACGCGCAACCATAGACCTCTACGAGAAGCTGGGTTATACCTCGATTCCAACCCACGGCCCACTGTCGGCGATAACTGTGCCCGGCATGGTTCACGCGTGGGGTGAAATGCACAAACGTTATGGGAAGCTGGAGTTCAAATCTCTCCTCAGCGACGCTATACATCACGCCGAGAGTGGTTTCCCCGTCCCATATGGGTACGCTCACTCCGTGGCGTCGGCGCGCACAACCCTTGGGAGGTATCATAACTGGGCGGAGATATTTTTACCCGGAGGCGAACCCCCGAAGCCTGGTAGCATGCTAGTGCAGAAGGACTTGGCGAACACGCTGAAGATGATTGCTGAGGAGGGTTGCCAGACATATTATGAGGGAAACCTGCTTGACAGGATTATCCGCGGGATAGAGGCTGAAGGAGGCATACTAACCGAGGATGACTTCAGGAGGCACAGGTCCACTTGGGATGAGCCCGTATCCACGGATTATAGGGGGGTCAAGGTGTATGAGACCGCTCCCAACAGCCAGGCGGCCACAGTTCTACTCTGGCTCAACATGCTTGAATCCTTCGACCTCTCAAAGTATAGGCCCGAGTCAGCCGAGTTGTTGTCACTGCTGTTTAGAACCTGCACCTTGGCGTATAAGGAGAGGGCGAGGTGGATAGTGGACCCAGACTACCTTAAGTTACCAACCTACTTTTTATCAAAAGACTATGCGGGGAAACTCTTAAGCGAAGCACGCTCTAATATTGGTGACGCGGACGCAACACATGGTGCGAGGGAGGGGGATACAACCTACTTTGCGGTGATGAATAGTGATGGCGAGTGCGCCTCGGTTATCCAGAGCAACTACATGGGCTTCGGCTCAGGTTTAGTGCCTAAGGGCACAGGATTCGTACTGCACGATAGGGGTTGCTACTTTACCCTCCGAAGGAACCACCACAACGCTCTTAAACCCAATAAACGCACCTTCCACACCCTGTGCGCATCCATCGGGTTGGTCGACGGCAACACACGCTTCTGCTTGGGCTCCATGGGTGGGGATGTGCAGCCACAGGTGCACGTGCAGCTGATCACTAGGCTTCTGGACTACGGCATGGATATACAGGAAGCAATAGACGCACCCCGCTGGGCGGCGACTGGAACAATATATGACCAAAGCCAGGAATTCTATTTGGAGGAGGACTACGCACACCTTCTACCAGCGCTTGCATTAGAGGGCTACAGGCCAAAGACCACCGCACGGTTCTCATCACTCATGGGTCACGCTCAGGGTATAGTTAGGCTTCCAAGCGGCGCCCTAATGGGTGGAGCGGATCCGCGCGGCGACGGCGCGGCCATAGGCTACTAGAGCCAAGTAGTGTTTCCCCAAAATCTATCGCGTGTTTAACGGTCACATACGGATACTCATGTGAACGGCTTACCGGCTTGCGTTATGTTTGCATCCAAGTGTAATTAATACTAATCCGGAACACTACTTGTTTAATGTGGAAGTTAGGTTAGAGTCTGCGGCCAAACACCATTTTCATTGACCTGTCAGCCCAAGCCGCTACTAGTAGCCCGAGTGCGCCCATACCTAAGTCGAAGCCTATACTCATCGGCTGAATATATCCTTCAAGGAGGGCTTGGTCTAGCGCTGAGCTGAACATGTTCATCGTGAAGGGTAATAGTAGGCTTGGTATGAACTCTAAACCAGATGTATAGCTTACGGCCGAAGCCATCGAAACATAGCCCCACATAAACAATATGATTGATACAACCCCTCCGACGAGTGGTAGTCCGCTTGCGATGAAAGACAGATAGGTTATCGCCAAGCCGATCGAGAAAAATGATAAGAGCTCGGGTTCCACTAGATGTATGAGTTTTTGAGTTATAGGTGGCTCGCTCCCAGAGCTATCCTGTGCGCTCACACCACTATTAGTCAACAACCACCTCAGAACCCTAATTATGATATAGGTGACTATGAATGTGATTAGAGCGCTAGGGACGCTGTAGCCGTATACCCCGATTATGGGTGAATAGATGGGTGATACGTGTGGCGCGATGAGTAACACGAATTCCAGGGATGCTATTGTGGTAGCTATCTGAGTCGACGTCGTATTCAGTTTTCTGAAGAGCTGGGTTAAGCTCAGGTAGGACACAGCTCTGACAAGTGTAGGGTAAAACTCTAAAAGCAAGTCGTTAACTGTCTCCCCTGCATCAGGCGTCTCTTCTTGGTTTTGGCTTTGACGTGTGTTTGAGGATAATAGTGAAACAAGCCTCATTCCCCCTCAGTCAGCCTATACATTCTATTAGTATCTTGAGCCACAAACCCCTCAAGGCTCCTAAGATGATGGTAGATCACCCCGGTGGACAGCCCAGTCCCCCTCTTAATGTCCATAAACCGGCTGGGCCCGTTTTCCGCAAGGTAAGCAAGTATCGCCTTCCGCGCGGGGCTACGTAGAACCCTGAGGTACGCTTTCCTATCCTCCATAAACGGAAAAAATAGTATCATGATATAAATGTTCTTGGAGACTTAGACGCGTTGTGTCTCTGACGTGTTTAATGAGGTGTAAAATGTAGCCATCAACTTGTTGCTACAAAAACGAATTAAAACATACGGGCTAATGGTTTTTCAGGTAGAGAGTCGTCCTCCTAACACACTCGGGTTTGGCTTTGCTTTTACTTTGACGCTACGTGTTCAGCCCTTCCAGAAACCTAGCGCCAGACCTATTAGGAAGGCTATTGGGAAGGTGTCTATAATGCTTCCAAAGTGGGTGGACGCTGATGCGAGTATTCCGGGCACGTGTTGGATTATGGCTGAAGTATAGAATGAGAGTATGTTTAACCCAGCGACCGCAGCGATGATTCCCGCGAGTATCATAAGTACGGCTGAAACCACCGCCTTTTTTATCGCGGCACCAACAAGTATTCCCACCACTAGGAAGAGTATGAAGGATATTATGCTTGACGGCACATAGGGTATTAGGGGGTTCACTTCAATCAGCTATACATACACTCCACAATGTGATATATACTTTTCGAATGTTTCTCGAACACTGGTTGCATAATCCCTAGCTCAATAAGCTTTAAAAAGCTGGGGTGACTTGAGAAACCATGTGCGCGGAGTTTAAAATATGGTCAGACTTCGAAGGGCGCTTCCCAGCAAAGTATACGTGTGATGGTGAAAATCAGTCACCCCCACTACAGTGGTCGGGCGCTGCAGAGTGCAGGTCATACGCTCTAATAGTCGAGGACCCCGACGCTCCGGGTGGAACATTTATTCACTGGGTTCTCTACAACATCCCCGCCAAGGTTGACAGACTACCCCCCAATTTACCAAAGACCGCCGAACTACACGGTTTCGGTGTTCAGGGGGTGAACGACTTCAATAACTTGGGGTACGACGGTCCATGTCCACCTCGGGGCCACGGTGACCATCGATACTACTTCAGGCTATACGCACTAAAGGAGGAAACCAATTACCCACCTAGATTAACTGCTGAAAGACTGAAGGAAAGCATTAAGGGGCTGGTTATCTCGCAGACAGAGTTCATCGCAAAGTACTCACGAAAATGAGCTAACATCTTCATCCATCATTTTTACGTCATACGCCAAAACATGGTTACCACTATAATGATTGACCTCTAAACACAGTCTAAAACGGTGTATTGATCAAGCATTTGTAGCAGGGTATTAATCACATGGAAAAATTAGTTACGCAAACAAAAACAGCAGTATGAGAACTGAGAGAGTACTCTGGATCCTTGTTTTGCTTTCTCATGGTTTTTGCTGTTTATACTGCTTGATGACGTTTGTGAGCACTGTGTTGTTTGGTATATACACCTTGGCTTGCTCTGTGTCTAATACTGTGAACAATGAGGTGATATCCACCACAAGTCCCTCTTGGCCGCCGGCGTTAACCCTATCCGCAACTTTGAAGGGTCTAGAGGTGGATAGAAATATACCGGCAAGCGCTTGGGATAGTACCTGCTGTGTGGATAAGCCCACGACTATCCCTGCTAGGGCTCCTAGGGCGGCTGCTGCAGTCGCCGATATGAAGCTTGCGGTTACAGCGACTATTGCGGCTACGATGCCTATTATCCTGAACACGGACCTCACACTTGAAGCCTCAGGGTGGGGCAGCTTGAGTCTTAGATTCCAATATATTGTGTCAGCGAATGCGAACACGATGAGCACCGCAAATAGTAGTGTGACGGGTATATCCACGTACACCTCGTAGGATGGGGCTCCGGCGAAGCCGTGAACACCCGATACACGTGTGAACCCAAACTTTATGAGCGCTAGGATAACTATTAAGACCACTATTAGCACTATTAGCCGTATCAGTGAGCGCCTTAAACCCACGCTTGGGCTCTCTGATGGGCCGATTTGTTGAGCGTCTGTTTGCATAGTCTGAACCACGCTAGTGGGTTGACCACCACTATGCGACATGTTAAACAAACACACATAAGAACCATAAAAATCTTAGCACAAGTATCTATTCCAAGGGTCAACCCCCGAAGTCAAATAATGTCTACGTATAGTTTAACTGTGTGCTAAATCTGGCTCAACACAATATAGCTACTTCTGGCTGATTAATTCTGCTCTTTGGGTTTTTCAAGTGGAAGCTTAGGTCTCATTCAAAACTTGTTTGTAACTCCCCAGCCGAGCTTGGCGGTACAATTTTGCTTTTATACTCAGCTGAATATCTAATATGAGCGGAGTTGCCACGTAACAATAGGAAAACAAGAGGCGGTAGCAGGGATGGTAGACTTGAACACTTCAACTTATATGAGAATGTGATCAGGATCACAGACCACAAACTTAAGCGTATTGTAGATGTGGATTACAGGAATGGCGAGATGTATTGTGAGGTGTGTGAGACAACAGAGTGCATACACACTGGGTATGCGTGGAGCATATACCAAAGGTACACCGCTAAGGGAACACATGAAAGACTAACACTTTAGACGCGTCTCCCGTTCTTGGTGGATAACAGTCGCTTAAAAAGGCGTGTCATTCACACTAAGTATCGCCATGATTTTTAATGCATCCTTAGCCTCAAACTTTAATTGGATTTACACTTACAGTTTAGGCGATGTTTGTAAAGGGTTAACATACACAGGTCCATGCTAACCGGATAAAATAAGTGCAATAAGTTTCGACCGTTGACGTGACTATTCCTTCTTGTCTTGGGTTTGATTTGCCGTTGTCGGTTGGCTTGAGACGCCGCCCGTAGCTGTATCACCCTCACTCGTGGTGGTTGTTGGTGGCTGCTCTGGTTTGTCCTCTGGGACTATTGGTTTGGTGCTTATCATCACCCAGCCGAGCCATATGGCTATGGCTGAGACGCCCACGACGAGCACCCAGTCCACGATTTTGAGTGCTAGTATGCTGTACGCCGCGGCGAGTGGTGGGTACCAGATCACCGCGGTGAACACCACGAGTATGATGAGGAAGACCGCGAATATCAACCCGCCGATAACCCTCTCACTAACCATAACTACCCAAAGCGAAATACACCCACACAC
>NEXG01000004.1 GCA_003019535.1 Candidatus Marsarchaeota G2 archaeon ECH_B_1
AGACAGGTTTATATAGATTTCTGGATTTGAACAATCCGGTTGTGCATGGGCAGTAGGGTGATAGCGAAGACCCAAGACCTCGGCTAAGGAAGAGAGGGAGGGGTACATGCACACACAGGGAGGAGGGGAGGCTAAAGATGGAGGGCGCTTCCCACTAAGCCCTCTTCGGCGACGCGGAAGGCGTGTGAGTGGGTGAGGTGGGAGGTGCGCCCTCACACGAGGGGGGTGGGACCGAAGGATCCCGATGGCCTCGTGAAGGGTCTGCATGATGCCGTGAAGTCCAAGCCCTATGCGGTATGCGAACGCATACCCACGTTTACCCATGTAGGGTGAAACCCTACTTTCCCTCTTCAGTGGGCACAGTTGTGCTTGTTGCCTGTTTAAGTGCGTGAACAGTGCTCTCCAAATTCGCTAACACCTCAACCCAGCTGGACTCCTGGTCCATTAGCTTGGAGATAAGGAGGCTGCCAACTATTACGCCGTCAACACCCGCCTTTAAGGCGTGACTCACTGTGCGTGGATTGGATACTCCGAAGCCCAACGCGAGAGGCCTGTTCACCACACTCTTAGCCCTTCTTATGAACTCATATGTATATCCTGGTAACTCATCCCTGACACCCGTCACCCCGTAGACTGATACCAAGTAAACAAACGCTGTTGAGTTTTGTGCTATCTTCTTCAATCTCGGAGTAGAAGTAGAGGGCGTCGCTAGGAAAACGGTGCCCAACCTATTCGCCCAAGCCGTGCGCACCCATTCGGCCGCGAGCTCAACGGGTAAATCGGGTATTATTACACCACTAACACCACTACGTGATGCTTGGGCTGCGAACTCGGCGTAGCCCATCCTAAGTATTGGGTTAAGATAACTCATTATGAAGATGGGTTTCCCACTACCACTCAGTCTACCAGCCATATCCAGCACGAGTCGAAGAGACACGTTTTGTCTCAGCGCTACTGTTGACGCCTTCTGGATTAGGGGTCCATCCGCTAAGGGGTCCGAGAAGGGCACACCCAATTCGAGGGCGTCGGCGCCAGCTTTGAACACTATTTCAGCGGCCTCAAGGCTTCTGTTAAGCGTTGGGTAACCCGCCATGAGGTAGGCTATCAACGGGTGATTTGAACCAGAGAAGATCCTAGCACTCATAGCATGCTGCCCCTAAACTTGGCTACACTCTCCACATCCTTGTCACCCCTACCAGAGAGGGTGACAACTATCGTGGTGTCGTGTGGCAGGGTTGCGGCGAGCTTTATGGCGTAGGCTAAGGCGTGGCTTGATTCGAGAGCTGGTATTATACCCTCAGACCTGCTTAGTGTTTCAAACGCTTTCACCGCCTCCTCATCTGTCACGCCAACATATTCAACCCTGCCAGTCTGCTTAAAGTATGAATGCTCCGGTCCCACGGCCGAGTAATCCAAGCCAGCCGCTACGCTATGCGTGAGTTGGATCTGGCCATTATCATCCTGAAGTAAGTATGTGCGCATACCATGCATCACCCCAACGGAGCCGGCTAGCAGAGGCGCGGCGTGCTTACCCGAGGCCAAACCTTGCCCAGCTGCCTGCACACCAACAAGCTTCACCTTCTTTTCATCAACAAAGGCCTGAAAGCTACCAGCAGCGTTGCTCCCACCGCCAACACACGCCACGATGTAGTCAGGTAGCCCGCCCACTGATTTCTTAAACTGGACCATTATCTCCCTGCCAATAACGCTTTGAAAGTCCCTTACGATTGTAGGGTATGGGTGGGGACCCACCACCGAGCCCACCAAGTAGTGTGTGTTCGAAACATTTGCGATCCAGTCACGCATCGCCTCATTTATAGCATCCTTAAGGGTTCTCGAGCCGGCATCCACGGGGTGCACAGTGGCACCCAGCAACCTCATCCTAAACACGTTTAGGCGCTGTCTCTCCATGTCCTCTGAACCCATATAGACCTCCGCGTGTAAACCGAGCACAGCCGCGGCCATGGCTGTAGCTACACCGTGCTGACCCGCACCAGTCTCCGCTATAACCCGAGTTTTACCCATCCTCTTGGCGAGGAGAGCCTGACCTAAGGCGTTGTTAATCTTGTGCGCCCCACCATGGAGGAGGTCCTCCCTCTTGAGGTATATGCGGGCTCCACCTACGATGTCACTGAGGTTTTTAGCATAGTAGAGAGGTGTAGGCCTCCCCGCGTAGCTTCTAAGGTAGTAATTGAGTTCACGTCTAAACGTCGTGTCCCTTCTTATCTTTGAGTACTCGGCTTCAAGCGCGCTCAGCGCCTCCATAAGTGTTTCCGGCGCGAACTGGCCTCCGAAATCTCCGAACCATCCAACCTTCTTCTTAGCCAACCTGCCTCACCGCCTCAATAAAACGCGATACAAGTCTTTTATCCTTAACACCAGGTGAACGTTCAACACCACTGGACACGTCCACAGCGTATGGCTCCACCTTAATAATCGCCTCAACAACATTCTCGGGATTAAGGCCCCCGGCGAGGATTATGTTACCAAAGGTTTTCGAAAGCATCCTTGAAACCTCCCAGTTATGGGTTAGACCAGAACCACCTTTAAGCTTGGAGTCTGTGTCCACTAAGACGTATTCGAACTCAGAATACTCCTTCAAGACCTCGGGTTTGGGTGGGTCCTGCCCAACGTATAAAACGGGTATTATTTTAAGCTCAGGATGGGATTCGCGTATCTGGGGGTAGGTAGAGGGGGGAGCTATGAGCTGAACTGTTCTCACACCCATGCGCACAGCGTTTTCTATGCCTGGGGGGTTTGTGACCACAACAGCTTCTGTGAGAGGCGGCACACCCCGCACAAGTCTCCCCGCACTCTCAAAGTCGTTGTTTCTAGGCGAATCTGGGAAACCGTGTACCACACCGACCGCGTGGGCGCCAGCCTTCGCCTCGTAGAGTAAGTCATTAAGTCTCGTATTACCGCATATTTTAACTCTGATCACAGTCCAACAACTCCTTAAGCTTCCCGGGTGGGTTGGCGGATGACATTATCGCGCTACCTATCAGAAAGGCGTCCGCACCAGCCAACCTATCACGCCCTATGCGCCCACACTCATTGTAGCCGCTCTCAGCCACCTTGAATCTACACCCCCTCAGCTCATGGGACAGAGAGTAGAAGTGGTCGGGTTTTAGGTTGAGTGTATAGAGATCCCTGTTATTCACCCCTACATAGTCGGCCTCTGAGTTTGTGACCGTCCCTAAGAGCTGGGGGTCGTGGAACTCGAGGAGCACCTCTAGACCCAAGGAGTGGGCGAGCCTGATTATTTGGTTCAACGGCAGCTCTGTGTACCCGTCGCGGAAAAGCTCAGCGATAAGTAGGAGTATGTCGGCGCCACTTCTGCTTGCTGCTTCCACTTGCTTTGTGCTCACCACAAAGTCTTTAAAGAGAATGGGTATACCTATGCTTTCTGAAGCCCTGCATAGGAGTTCAAGTGACCCGTTGAAGTGGATTCTCTCAACAAGTATTGACAGCGCCGAGGCACCAGCTCTCTCCAAGCTTGAGGCTAACTCCACACTCACCGAATCAATAAGTCTACCGAGGCTGGGTGAAAGTGGCTTGATCTCGGCTATTATGGGTAAACGCGTTTTCTCGGCCACCTCCTTTAGACTCGGCCTATCCAGCTTGTCTACATGTTCAGCCAGGTCGTAGTAGCCTTGACGGATGTTTTCCCGAACGCCTGCGACAACACTGCTTAGGAAGTTAGACAACCCTCTCAATCGCCTCCAGTTTTGATGGGTCGCCACCGCTTAGCCTAACAAGCTCGCGGAGTCTATCGGCGGCACGCCCCGACTCTATTGTGCTTAAGGCTAGCTGCACACCCTCGCTGACGCTATCAACAACCCCTCCAACCATGAACCCAACCGCCGCATTGGCCGCTACAAGCCTCGTCTTTGGGTCTCCCAAACCACTTCTACCCGAAAGAATCCTGTACACTGTGAGGGCGCTATCACGCACATCTCTGCACGTGAGTTGGGAGGGTTCGGCTGACTCTAATCCGAGCTCCCTAGGTGTGAGGGTCACGTGTTTTACGGCGCCACTGTCAACAAGAGCCATGATGGTGGGCGAGTTTATTGAGACCTCATCCATACCTTCTGTGCCATGAACAACGCACGCAAACTCGACCCCAAGCTCATTTAGAGCCTTGGCCATCACGTCGACCATGAATGGCTCAGCAACACCAAGCAACTGTCTTTTAACCCCGGCTGGGTTAACGAGTGGGCCTAGCATGTTAAAGATGGTTCTAAAACCCAGCTCCCTCCTTATACCCGCAACTCTTTTGAGGGCTGGGTGGAAGGTGGGCGCATACATGAAGCCTATACCCGCGCCCTCCACGCACGCCGCCACTATTTGGGGGTCAACCTCAAGCCTCACACCGAAGGCCTCCATGAGGTCGGCGCTACCAGACGTGCTACTAACGGACCTGTTACCGTGCTTTGCAACCCTGAGCCCTCCAGCAGCGAGCACGAATGCGGCCGCTGTGCTCACATTAAAAGTTTTAAACCTATCGCCTCCAGTACCAGCCGTATCCATCAAGCGACCTCCACTCAGATTAACCCTTAAAGCCTTTTTCATAAGCCCCCGAGCGAAACCGGCTAGTTCTTCATATGTCTCACCCTTGAGTTTGAGGGCTACGAGGAGGGCGCCGATCTGTGCATCAGTAGCCGAACCGTCTAGCACCTCTAAGAGCACACTCTCAGCTTCCTGCGGGCTCAGATTGCATCCTTCCATGGCTTTGATGAGAGCACCCCTAACAGCGCTCACCTCTTCATCACCCCTATAAAGGATTCAAGTATATTTTGGCCGAGCCTCGTGAGAACGGATTCTGGGTGAAACTGCACCCCGAATATGGGGTGACTCACGTGTTCTACACCCATTATCTCACCATCATCAGCGCTTATAGCATTGACTCTAAGGGGTACTCCTGATCCCACTTCACCCACTAAGGAGTGGTATCGCCCAACATAGAATCTATGTGGTAGACCCCTAAAAAGGGCGCCTCCCAAGTTAACTATTGGGCTCTTTTCTCCGTGTCTAACTACTCTTGCCTTCCTGATCTTACCACCGAAAACGTGTATGATTTCTTGATGACCCAAGCAAACCCCGAGAACAGGTTTCTCGCTGCCAAGCCGCCCAATAATGTATGGGCCAATACCAGTCCACCTACCATCCCTAGGGTCGCCTGGGCCGGGGGATATCACGAAGCCATCGTATACTCCAAGCGCCTCAATGGGTAGTTCGTCATTCCTACGCACTTCAACATCCACTCCAAGTGAACCCAATGCCTGATAGAGATTGTAGACAAAGGAGTCGTAGTTGTCCACCAAAAGCAACCTCAAAGCCTAGCCACCTCCCCACCATCGGCACGAAGAGCCTCAACTACAACCCTAGCCTTACTTTCGGTTTCATAGTACTCGGAGACAGGGTCTGATGCAGCAACTATCCCAGCGCCAGCCTGGACAACACACTGTGAGCCATGGGAGTAAAGGGACCTAATGTTTATCGCCATATCCATGGTGTGCGCACCCATAAAGTAACCAACACTACCAGCGTAGGGTCCACGTGGTTCGCCTTCGAGTGAATCTATGAGCTCAACGGCCCTAACCTTCGGGGCGCCGGAAACTGTCCCCGCGGGGAAAACCGCCCTGAAAACATCCACAGAATCAAACTCCTCTTGTAATTCACCCACAACCTTTGACACCAAGTGTTGAACATGGCTATACCTCATTACTTTGCGGTACAGAGTTACCCGAACACTGCCGAAGCGTGAAACCTTACCCAAATCGTTCCTAGCCAAATCGACTAGCATAACGTGCTCCGCCGCATCCTTAGCGCTCCCAAGCAACTCCCTCCTCAAAGATTGATCCAACTCAGGGTTACCTGTGACCCTCCTAGTACCGGCGATTGGATAGGTCTCAACCCTGCGCCCGCTCACACGCACTAGTGTTTCAGGGGAGGAGCCAATTATTCGCCTCTCACCCATCTTAATATAATACATGTAAGGCGAGGGGTTCGTTTCTAGGAGCCTCATGAACACACTCTTATATTCCCCATCAAACGCTACACCTAGCTTCCGCGCCAAGACAACTTGGAACACCTCACCAGCAGCGATGTACTCCTTGGCCCGGTTGACCATATCCACATAGCCACCAATATCAGGTCGCTCATAAACTACCTTCCCCGTCCCACTGTCACGCGGTTTATGGGAGCCAAGCTCGCCAATATTTCTCCACTCTGGGGGTCGACCCACAGCCCAGGCTTTATCCTCGTTGAGTACTATGAAATCATCGAAGCCAAGATATTCTAGGTCGTGGAAAGGCTCGGGAGACCTGTATGGAACCTTCTCCCAGAGTGACATAGCGCTGAATGAGGCGTAACCCAATACTAAGCCGTGGGTCCGCAGAATGCTTCGAAACTCTGATGCCACGCTTTCCCAGTCACGTCCACCCCCACTAACACTGTACACTGTTGTAGGGTTAACACCGCACACAACACGCCTACGCGAGCCGTTGGATAAAATAATCAGACCGCCACTATACGCCGATTCAACCAAATCAACAAGGGAAGAGATCTTCGGATAAGTCGACAGACGTTCCCTTATTAATCCAAACGCGACCGCCCTGCATCATGTCTTAATAAGCCTAGGTTAGTGTATTTAAGGTTTAGCCAAAAGATTCCGCCCAAAATTTAGCCTATCTCCCACACCCCCCTAGTAACTAGCCAGAGAGTTCAACCACTAACTATGGGAACAATCAGCTTAGGAGGGGTAAAACCCTGTTAGCGAAGTGGAGGTGAGCCTAATCAATTGCCTATATAGTGGGTATTCTCTTCAGCCGCTGACTCCCAACGCTATAGGTAGACTCAATAGAAAGGGGTGACAATAAACTTGGCTGTTAGGTCACTCTGGAGGTATTTCTTCGAACACTCTGCGTATGTCGAGGCCTACGGACTTATAGTGTAGCTTCATTGCAATATAGATCACGCTTCCAGCTATAAGTGACCCAGCTATGTACCCGTAGGCTAGTGGGTTGCCTCCCCACACGGCGGGGTAGGCTAAAAACTCGTAGGAAATGAATACGAAGACGGCGGCCATGAGTGTTCCCGAAACCGCTAAGGTCGACTTCGCTCCACCCTTCTCCTTCCTTAAGGCGTAGACAACGGCGCCCACACCCACGAATGCGAAGTACACCATAGAGGCTAGAACAGCCCCGTAGAGGGATGAGACCCTCCCATAGAAGTAGGATGCCGCACCTATTAGGGCGGAGGTAACCGCGAAATCAACTAGGTGAGCCACCACAGGTGACCCATACCTAGGGCTGACGTACGCGAAGGAGGCGGGGAGAGTCCTGTCAAACGCCTGAGCCAAAAGGTATCTGGATATGAGTATGACACCAAACTCGAGTATTGCAAGCGTCCAAACAATCCACCCCACACCTATCATCACCCTAAGCACTGGGCTCCCCGAGACACCCATAGCTAGAGTCCAGAAGTTGAAGGAGTAGTTGTATACCAAGGTGGGGTTAGAGAGAGCCGCGTTCACAGCCCTGAACCCCCCAGCGTAGTACATGGCGGCTAGTGGGGCTGTCATCACCGCGAAGCCAAACAGTGCGGATACTGGTACAGCCCACCTAACAGCGTTCTTACCCTTGAGCTCTGACCCAATGGATGGGGAAGCGTTGAACCAAGGGTATGAGAACAGCGCGAAGAAGGGTACAACGAGTAGTGTATTCCAGAAATTGAACGTGGACCCCTTATATGTGGACACTAGCCCAGAGTAGGATATCCCGGGAGCCCCGAGCGAGTCAATATAGTGCTGGAAGCCGGCTCTACCCGAAGCTAAGAGCACCCCCACCCCGAGGATGAGGGTTATCAGCCCGGCGACCATTGTGGCTGATATTAGTCTGTATCCCCAGTTTGGCTTGAAAACATTCAGCGCCACTATCCCACCGAAAGCCGTCTCTGCGATCGCGAAGACACCTAGAGGTGATGAGCCTGTTGCAAGGGGTTGGAACGCGTGTTCCCCGAGTAGCACACCCACCGAGCCAATCGCGAAAACGAGTGATAGCGCTATCAAGGCTAAGTAGGGCATCGTCTCGAAGGTCATACCCGTGAATGTAACAGTTGAGCCAATAAATCCTCCAAGAGACCTTGAAAGCCAAACATAGTCACCCCCCGTTCTCGATATACGCCTCGACATCATTGTGTACACAACCATCATGGGCACTATCATGAGAAAGGTGATCACCGAGCCCACGACTAGATTAACACCACTCGCTGTTGGGAGCGAAGCCATGGTTACCCCAATCAGACCCAACGCCGCGCCGATGGACATGTAGCTCACGTTTATTGAGAGTGCATCGAAGAAGGACACATTTTTGACTAGGCCTGTGCTCTCCCGAACGAACAACCCAGGCCTTTCGGACTCAGCCATGGGAGTATTCACCTCACACCTATCTGTAGTTTTTAATCAAGGATTATAATATACATGAGCTCAGAGGCTTTGGATTAGCTCTTCTATGATTTCTTTATCCTTTGCCCACTCATCCCGCGTGTGGATCTTGTATTTCTGCACAACCTTCCAATCATTATTCTTGGATTGCCACAGGTAGACTGTCAGCGACTTTTTACCCCAGCCCTCCGTTAGCACGGCTGCCTTCCACCATTTCTCAGTCTTATATATGGTTTTACCCTTTAACTGCTTTAGGTTTTCATCGACGGGGAACCTTTCAACTTCTGTGTCGCTCATATCACTCTATATTACATTCAAGTGTGCGATAAGTTTGACGTGCAACCGCTAAGCATTACATCTGGGAACCATTTAAGCCATATCCATGTTAGGTGTTGTAGGTGCGGTGGAGGGGCTTACAGCCAGCCGGTAGGAAGCTTAATACGTAGGATGTGTAGCCTCTATAGGTTCAACTCGGCTTGATCCTGACTAGCTCTTCGAGGTTTGTTCTCAATTCGTGGGCTTTGTCTTCGGGTAGTGTATCGAGTAGGTAGCTACCCGAGCTCCGCTCAAGTCCTCTGCTAAACCTCACACGCTTCCTGTCTGTGATTACTGGTATTAGCTCCACGTGTGCATGGAAGTCCTCTGCCTCCTTAGGTGAATTATGAAATGTTAGGGTGTACACGGTTTCATCGCCAAGCGTCCAATCGAGGAGTTTAAGTGCTAAAAGCAGTGCGTATACCAAGTCTACACTCTGAGCCGAGCCGAGATCCCAGAGGTATCTTGTGTGTGTAGGCTGAATAATTAGTTCATAGGGTGTGCGTGGCGCGTAGGGGACGTACACAACCACCTCCCCACGACTAAGCACAACCCTCTCAGCGTGGCCGGGGAGGGTGTTGGCTTTGCACAGCGCACACCTGTGCCCGTTAAGGTGCTCAGTCTCCTTGGCTATTCTTGGGGGGACAAACGGTAGGGCGAATATCTGTGAGTGTGGGTGGGTTATACTCACCCCCCCAGACCTCCCCCTGTTCCGGAAGAAGTGGACGTATTTTATCTTGGGGTCTTCCTGGAGTTGCCGCATTCTCTCAAGCGTTGTGCGCACGACTTTAAGCGCGTGGTCCAAACCGAACTCTGAGAAGTCAGTGTTATGGTTGAGTGACTCGACAACTATCTCAGACACACCGTAAGCTGGTATACTGAAGGGTGGGGTGCCGCCACCCGCACTCAGAGTGTATGGCGGAAACCTGTTGGGTATTATCTGAACATCCAAGGATGAGTCTATCTCACTCGAACCCGGGCAGAAAGGGCAGTTGGCTGGTAGCACCGGTCTGCTTGAACGGTTGGGAGCGATTGTCACCCATTCACCGGTGAGGGGGTCCAGTCTTATCTCATTCGTGTCTGAGCACCTCTAGGAAGGATTTAGTTACAGCCTCCAACTCTTTCGGTAGGTTAAGCTCCTCAAGGTTTTTAACGAACCCTTCATATATCTGCCTATCCATACCAGACCTGCGGTATTCTAACGCCTGTATCGCTGCTTCAAGCTTGTCTGCCAAATGCACAATCTTTGATTCAAATGTGCGCTCAGAGGCATACTCTTCCCATAGCTGTGAGAAACGCTCAGAGACATCTTTCGGTAGCTCCAATAGCAGCCTCCTAATCACGGTGCCCTCAAGCTCACTCTTGGTTTTCCGTCCAACCAGCCCAGTGGTCTCATGGTCCCAGTCACCAATATAGGCTTCAGCCAAGTCATGGATGAGCGCCATCTCCACGATCTTCGAATAGTCCACCTCTGCGTCCACCATTCTGGAAATGGTCGCGGCTAGCAGCGCTGTTCTATAGGAGTGATCCGCGACGCTTTCATTTGGTAGCGCACGCACAGCCCACCCTGTGCGTGTTACACGCTTGAGTCTACCCGCCGCGATCGTGAACGCTAAAACCCTCTCACACTGTGTTTTTCTATTCATTTACAAACGCTTAAAACTCAACCTCAGCCGAAAATATCAATCTTGTGACATAAACATTATGGGGGTGCTAGAGGTGTTTTACCCACACATTCTTGGTGTAGGTTTTCCTGAATCCAAGCTTCTTGTAGAATCCTTCAACATTGTCCGCCGTGAATGTCTGAAGTATAAGTTTAGTGTTAAGGTTCTCAGCGTATCTGGCCGCGTAGCTGAGAAGGGTTGTCGCTACACCTACACGTCTTTGCCCACGCAGTGTGCCAACACAGTAGGCGCCCGTGTACCCGTTATGCGTGAATAACGCGGTTACGCCGCAGGGAGTGTCACCTATAACTCCCAGTAGTAGCCTCACATTTGGGTTGCCGACGGCTGTGCTCACAATCCTCTTCACACTTCCAAGGAGTGATGGGTCCTCGTCGAAAGCTGAAACGTAAACTTCACTCCAGACGTCGGCGAGCGCCCTATCAGCAACCAACACTCGAACATCGCTATTCACCCTGTTAAGTGGTCCGTCAAGCATCATAACGCTGAGCGTATCCGCTTTCTCATAGCCTTTGGAAGAGAGGGTCTGGTTCAGCTCGTGATAGTCTACGCTATCTTCAACCATGAATGATGCGGGTAACCCCACCCCCGAGTAAAACTCCTCGACCTGTAAAACGAAAACTTTAGGGTCTAAGTTTGGTAAGAGTACACCCGCATGGTTAAAGAGTGGCTCGTGGAACTCATTTGAATAGAGGATGTACCCCTCCGTACCTACCCATTCAAGCTGGGCCCAATACGACCACCACCCAGCCTCGTTCAACTCGAAGTCTCTGTGATCACCCATCTAAACTCAAGCCCAGTATTTCCTCGGCCGCCAAAACAAGCCTACACACCTGGTTTAAATATAGCCCGGGTTTTTGGTTTGAGCTGTCGGCTGCCAGTCGCTTCAAGGAGGCCAGCGCCCTAGGTGTATCCAAATCCCTTGTTAAGGCTTCCCTGAACCGCGAGGCTACTTCGGATGTGATGTCGGGTTTAAGTCGCCTATGAACACGCTCCCGTATCTTCGAGGCCCTGCTTATCAGGTCTTCCACCTCCCCCGCACACAATTCAACATCCTTCTCATCAAAAGACACATCACTTCTATAATGGGTCTTCATAAAATACCAGCGCAACGTGTTTACACCATACTTCCTAAGCCCATCCTTAAGATAGATGAGGTTACCCTCAGACTTCGACATCTTCTTGCCGCCCACTGTGAGCATACCGGTGTGCACCCAGTACCTCACAAACGGTCTGACACCGGTGAAGCTCTCAGCTTGAGCTATCTCAGCCTCGTGGTGTGGGTAAACAAGCTCGTAGCCGCCACCGTGAATGTCGTACTGGGGGCCAAAATTACTCACCGTTATAGCTGTATCTTCAATATGCCACCCAGGTCTACCCTTACCCCAAGGGCTATCCCAGCAGGGATCACATCCCTCTGGAGGCATGCTCCTCCATAAAGCGAAGTCCACCTGCGACCTCTTCTTCGAGGACATCTCTATGGGTCTTAACATGAGCTCACTCATCCCCTGCTTTGAGAGTTGACCATAGTAGGGGTAGGAGGAAACATCGAAGTACACGTCCCCCTCCGACACGTAAGCGTGACCCTTCTCGATAAGTGAAGATATCTGGAACAACATTTCTTGAATATAGCCCGAGGCCCGCTCATACCTCCGCACGGTGGTGACACCCAAGGCCTTCATATCTTGAATAAACGCGCGTGTATAGTGGTCAACGAACACCCAGAAATCCCTTTTCGCCCTACCAGCCGCCTCAACGACCTTATCATCTACGTCGGTGATATTCATAATAAAATTCACCCTATAACCCATGTGTGTGAGTAGCCTTGCTAAAACATCATAGAACACATAGGTGCGACCGTGACCCAAGTGGAGGTAGTCCTGCACGGTCGGCCCGCACACAAACATCTTAACCCTGCGCGGATAGATGGTCTCGAAGCGCTGCACCCCGCCATGTAGCGTATTATACAAAAACAATGGCGAATGTTCACTTATCATGTTTTTCGCCTATTCACCCAAAGACACAGTGTCTTTCTCATCCAAGCTTTTAAGCCTAACAACGCAGTTGTGAACGAACAAATATCGGAACAACTATAAGGCTTGATGACCGCTGACCAAAAACGCAGGGAGCACACCCACCCACACATGGTTTACTTAGCTTCTGTTTAGGAGGCGCCAGCTCATGTGGCCGCAGAATTCCACCCACTGCGGATGGTTACGGCGACCCTCGCAAGCCCATAAAAATGTAAATCACCCGTCCCCCCGATCACGAGCAAACCTTGATTAGAGACCCATTCAAGATTTCTTGCTTTTTCCCACTTCGGATAAGCGGGGTTTTGGAAACTCTTCAACGTTTATTGGAGTAATTCCTAAAGCTTCGAAAGACGGTGACTTTATAGATTGGCTGATAAACACTTAAGCTCACTCGACGAACTCTTTGATGCGATAGCGAAGCTGGAGATAGATGAGGGGGTAAGGGTTAACGGCAGGGTGGCAGGCAGGAAATGCTACATGTTTGTCACTAAGTCGTCCAATGGGTACACGATTGCCGTATTTGAAGTGGGACACAACTCAACGGGTGTGGGAAAGCAGCTGATGATAGAGGACTCTGTGAGCCTCGAACGTGTGAAGCGCTTTATCAAGGAAAACTGTGAAACACCGCTCAAGGCCTTCCGCTACTAACCTCCATCTTGAAAATGGCCGAGGAGTGGGCCGTCTCATAGACACGGGCCAATACGACCTGGATGTTAACCCTGTGCTCTCTGAGAATAGCCCAAATCCTTGAAACCAAATAGCGCGCAAGCTCCTCCGCGCTAGTGTCCCTAACAGGGAGCAGAACAACATCCCGTGACGGGAGGAAATATTCTTCGCCGCCACTGCACACAACCCTTATCCCCCTCTCCACACCTGGGTCTCCTATAACCTTAAGCAGAGGGTTGCCTGTGGGGAGCATAACCCTGTGATCCAACTCGCCGATTACCCTTCTCACAACCTCCTTTAGATCCAAGAAGTTTACGACGAACCCATCATCGCCGAGGTTACCAGTTACCTCCACCTCTACTTCATAGTTATGGCCGTGTAGAGGTTCTTTAAAGAAGGGATTATATATAAAGTGGGCCGCGGAGAACCTGAGCTCTGACCCGCTCACCCTTACACTAAAATCATCCATGCCAAGCATAACACATCCATCACTAATAACCTTCACTGTTTTAACCTAATAGTCTCCCAAACTTGGTCCTTAAAACCACTATGACGCGTGGTTAAGCCTCTATACAAATCATTCGCGCATACCACCGATAACTATCTAAACCTGGGGATTGGGCGCCAAACTACCCATAAGGTTACTTGGAACACAATCAAGCGCGTAGGTTTCCTGAGCGTACTCTGGGCTAACTGCAATATCGATTATCGTTGTGAATATTCGGTGTTTAGGAGGAATGCGTATTCTTGGGGGGTGTTCACATTTTTAAGCGAGTTTAGGTCTGGGTCCACCGTCGTTAGCCTACTGGTTGGCACATAGGCCGCGTCTGGTAGTGTGGCTATCAGGTCTATTAGTCTAAATTTTCCCTCGTCGAGTACACGCCATAAACCTAGCCTGACACTGGGCGTATGGTAGACTGCGCAGAGAGGCTCCAAAACCCCTGACGCATCCCACATAGGCACAGCCGCGGAGTGGCCCAAACACGCACTGTAGAGGTACCCTATAAGCTCGGCTTTAACAAGCGGCATATCGCACCCCACAAGGGCGAAGTAGGGTGTCTCGATAAAGTCAACCGCTGCCACAAGCCCACTAAGGGGGGAACCAAACTCTAGGGTGTACCCAACTATCCTAACCGGGCCACCAGCCTCCCTCAGATAGCTTTCTGGCCGTTTTGAGCCTACCGCTATAAAAACTTGGCTTGTTAGGATCTTCAACTCTGAGACTATGCGTGACAAAAACGTTTCGCCGTTTAGCCGTAAGAAGGCTTTATCCACACCCATCCTAGTACTCTTCCCACCACAAGCGACTACAGCGGATAAACCCTGCTCCATTGTTGACCCATTCCCAGCCGGGGAAAACCTAGGCGTTCGCCTCGGGGGAGTATCTTTGGGGGTTTGATTCGAAAACCCTCTTGCATTGCTCTGAGCAGAAGATGGTCCTCTTACCTTCGATGATTGTGAAGTGTGGGCTGAGGGGTTCGACGAGCATTCCGCACACAGGGTCAACGAAGAGGTCGGATGACTGTGTTGCGGGTTGGGAAGCCACTAAGCCAGTGCTGATTTGGGTGTTCGAGTATTTCACCGCCTCAGCCATGATGCTGAGTGCTATCTCGCTGAGTGTGCGGGCGCCGATATCAATACCTGCGGGCGACCTGACACGCTCCACGAGCTCCACCGGTATCCCTCTGGCTAAAAGCCATTTTTTTATTGCTTCCGCCCTCTTCTTACCCGCTACAACACCAATGTAGAGTGGTCTTACACTCAGTATCTTCTCCACGAATAGTTGGTCATCTGAGCCCATGGTTGCTACAAGAGCGTAGAGGTTCTCGGGGCGCACCGAGCGCAGGAAGCCGCCGAGCCTATCCAAAGCCTCAGCCTTATCACTGGGGGTAACACTGAGGTGGGTTACATGGAAGCCCACCACCCTCGCTATTTCTGTGATGGATGCGATGAGCTCTGAATGCTCACCCACGACTAAAAGCTTTCTGCGTTCACCGAACGGTTCAATGAGTACCTCCACCACCCCACCTTGAAAAGTCTCGAGTGAATGCACAAACTGCCCTCCGTCTCCAGCCATAATGCGCACACACAGGTCGACTATCTCACGCGTCGTACACGAGCCGCCGAGCCAGCCATGGGTGGAGCCATCCTCCTCCACAATGGCTTTGGAGCCAGCTTTGAGTGCGGAGGGGCTCCTCGCTGAGAGCACGGTCACTAGTGCAAACCTTTTCCCAGCCCTGAGTAACTCAAGCTGAGTCTGTAGGAGTTCGGCGTAGTCGCTCAAGCCCAACGCCTACCTCAACCTTTGGCTCAGACACTCGAAAAACTGTTTTATTATCTTCTCCGCTTGGGAGCTTATCATACCCTGAGCCATGGATGCCACCCTCCCCACCACCTTTGTGTCCGCCACCCAGCTTAGGGTTGAACCGCCTGTGGATAAATCCTCTAATTGGACTGTTATGGATATGTCGACACCGCTCCCAAGCCCTGAGCCGTGTACAGCGTAACCCAGGTTTGTGTGGGGGGACCTTTGAGTCACATTGAAACGCAGGTTAAAGTCTCCTCTGATGAAGCCGATGCCAGCCCTAACAGTGGCCAATGCTTCATCCTCTGATTTAATCTCTAGGCTCTTCAGGTCTGGAATACACTCTGATACGCGCCTTAAATCTGATATGTAGGAGTAGACCTCTGAGCTCGACTTCGGGAACTGATAGCTACCTTCAAACTTCAAGGTCTAACCCCCACACTACTTATCCAACGCATAACCCTTCTCCTCCAGGAGCCTGCGTATCTTCCAAGGATAAAGCGGCATGTCTATGTGGGTTACCCCAAGCGGCCAAAGAGCGTCGACAACCGCATTGACGAACGCAGCTGGTGATCCAACGGTGGCGGATTCACCAACACCCTTGGCACCCAATGGGTGGTGGGGTGATGGAGTGACGGTTTTATCTGTTTCCCACTTGGGTGTCTCCACAGCTGTAGGTATAGTGTAATCCATGAAGTTAGCGCCGTAGATGTTACCATCTTGGTCGTAGCCAATCTCCTCCATGAAGGCTGTGCCGAAGCCCATTGTGAGCCCTCCGTGTATCTGCCCGTCAACTATAAGTGGGTTTATTATGTTACCGCAGTCGTCGACGGCGACGAACCTTCTAACCTTAGCTTCACCTGTACCCCTATCTATGTCTACAACGCAGATATAGCTTCCGAAGGGGAACGTCATGTTGGGTGGATCATAGTAATGAACAGCCTCCAGCCCCGCCTCCATGCCCGGTGGATGATTCGTGTATGCGGCGAAGGCCACTTCTTGAATGGTCTTATACTTGGCGGGTGCACCCTTAACATAGAATCTGCCACGCTCCCATACCACGTCCTCCTCCCTAGCCTCCAAGAGGTGGGCGGCTATTTTCTTCGCCTTCTCACGGATTTTACGTGATGCCACAGCCGCGGCAGCGCCAGCGGTGGGGGTGCTTCGACTCGCATAGGTTCCAAGGCCATAGGGCGCAGTGTCCGTGTCCCCCTCCTCAACAGTAATATCTTCGATGGGTATACCCAACTCCTCAGCGATTATTTGGGCATAAGTCGTCTCATGCCCCTGGCCCTGAGACCTAGTCCCAAAACGGGCGATAACCTTACCCGTGGGGTGAATCCTTATCTCGGCGCTGCCGAACATCTTGATGCCTAAGATGTCGAATGTGTGGGAGGGGCCTGCGCCAACTATTTCCGTGAAGCTACTTATACCTATACCCATGAGTTCGCCCCGCTTCCTCTTCTCTTCCTGCTCTCTGCGTAGCTCTTCATAGCCTATCTTCTCCATCGCCTTCCTGAGCGCGCCAGCATAGTTGCCGCTATCGTAAACCCAACCCATCACCGACCTGTAGGGGAACTTCTCTGGCGGAATAAAGTTCTTAAGCCTTAGCTCAGCTGGGTCGATTCCAAGTCGGTGGGCCATTATATCCACCAGCCTCTCTATGGCGTACACTGCCTCTGTGACGCGGAAGGAGCACCTGTAGGCGATGCCTCCCTGCGGCTTGTTGGTGTAAGCTCCATCCACTTCAACAAACGCCGCTTTAAGGTCATATGACCCAGTGCATATGCTGAAGAGGCCGAACGGGAATTTTGATGGGTTGGCATCGCCGAAGAAGGCACCGTGGTCACTCACCGCCTTTACCCTGAAGGCTAGCAGAGTCCCATCCCTCTTTGCTGCGAGCTCAGCCCTCATATGGAAGTCCCTTGCGAAAGCGGTGCTGGGGTGGTCGTCCGAGCGATCGTTGACCCACTTTACAGGTCTACCAGTAACGATTGAGGCTACAGCAGCCACAATGGAGCCGGGGTAAACATACACCTTGCCGCCGAAGCCACCACCGATGTCGGGGGATATTATCCTGATTTTGTTTTCAGGGATCTTCGTGATAAGCGAAGCCACCGTCCTCACAACGTGCGGTGCCTGCGTGGTCATCCAAATGGTGGGTGTCCCCTTTACACTATCATAGTAGGCGACGCATCCGCATGGCTCCATGTAAGACACGTGTATCCTCTGATAATACATGTCTTGACCCACAACTACATCTGCTTGCTCGAACAACCTATCTGTAGCCTCCCTGTCACCAGCCTCCCAGTGAAAGACGTGGTTGGTGCGCTTATCCTCTCTAACTATGGGTGAACCCTCCTCGAGCGCCTTTTTGGGGTCGGTGACCACTGGAAGCGGCTCGTAGTCAACCTCGACGAGTTTGACGGCATCAGCCGCAGCATACCTGCTCTCAGCCACAACACCCACCACCTCCTGCATTTGGAAGACCACCTTCTCGGTGGGAAGCACCATCATTTTATCACCGCTGAGTGTGGGTATCCAGTCCAAGCCGAGTGGTTGCAGGTCTTTGCCGGTGATGACGGCTACCACGCCGGGCGCACCCTTAGCCCTCTCAGTGCTTATACTCCTAATTCTCGCGTGCGCGTAGGGACTCCTAACAAAGTCTAAATAAACCATCCCAGGTAGGCTGATATCATCAACATATGTATCCCTACCTTGAATGAAGCGCACATCCTCCTTTCTCTTGACAGCGCTACCCATTCCATGTATGACTGGCACCTCTGTCACACCTAGTCACCTCCACTTCTCCATGAGGGGTCTGAGCGAAGCTTCTGCGCCGCGTACTCGATGGCTTCAACTATCTTTACATACCCAGTGCACCTGCAGAGGTTACCCGAGATACCCCTCCTAATCTCCTCCTCTGTGGGGTTAGGGCTCTTCTGTAGCAGGTCATAGGCAGCCATCATCATGCCAGGCGTGCAGTACCCACACTGGAGGCCATGCTTCTCCCAGAATCCTTCCTGAATGGGGTGAAGTCTACCCTTCCTTGCGAGCCCCTCCACTGTTAGCAGGCTTCCCCCGTTCGCCTGCACTGCGAAAACCGTGCACGATTTAACCGCCCTACCATTAAGCACAACCGTGCAGGCACCGCAGTTGGACGTGTCACAGCCAACATGGGTGCCGGTTAGACCGAGCACTTCTCTAATAAAGTGTACTAGGAGCATCCTCGGCTCAGCCTCCCCGACCCTCCTCTCACCGTTCACGGTGAGCTCTAAACGCACCTTAGCGTCGGCTGGGTAGATAAGCGCGGTCACTATAGGCCACCCCTAGCCCTCTTGTAGGCCAACTTCAGAGCCCTATGGGTGAGCACCTTGACCATCGCCTTTTTATATTCAGCTGGGCCACGGATGTCTGAAAGTGGGTTACTCGTGTTCATCGCCAGCGTTGAAGCCTTATCTAGGACTTCGTCAGAGAGGCTTTTTCCGACAAGCCACGACTCGGCTTCACTGGCTTTAATGGGCTTCGTTGAAGCAGATGTGAGACCTATCCCAACACTCCTACACACCCCATCACCGTCGACCTCCAACTGCGCCGCCACTCCAACTATAGCGTAGTCGCCCACCCGACGTTCAAGTTTGAGGTACGCACCACCGCATCCACGCCTATTCTTTGGGATGCGGACCTCGGTGAGCAGTTCGTCGGATGCTAGAAGTGTTGTGAATCTATCCACAAAGAAGTCCTTTGCAGCTAAAACCCTCTGACCGCTTGGGCCGCTAGCAACCATCTCCGCATTCATGGCTAGGCAAACCGCTGGCAAGTCGTCACCCATATCCGCATGGCAAACGTTACCGCCGAATGTGCCAAGATTCCTAACAAGTGGGTCAGCTATCTGTAGCGCCGCATCGTGTATAAGTGGGTAATCCTTGGCTACCAGCTCAGAGTCGCAAAGTCTTGATATCCGAGTAAGAGCGCCTATTTTCAGCGACTCTCCAGAGTCGTCCAAGTAGTCTAAGTTGGGGATGCGATTTATATCTACGAGGCTTTTGGGAGACGCGTAGCCTAGCTTCATAAACGGTATGAGGCTTTGGCCGCCGGCTAGAACCTTGGAGTCCTCTAGTGTATGGAGGAGCTCCACAGCCTCCTCCACACTGTGTGCAACCGTATAGGAA
The DNA here is from genome assembly GCA_003019535.1 of Candidatus Marsarchaeota G2 archaeon ECH_B_1. Lineage (GTDB taxonomy): Archaea > Thermoproteota > Thermoprotei_A > Marsarchaeales > Marsarchaeaceae > ECH-B-1. The sequence continues at coordinate 19,620 of NEXG01000004.1, forward strand.
AATCTATCGGGAATCACAAACAATAATCTTAATACCTTTACCTAAAGATTGTTGTAATACTTTATCATTATATTTACTATATTTATAGAAATAATATTCATATTTATCAAAACCTGAGTAAGTCATACCCACCATTCACCCACACCACTCAACAGAATACCCGAGAACCCCCAACACATCCAAAGGAAACATCAACCTTTACCCAGAGTGATCGAAGCTTTTCAAAAGGGGAAGGTGTCCGAATTGGAGGATGAGTGGACCCCGTGCTCCTAAATGCGGCTTGGCTCACCAAGCAAGGCGCCAGCGGGAGGACTTTGACTGGTGGTTTGGCCCCGACTGGGTAATTGGTATACACTCTTTCTCCTCCAAGTGGCACCATACAGGTGTTGGGTGAGGGTGGTTGTGGCTGGGGTTGCCCGCTTGGGTTATAAACTTTTCAGGTGGGTATCCAGACCAATCATGGGCTTAGGGTTGAGCTTTAAATCGAATTAAGGATTACACAATAACAAGCTTGCCTTTGTTGGCTTCTTCACCTGAAACTGGAGAAGCTCGCCTTAAAAGCAACTTATTTACACGTTGTGTAACCAACCGTGACGTTAAGCGACGCGTTTTGTGACGCAATCTCGTTAACACTGTTTTGATTGGTGCTTAGAATTACACCATTATGGAAGAACGAACTACTGAAGAGTGGGGCTTCGCCAGCGTAATTGCTATAGCTTACGCTTTGCGTCTTACCACCATAAGTTACAGTGATTGTTACGTCATCAAGTGGGTTGAGACTCGTTACAGCCGAACCATTTTTTTGTAAAAGTAGTGGGGTTGCCGCCTTCGATGTACACTACTGTGATGTTATAGCCATCGATTTCAAACGTGGTGTTCTTTAGCCATTCAGGCTGTGGAAGTATAGTAGAGTGGTAGCGAACACCACAGTTTGAATCCTTATAGAAAAGGATGGCGCTCGCAACAAGGACCGCTATGAATAAGCCAACTACAAAGTATCCAATCTTTTGCATTTGTTTTCACCTACGGTACACACGCGGGTATCGACGAACCGCTAGCTGGTATACTACTAACACCTGAACTGAAGTATGATAAATACAGACGGGGGCTAGCATCTCTTTTGTCATAATAATTATGCTCTTAATATATATATTGCTCAAATCCAACTTTTAGTTATTCACAAAGAATCTTGCAGAACACGGGTGGTGTCCGGATACCCATGTGGGCGGTTTATAAACCCGGCGAGCTACCTAGCCGCCACCCTCTTAGCACCTGGGGGCGCAATTTGGAGAAAGAGAAAGAGTGTGGTATACTGGTTACCCATCCTGAAAAGCCGAAACCCCACTGTGGGCGGGAGCAAATGCTTATGGGTGGCTTACCCGGTTTGTTTAGTGGATGAGTGCATTTGGTTCTGAGTGTGGGTGTCGACCAGGGAAGCGTGTCCTACGATATTGTCGCTATTGATGACTCTAACGGTGAGCCCAAGATAGTCCTTGAGAAATCCTTCTCCACCAAGTTCGTTAAGGAGAGGCCCAGTGTTGTTGTGGACACGATATTCTCGCTCGGAGTTAAAATCGACAGCTTGGTTTTACCATCCGGCTTCGGAACCAGACTTAAACACATCTGGGAGCTCACATCTGAAGACTTCTTTGAGATGAGTCTGAAACCCGGCGGCGGGTCATCGCTTGAGAGAGTGATTCAGGCCGTTAAGAACACTGGTGTAAACGCCTACGTAATCCCCGCTGTCAAACACCTCCCCACGGTGCCAGCCCACAGAAAGCTCAACAGGGTTGACCTTGGCACATCTGACAAGGTGTGTGCCGCCGCGCTGGGAGTGTACACCCAGATGAAGAATAAGAACATCACGCCTGAGGAAACCGAGTTCGTCCTAGCGGAGCTTGGCTCATCATTCAACGCTTTCATAGGTGTTAAGAATGGAAAGATCGTAGATGGGGTGGGTGGTACCAACAGCTGGCTGGGCATCGGCTCTAGAGGGTGCGTTGACGGGGAGGTGGCCGCCCTGATGGGTGAGTTCTCGAAGGATGATGCATACTCGGGGGGCGCGTTATACCTCGCCTCGGCGGGTAACGGCAACATGAGTGTGGAGGAGCTCGCTGTTTACGCTGAGCAGGGGCACGAGAGAGCTAGGCTCGTCTGCGAGGCATATGTGGAGGGAGTGGTAAAGGATGTATCCGCCATAATCGCTGCGAACGGTATAAGTTCCACTGAACTATTTTTATCAGGTAGAATACCCCGTATAAGCTACTTCAACGAAGCCCTCCGCTCTAAGCTCAGGGGCTACACACTCCTAGGCATGGATCGGATGGGGTCCGTGGCGAAGGAGGGAGCCATCGGGGCTGCGATAATAGCAAACGGCCTCGTGGGTGGTGTGTTCAAACCCATCGTTGACAACCTGAGCCTAGACAAGGCCGCGGGTCACGTGCTAGACTACGTACACCTCCCGCCGAAAGCGCGTAGTAGGGTGGGATTGCGGGATTAGTAAGCCTTAATCCTTAAGGGAGGATGACCTAGGCTGATATATGTCGAACCAACCACCCGACGTTCAGTCTGAGCGGCCAGCCATACCTATACCCATAGGCAGAGTTGGCCTAGTCAACGTTGTCAAGGAAGTTGTGTTCAACGGTTCATCCAAACCATATAACGTTGTGGCCTCCATAGATGTATATACAGACCTACCCAGAACCCAGCGTGGACTCCATATGAGTAGGCCGGGCGAGGCGATAATGGATATCATTGAGAGTGCTTCTTCGATAAGCATAAAGACCTTCGAAGCGCTGTGCGGGGAAATTTCTAAGAGGACGCTTGAGGTGACCGATGGGTCAACCTACGTAGAGACAAGGTTGCGTGGGAAAATGGTTATACGCTCTAGGTCTAGGGTTAACAACAGGGTCACGAGCGAGCCCATAGATGTTTTCGCGTCTGCGAAGGTTGTGCGTGATTTGAATGAGACCGTGTACTCCGTTGGCGCTAGGACGGTGGGTATGACTGTTTGCCCCTGCGCCATGGAGGTTGTGAGAAACTATACTAAGGATGTTACCCGGGAACTCTTCAGCCAAGAGAACCTAGATGTAGGCGATGAGTTTATCGCCAGCCTTCTACGGAACCTCCCCTTGGCTTCACATGTTCAGAGGGGTGCGGGCTCGATAGTTGCTCTGGGCATAACTCCCGGCATAGTGGATGTCTACGACCTAGTCGAAATCATAGAGCAGTCAATGAGTGCGCCCATTCAAGACGTGCTCAAACGGACCGACGAAGCAAGCCTCGTGCGTATGGGCTTCTCCAGACCACGCTTCGTTGAAGACGTGGTAAGAAACATGGCCTACGAATTGGTTCAACGATACTGTGACAGGCTCTCGCAGGACACCGTGTTCACACTTCGTCAACGAAACTTCGAGAGCATACACAAGCACGATGTTAAAGCAGAGATAAGGTCCACCCTAGGTGAGCTTATACGCTGGGTTTCAGACATCGAGTAGGTTCACGCCCTCTATGAACTCTTTCAGCAGCGAGCGCTGAGCTTCATCCATTCCTTTGAGCTGGGTTATGAAAATCTGTTTTACCCATGCAAGGTCAAATCTGAGCTCACCGTGATACCCTTTCTTCCCATAGAAATCAGTTAAACTCTCGATGATACGATTCTTTATTTCCTCCCTACCCATAGTATAGTTCAACTTATGGGTTAAGTAGCTCACCCATTCATCCGTGAACCTTAGGCCTCCTCCCTCCGTCACAACCACTCCGTAGGTTATTAGGCGGTTTAACGCCTCATCCAAGAAGGCTTCTGCCATCATCAATAAAACGTCACAGGGAAGTTAAAGGCGCGTTGAAACGACGGTAAAAACCCAACACCAACTAACGCTACGGGTTCTAACCTACATTAAGAAGCTCACCTCATCTCGAGAGTGGGTAGGCCTGGGTTATTAGCGCCTCATTCATCGACTGGGGATACGCAAGTATAGCACCATGAACACCCAGTTCCCCCAGTTCCACCATTAACTTTTTTACTTTGTCGATGCTGCCCATTAAGTAGTAGTCCTCAAGATTCGGGAAAACCCTTCGCACATGGCCACTCGCACCAGCGTATACGTATTTGGCACTTGACATAAGCCTCCTATACGCGTATTCCGTGTATTCTTCGTCATAAACCAGACTCGGGGCGGTTGAGTAGAATTCGGTGTCGCCCACAATTCTCTTAGCGTAGGAGACCGGGGCTGGCTTGAGGAAGCCGAACACCACCCCATCAAACCTGTTGCTGAGTCCAAGGATCCTAGGTCCCTGAGCGGCCAAAAGGGTTTTGAAACCCATATCCCTAGATGTGTTCGCGAACAAAATGAGCCTCTCAACTAGCCTACCCAAATCTACTCCCGACGCCAAACGTTGGCGGAGGTCACCCACACATAGGGCGACCGATACGTCGGGGGGCACACCCGCTAGTAGCCTTTGCGGCTCAACATTGAACCACTTGCACACGTTGATTGCTGCTACACCTAGCTCAACGCTCCTCCCGAAGTCCCTCCTTAACGCACTGAGGAATTCTATTGGCTTCCCATGTTCTGTGTCATTCACCCAAACCGAGGAATATCCGAGTTTAAGGGCGTGACCCACCAGTCTTCGCACCCGCTGATAAGGCAGGTGTGAGTGGAATAGTAAAGAGATTTTAGGTGATTTCACGTCTGCTTCGAGAGGGTGATCTCTATCGAGGACACGCTTCTTGTCTTATTATCCACTGTGAATGTCTCCGTTGATATCTTAACATCCTTCACATAGGCATCGGAGACAAAGCTACGCCTAAGTATTTCAGCCGTATCCACCGCCCTACTTATGGACTTCCCCCTAGCCTTGATCACAATCGTCTTAGAGCCGCGTTCGAAGAGAGTTAGTGCAGCGATAACATAGTTCATAACGGGTTTCTGGCCAACAAGCACAACGTTACCGAGGTCTGACCTGAGACCACCACTTGACTCCGACATCTACCGCACCACCAGAAATACACGTCAAACCCCCTATTATTTGTTACCAATACGCCACGAATGCCTCCCACCTTGCTAGTAAACTGGATACCGCTCATCCAAACGCTAGGGTAACTGAAAGTCAACACTCCACAAAATTGGATTTGGGGCACAAACCCTATTTATTGATACTTGAAAACTTTGTAGTGGTGGGGGTTACCCGGTTTAGAGTTCTTGTGGAGTTAGGTTTAAGTCTGACCAGTGTGATTAATGTTTCTCTTGGCACACAAGCGATATGAGATTCTACTGTTGGACTTCGATGGAACCCTAGTGTCAACCCTAGACTCATTTGTGTACTCCGCCAATAAGGCTCTGAGCTTGATGGGTTTCAACGTTAGCCTCGAATCGCTCTACACCAGTTTAACCAAGCCCTTTGATAAGGTGGTTGAATCCCTAGTTGGTCCACTTGAAGCAATGATAAAGCAGGAATTGATTGACAAATATATAGAGATCTATAACACTGAAGGCTACAAGTACTCGAAGCCTAATAAGGGTGCCCTCGAGGTTTTAGACCATCTTACTAATAATGGTGTAAAACTGGGTATAGTCACCTCAAGAACACTTCTCTGTGACAGTATTCAGAGAACGTTGGAGCACCTCTCTCTAGCGAAGTATGTTAGCACACTGGTTACCGCGAGAGATGTTGCAAGACCAAAACCCCACCCAGATCAGCACCTCCTAGCTCTGCGTAGACTAGGCGGAACAGCCTCACACGCACTATCCGTGGGCGACTCACCAGAGGACATACAAGGGTCAAGAGGTGCTGGTATCCGTGTTGCCGCGTACACCAAGGGCTTCTACACATACGACCAGCTTGCACCTTTCAACCCCGACTACGTGATACATGAGTTAACAGAGCTTTTGCAACTGTTTTAAATTCGAAGCGTTTTAAACAGGGCTAATAATAGTGTTGTTGTGACACTTAAACCTGAATGGTTAAAGATCAGGCCGCCATCGGGTGAAAAGTACCTTATGATCAAGGGTCTAAAGGAGGGCCTTGAGCTTCACACTGTATGTGAAGAGGCTCACTGCCCCAACATATATGAGTGCTGGGGTGGGGGCACCGCTACATTCATGGTTATGGGTGACCTGTGCACAAGGCACTGCCGATTCTGCGCCGTAAAAAGCGGCCGCCCGAATGGCTACCTAGACCCCCTTGAACCAGTTAAACTGGCGTACGCAATCAGACGAATGAATCTAAGATACGTTGTGGTTACATCGGTTGATAGGGATGACCTCGAAGATGGTGGAGCCTCACACTTCGCGGCCTGTATTAGGGAGATTAGAAGGCTTAATCCCTCAATCTACATTGAGGTCTTGATACCCGATTTTAGAGATGACGTTGAAGCCCTAAAGAGAGTTGTGGAGGCTAGACCACATGTAGTGGCGCACAACATCGAAACAGTGAGGAGGCTAACGCCTGCTGTAAGGGACCCACGTGCTGGGTATGACCAGTCGCTTGCTGTGCTTGAAAACATCAAGAAACTGGATGGGGGAATCTATACCAAGTCTTCTATAATGTTGGGTTTGGGTGAGACAAAAGAGGAAGTGGTTTCAGCTATGGAGGATCTAAGAAGGGTTGGTGTTGACTTCCTAACAATCGGACAATACCTCCAACCATCTAAGACTCACATATCCGTCAAAGAGTATGTTCACCCCGACGTGTTCGAGGAGTATAGGCTAATCGGTGAAAGCCTAGGCTTCAAATACGTGGCCTCCGGACCCCTTGTGCGTAGCTCCTACAAGGCTGGGGAGTACTTTATCGTGAAAAACCTAGCCACCGCACAGTGAAAGTGGAAATAACGAATATTGATTTGCCTAGTTACGGTATACCAGCTGTGTTACCTATCCCAGCAACCACCACTATATCGCCTAGATTTGTTCTTTCCTGGATTATCTTTGTTAGCGACTCTATGACGACTGGCACAGAGTCCGCTATACTCTTCTTCATCGCGGTTATAGCCTCCTCTTCACTCTGCTTAACAATCACCGCGTCAAGTGGAATCCTGAAGCGGGTTGCAACATCCTCGATTGCATACTTTTCTGGTCCAGGGTCGCCGATCGCGGCTCCAACACCCTCAGCCACTGTACCAGTCTTCTCCCCCTCAAGCTTTAAGGCGGCATCAACAGTTATTATCCTCGCCACACGTCCGCCATTCATCTCCACTAGTTTGGCTATGGCCTTACCTGGCTTACCCACAGTGGCCCCCGGTCCCTTCGCCTTCACAACTAGGATCCTTCTACCCTCCAATTGAACTTCACCGTACTCTGTTTCATCCTCTATCTCCTCCATTTTAGCGCCCTTCAGCAGATTCACAGCTACCAGCGGACCTATACCGTCACCCACGGGTACACCCATGAGGAACTGCTTTGTGGCTCGCTTATAGATTCTTGCTACTTCGAGAACCATCGGTACAACCATACTAAGCTGCAGGTAGAGGTAGAAGTTATTGGTTTTCTTGGCTGTCAGGTAGTAGTGTTTTATCACCTTTGAGAGGTAGTGAGTAGCCCAAGCTGCCTCTAAGCTCACCTCGAAGTTTTCAAGCTGTGCACCGTTAAAGTTGGGCGCAATCTTCTTAGCCATACCCCTACTCTTAATGTTCCTCACGTTAAGTATGTGGTCAAGTCTACCCAGAACACCATTCGGATCCCTGTCAACGGGCTCAATAGTGAATGTCTCAAGCGCCTGCTGAATCGCCATATCCACACTCTGCTGAGAGGCACCCCCTTGGAGCGCGGCCTGCCTAACAGTGTTCCTAGAGTCCTCCTCTATTAGTGTGAGCGTTCTAATCGCGCGCTCCACTTGGGAGCGGTACATCATAGTCTGTATTTGGGGTTGAAAGAAGATGAGCGCGAAGAAAATCAGAAAGTAAATCACGTTATAGAAGAGTGAGTAAGAGGGTTGAAGAGTACTTGAGGACACACTCAGTGTGGCGCTTGCTGTGTCACCGTGCGTGTCAACCGCCCTAATGGTGTACTGCCCAGCCGTAAGGTAGCTTGGTATGTTTATGGAAGCCGAAAAACTCCCCTGAGGGTTTGTGGACACAACCCATGCGGGTTGGCTTATAACTGTGTCATTTATTAGCAGGTTAATCGTTACGTTAGAGTTGGGCGCGAATCCAGACCCATACACCGTCACAATCGCTTGACCAGCTGTCACCTTCGTGGTGGACAGGGTTATCTGGGGTTGGGCTGCGTGGATGGGTGATACAAGCGTAAGTAGGGAGATAACTATAAGTATTCCAATTAAAAATGTTGACCTGATAGCCACTTAGTGGACCTCCACACTGAGTTATCCTTTTTGGACGATTTAAGCGCTTTGCAAAAACCATCAGATTGGCAGAGACTCATCTTCACGTTTTGTGGTCACCACAGGTCCGTCATTAGACATGAAGATTGTGTGTTCAAACTGGGCCACCAGTCCGCCGCTCTTCTCCAGAAGCACCTTGTATTCATAGATTCCCCCAGCTCTCACAAGGCGTATAATCGAGTTGTACACCTCCTCCTTCGAGGCGAATGAGACTAGCCACCTATCAGTAAAGGGCATACCCTTCCTAGTGCCCAACGCATACTCAAGTATTCTCTCATCAAGCCTGGTGGGCGTCCTGACCCTTCTAAGCCCCCTGAATATCTTCCCTACGCTATCCTCTTTGATCTTCCCAACACCATACGTTGTGAACGGCTCTATGGCCACAGCTACACCTGGCGTAAACCTGAAGCTCACACCATTAGCTACGTTGGGCACACTCACCCCGGCGTGTAGCTCATACCGCCTAATTGTGTGACCAGTGAGGTCCACGATTGGGTTGACCCCGTAGCTTCTGATTTTCGCCTCAATGAGGCCACCCAAGTCGCCCAGCCTAATATCCCTCCTGATGTGGGAAAGAGCTTCTAAGAGGGATTCCCTAGACGCACGCACAATCCTTTCCGCATCGGGGTTAAAACTCACCGTTACCGCCGAATCGGCTATGTACCCCTTATAGTGTGCGCCAGCGTCAATCTTCACCACGCTCGACTTGGGTATCACGGAATCCGTATCCATGGAGGAGGGAGTATAGTGTGCGGCCACACTGTCAATGGACACGTTGAGTGGGAAGGCTGGCTCGCACCCCTGCACCCTCAGCTCCGCTTCAACCTTCTCGCAGAGCTCCGATAGGGGCATACCTTCGTGCACCATCTCCTGCGCCTTGACGAGCGCCTTCGCGGTTACCGAGCCAGCTATACGAAAACCATTCTCAGATTCCTCAAAACTCATAGCGTACCACTACATCCTCTCGGGGGGCACAATCCCAAGAAGTGAAAAACAGGATGAAAGCGTGCGGTTCAACATAACCACTAGGCCTAGTCTAGCATCACGTAAAGCTGGGTCCGGGGCCCCCAAAACGGGTGTCGAATCGTAGTAGCTATTGAAAAGGTCACAGAGCTTTAAAACATAGTCTGCTAGAGCCTCGGGCCGCAGATTATCCGCCGCATACCCAACCACCTCTGGTAGCCGCGCAATAAGCACGGTTAGCCTGTGCTCATCCTGGCTCCTAAGCCACGAGAAGTCTGGTTGAAGCCGAGAAGTGTCTCCAGCCTTTGCTAGCAGGCTCCTAGTGCGCACATATGTGTAGAGCGCATAGGGACCACTATTGGATTCGAAGTTGAGCACCCTATCCCAGCTGAAGGATATTTTTTTGTTGGCGTTAACGCTTATAAGCGCGAACCTTATGGCGGCCACACTCACCTTGTCAGCTATGCTTTTCACCGTGTCATCATCCAGCTCCTTGTTTCTCCGCTTAACCTCATCCACAGACCTGTTGAATGCCTCATCGAGCACAGAGTCAAGCGCGATGTACCTGCCACGTCTTGAAGTCATCCTCTCACCCTCGAGCTCAACATGCTCGTAGGGAACATGCACCTGGTTAACAATCTTTTTATAACCCAAAGAGTAGAGCGCCACCTTGAGCTGAAGCTGTGGGGTAGACTGCTCGGCGCCGATTATGTTGTATACATAGTCCGCCTCGGAGAGCTTAACAACAGAGTAGGCCAAGTCCCGTGTGGTGTAAAGGGTTGTACCATCAGAGCGTGTGAGCACAAGTGGGGGTATTACGCGTGTCTTCGGTATCCCGAACAACTCCTTTAAACCCAACTCGTTTGCGGCCCTCTCAGCATCGAAGATGAGACTCCTACCTTCCATCTTGACGTACGGTGAATCCCTTAACTTCTCTAATAATAGCTCCACGCTACCATCCCATAGCAGGTCGCTCTCAAAATAGAACCTGTCGTGGTTGACGTTGGCGCGGCGAAGGGTCTGTTTGAATCCCTCTAAGCAGTGGTTTACGAGCTTCCTCACAAGCTTCACAGTCACACCAACACCTTCCTCATACTCCATCATTAACTGGTTCAATGCAAGAACGGGGTCTTCTAAGTCGGCGAAGGCGCGACTCAACGCCTCAAACATCGCCGGATCCCTCTTAGATTGTTCAGCGAGTACGCCCATCCACTCATCGATCTCCGACTGCACTCTCTTCACCTCCTCGTCACCCTCAGCTTCAGCAAGCCTAGCCTTAGCGTCATAGAGTTCGACAAACGCGTTGGCGAAGACATAGAGTGAACCAACATAGAAGTCGGGTTTACCGGACGGCTCTGGTTCACCTAGCAACTTATAGGCCAACGCGGCGAGCGCGGTCTGCCTACCAGTATCATCCACGTAGAAGTGTGTTGTAACCGTTTTATGTCTTGCTCGAAGGAGGCGTGCCAAAGTGTCACCAAAGAACGCGTTTCGAGCAGCACCTATATGGAGGGGGTGAACGGGGTTCGCGCTCGTGTGCTCAACTATCACCCTACTCGGAGTGGATGGGTTCTCACCGTATTTTTCCCCAAGCTTAGATATGCTACTCCAGACAGCATCTGCAACACTCTCAGTCCTAAGAAAGAAATTAACATACCCACCCACGGGTTGGACGCGCTCGACAAAGTCGAGCGCCGCCGATGCTACTAAGTCGGCGAGTCTTCTAGAAAGCGCATCTGGCGTGTCACCACTCCGTTTTGCCTCGGCGTGGACGGGTAAAGCCAAGTCACCCAAGTCGGGTGAAGGGGGAACCTCAAACTCATCTGGCTCAACGCTAAGCGTAGACGAGAGAGAGCCTATTATACCACGTTTAAACGAACCCATAGGGTCAAATTCCGCGTGATCACCATCTATGCCAGGCATTTTTGCTAAACACGTAACGGTGTGATTTATGGTTTTGTGCACAGCCACCCAAACACGTGTTGCCGCCCTATGACTCAGCGCTAAACGTAATCTTCTCTGCTCACCACATTCTTATAGTTCTTACCCTCTAGGAATGCGGCGAGATTTCTAGCCGCGCTCCTCACAGCCCTAGGAAAGAAGTTCTTCACAACACCCGAATTATGAGGCGACCCCAAAACGTTCGGTAGCTCCAAGAAGGGGTAGCGCGGACGGAAAGCCGAGTCACCCTTCGGTTCATCCCACCAAACATCAATCGCAGCCCGGAAGCGTGGGTGACTGAGAAGATGGTTATAAAGGTCCTCTTCAACGATTACACCTGCGCGCCCAACATTAACAAGCAATGCATCATCCTTCATAACCCCGAGCGCCTCTCTATTGATCATACCAGCTGTGCGCTTGGTTAGCGGTAGGGTTATAAGCAGTATGTCAACACCACTCAAAAACTCTTTGAGGGCGCTCGACCCAAAAAGCCTATCCACATAAGCGTCGGCATTACCCGACCGATTCAAAGCGTGAACACTCATACCAAAGCACTTAGCCCTTTTGGCCACAGCGCGCCCTATCCCTCCATATCCGAGTATACCCAACACTTTACCCGCTAACTCCTCTGTGGGGGTTTTCTGATTGAAGACTCCCCGCTTCAAAAGTTGATGGTTCGACTGCAACTCCTTGTAGAAGTAGAGGATCATGGCGAAAACGTGTTCAGCCATCGGCTCCGCGTAGGCGCCAGCATTGCTGAGGACCACGACACCCTCAGGTATGGAGTCAAACGGTAGACCGTCCACACCCGCTGAAACCGTCTGTATAACCCTGAGCTTAGGTAGTCGATTAGTCCACTCTGATAGGAATACGCCTGTTGGGCGGGAGTCACCACCACCAGAGCCAGACGAGTAGGCCACAAGCATGGCCTCCGTGTCCTCCGGTGGGTTTGGGGCTTCGCTAGAATACACTAACTCGCATATGCTTCCGAGCTCTGAGGTGATAGCCCCTCTGACCTCGGAGCCCACTGGGAATGCGACGTACACCCTAGCGGCCAAAGCCATCACTCATTACGCTTCATGGAGATGCCTCGTCGTCAACAGCCATCAGCCATGGTACCAGGGTTTCGAGATTGAGCTTACGCACATCCCCACCGCCGTAGTCCATCTCTGCCCCCGTTATTTCCACGTACTCATCATTCTTTGTACCGTATATTTTTATAACAGCGTCTTCGTAGTGTTCTCTTGCAGCGTCAAGCTTGGAGAGGAAAATCAGCGACAGTTTTGCACCCTCCGTTTGAAGTGAATATGCACCGTTTGAAGACTCCACGAACCCCACTAGTTTAGAATACTTGAGCCTCATGTGTCAGCACACTACTGAAATGGTTCTATGGCCTTAGCGAATTCCTGCTCACTCAGATTCCTCACACTTTCAACCGGTATAGTGGCCGTGACCTCCGAGCTCACAAGCTCCTCGAATGTGGGCTTCTCCTCCGACCTATAAAAGAGGCCAAGCGGTATCTTATCTACTTCCTGAGCCCTGTGCAACGCTGCCACCAAATCGCTCGGATCGTGACCCACATCCTCCAGCTTATACATTTTCTGCCTAACTTCATCGTATATGTCGTGCCACGTGACACAGGGGCTTATCACGTCCACAAGAGCGAAGCCGCGATGCTTGATGGCCTCTTGGATAAGCATAGAGAGATGTTTGGGGTCGCCACTGAAGCCCCGAGCCACAAACGTTGCACCCACGCCGAGGAGTGTGGATAGTGGGTTGAGTGGGTAGATAATGCTACCATCGGGTGAGGTCTTGGTTCTCTGGCCCTTCTTAGATGTAGGCGAAAGCTGACCGGTTGTGAGGCCGTAAACCTCGTTGTTCATAACTATTAGCTTCACATCATGATTCCTTCTCGCAGTGTGCACTACATGGTTGAAACCTATACCGTACTCGTCGCCGTCACCGGCCGCCGCTATCACAACCAAGTTGGGGTTCGCCACCTTCACCCCCACCGCTACAGGGAGAGGCCTGCCGTGGAGTCCGTGGTGGGCATAGGTCCTAATATAGCCCGGAAGGTTGGATGAGCAACCTATACCGGAGCTTATGAACACACGCTCCGGGGGAATCTGTAGTGTTATGAGCGCATTCTTAAGGGCGGCGAGAACACCGAAGTCACCGCAACCAGGACACCAGTCGGGTCTGGTGTCACTCTCATAGACCCTAGGGTCCAACACACTTCTTCACCTCCCATTACTCCCAGCGATATGCTGCTTGACGGCTTTTACAACCTCAATCGGATATATCGGTTCACCGTCATACTTCAAATAGTACTTCTGTATTAAAACACCCGTCTCACGCCTGATGAGTTTCGCCATCTGCGCTGTATAGTTCTGCTCAACATCCATGAGTTCGCTGGCCTGCTTAAGCATGCTTTCAACATCAGCTGGGAACGGGTAGATATCATAGAACTCGTAGCTGTTCACCTTGAAGCCGTCCCCCCAGAGTCTTTCAAGCGCCTCCCGCACAGGGAGAGAGGAGCTACCCCACGTAACTATGGTTAGATCCGCCTTATCGGGTCCGAAGACGTCGGGGGGATTCATCTCCTTAGCCACACCCTGAAGCTTAATCATCCTCTTATTAAACTGCTTCCTACGCATATCCACAGCCTCCCTTAAACCCGCTAGAACATCGCTTAAATCGTGTCCAAACTCATCGTGCTCATCCGTCTTCGCAACAAACATCAAACCCGGCGTACCGGGCAGCGCCCTCGGAGACACGCCGTCTTCGGTTAAAGCGTACCTTTTGAACCATACACCGTTATGCATGTCGGGAGCAGCCTCCTTAACGATCTTACCCCGCTCAATAGGTATGTTTGGGTTAAGGTTCTCAACGGTCGCGTACCCTCCATCACCGATGGCGAAGTCGAGAAGAACAATCACTGGTAGCTGATATTTCTCAGCCAAGTTGAAAGCCCTGCCAGCCGTTCTAAAGGCATCCTCAGGTGAGCGTGGTGCGAGTATCACGCGAGGAAAATCATCATGTGAGATGCCCAGCATCATGTTAAGGTCCCCCTGAGCAGTCTTGGTCGGTAAGCCCGTGCTTGGACCAGCTCTCATAACATCCACCACAACCAGGGGCGTCTCAGTCATAGCAGCCTGACCTATGGCTTCCTGCATAAGTGAGAATCCCCCACCACTCGTCGCGCATAGAGACCTTGCACCCGCCAACGAGGCGCCTATAGTGGCGTTCACAACCGCTATCTCGTCTTCCCCTAGGAAAACTCTTACTCCAAACCTCTTAGCATTGGAAGCCATCCAGTGGAGTATGGGGCTTGCAGGACTCATGGGATAAGCGGCGTAGAAGCGGCATCCTGCGGCGACTGCGCCGAGAGCGAACGCGTAATCGGCGTGCATGAAGGTTCTCCTCTTCGTGTAATCATAGGTAAGTTTTTTTAGTGTGCCGAACTGTTTGGAAAATTCATAACCATCTCTCGCGGCCTCAACGTTGCTTTTCTGAACGTCTGGTTTCCTAAAGAACTGTTCTGATATCACATCACCCACAAGTTTGAAGTCGAGGCCTAGCAGGCCGCATAGGAGACCTATCGCTACAGTGTTCTTCATTATGGGTCTCTTCTCGTATTTTAGCGCTATCTTCGTCAGAGGCGCGTCCACCTTGGTCACGTGATCAGGAAAGTCATGCTCCTTCACAACTGATGAATCATAGATTATCACCCCACCCCTATTCACATTCATATAGTGCTCATCATATGCGAGCTGGGTTAGGGCGACCAGATAATCTATTCCGAACCCCAGAGAGTAAACCCTGCTCTCACCGGCGTGGACGTGGAACCAAACGTGTCCACCTCTTATCAGAGACTGGTTGCCGTTATAAGTGGAGACGTATAAGCCGCTTCTGGAAAATATTTTTGTAACAATTTCACCAGCACTCTGTATACCGTCACCAGCAGCCGCACCCAATCTGACGGTTACATCCTTTGAGGATTCATCATCACTCATTTTATAAGCCAAAATAATGTTTGTCTCAACGACTATATTAGCGCTACTCAATATGGATTGTCTGTTAGCCGACCTTTATATGAAAGGAGGCGGAATACGCGCTTCAGACCCATCGTGAACTGGAAGCCGAAAAAGCGGTAGCGGTTTTTCAGCTCTCGTAAAGGGCTTACTCTTCTATCCTGAAGGCGTCGCGTGGGTCTTCTTTTATGACCTTTAGCGCCACAGCTGTGCTACTTCTCTCAACGCCGTCAATCTTCGTGAAGCTCTCGATGACGTGCTCAAGCTGCGCTCTGTTCTTAGCCCGGCTAAGCACTATAAAGTCGTTATCACCAAGAACGAAGTACACCCCCCACACCCCTTCAATGGCGGCGAGCTTCTTACCGACCTCCTCGGCATAATTGGGGCCATACTTCGCCCTTATCAAAGAGACTGCGGTAAACTCGTTCTCAAGCTTGTCGTGGTCGAGCCAAGGCAAGATGCTCTTTATCACACCCATTCTCTGCAGTCGTTTAATTCTGTTGTGCACAGTGGATTTTGACACGCCCACGCTCTGAGCTATGTCTTTGAGGTTAAACTTACCATTGTGTAGCATAGAGCGTAGAATTTTCCTGTCCACACTATCGATTTTCAGCGAACCTCTTCTTGCCACAAGCTGTATAGTTTTACGGTATATATAAATTCATTTCATTAAATACAAACGCCTCATCTGATAACACAAACATTCCCCGGGTTTATCACAGGAAAATGTTCAAGTCTTGTATAGTAAACTTTTTAGATTGCGGCGTTATCCTACTCTCATGGATTCACCCTTTGAAATCCTGAGCGAACTTGTCAGTAAAGCCGCTCAGAACACGCGTCTCAAGGAGAAAACAAAGGATTGGAACAAGGTTTTTCAATTTAGACCCACAGATTCTGACCCATTCTATCTGATTATCAAAGGAGGTGAGGTCAAGCTTGAGAAAGGGTCTGCACCGAACGCTGTCGCAACGATAGTCATGTCCGCAGGCGACATGGTTCAGCTGTTCAGAGGCCAACTCGACGCGGTTCAGGCGTTCTTTTCGGGTAAACTTAGAGTTGAGGGTAACATGTTCGAAGCCCAATCATTACAGTCACTAATTGAGGCAACCAGATAGCTAACAAACCAAGACACTCCTCTAGAAGGAGGCGCATCTTAGTAAAGCCTATTACGGATTTAGTGAATTGTTTAGTTGATGCCCTACACGATTGAATGTATGCCTGAGAACGCTGACCTAACCGAGAAGAGAACGTATATGACGTGGAAGGCGCTCATAAGTCTGGCTTCCGAGGTCTACCCTGAAGCTTCACAGTTCTTCGCGGGCTTAGAGCAACCACACATAGCACAGCCACGTGAAGTTTTGGCTTGGAGGGTGGCTCTTAACAGGATAAAACTGATGCCCAAGAAGGAGCTACCATTCGACGTGAAGCAGTATGAGGAAGATTGGTACGTGGACTATGAGGCCATAGCAAAAAAACTCAACACAACTGTGCAACACGTGAGCATAATGATTAGGTCGGCTGATAAGGACCTCATGATTAGGTCGGCTGAAGAGGTAGCTAACGCTGCGCTTCACTCCAACCAACTCAAGCACGAGATACGCTTAGCTGACAAATCAAGGTTCAAGGATTAAGGTTGGTAGAGAATGTCCTCAACCCAGCCCTATGATGATGAAGAGCTGCTCAAAGCTTCCGCTCTGCCACCTTCTAAGCTAGTAGAGGAGTTAACAAGGCTCGTAAGGCAGAAGGCGGATGGAGAAAGCGTTCTTGCAGCGGTTTCCGGTGGAATAGATAGCATGGTTGCAGCACTGGTCACAATCAGGGCGCTCGGAGAGCGCGTACACCCGGTCTTCATAGACACAGGCTTCATGCGGGAAGGGGAGGCGGGGGAGGTCAAATCGAGCTTCGACCTCGTTTCGCCTCGTAAGCTCAGAGTAATTGATGCGAAAGAAAGGTTTTACGCCTCTGTTAAGGGTATTAGGGATGCGGAGAAAAAACGACTCGCCTTCAGGGAGACCTTCTACTCGGTACTAAGAGACCTTACGCATGAAATGAACGTGGGACTACTAGTACAGGGAACAATCGCGCCGGACTGGATAGAAACCACTGGCGGCATAAAGACGCAGCACAACGTGTTACGCCAGCTGGGTATACGCACGGAGGAAAAGTTCGGTTTCAGACTGCTTGAGCCATTGGCTTACCTCTACAAGGATCAAGTAAGGGCGCTTGGAGAGCAACTAGGACTTCCCCAAGCATTTATCTCAAGGCAACCATTCCCAGGTCCTGGGCTACTCGTAAGAGTGCCTGGTGAGGTAACCCGCATAAAAATAGATCTACTACGCGCCATCACAGCTGTTGTCGAGGAGAAAATGAATGGGCTTGGCGGCTCGCAGTGGTTCGCGGCGATCTTCGATGCTGCAAACAAACGCGACCAACCACTCGTGAGCGAAGCAGATAACTGGGTTTTCACGCAGAGGGTTACAGGCGTCAAGGGGGATGCGAGGGTATACGGGGGGTTGATCGGTGTTGGGCCAAGCGCCAAAACCTCACCGCGGGAATTCGACAACAAGGCCTACAGGCTTTACATGGATGCCAACACCCTTCTACGGGAGGTTTTGAACACTTCAGACGAGTTCTTTAGGGTTTGTGTGAGGCTTGCGGCCAAGCATGACTCGCCTCAGGGATACAGCATAGTTATCAGAGCTGTCAAAACAAGCGACTTTATGACAGCGGATGTGCTAAGACCAAACTTCCCGACACTAAAATACCTCGCAGAAGAAACCCTGGAAATCCACCCCGATATAAGGGATGTATACTATGACGTGACCCCGAAGCCTCCAGCCACAATAGAATATGAGTGACCCACACCACTAGAGTAACTAGAGCTTGCTGGTTCAGCACCCAACCACCCCGCCCACCTTTCCACCCCGTTTTATGCTTCGTTTAATTCGTAAAGGTGGAGTTTTGAGGGCATTTAAGGATGAGGGTGAACTGTTAGTAGCCTCCCAAACCCCTTGTACAAACAGATATATATTTCATGGTTTACCGTTTCGAGGATTCGCTTGATTCGTGGTTATGGCTGAGACGGTAAAATCGCACGCTAAATCTAATCTGGGCGTACCTACTAAGCCATATTTCCATGAATATCTTGTAGCTCATCAACACGGGGCCTCAGAAGTAGCTATTCGATTACGTGGAGGGTTAAAACGAGTTTATGGATAGAACGATGTGAAGTGGTTTGTCTGGTTCAATTTTGGACCTCCACTTATCGGTGACCGCGATGAGGAATGAGTAGCCGAGTACCTCGGCTCCAATCTGTTTTACGAGGTTCGTCAGAGCCTCCTGTGTTTCGCCACTCCTCACCAAGTCGTCCACTATAAGGCAGCGATCAGACCTGCGCAGGCTTGTTGCTGGAGCGTAGGCTGTAAGGAAGAGCCCCGAGTCGCCGATGGGTGCCTCCGAAGATATGAATCTCTTCACACCCTTCTCCCTCTCCTTCTTAGCTATAACCATCTTCGCACCGAGTGCGTCGGCCACAAAGGCTGCGTAGGCGATGCCGTCTGAAGCCATGGTGACAACCCTGTTCGCCTTTAGGTCGCCGAACCTGACAGCCGCCTCGGCGGCGGCCAGCCTGAGCACCGAGGGGTTAGCGACAAGCTCTGTGTCATCAACCATCCCCGTTGGGTCAACGTGGACGTATTCCTTGAACAGATCGGTGAGGCCGAAATGCTCTGATAAGGTGGTTATCAGCTCTTTAGCCCTTTTCTCTGTGGGTATCACCCTACCCTTAACATATCTTGTGAGGACGCTTGGTTTGAGACCAGTGTACTTCTCTAGTTCAGTGTACCTGTGCCTTTGCTTCACAGCTGTTAAGTAGTCTATGGCGCTAAGCCTTAGCCTCATCGTGGCGACTTTATCCCTACGGCTGAACATATCCCAAATCCCTCCATGTGAGCTTAGGCTCCCTCGCAGCCCTGACTTCGTCGAGTCTGTCAACCGCCGTGTTGTTGGGGTCAGACGTTAAATCAGACTTAGCCGCATCTAGGAGACCCTGAATGTATTCGTCAACTTCCCGCTTGGTTTCGGACTCGGTGAATTCAACCATCAACGCTTCATCCACGAGCTGTGGGAAATAGATTGTTGGTGCATAACCCCACTTTAAGATATGCTTCGCTATATCAAAAGCCCTCTTCCCAATGGGCTTTGAGGATATCACGAACTCGTGCTTCCTCGGCTTACCGCCGAAAGGCAGTGAGTAAACTTGGGAAAGCCTCTTCGCCGCGTAGTTCGAAACTAACACGGAGTCCCTTGCCGCCTGCCTCAACCCCTCAAACCCAAGTGTGCGTATATAAGTGTACGCGCGTAAAAGCACCCCGAAGTTCCCGAACCCCTCCCTAACCCTCCCGATGGACCTGCGAGAAGCATAGTCCCATGTATAGGAGCCATCCTCACTTTTCCTAAGCCTAGGTATGGGTAGATAATCCGCCAAGTGTTTCTTAACGGCCACGGGCCCAGCACCGGGCCCACCTCCCCCGTGCGGCGTGGAGAAAGTCTTATGAAGGTTTAGGTGAGCTATGTCGAAACCAAGCTGTGCGGGTTTCACAACGCCTATAAGCGCATTCATATTGGCGCCATCAAAATACATAAGCCCCCCGCAGGAGTGGACAGTATCACTGACCTCTAAGATCCGCTGCTCGAACAAGCCAAGTGTGTTCGGCACTGTAGCCATGAACGCGGCCACCCTATCATCACACAGCGCCCTAAAAGAGGGCATATCCACTTCTCCGTCCCGCATGGGCACAGGAACCACTTCGAACCCAGCCATAGCGGCGCTCGCAAAGTTGCTCCCATGAGCAGTTTCAGGTATCAAGACCCTCCTTCTCTTATCTAGCTCACCCAGCTCCTTAAAGTAGGCCTTCGCCACAAGCATACCCACGAACTCCCCTTGGGAACCAGCCGCTGGCTGCAGTGTTATGGCATCCATACCTGTGAGCTCTATTAGGAATAACTGGAGCTCCCAGATAACGCGCAGAGCACCCTGAACACTTGATTCATCCTGCGCTGGATGGAGCATAGAGAACCCGTGCAGGCCAGCCACCACATCGTCTATCTTCGGATTATACTTCATCGTGCAGCTTCCAAGAGGGTAGGAGCCGTTATCAACTCCAAAGTTCATCTGTGACAGCCGAACAAAGTGTCTTACAACGTCGAGTTCAGAGATGGCTGGCAGCCTTGGGCTACGCATCCGTGCTAGATGTTCTGGGACATCCACACCGCCACCCAAGCCGTCTGGTACTGGTGGGGGAAGTCTAGATTGCTGGTCAAGCTCCACTAGAAGAGGCTCGTTGACTTTATCGGAGTGTTGATAAACAGCCTGCCTATACTTCAAACGCATCATACCTCCACTGATTCCTTTAAACACTCAATAAGTAAGTCTACGTGTTTTGGAGTTATCAACTCATTCACCCCAACAAGCCACCCTGAGACACCCATGTAGTTAATCTGTGTTGGTCCAAGCACACCTCGTGACCTTAAGCTCCGTTTAAAAACCGAAGCATTGATGTTACCCTCTACCACAAAGTCTTGGTAGCTGAACCCTTTGAAGCGTGGGCTAACGACGCCTTTAACCTCAGAAATCCTACGTTGAGTATACTTAGTGTTTGAAAGCACGGTGTGCGCTAAGCGTTTGAGACCATCGTACCCCATTAAGGCGATGTACACAGCGCTCTGAAGGGCGAGTATTGCGCTGTTAGTGGTAATATTGGATGTAGCCTTCTCCTTCCTTATGTGCTGCTCCCTAGTTTGAAGCGTTATCACAAACCCTCTACGCCCGGAGCGGTCGACTGTGGCGCCCACAACCCTACCCGGCATGCTCCTCACGTACTCCCTTCTAACCGCGAAGACGCCTAAGGTTGGGCCACCATAACTCGGATACGCTCCAACTCCCTCCCCCACAGCGATGTCGGCCCCAACCTCGCCGGGTGGCTTAAATATCGCTAGCGAAATCGTGTCGAAACCCTGACAAAACAGAGAGCCACGCCTATGGGCCTCTTCGGCCAATTCTCCTAGGCGGGGCTCAACCACACCAAAATAATTGGGACTCTCCGCATAGACCATCGCTGTGTCTGAGTCCAACTCGCTAAGGGCTCCCTCCAAGTCTGCTTCCCCTGATTCACCGTCGTGGCCGCATTCAACTACGCTGAGGTCACGTCCAAAGGCGTAGGTTTTGAGCACTTGAAGCCTCTCTGGGTTCACAGCGCCGCACACCACAATCTTCCTCCTACCCGTAACCCTATGGGCCATGTGCGCGGCTTCCCCGAGTGAGGTGCCGTAAGTATAGTGGGATGCATTAACGACATCCAAGGCTGTGAGCTCAGCCATCAGGGATTGGTATTCAAACAACGCTTGTAGCAGACCCTGAGAGATCTCGGGTTGGTATGGTGTGTACGATGTCAAAAACTCGCTTCTCTCAGCGATCTTCTGAACCACCGCTGGAACGTAGTGGATGTGGTATCCTCCAAGAAAGCATGGATGCTCCATGCAGTTAGAGTTCTCCAAGCTCAGATTGAAAAGCTCACGGTAAACCTCGGCTTCAGATGTTGGCCTAGGTAGGCCGTGGAACTCGGATTTAACGGGGATATCACTGAATAATTCATCGACCGAGCTTATGCCAAGCTCCCTCAGCATCTCCCGTCTATCATTAGGTGTGAGCCCCAGGTAGGGATGGCTGAAGCTATCTGCTTCTGGCTCAGGCATCACTCAACCCTTCTATGAGCCGGCGATACTCTTCGGGTTTGAGCAGTAGTTTGATTTCCTCCTCGAGCCTTTCGGGTTTAAGCTTAAACAGCCAACCTTTACCGTAGGGGTCACGGTTCACTACACCTGGGTCCATTGATACTTCAGTGTTTACTTCTACAACTGTGCCGCTCAGGGGGGAGTAAACGTCCGAAACGGCCTTGAATGACTCAATACTGCAAGCTGGCTTCATGTACTCGAGCCTAGCGCCCACTTTTGGTAGGTCTACGACCACCACGTCCCCAAGCTTCGACTGCGCGTAGTCGGTGATGCCCACAGTGCATATCCCCTGCTCAACCCTAACCCATTCGTGCTCCTTACTATATAGTATACCTTCCGGTATGGCGGACATCCTGAATTTCCTAGCCCTCCATATACTTAAGCGTGTTTTAAGCCACCTATTCTTCCGAACCCTATAAGTCTACTTCTTTATGAACGGCGGCCTAACAACTGTGGCTGAATACTTTTTACCTCTAACCTCGACACTTACTCGGCTACCCGCCTCCACGCTGACGGGGAAGAACCCTAACCCGATACCCTTCCCCAAAACCGGTGAAAGTGTACCAGATGTGAGCTTGGTTCGTACATTGGGTGAACACTCAACGGTGTATCCGCCCCTGAGAACAACTCGGTCATCCGTGAGAACCCCCTTTAGAAGTCTGGTAGGCTTCAGGTTTTCGAGCGCCTCCCTTCCTATGAACTTCTTCGTGAAGTCCAGAAACCTCTGGGCATCCATCTCGTATGGATTGGTTTCTTCGTTGAAGTCAACGCATGCGAGTGGGTATCCCATTTCAAGTCTGAGCGTATCCCTCGAGCCGAGACCGCAGGGCTCTACACCCTTACCCAGCAGCCCCTCAAAAACTTCAAGCACATCCTGACTTGGACCAACTATCTCCACACCCTCCTCGCCAGTGTAGCCACTACGGCTAACTAAAAGCCGGCCATAGAGAACACACTCAAACTTCTTCACAGATGCCATATCTAGACCAGTGGCATCCTTTAAAACAGAAAGGGAAGTTGGCCCCTGGAGAGCTATCATAGCCTCCCTACCCCCACGATCCTCCAACTCGACCTCGAAACCTCCACGCGCTGCAACCTCAGCCATCCAGCTGGACATCCGCTGGGTGGTGCAAGCATTGGTAACAAACAGAAACTCGTCCTCTGTTAGCCTGAAGACTATCCCATCATCAATAATACCTCCTCTTTCATTCAAAACGTGGGTGTACGCCAACCTACCCTTCTTCAGAGCTGAAGGTCTTGCGCCGCACAGGTAATCCAAGTAATCAGTGACCCGCTTACCACGCACATAAGTTCTCTTCATGTGTGAAATATCAAAAACACCAGCATTTCTCCTTACAGCCATATGTTCTCTCTCAATAGAGTTAAACCACACAGGCATTTCCCAACCATAAAAATCTATAAAGTGAGCCCTATCCGCGTAAACAGGGTAGAGAGGTGTACGCACCACTATCCACTCATCTCAACACACCCAAACCGTGATTTAAACCGTTTTGTCTATAACAAGCAGGTTTAACCGTAGGAGTGTTTTAGTCATAGTGGGTCAAAAATAAGCCAGATTATGGTCTTTCGATTCACCATAAATCACGTAGCTTCTCCCCTTAGCCGCCTAGTTCAAATCACAACTATATAATAGGGATACTTCAACCGCTACCTGCATACTTAAGTCTTATCCTTCACGCGTCATAGGCTCATACAACCATTACTCAGAGGGATCACTTAGCAATTGGGTTTTGTGGCCCACTTTATTTGATAGGCTAGGTTTCGGGTGCTCTGGAAGGTTCGCGTTGCAGAGCCCAACAACATAGATAAGTTATCCACTCTTAGACTCAGTAGTCAATACCTAAATCCTTAGGGTGCTAGTTTATGCTCCACCAGATTTTTGATTGGCAGGCTTTGTAAGATACTTCTCGGGGCTACGTTTGAATTCCGATTCGCAGACCATACTGCAGAATATATACTCATTCTTCTTAAAGACAACCCGAAATTTTGTTTTCTGGTCCACTTGTTTTCCGCAGACAGGGTCGTTCACGTGTTACCCACCTGAGCGTATAGTGATGAGACCTGTTCGTAGACGCTCTTCATATTATCCGCGGAAACCTTGAGGTGACACCTCTTGGAGGTCTCATACCCATTTTCCCCAAGCCTTTCAGTCTGTGCGCCCAGAGCCTCCATAACCCTTTCAGCCAGTTTCCCATCGTCACCAGGTGGAAACGTATAGCCATTAGAGCCATCAACTATGAGCTCGGATACACCCGCACCAGTGCTTACAATCACTGGTTTCTTGTAAAGCCAAGCCTCGAGCACCGTAACCCCGAAGCCTTCAATTTTAGAGGTTAAGAGCACCGCGTCCGCGCAGCTATACGCGGCTTCAACCAAGCGTTTGGGTAGGTAGCCTAGAAACACCACCCTGTCGGAGACGCCTAAGCCTTCGGCTAACTCCTCGAGTTCGGCTCTCCATCCGTAAGCCTTACCATGAGCAAGGCCGCCTCGACCGCTCGACGTAAAGCTACCGTCACCTATCAGCACCAGACGTAGATTCTCTCTTTGTTTAAGCCTCGCCAACGCCCTTATCGCCACATCCTGAGACTTGATCCTATCCATTCTCGCCACCATCACAAGCAGCCTTTCACCTTCTCTGAAGCCAACCATATCTAGAAACTCCTGCTTGGACGACCTAGGCGGCTCAGACCACTCAGAGGGGTCCACGAAGGGATATATCTGGTGTGCTCTACCATGATACGAGCTTCGAATAAGCCCCTCCAAATCTCTCCTCGTGCTCACCACCACCCCATCAAAGCCTTCTATTGCCTTCAGGACGAACCTTTGTAGAACGCCTTCAAAGTGTTCTGGTACGAAGGGTACGTGCCAGCGCAGGATGGCTGGAGCGGAGGGACCTATAAGTTGCCCCACGAGGAGCTGCTGGAAATCTTCAACTTCAAACACGTCCACTTTACCAACATATTCGAGGAGTTTCTGAGCGTTAATAGAGTTGTAGTGCACATAAGCATTATACTCGGCTATTGGGAAATCGTGTTGACCTAAACCGTGGATCTCAGCCCAAAGCCTCTCTTTAAACGAAGCGTAATCACGCCTATACCTATCCTCCAACTCGATGTGGGACACGTGTATACCGTCAACCTTAACATTCGCGGGGTAATCTACCCCCAAACTCACCCAATACGCATCCGAAACATAACCCTCATTAACAAGGTTTCGAATAAGCGGGTAAACCATTGCTGTCACACCACCTGGGGAGAAATCATAGTCAACACCCTCCTCAAGCATCCTTATATCCAGTGGATCATCAAGAACACCATACTTCTCAACCAACTCAGAGTAGCTGAGCTTAAACCTGAGAAACGGTGTTTGACTGTTAATACAAATCCTGATAGGCATGTGTTTACTTCGCTATTCGTATTTATCAGCTTATCTTAAAAGCAAAACCAGTGATGATAATTAAGTTTCAAGGTCATTCTACAAGCATTAAGTTTGAATGATCTATTTACCGCACAGTATATGCCCACTGCTGTGCGCTCACATGGCTAAAACTATGATCTTAACCTCACATAGTAACACGACTTCAAACATCTAAGAATTCTTACGAACGAATAAGTTTAGTTGTACCTTTTACGGTACCCTTATTTTAATACGTTAAATAAAAGAATAGTGGCATCACCCTCCGATCACATGGCTAATGAAAGAACGTTTCTTGCTTGGGTAAGGACTGGCATAGCGCTTGTAGGTTTTGGTTTTGTCATTGCCAAATTCACTCTTTTTTTAGAATTAATCAAAAGTGTATAGAGCAGCGGACACTCACAGATCTTTGGGGTCTCGATGATAGCGCTTGGCGCACTTGTAATCGTATATGGGTTGGTGATCTACGTGCTAAACGAAAAAGATTTGAAAGTTGGTAGATATAAATCGAGGTATACTATAAATTCTATTTTTGCTGGGCTTATTCTTATTATAGCAGTTTTACTGGCACTACTTATAATTTAAAAACCAAAAGTTTCTATGACTTAGATTGCGTTCAAGCTACACCAGCTCATATTCAAGTGCTACAGCATTTTCACCCTGAATATAGTAGTCTTTTAATACTCTATAGGGTTTAAAGCCGACTTTATGGAACATTTCCAGTGCTGGGACATTCATTTCGCTCACTATTGTTACAACCTTCCTTATACCTTGATTTCTTGCGAAGTCAAGGACGGTTCTTACGAGAGCTGTACCTAGGCCCCTATTACGGTGATCTTTTCTAACGGACACATCCGTTATTATGCACGCATCCTTCATATCAAGGTTCTCAGCACCTGTGAATGTGATGGCGCCAACCACTTCCTCACCTTGCTTGGCCACGTAGGCCTTAATCCAAGTAGAAAAACTCTTGATTTTCTCGTAGTACTCTTGCTTGCTGAGTGGGAATCCCAGTCTACTCAATAAGTCCTTCACACTGTCCTCCGCGTTGAGTAGGTTTAGATACTGCTCAACGTCTTTATCCGTTAATTCAACTATTTCCATATCTAGGGAACACTAACTCTGATTTAAAATATAACATTAGCGTTTTTCCATACCTCAAACTACTCTGCATCATAAAAATGCTTTAAAATAATTGTAAAATCAAGCATTTATACAAGCAATTGAAGACTTAATAATCTTTAAGTGCTAGTGTCAAAATTTAAACCTCACTAGAGGGGGCATAGTGGTGCGACTAGACACTCACGGCTCCACAATTTTATAGTCGCGGTGGATGAGTCTTTCCCGCGCCTTTTTAACAGCGTCTAAACGTAGACCTCTATACAGGTAGAGGTCATGGTATCTACCATCAGCAGTATGGTAGATGTATTCTTCGAGCAAAGTTAACCTATTCAGCCCGAGGGCTTCCAAGGTTCTTATAGAGGGGGTGTTACCGACGTACACATAGGCGTGAACATATTTTACGCTGAGCCTGTTAAGAAGCGACAAAAGAAGCGCATAGGATAAGCCCGCTCCTCTGTATTCCCTTCGTACGGCGTAATAGATTTCGGCTTCATGAGGCTGAGCCGTTCCAAAGTTTGGTCCAACAACTGCACCCGCGTACCCCACCAGAAGATGGTTGCAAAAGGCTACTTCAAGATGGGATCGAGACTTATTCCACACCTTGGACCGCTCTTTTAATTCTTCTCTTGGCGGTACTTCACCCATGTAATTGACCATTACATAAGAGTCCCGCTCCCTGCGGAGGATGCACAGTAAGTCGTAGAACACATCAAAATCTCTGTCAGGGTCAGCCGCCCTCACATCAAACTCTTTTGATGATACCAGCCTCATTAAACACTCAACTATATACTCCAAGATTTAAGAATCCCTATATTGACACGTCCTGGGCTCGCGTTACGAATAAAAATAGATGAGGATTGTGGCTAACCCAATGTGGGCTATGATGTATGGCTAGGGTTTATTAGTTTGCGGTGAGAGATGTATTTAGATTGTACCTTACCAAGACACAGGAGCGAATGCTCGCGGGCGAGTTTGGGGAAGCCTCTTCGAAGGCCATGGAGATCTTGGTGGCTCTGGGTAAGATATATGGTGCGCCGAGGCTTGTAAGGTGTACAAGCGCGCAGATATCGGGTGTGAGCTATAAGAACATTGGTGATGCGGGTGCAGACTTCCTGTGGGACCTAGCGCAGAAGGGTGCTAGGGTAAGGATACCATCATACATCAACCCAGCCGGAATGGACCTCAACAGGTTCGAAGAAATGAGGCTTGACCACAAATTCATAGAGGGCCAAAACAGGATACTGCAGGCCTACCGCAAAATGGGTGTAAACCTATCCCTTACGTGTGCACCATACCAGATAGGAGTAGAGCCCCATCTCGGCGAGCATGTGGCTTGGGCTGAGAGTAGCGCTGTCATATTCGCTAACTCCGTTCTCGGCGCGATGACCAACAGGGAAAGCGGCGTATCCGCGCTGTGCTCAGCGATAACCGGGTACACTCCCTACTATGGTTACCACCTCACCTCGAACAGAGTGGCCACACTACTCGTACGGGTTGATGCCGAGTTAACGGACCCCGTCGACTATGCTGTCCTTGGCTCCTATGTTGGTAGGGTGGCGGGTGAGAGAGTTGTGGCGTTCAGGGGTATAAACCCTTCAAGGGAAGACCTCAAAGCACTCGGAGCCGCCCTAGCCTCAACGGGCGCGGTAGCGCTCTTCTTCGTTGAGGATGTGACGCCAGAATGGAGGCTCTCTGACAAGCCTGAGGTGGCGGATGTCAGCCAAGCTGATCTAAAAAAGGAGGCTGACAAGCTCGGGGGCTCTGCGCCCAGCGCTGAGGTGATAACCATTGGCTGCCCTCACGCATCGATTGAGGAAATCGGGAGGCTTGCTAGAATACTTACGAATAGGAAGCTCACGAAGCCGCTCTATGTTTACACTTCAAGGCAGGTCAAGAGCCAAGCAGACCAGCTGGGTTACACAAAAATCATCGAAGATGCCGGTGGTAAGATCTACTGCGATACGTGTATGGTTGTCTCACCAATTGATAGGATGGGTGTATCATCAATTGAAGTAGCATCAGCCAAGGCGGCATACTACTCGCCAATGATGAGCCACGTAAACGTTAGGTTAGCGCCCCTTGAGAAAATCATACTGGAAGCCTCGGAGGCGGTTTAGCTTTGGGTGTAATACCTGGTAGGGCGATCTCTAAGGGGGTGGCTAGCGGGGAGGCACTCGTGTCATCGCAGCCCATCAG
This sequence comes from Candidatus Marsarchaeota G2 archaeon ECH_B_1, assembly GCA_003019535.1. Lineage (GTDB taxonomy): Archaea > Thermoproteota > Thermoprotei_A > Marsarchaeales > Marsarchaeaceae > ECH-B-1. The sequence goes on from NEXG01000004.1 coordinate 48,443, forward strand.
CTTTCTAGGTGGAGTCGACCCTTTAACGGGGGTTGTTGTTGACAGAAACCACGAGTTAGCTGGCCAGAGCGTCTCAGGCAGGGTGCTCGTCTTCCCCCACGGCAAGGGTTCAACTGTGGGGACTTACACCCTCTATCAACTCGCTAAGAGAGGTCTTGGCCCAGTCGCTATAATCAATAGGGTAGCCGAACCCATCGTTGCAGTGGGTGCTATAATCTCAGGAATACCATTAGTGGATAAGTTGGAATCCGACCCGATAGCGACGCTCAAAAGCGGCCAGATGGTTTTGGTTGATGGTAACCGAGGCATAGTAGAAGTGCTTTAGTTTCCCCTCACTCTTCGCGTTATAAAGATATTGAGTGGTGTACCCATCCACGTTGGCTAAACTCCGGTGTGCTAAGCCTCCTTTACAGCTCGAGTTGGCAGAAGCGTCCTGCTAGCTCAAGCGTGCCTAAGAGCTAAGCCGGGGTGACGTGACAAACGAAGCCTTATAATGATTAGGCGGATTTCTAGGGAATCTTAGCCACCACTTGCAGCACACATTATAAGGCGATGGGCTAACCCGTACTGAAGGGAACCTAGCGGTGTTTGGAAATACTTATTCACCACCACTAACTAATCATTAATTATGACAAACTTAGACTCTGTTAGAGTTGACGAAGAGCTTGAATCAATTCTGAATAGGGGTGGGGGGAACCTAATGCAGAGTGTTGTAGAGCACCTGAGAAGAAGGTACCCCAAGTATTCGTGGGTTGGAATATACATGCTTGAGGGGGGGACGCTTGTGCTACGCGCTTGGAGTGGAAGCAGACCAACTGAACACACAAAAATACCCGTTGGTGTTGGGATATGCGGCCTCGCTGCGAGAACAGCTGAGACCGTCATCGTGGATGACGTGAGCAAGGATCCACGTTACCTTGCGTGCTTTCCTGAGACTAAGTCGGAGATAGTTGTACCCATAATCAGGGATGGGAAGGTCCTCGGGGAAATAGACATAGATGGTGAGGAGGTAGGGGCCTACAACTCTGCAGATAAGGCGTTCCTCGAGGCTTTGGCTAGCAGGTTGAGTAGAATGGTTTAGGGTGTTCGTAGAGCTTGATTGAACCTAAGGGTTTCAGGGCATTCATAGCTCAAATAGAGAAGGAGGGCGGATTGAAGCGGATAAGGCGCCAAGTTTCCGCTGAATACGAAGCCGCCGGGGTTCTAGCGGCCTTCGACCCACAACCCACTTTACTCGAAAACATTCGTGGATACACGACACCCATAGTGGGGAACGTCTATTCAACTAGGTCACTCTTCGCGAAGTACTTCGGTATATCGGAGCGTGAGCTGACGGCTTACCTTTTGAGGGCGCTCTCAAAACCAGTTGAGGTGGGTGAGGTGGAAAAGGGGGATGCCCCATGCCAAGAGGTTGTTGAAGAGACGCTTGACCTACCAAGGCAGTTACCGGCTCTCTTGCACACAGAAGGTGATGGAGGCAGGTACCTGACAGCCGCAACATTCTGTGTGCGTGACCCAGAGTATGGGTTCAACCTGAGCGTTCACAGATTGATGCTGCTCGAAGATGAGCCTAGGAGGATGGGTATAAGGATAGTTCCAAGGGACCTCTACACCTACCTGAAAAGGGCTAAAGGCGAAATCGAAGCTGTAGCCACCATAGGAAACGGCCTTGGCTATATGGTGGCGGCCGCTACAACCGTCCCAACAGGCTACGATGAACTCGGTCTGGCGAACGCCTTGGAAAGGCAGGTTCTGGTTAGAGCGCTAAGTGTGGACCTACCTGTCCCAGCGGACAGTGAGTTCGTGCTCGAGGGTAGAATAGTTGAGAACCCAAGTATCAAGGAGGGCCCCTTCTTCGACCTCACACTCACACTCGACGCGGTGAGGGATCAGCCAGTGTTCGAGGTCAAAAGGTTGACGCATAGAGCGAAGCCCTACTATCATGAAGTGCTTCCAGGCTTATCTGAGCACAGGTCTCTGATGGGTTTACCACGTGAGGTGACGGTCTACAGTGAGGTTTCAAAGGTCGCCGAGTGTGTTGACGTGCGACTCACGCCTGGAGGAGGATGCTGGCTTCACGGCGTTGTTAAAATCAGGAAGAAACAGGAGGACGATGGATTAAAGGCGATTGAGGCAGCGTTCAGAGGGCACGGCTCACTCAAACACGTTGTTATAGTGGATGAAGACATAGACATAGACGACCCATCCCAAATAGAGTGGGCGATAGCAACCCGCTTCCAAGCGAAACACGGCCTCGTGGTGATCGATGACGCGGTTGGTTCATCGCTAGACCCATCTGCCGACAGGATGACAAGAAAGACCTCTAAGATGGGCCTGGATGCAACAATACCCCATGATAAACCCAAGGAAATATTCAGAAGATGGGGATATCAAGAAGTAAAGCGTGATAGCTACGACTAGCCACAATAGCCCTCCAAAACTAGGCGACTTGAAGGCAGTGCTGTTCGACATGGACGGTACAATCATAAAGAACAGCTACCCCTTCCCACAAGCTAAGGCAGAGATACTGGCCACACTGCGTTCGCGCGGCTTGTATGTGCCCGATGACATATATGGCTCAATCGCCAACCTACTAGAGAAGCTTAAGGAGCCCCCCTACAATGACCACACCAATATTCGTGGCGTGATTCTTTCGATTCTCACAAAGTATGACTTTGAGTGTACCGGTGACGCGAAACTGCGCCGGGGCGCGTTGGGTATTCTACGACGCCTAAAGCAGGATGGATATAGGTTGGGCTTGATCTCCAACTCAAATCTTCTAGTGGTCAGGAAGGTGTTGGGCGCCACGCGTGTGTACAGCTTATTTGACGTGGTTATTACCAGGGAGTGCGTGGAGAGGATGAAGCCGTACCCCGACATGGTGTTGGCTGCATGTGAAAAACTTGGCGTCCACCCCTCAAACACTTTGGTGGTGGGTGATAGCTGGGTGGATATTGAGGCGGGTTCCGCTGCAGGGGCTAAAACCGCCTATCTGAACACCAAAAACACGGATATACCGCAACACCCGACCTACGAGATACGCAAGATAACCCAGCTACTCAAAATTTTAGTGGAAAATGGGGGGTCCACCACGCGTGAAGCTGCCGTATAGCATCCTCGTTTTGGAGTTCGACTTCCCCTACGATTGCAGAAGGGTTTTTGAGTGGTGGACCGAGCTTGAGCCAAGCGGTTATGTTGGGCGAAGGCTCAAGCGAATCGAGGTGCTTGAGAGAAGCGAAAGGGGTGCGAAGGTTATGACCCACTGGAGCTTCATGGGATTCGGCTTCAAACTTATCGAGGAGTTAGAGATAAAGAGTGAGTATGAATGGGTGTGGAGGTCTCGATTCCTCGGTGTGCCAGCTGTGGAAACATTCAGGCTAACACCCACCAACGCTAGCTGCAAACTCACAATCACATCCGTGATGAGTCCACCCAACGCTTTCAGAAAGATACTCTTCCTAGCCGTGGGCTGGTATTGGCGGGGAGAAGATAAGAAGGAGTGGTCATCGGCGGCTAAGGCGTGTATTGAAGAATTGGCGAATGCTTAAAAATTTGAAAGTGTTCTCCACAACTCGTTGTAGGATGATGCAAGCTCTTCGCCGAGTTCCACCGTGTTCCTCTTAGAGAGCGAATAGGCAATAAGGGGTAGACCGACAGCTGTGGTCAACGGTTCTGGTAGAAGCATGAGGCTTAGCCCCAACCTAAGCAGGTTCGGGTTCTTCGTAAGCCTATCGATCTTCTTAGCTTCCGATAGGCTCAGCCCAGTCTCCTCCATCAACTCCAAGAGCGTCTTAAGATGCTGGATGCGCCCCTGCACGTCTCTGAGTGTGTAGGGGAACTCGGGTTCAACCATACTGAAAGTATGATAAAGGGATTCAAAAGCGGTTCACTGAAAGTGTTCCTGGGGAAAGGGTCACACTTCATCGCTGTGATGCTGGGGCACGGTTAAATACCTCCTAGAGATAAAGTTATAGAGGATGCCCACAACTATTGAGATAGACGGATACCTAGAGCAGAAACTCGATGTACTCGTGAGCACAGGTCTCTACGCAACTAAGACGGAGGCTGTACGCGACGCCATAAGGCGACTAGTACAGCAGGTGGACATAGTCTCGATACTTATGAACATGTATCGTAACGGTAAAGTGAGCTTGGGCTACTGCGCTGAGGCCTCCGACTTATCGTTTGATGAAACACTTCTAGTCATGCAGAAGAAGGGTTATAGGCCCAGGCTGGGTGTCGATGAACTGGGTTTTGTTGAGAAAGAGGTGCGCACCCTCGACTCTGCTGATTCAGTTGTGTTCGAGGGATTCACGCTTGGCGTGCTTGGCGACTGCTTGGGCGACAAGATGTTCTCAGGAAAACCTTGGATGGTTCAGATCACGCAGCACCAAGTTGAACACCTAAGACTTGAGATCAGGAGGGGTGTCTTGTCTAAGCTCAACAACGGCGTGGTCTTCGTGACCGGCATACGCTCAGTTGACGAATTCGCCTCCCAGAACGCGATCTCGAAGGGAGAGGCAGCCTCAATTCTCGCCGCCTCCAAGAGCGGCTCACCCTTGGCCGCCGACGACGAGAAGGTGAGGCTTACAGCTGAGAGGGCGGGTGTAACCGTGGTTGGCTCGGTATCCATAGTACTCTACCTGCTCGCCAGAGACTTTATTAATGAGCAGGAGGCTCTAGCATCATATGAAAGGCTGCTAGGCTTAGGCTACTATTTACCCCTAAGCCCAGCTGAGCTCAGCAACAAGAAACTCTCTGAGCGCGTGCTCGGCCTAGTTGGTGGGTGAAAAATGGCTGACTCGGAGTCCGACGTATTAGGGATAGACCGTTCGAAGGATGCTTCCTCCAGATTCGAAGACGTGGTTGTAGCACTCGACTCTTCGATAAGTATGCGCGCCCACGACTATGAGCCGTCAAGGTTTGAAGCTGCCAAAACAGCCCTCAAAAGGTTCGTGGATGTGAGGCTCACCACATCGCCTATGGATAGGGTGGGGGTGGTTGTATTCTATGGTTACGCGCTCCCAATAACCCGGCCGATGAGCTCCAAGGAACTAGTCGTGAGCCTAGTATCAAAACTCAAGGTGCTTGGAGAAGCCACAAATCTTGGCGACGCACTCATCGCCGCTGCAAACATGTTCGATGACACGAGAATACAGGGATTCACGAAGAGAATACTTGTTATAACCGATGGGACATTCAACCAAGGCCCAGACCCCGTAACCGCTGCGCTCTACGCTACGAGTAGGGGTATCAGAATTGACTTCGTGACCTTAGGCAAACTTGAAGGTAACGACCTCGAAGTAATCGAGGGATGCACATCTCAGACGGGTGGAGTCCACCTAAACGCCGAGGATACACAGAGACTACTCTCCCACGTCGCAAGCATCGCCGACAGAAGACCGCAGAGCATATAGACCAAGGCAAAAGCTAAATTACAGTATCAGTGGTTGAATGGTATGAAACATCCGTCTGGAAAATCCGTAACTAACCCTAGAACGCTTCTAACACTTTTTTTGATAGGCGCACTGCTCACTGGAATATTCGCGTTAACACCCAAAGCGCAAGCTACAACAGATACCTCTAGCACAACCATAAGCATATATCTAGGTGTTCCACAGAACCTTAACGCCACATACACCCAGCGTTTTGTATATAAAGCTTCCGCTAACGGCAAACCGCTCACCCAAGGCGGCTACAATGACTCTTTCACACTTGCACCTGGGCCATATTCAGCTGGTCCGTTCGGAGTGGTATTAAACTTCCCCTTCAGATTAGACATATACAGTGTCCAAGTATCCCCCAACTTTTCTGAAGAATTAGCAGGCAAAAGTCCACCAAACATTGGCCCACTATTTGGAAATGAGAATGTTTATAACTACTCTATTTCACCATACTTTATAATATCTCCAGGTGCTCAAAGTTACAATTACACGTCGGCTAAACTCAGGATCCCATATTACAACATAAGCGTAAGCAGGCTAACCAGCTTTAAATACAGCTATGGGGATATCAGCTTCAATGGACCGGTGATTGAGCAAACCAGTTTTTACCAGCCGCCCCCAACACCCAGCGGGCAGACTATTGTTAAAAACTTCTATGTGTACGATGCCGAGAGCGGGCTGCTCATCTATTGGACCAACACAACACTATACCTACTTCCCGGAAACGCAGAGGTGAATATTACAAGCACTGTTTATCTTACGCAGACCAACTTGAACAGTATTAACCCCACGGGCAACGCGCAACCTCTCCCACCCCCAACTATCCCCAAGACGCCGTCGACCAGCTTTATCGGATCTCCAGTATTCATTGTACTCATAATAATAGTGGTGGCCCTCGTAATAGTTGTCATCTTAGCATTCGCGAGGAAGAGGTGACAAACTACTCCTACCCATCCCACCTAATTAGGGGCGCTGGCTTTAAAACACGCGTTCACCATCAATATTTGTGGGGCCGTCGGCTAGTCTGGTAGGCTGCGTGCCCCGGGCGCACGCGACTGGAGTTCAAATCTCCACGGCCCCACTACAACCTAACTCTTTAGGATTATTCTGATGCCTCTTTTAAGTGAACTACCCCGCCCTTACCAGTAGTTCAAAGATTCGTGGCAGGGGCACAGTCGACGCCAAGCGCGAATTTTGATCTACTGTTACGGCCGGGGCTTCCTGCTTCAAAGCCCCACCTTGCCTCCTCTTTTTAACCCTAAGGAGGGTAGGGGAGGTATTGGGCGGAGCTCCACAGGCACAGCGGATGGCACCCACCCTGCTCTTTTTAAGAGAACAAGGGAAGCGTTAAGATCTCGATCCAAGGTGAAACCGCAATATGGACAGTGGAACACTCGGTCTTCCAAGGTTAAATCCTGGTTGATTCCTCCGCAGAGAAAACACTCGCGTGAAGAGTTGTAAGAGGGGACAGGTAAAACCAGTTTCCCTCTTTTCACAAACTCCCACTCCAGGATTCTCCTCAACTCCGAGAACGAGGAATCGTGGAGCCGAAGCCTCCTCTTCTTGGTTACCCCCTTCTGGATCAAGCCCTGGACGTTTAAGTCCTCCAGCACTAACACATCATACTCCTGTGAAAGAAGAGCCCCAAGTTTGAAGAACAGGTCACGCCTGAAATCCTTAACACGCTCGTGCTGTTTAGCGAGTCTTATCTTCGCTTTAAGCCAGTTTTTGGAAAGAAACCTCTTTCTTGATAGTGACCTCTGTAGCACCCTGATTCTTTCAAGAGAGCGCTCAAGCGGTTTTGGGTTCTCTAGGTACCTACCATCGGAGAGGGTGGCGAGCCTTGTGAGCCCCAGGTCAACGCCCACAGCCTTCCTAGGCTCCCCCTCCGATGGTTGCTCTTGGCTCTCTGGCTCCTCCACCAGGAATATCACGTGGATTCTACCAGAGGGGTAGAGTTTAACACACACTTGGGACACTCGCTCCAAAGGAAGCTCCCTGTGTATCACCAGGGTAAAGAAGCCGATTTTGCTTAAGTAGAGCCGTGCTTTCCTCTTTTTGTTTTTACCTAGCCCAACCTCTCTAATATTTGAAAGCTTCCAGCCACTCTGGGGATACACTAGGGAAAGGTAGCGGTGCGGCTTCTTCACCCTAGGCTTGTTCGCGAGTCCTTCAAAGTACCTCTGACGCGCCTCGTAGAACCTCTCAGCCACCTGCTGGGTAACCTGCGAATGCAGCGCCTGAAACTCCTTGTTCTTCTTCCTCAGGTCCAAGGCGAGCTGTCGAAGCTCGTTTCTACTCATCGTGCGCTTGTTCTCCTCATACTCTTCCTGTTCAGCGTGTAAGAGCGCGTTATAAAGTTTGCAGGCTGCTTCGAGCTGGGTTTCCAACACCCCCGCCCGCCGTGGTCTTTGATTGGCACGCTCGGAAGCGGTGGGCTCTCACACGCGTCACCGAGTGTTTTCCCGGCGTGTATTTATACCTTTGGGATCCTTGCTTAAGGTTTTGGAAAGCGGCTACAAAGGGGGCACTCCATCCCCCACCTCATGGTGGGGGTCTTCCGCCCCCTGAACCCCCAGATAAGATAAACATTCAACGTGCTTAAAGCATTTCAATGAGTGAAAGTCTAATATTGTTCAACACGTGGGCCTCAATATGGGTGTTAACCTGTAACGTTTTGTCGCTTAACTCGTGTATTGATGGTTAATCGACAAAGTTATGAGTTACTCGCGGGTTTTGTGTTTTATGAGTTACGAGTTTAAGTTACCAGATATTGGTGAGGGAATCAGTGAGGGGGAGATTGTTAAGTGGCATGTGAAGGAGGGTGACTTGGTTAAGGAGGAGCAGCCCCTTATCGAGGTTATGACGGATAAGGTCACGGTCACGATACCCTCACCCGTATCGGGTAGGGTTTCGGAGATACTTGCACGTGAAGGTGAAAAGGTTAAGGTTGGCCAAGTTCTACTTAGGTTGGCGACGGATGGTGGTCAATCCGCAACGGTTACTTCGCAGGCCGTGGAGACCACGCCTCAGACTCAAACCTCCCAGCCGCAAGTTGAGGCTCAACGCACTCAGGTGGAGGGTGAAACGAAACGTGTGCTTGCTACACCCGCTGTGAGGAAGCTTGCGAGGGACCTTGGGGTCGATATTTCTAAGGTTGTGGGCACGGGTCCTGGTGGAAGGGTCACGGAGCTTGATGTTAGGAACTACGCTGAGCAACTCAAAAAGCAGGCTGCCCCTCCGAGTGCCGCTGTGTTGGTTGAGCCTACGCAACCCAAACCCCTCAGTGAAGCTAGGCCTTACCCCCTCGCGGGCACACTTGAGGAGAGGGTTCCGCTTCGCGGTCTTAGAAGGATGATAGCTGAGAGAATGGTTAAGTCGATGTACACAATACCTCACGTTACACACTTCGATGAGGTTGATGCCACAACACTCATTAAGCTCAGGGAGACGCTTAAACCCGCCGCGGATAAGAAGGGGGTCAAGCTCACATACCTACCCTTCATCGTTAAAGCGCTGTGCGTAGCGCTGAAGGAGTTCCCATATCTTAACGCCTCTCTCGATGATGAGAGACATGAAATTGTGCTCAAAAAGTATTACAACATAGGAATAGCTACAGCTGTGCCTGAGGGATTGGTTGTACCAGTGGTTCGGGACGCCGATAAGAAAAGCCTTTTCGAAGTTGCAGAAGAGATAGGTAGGCTCTCAGAGGCGGCTAGACAAAACAAGCTCACCCTCGAAGACGTGCGTGGGGGCACGTTTAGTGTGACCAACATAGGTAGCATCGGGGGAGTCTCGGCTACACCTATCATAAACTATCCAGAGGTCGGGATACTTGGTGTGTACAGGATTATGAAGAAACCTGTGGTTGTGGGCGACGAATCCATAGTTGTGAGGGACATCCTGCCTATAACACTCACATTCGACCATAGAGTGATAGACGGGGCCGTCGCAGCATCATTCGTAGGCAGGCTCAAGCAGATCTTGGAGAACATGGATGAACTAGTGGCCGCTACACTCTGAGTAAGGGGGAGCTTGGTTTGAGTTCAAAATATGACTGTGTGGTCTTGGGTGGGGGTGTTGGCGGCTATGTTGCAGCCATTAGGCTAGGCCAGCTAGGAAAACGAGTTGCACTCGTAGAGAAACACAGGCTTGGCGGCGAGTGCCTGAATTATGGGTGTATACCCACGAAGACGTGGATAAACACGGTTAAGACCGCTTATACAGCGAGCCACTCAGCCAATAAAGGCATCACAGGAGACGTGCACGTCGACCTCAAACAGCTTAAGACGTGGAAGGATGACGTTGTGAAGAAACTGGTTAGCGGAATCGAGGGTCTGTGTAGGTCGAACAGGGTAGAGGTGGTGTACGGTATGGGGAACATAATCAGTGAGGGCCGAGTAGAGATAATACAGGGCTCTAATTCCAGGACAATCGAAGCCGAAAATATCATAGTGGCCACTGGCTCAAAACCCACAGTTTTACCCGGCTTCGAATATGACCACATCAACATAGTGGACAACCACGATGTGCTGGAGTTCACGGAGGTGCCAAGGAGCCTGTGTATAATAGGCGGGGGAGCGATAGGCTTGGAGTTCGCGTTTCTCTTCTCGAAGCTGGGCTCCAAGGTGACGGTTATAGAACTCATGGACCAACTCCTCCCTGGCATCGATAAGGAGGTAGCCGCCCTCATATATAGGTCAGCAGTGTCACACTCCATCGATGTCCACTTGGAGTCGCGGGCGAAATCATGGAGTCGGGTAAACGACTCCATAAAGGTTGTGTTCTCCGAGAAGAATGGTGAAGAGAGGTCGGTTGAGTGTGAGCGAGTGTTGGTAGCGGTGGGCAGGCGGCCCAACACCGATGGGTTAGGCCTTGAAAGGATAGGTGTGCAGAGGGATAGGGCTGGTTATATACAAGTTGACGGCAAGCTTAGAACGAATGTAAAGGGGGTTTACGCTGTGGGCGACGTGACCCCAGGACCGATGCTGGCCCACAAGGCCAACCGACAGGGTGAAGTAGCCGCCGAGGTCATCGCGGGGCTCAACTCTGAATTCGACAACGTAGCTGTCCCCAATGCGGTGTTCACCGACCCTGAAGTGGCAACGGCTGGTCTATCGGTTGAAGAAGCCTCTAAGTCTGGCTACGAAGTTAGCGTGGGTCGCTTCCCCTACGTAGCACTTGGGCGAGCGGTGAGTGTGGGTGAAACCGAGGGCTTCGTTAAGGTCGTAGCGGACGCGAAATCGGGTGTGATCCTAGGCGTACAAATAGTGGGGTCAGAAGCCTCTGATATGATAAGTGAGGCTAGCCTAGCGCTTGAGATGGGTGCAACTCTGGAGGATGTAGGCGCAACCATACACCCGCACCCCACATTCCCAGAGGCGCTGCTCGAAGCCGCGAAGCACGCTGAGGGCAAGGCTATCCACATCGTCAACCGACCACGCAGCAAATAGCGTGAGGGTCTAACCAAGATGTAGCTGCCACATTACAAAAGCAGTCCTTACTCGGAGTGATTCATCGGTAAGTGTAGAGCCACTACTCACCCCCGCCAGTTTGCTCTGAGGCCTTATATATTTCGTGGGGCGTATACTCGTGGTGATGAGCAGATGGTTGACCTAAACACGCAGGCCCCAGACGTACAGCTTGTGGACACCGATATGAAGCCTGTTAAGATATCTGATTTCAGGGGTAAGGTCACTGTTCTCGCCTTTTATCCAGGCGCCTTCACCTCTGTTTGCACAAAGGAGATGTGCACATTCAGAGACAACATGAGCAAATTCAACTCACTCAATGCAGCGGTGGTTGGTATAAGCGTGGACCCACCTTTCTCCAACTCCGCGTTCAAGAAGAGTAACAACCTCAACTTCCCGATACTGAGCGACTATAACAGGGAGGCTGTGAAGCTTTACGGTGTGGCAGCAGAGAACTTCGCGGGGCTGAAGGGGTACACCGCTGCTAAGAGGTCGGTGTTCATCCTTGACAAGCAGGGTATAATCAGGTATAAATGGGTTTCAGATGACCCCCGTGTTGAGCCGAACTACGAAGAGATAGCCAATCAAGTGGCCAAACTGCAGTAAAACCCAATTTATTGTTTTTTCATCCAAAATATAGGTCTAGGTAAGCTATATTAGTCGACTCCCAGTATTTGGGTTATGCCTCTTGGATTCGACTTTGACGAGGAACAAGAGTTGTTTAGGTCCAGCGTGGCTGAGTTCGCGAGGAAAAACCTCACAAAGGAGAACATAAAAAAGTGGGATCGTGACGCAAGATTTACTAAGGAGCTCTACGAGAAGCTAGCCGAAATCGGGTTAGCGGGCATAAGCATCCCCCCTGAATACGGGGGCCAAGGAGCCGATTCTGTGACGACTGGTATAGCCGTGGAGGAACTCTCAAAGGTGGACTTCAACGTGGGCAACCTCCTTATAATCGACAACATACTTTCAGGGGGGATAATCGCTTCATACGCCAACGAGAAACTAAAAAGCGATATTCTACCCAAGCTGTGCAGCGGCCAAATACACCTTGGCATAGCGCTTACGGAGCCCCACACCGGGTCAGACGCGGCGAACATAAGCACCCTAGCCAAAAAGCACGACGGATACTATGTTTTAAACGGCGAGAAGGCGTCGATAAGCATGGTGGGCGTGGCATCCTACTTTACACTCTTCGCTAAGACTGCTCCCGAGCTAGGCTCTAAGGGTATAAGCGCCTTCCTCCTACCAGTGGACGCGGAGGGCGTCCAGCCCTACTACTTTGATGATTTGGGCTACAGGCCTCTGAGGAGGGGTGGATTGATTCTAAAGGATGTCCGCCTACCCGAGGAGAACCTTATGGGTGGTGAGAACAACGGCTTCAAGATAGTTATGCAACAGTTCGATTACAGCAAAACCCTGCTCGCACTGTCCTGCGTTGGTGCGGCTTTGGGGGCCCTCGATGATGCGGTGGAGTACGCGAGGAACAGGAAAGCCTTCGGTCAACCCATACTAAAGTTTGAGGGTGTACAGTTCAGACTCGTTGAACACTACACAAAACTGGAGGCCGCCCGCTTACTCTGCTATAGAACACTCTGGTTGAGAGATAAGGGTAAAAGGATAACCAAGGAGGCGGCTATGTGTAAGTGGTGGGCTCCCAAGCTCGCTGTTGAAGCGATACACGACGCCCTCCTCACCATGGGTAACCCAGCTTACTCAACAGACTTCCCACAGGAGAAGAGGTTAAGGGACGTGATAGGGATTGAGATAGGTGACGGCACAGCAGAAATACAGAAGATAGTTGTGGCTAGGGAAATGTTCGGCAGGGAATTCATACCATACAAGTAACCGGGTAGCGTGCATTCAGCCGCTCAGAACACGTCTTGCGAGCTCAACCGAGTCGTTAACACCGCCCATAAGCGTGTTCATAACACGGGCATTCACACCCTCCTCCATTACTTTCTGCTGTTCTTTGGAGTCAACGGTATCGATTATGAGGGTGCTCACAAATTCTCTGTAGAGTTTCGCCACACCAGCCACCGACGGCTCGTAGCCAAGCTGACTCATCATAGAGTCAGCGGGACCCTTAATCGCTCTACCACCCACGAGTGGGCTGATGGCGGACACCTTATTCCTGTTCGCTTTTAAGGCTTCAAGAATACCCTTAACACTCAGTATGGGTTGTATGCTCGCCAGCGGGTTACTTGGACACACAATTATCATATGTGCTGAATTGATTGCCTCAATAACTCCGGGTGCTGGCTCCGCGTCATCAGCGCCAACAAACCTCAAACCGTCGATGGGGATGCTGAATCTGTGCTTCACATAATACTCTTCGAATGTAATCCACCCATCAAGTGTGTGAACCTGTGTAACGAGTTCGTTGTCCGTTGCGGGTATAATCTTCGACTTAACCCCGAATTTGACCCTGATTATATCAGTCACTCGACTCAACGGGTACCCCCTCTTCATAAGATGCGTCCTGAATATGCATGTTGCGAAGTCACGGTCACCCAAATTGAACCATTCGGCATCCTCCAAACCCAGAAGCCTCAGACCATCCCTCACTTGGAAGCCCTCACCTCTAAGTCCCCACCCACGCTCATCATCCCACAAATCAGCCAGCGCATATGTAACTATGTCTATGTCTGGTGCAACGTAAAGCCCGAAGACCCAAAGATTATCACCCACATTACCTATTATATATAATGAGTCGGCTTCAACAACACGCGTAAGGCCTCTTAGGAATTTTGCAGCCCCAACACCTCCAGCTAGGGCTACTATTCTTTTAGTCATAAACAGACTCTCCATATAACAACTATTAGGTTTAGCTTTCTAGTAAACGTAGGAGTGAACGGTATTCTGGTTTTTACCTTTGAGAATTTATTAGTTATTAAAGTGCTAAATACGGTAATGGGATAATTGTGACAGTATCACATTTATAACCATAATACTTCTTTGGGTACAGCCTACGCTTTAATTTTCGCATTGATACCCAAACCTCAAAGCTCAACAATCCCTATTAATCAAATGGTGCCCATTATAGTACAATTATTATTCGATGAGAATTAGTGCATATAGAAAGGCTTTTAGACACGTGTTAAAACTTGAAATTGTGATTTTGGTTGACTAAGGTTGCCATAATCGGTGTGGGCTACTCTGGTTACGCCCCGTTGACGCCGCACATGTCTTTTAAGGAGATGATGTTCGAGGCCTCCAAGCGTGCGTATACTGATGCGGGGATAAATCCGCGCACGGATGTGGGTAGCTTTATATGCTGTGAAGAGGACCTGTGGGAGGGTATAAGTATAACAGATGAGTACGTACCAGACCAGTTGGGAGGCGCGCAGAGAGCCGTGTGCACGGTGAGTGATGATGGACTCGTGGGGCTCATAAACGGCTACATGCAGATAAAGTCGGGTTTGACTGATGTGGTAGTGGTTGAATCCCACTCCAAACTCTCGAACGTGCTATCACAGGGCGACGTGACGAGGATGAGTTTTGAACCATACTATGAGAGACCGTTCCTCACTGCGGAGACGGCTGTGGCCCTAGAGATGAGAAGATACATGTTCGAACGTGAACTCGATGATGATATACCAGCCATGGTTGTGGCGAAGAACAAGAAGAATGGTCTAGGTAACCCCCGTGCACCATACTCTGCGATACTAAGCATGGATGAGGTACTTTCCTCACCCATGGTGTGCGAGCCGCTTAGAAAGGCTCACATCCCCGAGCCAGCGGATGGGTGCTCTGTGACCGTGCTAGCATCAGAAGAAAAGGCGAGAATACTGGTGGACCAACCAGTTTGGATACGAGGCGTCGGCTGGTTTTCGGATACTCCATGGGTTTCTCAGCGTGATTTCTCTAAGGCGGTTTATGCTGAGGGCTCTTCGAAGATGGCTTACAAAATGGCTGGAGTGAATACTCCGGCTAAACACTTCGACTTCATAGAGGTTGATGACTCTTACGGTTACAAGGAGTTACAGCACTTGGAGGCGCTTGGAGTATACACGAAGGAGAACATAAAGAGAGCTGTAGAGGTGGGTGAGACAGACTTGAGGGGACCACTACCTGTGAATCCGAGCGGCGGCAAGATTAGTCTGGGCGACATGGTGGAAGCTAACGGCCTTGTGAGGGTGGTCGAAGCAGTGCTCACACTGCGCGGCCAAGGTCCCAGGTCGCTTAGGGGTGCCAAACACGCTCTTGTTCAGAGCTGGCGTGGGCCGCCCACCGCGAGTGGGTCAACCGTCATATTGGAGGTGTGATAAGGGATGCGGCGTGTTGCCGTTGTGGGCGCTGGCATGACACTCTTCAGGCATAGGATGCTTGAGACTGGGAAGGAGATGGCCTTCGAGGCTTCTAGGATGGCCTTGGACCAAGCGGGTTTGGATATTAAGGATGTGGATAGCGTTGTGCTTGGCTCAGCGCCCGATGCCTTCGACGGTGTCCACATGAAGGGTGAATACTTGCTGGACGGTGCGGGGGGTACGCGTAAGCCCTACACACGTGTGTTCGTTGGTGGCGGTACTGGGGTTTTCGTACCCATCGCCGCGTGGTGGCAGGTTGCATCAGGTGTAGCGGACATAGTGCTCGTAGTGGGTGAGGAGAAGATGTCCCCGCTTCTACCACACCCGCAGTACGCGTTCTGGAGCATCTTTGACCCGATACTCGAAAGACCGCTCGGAGTCACCCTGCTATGGATATTCTCACTCGAGATGCGAAGGTACATGCACGTCTACAACGTGAGCGAGGAGGACATAGCTTTGGTAGCGGTTAAGAACAAGAGGAACGCACTCGACCATCCAGCAGCTCAACTAGCCGCCAACATCACTGTGGATGATGTACTCAAGTCTGAGCCTATATGCTGGCCGGTCAAAAGATTGGATGTGAGTCCCACCTCGGATGGAGCTGCGGCCGTTGTGCTAGCAAGTGAGGATGTTGCAAGAAGGATAACGGATGACCCCGTTTGGATTACCGGTGTTGGGTGGAACGTTGACTCGACATATTGGACAAACCGCGACCTCTGCTACCCAGAATACCTTGAAAAGGCGGCCAACATGGCTTACAGAATGGCGCATATAAGCGACCCCAAAAAAGAGATAGACTTCGCTGAAGTATACGACCCCTTCGACTATAAGGAGCTTCACCACATGGAGGGATTGCAGCTTGCCCGAAGAGGGGAGGCGCCAAAGCTCACCCGGGAGGGGGTTACTCAACGTGACGGTGACCTTCCAATAAACCCGAGTGGCGGACTTCTCGGGGTGGGTAATCCCATAGCCGCCGCGGGTATGATGAAGATAGCGGAAGTCTTCTGGCAGCTTAGAGGCGAAGCGGGTAAGCGTCAAGTCAAGAAGCCTGTTAGGAGAGGCTTAGCACAAGCGTGGGGTGACCTTATGCAGGTCGGTACCGTAGTGATCATGGAGAGGTGAATATGAATGGAGAGTAAGAAAACGCTACCGGGAACCCCCATAACGGGCGCCGAGTGGGAGAATGAAGTGTACTCATTTAGAAAGCACAGCGTCCAGCTCAGATATGCTTGGGACGCGGGGTCGGCTGTAAGCGGTTTCTTAGAAGGCCTCAAAGAAGGCAGAATTCTGGGCCGCAGGTGTAATCGGTGCATGAGGGTTCTTGTTCCCCCCCGCGCATTCTGTGAAAGGTGTTTTAGGTCCACGGATGAGTGGGTCGAGGTAAAAGACACTGGGAAAATAAACACTTACAGTGTTTCCTACGTTAACAATGATGCCAGCAGAAGAGACAAGCCGCTCATAGTTGCGGTAATAGAGATAGATGGGGCGTCCCCAGGCATGGGTTTCCTGCACGTGCTTGGCGAAGTCGAGCCGTCGAAGGTGCATGTCGACATGAAGGTTAAGGCTGTTTGGAAGCCTAGGGATGAGAGGGTTGGCGCAATAACGGATATAAAATACTTCAAGCCATTGGAGGTGTAGAGAATGTCTCTCCCAGATGGTCTAAGAAACACCTCCCAAGCGAAAAACTGGGTGGATAGTTTACCCCTCAGTTATAAGTATTCGGCTGGAGTGAGCGGTCAGCGGTTCGCGGAGGGACTAAAGCAGGGTAAAATACTCGGCTCTAAATGTAGTAAGTGCGGCGAAACATTTTTACCCCCCAGCCTATACTGCCCGAACTGCTTTGTGTACTCTTCTGAATACGTGGAGATACCACCATACGGCGAGATATATAGCTTCGCAGAAGCTGACGGCAAGGCGATCGCGCTAATAAGGTTTCAGGGCGTAACCGGCGGCCTTATACATGTCGTTAAAAGACCAAGTGCGGGAAAACTGAAGATAGGGCTACGGGTGTCGGCGGTATTCAGGCCAGCCGAGCAGCGTAAGGGTGACTTGACAGATATAGAGTTCTTCGAGATTAGGCCACATACATGAAAGCGGAACTAATACTCTCCACTATAGCGAGTAGAAGGACAACCAGGTTCTACCTTAATACACCGGTGCCCAAGGAACTAGTAGATAAGGTGCTAGAGGCAGCTAGAAGTGCCCCCTCTGCACACAACTCCCAACCATGGGTTTTCTATCTGATTGAAACCCCCGCTGTGAGGTTGAAGCTTGTGGATGAAATGGTTGACGAATGGGATCGAGCAATGCGAACCGACGGTAGGCCGAGGGAACTCATTGAGAAGACGAAGCTAAAATTCACCCACAGATTCAGCAAGGCGCCTGTGTTGATCGTGGCGTGTGTGAACCATGGGGCACTCTACTATGAGCGATACGCCGACATCCACAGGAAAACGCTTGAAGGAATACTCGGACACCACAGTCTCGCCGCCGCCATAGAGAACATGCTGCTCGCAGCCCACGCGTTAGGGCTGGGGTCGTGCTGGTACAGCGCCCCCCTCTTCTGCTCTGAGCGCGTCAAAAAAGCGCTTGACATGAAGGGTGAGCTTGAGCCAGCGGCCCTAATAACAATGGGTTACCCTTCAAAGAGGGAACACAAAGATAAGCTTCTTAGACCAAGTGAGCAGGTGGTCATCCGGGTGTAACGCAAAAAACCTGATAAGAAGGACAAACATCGCCCTTTACCGTAGACCCAAATTTGTTTTTGACGCTGATTGCGCCCAGAGCATGAATTTTTGGGTCTACCGTTCATGGCGGGGAGGAGGTCAGTTAGGTTTTATACCCGTTTTTAACACCCATCTTCTTTTGTTGGAAGTCGAGCATTCCACGTATATCCATGAGTATTAGACTGCGTAGGTATTCATCCTTGAGTAAGGGGGTGATTGGTAGACGCTTAGATAGCTGCTCAAGGATCACATCGGTTCCCCAGGAATCCAAAACAGCTTGCTTGGTTACCTCGAACCAAACGTCGAATCCTTCATCGATTAGCCTGAATACCTCATCCACATTAGCCGAGTAACCGTAGTGTGGGAAGCACACCGCGTCGATTTTCAGCTTTTTTATCTTACCAATCGTAGCAATAGCCAGATCGTAGTCATAAGTAGGTGGAGGAGTTGTTGGCCAAACAAACCTTGTCGCACCACTGTCAATATAGATTCCTAGCGCATCGCCAGAGAAGAGCACACGGCTATCTTCGAGGTACCACACCGCTGAGTGGGGCGCGTGGCCGGGTGCACCTATAAGCCTCACTGTTAGGCTACCTATATTAACAGCTTCGCCATCCTTGAAACCCACAAGGTTATTCGGGGGTGTGGGCCTGATGTCACCCCAAACATCATAAACACTTCCCAACGCCTCCCGAGCCGACCCCGCGAGTCTAGAGGGATCCACTAAATGCTTGTAACCCCTCTCATACACGCCAACCCTTAAGTCTGGGTATAACTCAACAGCCCTCCACGCGCCTCCCGCATGGTCGAGGTGAACGTGTGATACAAGCGACCAGCCCAGCCTCCCAGTGTCCAGCTGTGAGGCAGCCCTACTAAGATACTCCTCTACTAGTTTGGACGGACCGGTTTCGATTATGGCCGCCTCCGATCCACCGTCAACCAAATAACCCACTAACACTCTGGGCTTACCCAAACCTCCTAGAAAAGTCACATTATCAGGTAGACTCATTTAATAACACCAACAGACCGGGCACCTTTTTAGCTAACTTCCCCCCTACCCAGAGGAGGAAACTTCTAGCCTCAGCCACTAGGCTCTGTCCCCTCCCACGGAGGGCAACAGAGTCCTTCCTACATATGACCACGGGCATTGATTTCCCGCTTCACACATCACGGGTACGGGTAAACCTAGGACAGGATACTCTTAAGTTTTCCCATTCTCAACGGATGGTGGCGGATAACCGTTTCCCCCGCCAGGAGACAACGCTCACCACCCCCAATCCGGGCAGCCTCTCTCAACGATGGGTAAAGATAAAAAGCCTCTACGCTTAGAGACCATCCTTACACCCCCACTAATTTGGACACCTCTTTTAATCCCCGACGTATCCAAAAATTCCTACTCTAGACCTGAATATAGTTGAATATGTATATTTAACCCAATCTTAGGGGTAAGGTTTCGGAAACCCTGTAAGGCGTAGGGACTCGTAGGAGTAAAACTTTTTGTGCTCCAAAAGGTTATCTAAATTGCATCATGACGTTTAGAATAAGGTTTAATGCACGGGTGTAATACGCCTTGAGACTAGCCGTAGTGGTCGTCTCACCCAACCCGGAGGCTGTGAGTAGGGTTAGGGCTGTGCTAGCAGTATCCAAGGTTCTCCCAGGCCTCGAGCTAGTGGAGTGCGACGTGATAGACAAAGGGTTCGTGACACACCTGTTCACACCAACCTACGCTGCAGTAGCGTCACCCCATGTGCTCAGCGACGCCTCATCACAGCTTAACGACCTATCCCAGAAGTATGATAGAGTTATATTTCTCAGGGGAGACAATGACTCAGGCACAGTGGAACACAGCCTCCTACACGAGCTTGGACACGTGTCCTATCAGCAACGCTACCCCGAAAAGGTAAGGGATAGGCAAGCATTCTACCAACGGGTTAGGGAGGCGGTTAACTCAAATAACAAGCTCTCATACCTATTAGCCAAGGCGTACACGTTTACGGAGAGCAACCCAAAAGCGAGGGTGCTGCTAGGTCTAGAGGCGGACGAGCTCTACTCGAACAGGTTCGCCTACCAGTACAACACGGATAAGAGCGCCTACACAAACCTAGTGAACAGGGAGCTGCAAATAGCTGTTAAGGCTTGGAGCAAGCTGGATGGGTACTTCGATGCGGCTTTCCACATGGTTGTGATGGATCTGTACACTAGGGTTACGGGTCAGAGCTGGCTCGATAGCCTACCCTACAGGTTGAGGTGGATGCTGCCATACACCACCAAAATCGTCGATGCGGTCGATAGAGAGGACCACAAAGCACTCTTTGGAAGGCAGCTAATGCTGTTTAACGCGCTTAATTCCTGGGTTGAATTAACAGAGGATGAAGTAATGGGCATCCTCTCAGTCTAGTGTTTGGGGTTTCTCGCTATCAGTATGATTTGACCCCCACCCATATGCGTCTCTATAGAGACATCCTCATAGTATTCACCCACAAGTGATCTGAGGTCCGAGTTTTTCGGCAAGCGCTTATAGGTAGTGTAGAGAACCCTGTAGTGTTTCCAGTAGCGCCCAGCCACAAAAAAAGCCACTGCGGGCACTATTAGCCTCCAGTAGACCCCGATCAGCCACCTTGTAATCGCGTTGTCGGGTTTGGCTATATCCACGACGAGAAGCGTGCCGTGGTCACGTGTCACACGGCTTAGCTCTGAGAGAGCCGCACGCATGTTTTGAGCGTCTCTAAAAGAGAAACCCATCATTACCCCATCGAAACAGGAATCCCTGAAGGGGAGGGCTTCGAATACACCCCTTACACCCGTAGCCGCTTTATCTGAGACCCTGCGGTGAGCGACTTCGAGCATCTCTTTTAGGGCGTCGAGCATAATTGGCTTAGACGAGGGATAAACACGCCACCAAGCATCCGTCATAACACCTGGGCCGCAGCCAGCATCCAAAACTAGCTCCCCCCCACCAAAAGCAGCCCTTATACCCTTGAGCCTCCATTCGAGGTCTCTCCCAAAGGACATTACACGATTCATCCTATCATACACTGGGATAAGTCGGCTAAGAGCTCCCTCAACCACCTCACCCCAATCTTCACCAAGTCCACCACTCAACACAAAACACCCTGTTTAAGCGCATGAATAGCCCTGCTTATATCACCCCTAACCCTTGAGTTAACAACTTCGGTGACGAGTATAAGCACAGGGATAAGCGCCACAAGCAGTTTGACGAGCACTGGATAATACGCCAAGATTACGAGCACGCTAAGCACAACGGATGAGAAGAATGTGGCTAATGATCCTGCGAGGTGGAACCAGAACCTTACCCTTACCCCTGCGCGATAATAGCTTTCTAAGTTTAGGAGCAGTGTGGGTTCGACCCTGAGCCGTCCGCCGAAGTAGACACCGTTAAACCCTATACCCCCCAGTCTCCCAGCCAACGAGTGACCGAAGGGGTGGCTTGAGAGGAGGGTTATTATGATTCCAATCAGCAGCAAAGCAACTTTGTAGACTCCTCCATAAGAGTGGGCACCACCAAGGTATGTGAAGGCGAAACCCACCACGGTCAAGCATAGTGTGACCAGTGGGTTTTCGAGGGTGTCCGGAAGCCTAGTGTGGGTTGCAGTGAACGCTTGCATTCTGAGACTGTCGATTTTAACCAGCAAATCCTGTCTACGAGCGCTTATAGCATCCGCTGCTAACCGTGATGCGACCCTGAAAACGTAGCGGGGTCTCCTTTTTAATTCGGCTTCCAACATACGCAGGGCTTCTTCGACAGAGGACACAGCAAAACCGTTTAAAACCATTTGCCCTGCGCCCCAAAGCCGCTTCAGAGGGAGTCGGCGTCTATGAGCACAAGGCGTGAGTAACCCGTAAGAATACCGCTACAGTGACCTATGTTAGCAGCCTCCTCCTGCGCACGCATAACATACATCCTGTTAAGGTCTCTGGATATCTTAAGGCTGGTTTCAAAATCATATTCAGTGGTCAAAGCTGAAACAATGTTGGGTCTGCCACGTAGCAAATCATCCCCCGTGGACTTGGGTTTATCAAGGTTTAAGCCCAACACGTTCAGGTAGTCGTCGCGGATTTGGAACGCTACACCCAAGTTGAACCCATATTCACGGAGGCTGGAAGCCAGCTTGGCCTCTGCCCCAGAAACTATGCCCCCTATCGCAGCCGACGAACCTATTAGGGAGGCCGTCTTCAGTCTGACGATCTCGAGGTACTCCTCAACGCCAATCTTCTTTTTTGACCTCTGAACCTCGAAATCCCTCGCCTCACCCTCACTCATATCGATCGCGGCCTTTGCGAGCTCCCTGATCGCTAATTCACCACACGGCGCACTTAGCTCAATCGCTTTAGATATAAGCAGGTCGCCACTCAACACGGCCATCTCTTCACCGAAAACTTTGTGTACAGTTGGAACACCCCTTCTCAGCTCGTCGCGGTCTATCAAGTCGTCGTGAATGAGGCTTGCTGTGTGGATTAGTTCAACCGCAGTGGCCGCGCTCAACGATAAGTTGTTAACCCCGCCGGCACAGAAAGAACCAAGAAGCACAAGCGTGGGTCTGAGAAGCTTGCCTCTTGACTTAATAAGGTGAGTTGCAGCCTTCGTTAAGGAGGTCTCACCGAAACTATTAAACCCAACACTAACTAGGTTTTGAGCTACTTTATCTAGGGCGTGAACTACCTCTCTTGGTAGGATAGTGGTTAAACGCAAAGGCCAAAACCTACAACAATTTTTAGATTTTTGAACAATATAAGCGCTTTGCGACCGGCCAACACACGCATATAATCCGCGGATTAATTGAGTCAATCATGCAACACACGCTTTGTCGGCGGCGTTGAAGGGAAAAGGAGGCACTACTCGATTACTGGCGTGATCTTCTCTCGAATCGTTTCCACGTATGACTCCAACTGAGTATAGCTGGGTACACCCCTTTTAGCGCCAACCTCCGTAATCTTAATGGTTGATGCGGCCGTAGCCCACACCGCGGCTTCCTCGGGTGGGTAACCCGACATTATTTTATAGTCGAACACAGCGCTAAACACGTCTCCAGCTCCAGTGGTATCCACTGGCCTAGCTTCCACTGCGGGCAACCGCACAACTCTACCTCCACTGTATACCCTAACACCCCTACTGCCCATCTTCTCAACCAGTGTGTTACCACCAGACGCCGTCAACGCGTTCAAGTTATGCCGGCTAATCCCAAGCGAGTTTAAGGTGTGGGTTGATAAATATGATACCCTGCACCGTTTTATCCCCTCTACAATGTGCTGGGGCGTGTAGAGGTGTGTGGATGAACCTGGATCGAAGCTTTTTGGTGCTGCTATATTACGCCAAACCCACTCGGCGACACCTGGAGTGCAGCCAGCTAGGTGGACCAAGCTCATCCGGTTTAGCGCCTCCCACTCTGGTTTGGGTGCGAGCCGATTGTTGGCACCCCTCCAAGCTATGCCGCGCTTTTCACCCGAATCATCCAGCCATATTGTGACGAACCCAGTCTTCTCTCCAGCTACAACTTCTACGAACCTTGTGTCTATACCCATACCGGAGAGTTCTTCAACAAACACGCGACCGAATAAGTCGTCGCCCACACACCCAAAGAAGTGTACCTTCGCGCCCATCTTGACAATCGTGTACGCATAATTGGAAGCCGACCCACCAGTGCCAACGAAACTCTCGGATGCCTGAATTATGCTGTCAATCTGAGGCATCTCCTTAACTCTGAGAGTCACATCTATGTTTGCATTACCAATGGATGCGAACTCTAGCACGTCTAACACTCTAAATCAAGCCAAGCGATTGGTTGGTTAACATCACCGACTTGCCCCCTTCGACAACGCTACCGGTAACCGCACGCACGGCGTCTATATTTTCTGGAACAACTATGGATTCCTGGTGTACCGCTTGCATATAGAACACCTCTCTTCCTATCACAGATATCGAGTCGCTCCATACGGCTACCTCTGGTAGGTCGCCGCGTTTTCTTCCGAGGTCCCTAGCATATTCGATTATGGCGGCGGTGGAGTCTAAGCCTTTTGCGGCATCAATCAGTCTGATTCTCTTAGACCTAGAGAAGCACTTTACCACGTCTTCAACCGAAGCGTCTGACTTGAGCTCGGCGTTTACTACATGAACATGCATGAGGGTTGTGGGAGTAACAACCGCACCGGTTACCACTTCGAGATGGGGTAAAATTGTCTGTACATCGGGACCATGATGGCTTGGGAATTTTGCTGGGTTGGGTACCAAGGCGTTTATCGGACCCTTCTTGGTTTCGGATGGGTCGGCGCCACGTCTTATTATTGTAGCCCGCACTTTTCGAACGCCGAAGGACTTATCTAGGTAGCCGATTGTTCTCGAGAGACCCGTGGTGTTACAAGAAACCACGCGGATGAACCTCTTATTGAGCGCCTTCTCATAGTTGACCTCAGCCACAAAAGAAGCCTCCACTAGTTCGTGTTTTTCTCCGCCTTGAAAAATGGCTTTAACGCCAATGGAATCGTAGACCGGTTTGTACTTCGCGCCTATACCTTCAGGTGTGCAGTCAACTACTACATCACACTTCTTAAAGAGGTCCTCAGCTAGTCCCTCAACCTTTACATTTGCCTTTTTGAAGGACTCAAGGGACTCCTTGGAGGCAGCGTAGAGGGGGTAGCCTCTCTCCCGGATAAGTTCACATGAATAGTCAGCTCTGGTCTTGACGACCCCTTCAACCACCATGTCCTCCTGTAGCTTGACGGCATCAGCGACCCTCTTTCCGATCGTGCCGTATCCATTAATACAAACACGAAGCTTACCCATGGCTCGTGGTTTAAAACTTGCACACTGTAATAAACCCGTCGAAAGAAACCTTCTAATGATTTATGAGTAAACAAACACTACGTGGGCCCATGTAGGATTCGTTTAAGAGCCGCTTTAACCCTTAAGCTATCAGAGGCGGATGATCGCCACTGTATCAATCTAATCATGGATTCAACCTCTGGAAGAGTGAATTTGTGGGCTAGTGAAAACAGGTTCTGAGCCAAATCTGGAATGATTAACTCAACCGGTAGGCTCCACTCAGCGAAGTTGATAAGCCCCACGCTAAGCTTCATTTGGCGCTCGCCATCCGACATGCTCTTCACTATAACAGCGTAAACCCTTGCATCCGCCGATGCCCGATGTAACTGCGAGGATATATGGGCTCTTAGAGTGTCAACTGAACTACGCATAGCCCGCTTGGCCCGATCTGAGAGGGGTTTGACGCAGAGAACAGATGGGTGCTGAGTGTGGCGATTACTACTCCAAGAGACGGCGGGGAAAATGTACCCGTTTTTGAACCAGAAAACAACAGTTCTATAGTCAGCAGAGAAAGATGCGCCTATCCAGTCACACTCATCTTTGAAGTTCGCCTCCAAGCCTTTGAGAAGGTTGGAGCCGTGACCCCTCCCCTGATAGGGGGGTTTCACCGCTATCCTGACAACCCTTTGGCCGACTAGTTGGGCGAACTCCGCGCTAAGGCTTCTTGCCACTAACCTTTCAGTTATTAGGTTGCCTGGGAAGCTTGCACCCCTTAATACAGCCTCCACCATACCATGGCTGATTGGTCCCTCCCTAACACACGTTGCAACCCCCACTACTTCGCTTCCTAGGGTGTAAACAAAGGTGGTTGACTTCAGGTTTTCAAGAATGATGCTAAGGTCACGGGGTTCATTTCTATAGTGAGCCTCAGTGAGAATGGAGTACACCTCGGCCACCTTTGATTCATCCATTTGAGCCATATCAGTCGCACCAAGCCTCATGATGTTGCATGGCTTCGATAAGTCCGAGATATCGGTGCCCATCGCATCGCTTCGGGGTGTATGCGCGAAGAAAAGGAAGGTATTCGTGAGCGCTTCTTCTAATGGGTCGCCTGCAGAGTAGCGCACGGGCTCAAAGAGTTCTTTAACTTCGAGGCTTCTACCTGATGACGTGATCCAGTTTAACAGCCTAGTCTGAAAGCTTTTGCCACTCCCCTCGTACCCGTAGTTAGTGGTTGAGAGAACAACTCTGGTAGCCTTGGTTATCAGGTTAACAAGCACACCAAAGGGAAGAGTAGATGCCTCATCCACAAACACTATTGATGAAGACGGCACACGTTTGGGTGACTCGAACACAACACTAGCACCACCCAGTTCCACAACTTTACCCCATTCAAGGGCGGCATCGAACCCTGAGGCTGGAGCCAAGTGCTTCAAAAGGGTGGTAACATGGGTGGGATGATGTGATGTAACGTACACCTCACCCTCGACTTTCCCAGATAAGCAAAGCTCGCGAAGAACCATGCCTAACAGGGCAGACTTACCCCTACCCCTCCTCGAAAGCAGAGCGAACACATCACCGCCAGCGGTGAACCACCTTAACACAGCATCATACGCTTTCCGTTGGTCAAAGCTTTTGAACACCCCAATAGTACGTGGGGAAACGACTTTGAAGGCCGCTGACACCCTGATTTCACGTGATCCAACTGCCGCGTAGAGGTCAGATGATTCAATTTTCCGTATAAATCTTGGTATAAGGACGCTTATAGACTCCGATAAATCGAACTGGTGATATACAGGGGGCCTCCCCTTGTCCACCACCAAGAAAAGCGTGCCACCACCCCGAACAGTGTCGGCTAACGCTGCAAGCGCGTTCGGGTCATAAAACCCAATAGCTTCGTAAACCACGTAGTCAACCGTCTCACCCAGCACCCTCCCATAAGAGGAAAAGCTCACAACAGATGAGTTGCTGGGTGGATTTCGCTGGGGTGACTTTAGGCAAGCATAGTAGCCATGGGAGTATGATTCAAGCGCCCAGGAAACAGAGTTAAAGAGCGCTGGGTCACAGATCACCGTGGCCCTATGGTTACGGGCTTGAGCCGCACCGAGAAGCGCACCTAGCTCCTGTTCATACACTACGTCTACTCTCCAAATTTCTTAATCCGGTTTGCCTGGTTGAGTAAAACGGGCATAAGCTCCTGCCCGCGCAGCCTACCCATCACACCATGCACACATGTTTGCTCATTAAACCTTAAACCCTCTGCAAAACAATCCGGGGCGTGTATTAGTAATGGTACGGGGTCGGCTGAGTGTTCACCCAAGTCGGCGGGCGTGCTGTGATCCCCGCTAACACAAATAACTTCCTCGCCGCTGACGTTGTTAACGATCATGCCAACCATCGCGTCGAGTTTCTCAATCATCCTAACCTTTAATTCATGGTTTCTGTCATGGCCCGCCGCGTCGGTGGCTTTAAAGTGTACGTATACAAAGTCATGGGTTTCTAGGGCTTTTATAGCTTCACGCGCCTTCGCAGCCACATCGGTGTTGGAGTCACCCGTCGCGCCCTCGACTATTGGAGCCTCCATACCTATGAGGCGGCAGAATCCACGTATCATAGCCGTCCCACTAACACCGAAGCCCTTTAAACCATACTTGGATGAGAAGCTGGGAATCTCTGCAAGGCTTCCAGCACCACGTAGGAGTATAATATTGGCCTTAGGCTCCCCTCTCCCATGCCTCTCTGCATTGACGGGGTGCCTCTCAAGGAGAGCATAAGACTGCTTTGTCACCTCATTAACCACCGCCGCTGTTCTCGCAGCTTCTTCTGAGTGTGACTTTGGTTGTGATAAGTTCACACTAAGACCCACAGCGTGGGGATCAGTATCCGTGACATCAGGGCTGAGCCCTTTACCTCTGAGTACGAGCGCAAACCGGTGCTCCGAGCCGTGTTTTAACAGCACCCTCACACCGTCAACCCTAAGATTGTCGTTCAAGTATTCCACCAACTCCCGGGCTTCCTTCAGACTCCTACCAGCCCTTCGATCCACCACAACCATTCTTTCATCAACCGTCGCAAAGTTTCCTCTGAAGGCTACGTCACCTGGAAGCAAATCTATTCCCGCCCCGAGAGCTTCAAACGGGCCTCTTCCCTTATAGTAGGTATACGGATCGTAGCCGAAAATTGATAGATGCGCCGTATCACTGCCAGGTGTGACCCCCGGCGCCACAGGGTACAGCAATCCAAGCGAGGACGATCTAGAAAGCGCGTCGAGATTCGGTGTTGAGGCGGCTTGTAAGGGTGTTTGGCCGCCAAGCGTACGACTAGGTCTATCCCCCAAACCGTCAGCCAGAATCAGAATAATCTTCCTCTGAATCAAAGCCCACCGCCTCACTCACCAAGCCTTATAATAGGGTTGTCAACCCACCCCAGCCGATAACCCTTACGGAGGGTTTGAAAGATTAGTGAAAGATCGTTTTTTCCAGGTGAGCCAAGAAAATTGAATAGGAGCGGTCTGAAACCAGTCGTATAGAAGCATGACGCCAAAACACAAAAGTTTTCCCCCCACTCAATCGTCTCATTTCCACGCTCAACAACACCGATCACAGCGTACTCTTTAAGCGCATCCACCATACTCATGCACTTCTCCGAGCGCAGTGTGGATTCATATACTGCAAGAGGCTTACCTCTAAAAAACTCTAGGGTGCCCCTCGGAAGAGTATCAAACACCACCGCTATCGGCGCGTTTGACCTCTTCACACACCTAATCATCAGGCTAGATCGCCACAAACAAGCGTGAGTTACCAGATTTAGATATCTGTTTTAGCTTACCCATGGCCTCCAGTTCGCGCACGGCTCTCCTAGCAAGACTTAGAGGGGTGTTGATCTTTGAAGCCAACTCGAAGAGCGTATAGTAATTGTTGGGTTTTATCTGACCCAAAAGCTCTTGGGTAGCCTCGTTAACAACATATATCGCCTTCTGTTGCTGGGAGCGGTCTTCCTTCTTCCCCTTTTTCTTTTCTTCTTTCTTCTTCTGTTGCTCCTTCACTTGTCGCGCCTGCTGTTTCTCCAACGAAGCTATACCCTTCTTTCCCTTACCACCCATATTAACACCAGATTATATTCAGCAAACAGTCTATTTAGCTTTATGAGGTCAAACACCAACATCTGTAAGACAAACCTGTCTGCATGGGACAGCATCTATTACCCCCTCAGAAATGTATTGCTTGAATGGCTACCATCAAGCGCTATTTTATTACCTGACAATACTCAAAACGCCTATCCATCAAAATTCAGGCCACTAAGCACCCTACAATATAAAACCCTTTTACCTTAACCTAGGTTGCCCATACTGTGGAGAACACAGGTTGCATTTTATATGTTCGCATGGGGTTGGTTATATGATATCGATTGGTCAGAAGCATCCCCAAACTCAACTATCTACGCGAGCTTGGATTATCTCAGTCTGAGGCTCAGCTCTATTACGCTTCACTCACCAACGGTGGAGGTGACGCAAAACAGCTTTCACAGATTAGTGGTGTACCATATAGTAAAGTGTACTCCTCCCTGAAAAAGCTGGTTGAAAGAGGCTGGCTGATCGAAAGCGAGGGCTACCCTAAACGCTACGTGCCTCGACCCCCAAAGGAGGCAATAAAAATAAATAGAAACTACATTGAATCAATGCTTGCCACAGCCGAAAAACAGGCAATAGAAGAGCTCACACCACTATTCGAAGCAAAGGATTTAGCTGATAACCCTCAAGTTTGGTTAATAACAGGGTTGGATAAAATCCTAAGCAAAGCTGGCTCAATGATAGTTGACTGTGAAAAAGAGATCGACATAGCTCTTCCCATGATTCCTCCAAGGTTCGAGGAGATATCTGCATTCATAAAGAACAAAGTCGAGTTTTCACCCATAAAAGTACGCCTACTAGTATCATCATCACTAAAAGAGGAGCTATCCCTAATAAACATGCCAGATGCGGAAATACACATAGTTGATAAAATGTTCGGAGGGGGGATAATATGCGATAAGTCGGAGACACTCATACTTATGAGCGTCGAACGAAGCCCAATGGCGATATGGACCAAGCACTCAGCCCTCGCGGAAATCGCTTCTACCTACTTCGACTATATCTGGAATAGTGCAAAGCCATTCAAACCACACCAAGCTAATTGATAGAATATTCACACTGCAAATTCCCAGTGGTTTGTAATTGATGAGCAGGTTTTTCACGAACAATTATGTCCCAGCGGCGACGCACTAATCATTTACTTCGAACAAAATATATTATGTCAGGCTTAATCAAGTCCTAGTTTAAATAATAAAAAGGTAATTGTTAGTAATGCTTGGATAGACTATTTATTTATAAAAAGTCTAATTATATTAAAATAAATATGCGTTTCGGAAGATAAACCCTATATGGAAAAACTTATACAAGGTTTAAAGAGTGCTCAAATGGGGATGTAATTGTCTGTTCAGAAAGCGGAGACAAAGAAGGAAGTTTATAACCCCTATGAGACGGCCATCAAGCAGCTTGAACGTGCGGCGAAAACCATGGACCTCGAACAATCCGCGGTGGAAGTACTCAAGTATCCTCGAAGAGTCCTAACCGTGGCTATACCCGTCAAAATGGATGATGGAAGTGTAAAGGTGTTCACAGGATTCAGAAGCCAGCACAACGACGCGCTAGGGCCTTTCAAGGGTGGGGTTAGGTACCACCCTAACGTGACGGTTGATGAGGTAAAGGCGCTCTCCATGTGGATGACGTGGAAGTGCGCGGTTGCTGGCTTACCGTACGGAGGTGCTAAGGGTGGAGTGATAGTCGACCCACATAAGCTCTCCGTGGGCGAGCTAGAACGACTCTCACGGGGATACTTCCAAGCGATCTCCACAATCGTAGGCCCATACCAAGACATACCCGCACCCGATGTGTACACTAACGCGCAGGTGATGGCTTGGTTTATGGATGAATACAGCAGGGTGAAGGGGTTCAACAACTTCGGTGTGGTTACAGGGAAACCAATAGTGGTTGGTGGTTCGTTGGGTAGGGACACGGCTACTGCAAGGGGTCTCTCCTTTGTCGTGGAGGAGGCTGCTAAGAAGCTTGGTTTAAAGCTCAAAGAGAGCACAGTAGCTGTTCAAGGATATGGTAACGCTGGTATGTATGTTCACAGATTCCTCGAAGAGTTGGGCGCAAAAGTTGTTGCGGTGAGCGATTCGAAGGGAGGAATATTCTCGCCTTCTGGTTTAAAGTACTCTGAGGTTGCCAAGCACAAGAGTGAGACCGGCTCGGTTGTGGACTTTAAAGGGGCTAAGAATATTACTAATGAGGAGCTACTGGAGGCTGAGGTGGACATACTTGTCCCAGCGGCGCTTGAGAATCAGATCACCGATAGAAACGCCTCAAAAATCAGAGCTTCACTTGTTGTCGAGGCAGCTAACGGCCCCACAACACCAGAGGCCGACGACATACTCTGGAAGGAGGGCGTCACGGTGGTACCGGATGTGCTAGCCAACTCCGGCGGGGTGACGGTTTCCTACTTCGAATGGGTTCAGAACCTACAGAACTATTACTGGAGCGCTGAGCAGGTTGACTCGGCTCTAAAGCAGAAGATGGTGGCCGCCTTCGGGGAAGTATGGAACACCAGTAAGAAGTATTCGGTCGACATGCGCCAAGGAGCCTATATATACGCCATAGGTAAAGTCGTGGAGGCAATGAGGCAGAGAGGGTGGATCTAGACCATCCCATTTATTTCTTAATTCTCTAAATGGGGCTTTCCTGAAAAGATATCTTATACGTAGTCCGTTATTTACCCTCGAAGAAGGCTTTCTACTGCGTCAAATATTCAACGGGGTCCTTGACACCAACAATGTCGAAGGCTTTTTTTCGCATATAGCAAGGCCCACATCTTCCGCAGTGTTTTTCTCCACCATAATAACAGCTCCACGTCACGTCTAGAGGGGCCCCCAGCCTTAGACCCAGCCGAACTATTTCATGCTTCATCAAATGACCGACGGGCATTAAGACTTGAACGCGTTTCTGCAGGTTTGTGGCGTAAGGCAATAGTTCGTTAAGCTTACGCACAAACATCATTTCATTATCACTGAACGCTCCAGCCTCCTCGAGGTTATTGCCTAAAACCACATAGTCGTAGCCTTGAGCCTCAGCTATACCAGTTGCTATCGAAAGGAAGATGAGGTTTCTCGCGGGAACCCATTCATGTGCGAACTCCGCACCGCTCTCCCCCATGTTCCTCGTGGAAACATCCATGCTTAAGTCTATTAGTGGCGACGTGGACATGTAGTGCTTGAATAAGTCTGTTTCAACAACTATGAGAGGCACTTTCAACCTTGCCGATACCTGTTTTATACACTCGAACTCTCTTTGCTCAGCTCTATGCCTGTATCTAAAGTGTAGAAGGGTTACATCGTAGCCCTCTTTGACCATATACGTAGCAGCCGTGGTGCTATCCAAACCCGAACTGCAGACCACTAGAGCCCTCTTTGCTTTACTGTTTCTCCATAAGGTTACCTCTCCATAGTTCTTTGATGAGTCAATCATCAACGCTGAGTAGGGCTCCACCTGTCTAATGGGCGATTGAAGCCAGATCGGTCTCCTATCTGGCTCCATATAGTAATCGAAAGACGAGAAGAAAACGGCGTCGAGCAGAGAGTCATACTCGAGGAAGAGGGGTTTGTAATTGGCTGCCAAAAACAGTTTCCGAGGACTACTTAGGTCTACGAGCGCCAACGCGTAACTGCCAGTTATCATCTCGCTCAAAATGTGTCTTAAGCTAGCTAAACTACCATCCCAGACCCTGCTCAGTAGTGGGGGTATTATCGCTGAGTCTATTGGTGTATCCCTTGTCAGGCCGAACTCTCTTTCTAGCTCCTTGTCGTTGGCCACTGTGCCGTTATGGGCAACCACGAAGCCATGACTCACGAAGGGCTGTATGTCCTTATCTTCTTTTTGCTTAACATACTCAGTTGTGGGCTCAGCCCTATTATTGCTGAGCACTATCACTGTGTCTTGCCTCACTATTCTTGGCTGACTCCAAAGGGAGTCGCTGGGTCTACCCACACGCTTTATGGTCTTCACGTCGCCTCTCTTGGACACGGAGACAATCCCGTAGCTATCGCGTCCACGTTCTTCGGCTTTCACTATGATCCCGCGAAGTTTATCCTCGATCGCTTTAAGGGTCTCTTCAGACCTCTGAGACCCAAAGAGTATACACCCAGAGATGCTGCACATCTTAAACACCCCTCCTGTGTCCCCACGCCACCCTGTGTAGCTGAATGCCTACTCGGAATCCCCATTCCCTATTGGCCTCAGCGAGACTCGCTAGGGCGGCTGAGTAATCTGGCCTAGTGCCGTCTGGCTGTACAAAAACCCTGTGTCTTGGGAACCCGTAGGTGTCGCAGATTTCCGCGACTTCTGGGAGGTCTCGTTTAGGGTTTGTGACAACGAACTTCAGATAGAAGTGTTTCGTTCCTATAACCCAGTCGAGGCGTTGTGTGTTCTTATTACCCGAGTTTGATAGTTTCGGTGACACGGACCAGTAGTCCACCCCCTCTAGGAGGCTTCTTGATGGCTTAATACTTCCGTTGGTTTCAACCAGAGTACTGTGGCCGAGAAGCTTCGCCTCTCTAACCAACTCCTCGATTTGCTGTAAGAGGGGTTCACCTCCTGTTATTGTGACGAGGGGGGTAAGTGACGGCGAACCCATCCTTAAGGAACCAACAATTTCTTGAACACCCATATACTTGTAGTCTACACCTTCAACAGCCCTATCTTGTCTTATCCACGAATATTTCGTGTCACACCATACGCACTTAAGGTTACAGCCATAAAGCCTAACAAAATGAGAAGGAGTACCGATTAGCTCCCCCTCGCCCTGAATACTCGTAAACAATTCGCAAACCTTGAGCTTAACCATTCTCACCCTCCCCACCGGGGTTTGTATAGCGGATCAGTGGGAGGACTCACCACCCGCTAACTATATACGCGCACACTAAAAGCGAAAAAGGGTTTAAAAGTGCTACTGCAACACCCTTAACGAACAGACGGTGTCCAGATTAGGGGTCGGTGAGTGCGGCGGCAAGGCTTAGAAAATTGTTATCCGGGCACCATCAATGAGTCCGCGTAAAACTATATCATTTTTTTGCTGCGTTGGTCACCAGAAGCTCTCCCGCATCATTTACAACGTAGGATCCAATCATGTCTGCGTTACCTCTTTTTAGATAGAAGTAAACACTGTTCCATATGATTAAAACAGATGCAACTAGGATGATCGACATGTTTGTGGGGTAGACTGGTGGTAGCAAAGTCAGCCCAAGCCCAACCATGTTTATAACCGTGATCACGGCTGGCGCCAAAGTGTGCTTAAGCACGTTGAACTCTTCTCTGAACTTCTTATAGTAGAAGATGGGTAGCGATATAGAGTCCACCATTCTGCCTATTATCCAAAAAACGCTTGCAGCCACAGCTATGAATTGGTAAGCGTTGATGAATCCCAATAATAGGGGTGTTGATAGACCTATACTCACTGCGACGGCGCCAACAAATATTGAGCTAACGTAGGGGCTCCTGTGTTTGCCGTGCACACTCGTAAATTTTGACGGTGCCCCACCTTCTCTGGCAAGGCTGAAAAGGATTCTTGAAGCGGCTAGGTTTGTTCCCACATTTGAAACGATGAGGCTGTTGACCGCTAGCAGAACTGTTACGACCGCGAGCGCCGCTGAGACTTTAGCGGCTAGCTGCACGAGCGGGACGCTGGCGCCTCCGAGGTCGGCGGCATGGGTTAAACCCCAAGAAACCACTACCGAGTAGGAGGACAGTACCATTGAGGCGCCGCCCAGTATTAGAGCAAGCCACATGCCACGCTTAATATTCTTGGATGGAGACTTGGTCTCCTCGCCAAGGTAGGTTGCGGTGCCCGCTCCAGCAACGGAGATCACGGCTAGCAGATAGCCTGTAGCCAAACCACTCACTCCGTGTGGGGCTAGATGGAGGTCTGTGAAAACCGCTACGGTGTTGGCTGGACCCGCCTTAAATACTAGGTATAGACCCAAGCCAAGCAACAGTATTACTTCCGACGTGGCGGCCACGGCCACATATTTTGTGAGAGTCTTGGTTATATCATAATAGGTAAACGGGATTGCTAGCCCAATCCCTAAAGCGGTGAGTGGTATCCAGCTCCATGAGGGCAATACTATTCCAAAGACTTTTACGAGTGATGGTACTATTATACCCACATACATACCCTCAAACACCGTCGTGAGCAGGAACGCCATGAACTCTGTAACCGCTTCGAAGTAGCCGGTCCTCCTACCTAGACTATTCGCGCTATATGTATAGAATCCACCAGCGGAGTTGATTTTTGAGGAAAAGCATGAAAGAATATATATCCACGCACATGAGGTTGTAAATGCGAGAAGCGTCACAAGGGGCAGGTTTGCACCCGCGTACAAAGCGCCAGCAAAAAGACTCGATACAACCGACCCAAGCGGAGCGGTCACCGCCATCGCTTGAGCGTAGTTACCCCATAAACCAACGGCGTTCTCTTTTAGCCTTGGAATGCTAGACGTGTTTGACATATGAGTAGCCCCCCTAATGAGTGTAGGTAAGCTTATATATAAACTTTATGTCTTAAAAACCCATTTTTCCAAAAGTTTTTTCTATAAAAGAATTTTATTAAATTGTTATACTTTTTACCTCACAGCCGACAACACAGTCTCGAACAGTTAACAATCCCGGACTAACACTTTAATACACCTATAAGTTTGAGAGCTATGGGTGAAAAATTAACGTCAGAAGACTCACAGAGATTTATTGCGATACCCTACAGCAAAAAATACAACAGATTCATCAAAAAAATCAAGAGAAGCCCAAGGTATACCCTGCGAATAGTAGAGAGGGACACACTCGAAGCAAAACTCTATTTCAACTATAAAACTAAGGGTAAGACCACCAAAAAGAGATAGAAAGTCCGCTCACCCTCTTCTGCTTCATCATAGGTTAGACAACTGCGGCTCGCACACTTCTTTACAGGGTTTCGTAACCATTATAATATTTAGCCATTATATTGTGTTTGACCGCACATTGTCAACAATTAAAAGCGTAGTTGGACACGAGGTCCTCGATTCACGGGCTAACCCCACAGTGTATGTTGAGGTAAAAACATCAAGTGGGGCCACTGGATATGGCTACGCACCAAGTGGCGCGTCAACTGGGAGAAGAGAGGCTGTTGAGCTACGTGACGGCGGCCCAAGATTCCTAGGTAAAGGGGTCACCCAGTGTCTTAAGGCGCTAAGGGAAAAGGTTGAACCCGCCCTAAAAGGATTAGAGGTGAGCGACCAAGCGCTCATCGATAAAACCCTCAGGGAAATAGATGGGACAGCCAACTTTTCCTCAATAGGTGCAAACACTTCTACAGCCGTATCTATAGCGTGCTTCAGAGCCGCTGCTCAAGAGTTCAACCTACCTCCTTACTTAAAAAATGGTAAAGGCAGCCACGTTTTACCCACCCCCATGTTCAACGTGTTAAACGGGGGAAAACACGCTGGGAATGGTCTCGGAATACAGGAGTTTATGATTGTGCCCGCCGCCCAAAGCTTCCATGAATCCATAAGGATAGCGGTAGAAGTCTACCTTAACCTAAAAGAAGTGCTAAGAGAAGAGGTTGGGGTTTCCGCTGTGAACGTGGGCGACGAAGGTGGATTCGCTCCACCATTTACTACCACAACCCAAGCACTCGATTCACTTGTCAAAGCGACCCGAAGAGCTGGTTACAAGGAGGGTGTAGACGTCTTCTTCGCGCTCGACCCGGCGGCTACTAGTTTCTATCGGAATGGAAAATACACACTTGATGGGAAGACCATGGATTCAACAAAGCTGTTGGAGCATTACTTAAAGATATGCACAGAGTATCCTATCATATCAATCGAAGATCCATGCTCAGAGGATGACTGGGAGGGATTCGTGTCGGCTAAGCGTAGCCTGAAGGGGTTGCGTATAGTTGGCGACGACCTACTTGTAACGAGGGCTGAGAACATTGAGAAGGCGTTTGAAATAGACGCCTGCAATGCGGCCATAATAAAGATAAACCAAGTGGGAACCGTTAGTATGGCTGTCGACGCGATAAACTCTGCTAAGAGCCACGGTTGGCTTCCAATAGTTAGCCATAGGAGCGGGGAGACAGAGGATACCTTTATCTCTCACTTTGCCACCGCCTACTCAACGGGGGCGATAAAGAGCGGCGCTCCCGCGAGAGGGGAGAGGACCGCTAAATATAACGAGCTA
Organism: Candidatus Marsarchaeota G2 archaeon ECH_B_1; assembly: GCA_003019535.1. Classification (GTDB taxonomy): domain Archaea; phylum Thermoproteota; class Thermoprotei_A; order Marsarchaeales; family Marsarchaeaceae; genus ECH-B-1. The sequence continues at coordinate 85,473 of NEXG01000004.1, forward strand.
TTAAAGATCGAGGATTCAGACCCGAGTTGCGTGTTTAAAGGTATCAGTGTATTCAAGGTGTAACAGTTGGACGCCGTTGTGGCCAGCGACCTAAGGAAAGCCTTCGGAGAGTTCACAGCGGTAGGGGGAGTGAGTTTCAAGGTTGAATTCGGCACGGCGTTCGCGTTGATAGGTCCCAATGGCGCCGGTAAAACAACAACGCTTAGAATGGTATCAGGCCTAATTCGACCAACATCGGGGAGTATAATGGTACTTGGAGGTGACCCGAGTGTTGGTAGCATTCGCTCTAAGATGAGTATCCTCCCAGAGGATGCTGGGGTGTACGAAAAGCTGACCGTGTATGAGGCGATTTACTATTACGGCTTACTCAGGGGTTTAAGCAGGTCTGAGGCTGAGCTGAGAACCGAGCATCTAATCAAGGTCCTCGGATTAGATGACAAACACGATGAGTATGGCTCCAAGCTGAGTAAGGGTCTTAAACGTAAAACACTTCTTGGTATGTGCCTTGTAAATGACCCCCAACTACTGGTCTTAGATGAGCCAACGGATGGGCTGGATGTCAGATCGGCTAAAAATGTGCGTGATATGCTAGGCAAACTCGTGGATGAAGGGAAAGCGATCATAGTCACATCCCACAACATGTCGGAGATTAGAAGCGTGGCTGACACCATCGCAATAATGGATAAGGGTAGAATAGTCGTTCAGGGTGAAGCTGAAAAGCTTCTCGCCGAGTATGGCTCGGATAACCTTGAAGACCTCTTCCTGACACTCACCACTTCAGAGGTAGAATAGAGTGGGTTGGGGTGTCATCTTCATAAAGGACCTAAAGGAGCTCGTAAGGAACAGAAAGGCGCTGGCACTAGTCACAGTTATGCCCCTACTCCTATTCTCAGCGTTAGGTGTGCTGAGCAACTACTCTCTCACTAAGACTCCAACGGTTATCACCTTCGTGGACAAAGACACGGGTTATGGTTCAGCAAACTATGGTCAGCAACTCTTTAATAATATCGAGGCGTACGGCCAAAGCATAGACCTAGTGGTGGTTAATGAATCGAGTTTTCAGGTGGCCAAGCAGATGGTTGCGGATGGGCAGGCTGTTATGGCCATATTTGTACCAGAGAACTTCAGCTACACACTCAACCAGACGTTTGGTGTAGCAAACCTCACACTCTTTACAAGTCCGGGAAGCACCAAGGCTCAGGTGGTAAACCAGATTGTTGATAGCGCCCTCAGCGATATTTCAACCCAAGTGACATATGCTCGATTACACAGGGTGTATGGTGCAAACGCCTCGAAGGTTCTAAACCCCGTCACAGTATACGTTGAAGAATACCAAGTGAAAACCCCCTTTAACACCACTGTGAGCACACCCTACGCCGGCATACTCCCAGCGCTGATAGTACTCGTCTCCGTTGAGACAAATGTTGGTCTGATAATCGATAGCCTTGTGGGTGAAAAAGAGCGCAGAACACTCGAGATGCTGCTTGTGACACCCATAAGTAGGTGGGGGATAATCATTGGTAAAACACTCGCCGTGCTTGTAATATCCCTAGTGTCAGCAATAGCCATCCTTGTGGGAATAATACTCGAAGTGGGTCTCACCTTCAGTGGTCTTGCGCAGAGCATAACACCAACCGCCATACAGATCAAACCACTACAAGCCGCCGCCCTAATAGCTATACTTACGGCGACCGTGGTGGTCACACAGCTCATAACCGCGGCGCTGAGTGCCTATGCAACAAATACTAAGGAGGCGAATGCAAGTATAGGGCTAGTTATGTCGCTACCAGTACTCTCAATGTACCCACTCCTCTTCTCAAGCCTGTTCTCGCTACCCCATCTCGTACAAGCGGTCATGTACCTCCTACCATTCACTTATAGCTACCTACTACTCAACATGGCACTGATAGGTCCAGCCTCATTATTTGACGTCGTATACGTCTTCGCTTTAGCGGGTTACACATTACTCCTCCTCTACATAACCGTCAAACTCTACGGAAGAGAAGCCGTAATAGTGGGCACAACCAGAAAAATTCATCTTAGAAAACCAAAGACAAGGTGAGGAAAAGAGATGCTAAAAACAAGCAACTCGTATCGTTCATGCAATACGCGAAAGACTAATCAAACCAAGCCGCTATTCCACTATGCCTGTGATGTGAGCCATGTCCTCTGAGTGGTGATGTCAACTCTGGGGTAGCTGAGGTCTCGCGCCCACACCTTTTTCTCTAAGCGTGAACCTCGACCGTGTCCTCATCCATCAAAACGTGGTCTAGGCCAACCTTTGCACCCTGAAACCTCACCGAGGAACCCCAGACCCGCGCGTACTCGAACGTGGCAAGCAGCGAAGAATGAATGGTGTTTACCACATCCCTAACTGTTGAGCCAGCTCTGAGGAAAATCGGTCTCTCAGACCTCTCCTTCTGGTTAAGAGGTTTAGTATACACCCTAATCAAACCAGAAACACCAAAAACCTCCCTTGCGAAAATGGCTTCAAAGTGCTGCTCGCCTTCCCACACAACCGGAGAGTTGGGTAGCATACTCTTTATTAAACTTAATTCACCTTCACTTATATTCGTGCGCCCTGTGATCAAAGCCACACTTGGTTTGAAAACATAGCCAAGCAGCGCGGCCTCAACATCATCAATACCCACCGGGCCATTTATTACTACTACGGCGTTACGCACACCCATTTCGATTAGATAAGATGAAACCTCCTCTGGTGTACATAGGGGGGTGCCTGTAGTCATCACCCTCACACCCCCAGACGCTGTTTTCTCCACTTTTACCCACCCCTTCTTAGCCCTAAGCCTAATCCTGCACTCATCCAAGAAGTCCTCGAATGTCGTAATCTGGTCTCTAACCGGCTTGGAGGAATCGAAAACCAGCACTAAGAGGTCGGCGTTCCTAGCCGAAGCCAAAGTTAAACTCGGCTGCCTAGATGAGCCCAAATAGAGGGGTGGGGTGTCCACGAGCTGAATCGGCACGTCGCCAAAACGCACAACCCCAGGTGTTGGCTGCCTAACCTCCATGAGCCCACCGCCCAGCGAAACGCCAGTTAGCCTTGAGAATACGGCGGTCTTACCACACCCCATAGCGCCCACTAGCACAGCTTGGAGAGCGCCCTCCCGCTTTATAAGTAGGCTTAAACCCGAACCCTTCCTCCTAGACCTTTCAGATTCTAACTCATCCTTTAAGACCGCGATCTGATGTCTAATCTGTTTACGAAGCTTTTCGGTACCCTTATGATCAGGTATTGCGGACAAGAACTCCTGTAGGCGTTCAAGCTTTTCCTCCTTGGTCTTAGCCTCCTGTGCCTTAAGCCATAGAGCCTGAGCTTGTGGAGGCAAATTAGTTGGCAAGACACTCACCCCCACTACTCAATTCATAACACCCACAGCCAAATTCATTTATCCAAAGAAACTCTTTGTTGAGGTAATAATTAGAGCTTGCGGGAATAAAAGGTGTATCCACAATCCAAAAAATGAAGACCTAGGCAACCAAAGTGGATACGAACACAATAGAGAGCTTACGCATGATGGAATACTGAGAACCAAACAAGGTTTGCACCGTAACGGCGGAAGCCATAAATATCCAGCAACTCTTTACTGGATTAATAGAGAACCAAGTAAAGGGGGCGTAGCTCAGCACGGTAGAGCGGCGGGCTCCAGAGCTCATCACAAAAAGATTTGACCCTAAAGAGGGGGATGACTTGGCTTTGGAGCGACAAACAAGGTGAAACCCGATGGTCGGGGGTTCAAGTCCCCTCGCCCCCACTCTATGTACCACGTGTACTAGGCAAGTTTCTTTTTTAAAACTGCCTACCCAAAACCCCTAACCTATTATCAACACTTTGAGAAGAATGAGTGGAAGCCTACCTACACTTACCAATATTGAAAACTCTCTCATGAGATTGATTATCTTTTGTAACAATGGTGACCACAAGTGGCTGGGTTATCTACGAGGCCACACTAAAGATTAAATCAACCAGAAAACCCAAGCTTGTGTCGATAGTTTGGTACGGGCGCAAGTGTGTGTGGAGCAAAACCACTATAAAATATTTATGCAACAAGGCGTGTTGCACTTATTCGTCTCGTTGCTTAGTCGGAATGATGAAGGTATCAGGCTTTGGCTTTGGGGTCCTTAAATACTCTAAGGCAGAGCTTAAAATAAACTTTTAGGGCATGTCACTTGCTAACACAAAACATTATCAATAGAGCTACCAAACTCCTCCTCATTGATTGTGGAAGGCTTGATACTCTGTGTAGCATGGCACACGGTTAGTGGGTAGATCAGGTTGAGGGGTCGACTGAGCATCGTCTCACACCTAATTAGTGGGTGTTGTCAAACCTATTTATGTACGAGAAGAAGAATCTCTCTCTTAAAAGTACGGCTGTTGAGACACTGCATATTGTTAACCCAGGCGACGCGAATCCTCTCGGCATACTGCATGGGGGCAGAATGATGGACTGGCTTGTTTCAACGGCCACGCTAAGCGCGACAAGACTCACACGGGGTAACTGTGTTCTAGGTTACCTGGATAACGTGTTCTTCATAAACCCAGTTCACGTGGGTGATAGGGTCTTCGTGAGGGCTTGGGTGGAATACGTGGGGAGAAGCTCATTGGAGGTAGCCGTAAAGGCTTTAGCCGAGGGCGAAGAAAGTAATACTAGTTCGCTTACCACGTATTCACACATGACGTTTGTCGCTGTGGATCCACGCGGTGAACCAAGACCAATACCGTCGAGATTAGAACCAACCCAAGATGAGAAAAGCGAATACCTAGAAGCCCAGGAAAGGTATACTAAGCGTAAAAATCTATTAGCGGACAGGAAACAAAGAACGATGGATGTTGAAGCTTATGCGGCGGACTCGGATTGGAAATTTGAACTCTCAAAAATAGTATTCCAAGACGATGCTATATATGGCGACCTAATGTTCGGGGGTCGACTTCTAAGGCTTTTGGATGAGTTAACTGGGTCTTTGGCCACAAGGTATTGCGGTGGAACATGCGTAACAGGGTCTGTGGATGAGATGGCCTTCTATTATCCTATCAGGGTGGGCGACATATTGGATGTTACCGTAGCCTTAAACTATGTAGGCCACTCCTCGATGGAGATAGGTGCCAAAGTCATCGTGGAGAGCCCTTACACGGGTAGCAGACACCATGCGGCCACAGCGTACTATACATTTGTACACATTGACAAAGACGGTAGACCTCAACCAGTACCCGCATACACACCGAAGACTGAAGATGAAGCCGAGCGGTGGAGGCAGGCGGAGAAGAGGGCTGAGGCGAGAAGGGAAAAAGTTGAACGCTTTAAAAAACAAGTCAAAGATTCACTGCCCCAACGTTAGAAACATCTCATTTCGTTTTGGTTAACAAAACAGATTTACAGCAACTCTCTTCCCCACACCCCCTCGAGGCCACGGCTCGAGGTTTACACAAAACTACATAAATTATTTGAAACCTACCACGTGTAAATTACAGTAAGCTTCTACTACCCTACCGATGCGTAAAAGTAACACATTAAACACAACACTGAACAAGGTGACACGCTTGCATCCGGTGATGTCACTATCTGCATGAATGCAGTGTTTGCGTGAAAAGGTTTATGATTTGGTCCCGTTAGAAGTTCACGTGTCTCTAAGGATTAGAGTCATATTGACTGCATGCTTCTTCGTAGCCATTTCACTGCTTGTGAAGCTACTCGGTGAACCGACACCCATAAACACCGCGCTTTTTAGACTCATTAATGCGCACCAATACATTTACCTTAACACCTTTATGCTTGACCTATCGCGCTATGGTCGCGAATACGTGTGGGTCCCAGTGGTATTCGTATTATGGCTACCTGGGGGAGAATACCGCCGGTGCTCCTTTCTCCTCTTTGTGACATTTATCTTAGCCATCATCTTAGGCACGGCGACTAAGGCGATAATGGCTGAGCCGAGGCCCTTTGACGTTCTCGGAGGAGTAAACGTGATTGGCGTCAGACCCACAGATTACAGCTATCCCTCTGGTCACGCCGTAATAGTGGGAGCTGGAGCCATAGTGGCTCTGAGCGCTCTACCAAAAAAATACTCCCTACCTCTCCTAGCAGAGGCTTTAGCGGTCAGCTACTCGCGAATGTATTTGGGTGTCCACTGGCCAGCGGACATCCTTGGAGGGTGGTTGCTCGCCGCATTCTGCGCGGGGCTTGTCCTCTACGAGGAGTACAGGCTTAAACCACTCTACGAGTTTCTTTCGGACCTATGGGACCGAATCATATTCTCCCTTAGATATCATAGAGAGGAAGAGGAAGAAGAAGAGTGAGTTCCCACTCCAACAAGCGATTTAGAGCAACAAAATCGCTCACTACAAAATCAAGGGATGGTAACAAACCTTTCACAAATTAATAGTAACGAGTAACAACAACCAACATTATCATGACGTGAAGTGCACCCACTCCTCTATTCAAGGTTGTGTTGACCCACCGCCCACTCAAGTGATCACTCATGGCTCCAAACACCCCCCACGCATGGGATGCTGAGGCAGTATTATCCATGGGATGCGTACCCTCCAGCCTAAAACGGGCAACCTTTTGTAACTGACCTACTAGCACCCAAACTTTCAGCGCTTTCTTCAAAGCTCTTCGCTTGAATGTGTACCCGCACCACTTTACCGACTATAAACAGTTGGTGTTTTCTAAACTCTCTCAATAAGAGTCTAAACTCTCTCAATAAGAGCATGATAGAGCAAACAAATTTACCTCAATAGAAAGCCTGCGTTAGGGCAAAACCCATTAACATCACCATTTTAATGCCCTCTGAATGATGGGTGTAAACGACAACGCTTAATTCCACCAATGGGAGTTTTTAGCGTGGTGCCTTAACCTGAACGTAGACTACACGCTTTCAGAGCTCCTACTCATCTTTATTATAACCTTCGCTTCAAATGCCACACCCTTCTTTGGGGTATCATACACCCTCCTATCAACAACTTTCCTACTGATTTCCGGCGTGAACCCGCTTAGTTTCACACTCGTCGTGATCATAACTGGCGTAGGCGCAGCGCTCGCTAAAGTCCTGATCTATTATGGTGCTCTCGGCTTCGGTGGAAGGCTTAGAAGAAACAGGAATGTTAGACTGCTTTCTAGATGGATGAACACAAAATCCTTTCTGCTCTCCCTCTTTATTACAGCGTTTATACCCATCCTTCCACTGGATGACTACCTTTACATAGGCGCTGGAGCAAACCGTGCCAGACTCCCCGAGATGTTAGCGGTGACGATAAGCGCTAAGATATCGAAGAGCGCCTTTGAGATCTCGCTCGAACTTCTAGGGATTATTAGGGTTACTGACTACCTAAGGGTGTTGGGTATAACAAGTGTTGAGCTCAGCCTGTTATTATCAGTGTTCTTCCTCGTACTAGGTGTTATTCTATACGAGCTTGACTGGGAGAGAATACTTGGGGTTTTAAAAAAGAGGGGTGTCGCAGGGTGATTTCAGCCAGCGAAGAGCGCTTCTATTTTGGCTTTGTCCTCCTCTGAAACCCTCCACCCAACGCTTTCAGCGTTGAGTTTGACGTGTTCCACCCTTGATCCTCTGGGTATTGGGAAAACGTTCGGCTTGGATGCTAGGATATTTAATGCCACCTGTGACGGTGTTTTACCGTACTTGGCTCCTATCTTCGACAGCGCAGTGTTGGATGCAAGCTTACCATGGGCCAGCGGGAAATACGCCAACACGGCTATACCATTCTTCTCACAGTATGGTAGAATGTCCTTTTCAATAGACCTGTTCGCCAAACTGTACTCCATTTGGGTTGAGCTTAGCTCATACTTTTTAAGCGAGTGATGGGCCTCCACCATCTGCTCCAAGCTAAAGTTACTCACACCAATGAATCTTATTTTACCCTTATCCACCATCTCCTCCATTGCACCCATCGTTTCAGCAATTGGTACACGTGGGTTCGGAAAGTGGATCTGGTATAGATCCACATAGCTGACACCCAGCCTTCTCATACTCGCCTCCAAACTCTTGATGAGTCTATCACGCCTCAAGTGGTTGGACCACACCTTAGTGGCCAAAAACACGTCCTCTCTTCTTAGCCCAGCTATGGCTTTGGCGACCAGCGGCTCTGACTGGTAGATTTCAGCTGTGTCCACCAAGTTTATTCCCAGCTCAAGCCCGCTTCTTATGGCTTGTATCTTGGCCTGCGCTCCACGCCTCCAACCAAGATAGGCGGTGACTATCCAGAGGGGATCATAATATGTACCCATACCCACCGCTGACACACGAACACCACTCTTCGCGAACTGCTTATACTCCACGTCACCCACCCGCTTATTCCGGGTTAAGAGATTGACCTATCTTTCTAAGGCCTTCCCTAAGATGGCTCAGAGCAACCCTATAGTCGGCCACTATGCCAACATCGCAGGAAGAGAAGATGGTTGCACGTGGGTCCTTATTCACGGCGAGTATAACCCGCGCTCTCCTTACCCCAACCATGTGGTTCGTGGCCCCTGAGACGCCCACAGCCACGTAGAGCTCCGGGTTTATGGATTTACCTGTGAGACCAATCTGCAAGTGTGGGGGAGCCCAGCCTAAATCCACTATTTTCCTAGTGGCACCCACTGAGGCTTTAACCGAACTAGCGAACTCTGAAACGGCTTTGAAACCTTCCGGTGAGCCCACACCGTAGCCTGCGCAAACAACAAACCTTGCGTGGTATAGGTCCGAAGTGTATTCTATGGGTCTAGACTTAATGAACCTTATTGCTTCAGACGTGTTTGGATTATACTCTAGCCACTTGGTTGGGCACTCGCCGCCGCCCAATTCTTTGGCTTCGAAGACTCCGGGTCGCACGGTTGCAAGCTGTGGGATGGTTCTTGATATTATCTCAGCCATTATGTTTCCCCCGAAGGCCGGTTTCACCTGCACTATCTCACCCTGCAATGTAGGTTTTAGGTCGACGGCGTCGCCCGTCAGACCCAACCTGAGCGCCGCCGCGACACGCCCAGCAACTTCTCTACCTCTTACAGTGGAGGGGAAAAACACGGCGTATGGCTCCTCTCTCCTTATTGCCTGTGCTATCCCCTCAGCCAGCGCCTTAGAAGACCAGGTGCTATCCCTGATAGGTATCACGAGCAAGTTTTTAGCCCCATGCTTGCACGCAGAGTGCACTTGGTCGTCCGATGCCTCCCCTGCGAACACCGCTTCAGCCGTGTACCCAAGCTGGCTCAACCTACTCAGCACCTCCTTAGCTGTCTGAAGCTCCACTTCACCTCGTAGGAAAACGCTCCAAACCCTTTTAGATGGGTCACCCTGCGCCTCGGTCTGAGACTGTGTGAGCGCCGGTTTCTCCTTCAGGGCTTGCTCCAACGTTGCCAAGGCTTCGCTAATCGTTTTTTCAGGATTAGTCGTCGCATCGAAAATGATCGGCTTCCTTGCATAGGAGGAGTCGTAAACAGCTTTCACGCTTGTAGGTGAACCCGCGGAACCAAAGATTGAAAGGTCTGTTGATAGCTCGTTTGCACCAACACGCACAACACTCCTCTGCTTTCCGAGCTCTCTATCTTGTGGCTTGGGTATCCTAGGTCGATTTATTTTCTCACTCACACTTAGCGACGCTGGAAGACCCAACTCGAATGTTTCGTAGCCACCCTCGTGTTCGCGCTCAACCAGCAGGGTTGACTCACAAATGAAATCCAGTTTTGTTATGTTGGTGAGGAGTGTGGTCCCCAGTAGCTGGGAGACTTCTGGGATGAGTTGGGAGGTCTCGGCATCCACACTGTGTTTTCCTCCGAGCACAAGGTCGTAGCCCAGTTTCTGGCACATGAGCGACAACGCCGTTGATGTTGCGAGTGTATCAGCCCCGCCGAAAGCCCTATCAGTCAGCAAGTACACGTTATCCACCCCGAAGGCGTAGGCCTCCTTTAAGACATCTTCAACTTGGGGTGGACCCATAGACACAACGCTCACAGTGGCGCCGTGCTTTTCCTTTACGCGTAAAGCTTCCTCTATTGCACGTTCATCATGGGGGTTTAGAACGTTCTTCACCCCATCACGGATCAAGGTTTTTTTCACGGGGTCAAACCTGAGCTGCGAGATATTGGGTACAACCTTAACAAGGACTACTACACGTAACACAAGTCAACACACCAAAAGGCTACCTATAAATTGTAGAATCCACATAGCCCTATCCTGAGTGGTCTAGGCTTTTTTTGACCTTGGAAATCGACCTTAAGATTGAACTTCTCGGCGCGTCTTCGAAGGCTCCCTTACAGGGGGCGTCAATTAGGATGAGTATGGAGCTCTGTGTTATTGCTTCAACGTTCACCCTGACGTCTTCGGGGCGAATAACCCATTCATTCTTCTTCACCTCTTTCTGAACCAAACCCAGAACTTCATCAAGCCTATCCTCTAGGCTCACGGGTAACTCGTACCTCACCCTTACCCAGCGGCTTTCGACCTCTTGTATAATGAAGCCCATGGTTATCACAACGTTGTTGGGTATCTTGACTTCCACCCCTTCATCGAGGAGTATGGTGGTGTAGTTCATCGTCACATCCACGATCTTACCTGTAAGGCTGGGTATCAATCTGTCCTCGGAGTAAAACTTGGGTGAATAGAATGGGAAGGACATACCATATTGCCAACCGAAGGCGGTCACCCTATCCCCAACGGAGAATGGCTTTGCGAACACGATGAGTAAGCCGGCGAAAAGGTTCGATAGAACTGTTTGCCCAGCCAGCCCCACAACTAGACCCGCGAATGTACCACCCGCAAGTAGCACAGTTGGGTTAACACCCGCCACCGCGAGCATAAGTGCTATAAGGAGCAGGTATGAGGCAACCCTGAACAGGAAGAAGATGGGGTAAGCCCTCTGAGGTCCCAGACTTGTGTGTAGAAGCCGTCGAAGCTCCCTGCCAACCACGTATATTGCGACGTAGCCCACAAGCCCAGTTATAAGAACCTTTACGTAGGTTGTAAAGTTGATGGGAATCAGGCGAAGAATTGAGAGAGCATAGTAGAGCACTATACCCGACACTAACAGTACTGCTAAAACCAAAACAGTGTATGCAACAAGCCTTCCACCATTCCTTACACTCATAAGCAAACCGTGGGATATCGATGAACATAAATTTAATCCTTGCACCAATAAGAGGAGATAGATTGCTGAATTTAGAGAACCCAACCTTGATTGACCTCTCACTCGATATCTACACGGGTATGCCCTACTATCCGGGTGACCCCCAACCATCAGTGGAGCAGTACAGACACGTATCCGTGGATGGCGTGTCCCTTAAAAGGCTGGCGCTGGGCACACATAGCGGGACACACATTGATGCGCCAGCCCACTTTATCGCTAATGGAAAAACCATTGATAAGCTCCATCCACTCGCGGCGTGTGGATATGCTAAGACAATAGATGTTTCTGGCTCACTCTCTACGAGAATGGTTGTCACCGACGGGGATATAACCCGTAGAAGCGAGGATGTACTACTCGTTTACACCTCGTATTATGCGATGCGTGAACGAGCACAAAGCGGTGTTTTCCCAACGCTTAGCAAGCGATTCGCAGAAGGCCTAGTGGAGGCAGGGTACAAGTGTGTTGGTATAGACTCGCCTACTGTGGGCGACCCGGAGGTGCACAAGACGCTTCTCGGCTCGGGTATCATAATAGTTGAGAATCTTTCAAACAGGCTGGTTGAGGTGGTTTCGAAAAAGGCATACTTCATATGTTTGCCCATAAGGGTGATGGATGGCGATGGCGCGCCGGCGAGGGCGTTAGCCATAATGTGACAATTATAGCAGTTGCCCCGTAGCACACGTTTTCCCACATAGCCACATTCACCAGATACCATGATTGAACCGTGTCGCCAACCAATCCCCTCTGAAAACATGCGGGATGTTCATTTACATGTTGTGTTTTAATGCCAAAGTGCAACCTGCAAAGTAAGGCTTATTGTGAATTTTCACGTATATAGTCATGTGACTTGATAATGACTTTATATGCGAATTGGCTACTCAAGGGGCGTCTTCTCGCGTCCTCTCAGCCTCAATCACTGGATGATCTCTTTGAAGCTAGAAAGATAGGTGTGAGCGTAGTGTTAAGCTTCGAGACGCATCCTGAAGAACGCGATTGGTGTAAAAAACTGGGTTTAAGATTTAAAGAGGTAGCCTTGAATGATTTTGAACCTCCGAGCCTGTCCAAGATCGAGGAAGCGGTTAACTTTCTGCACAGATATCTGCTAACCCAGAAGAGGTCTGTAATGATGCACTGCTATGCTGGACTAGGCAGGACAGGCACAATTTCGGCCTGCTTTATTGGCGCCCTGTTCGGCTTAAGCGCGGAGGACGCGATTAGAGCAGTAAGAAGCATACGTCCAGGCTCTATAGAGGAAGACCAAGAAGAATCAGTAAAGACCTATCTTGAAAAATTCCGTGGTGGAAAAGCCAATCCAGAACTCCGCGGCTTCTGCTCACAGTGTGGCGCACCAATACTGAAACCCATGGACCTATGCATACACTGCATAAACGTCAAGAGCCAACGTGATACCGTCAAGATTATCCAGTCCTTTAATTTTGATAGCGCCTTAAACATTTGCACTGGTCGATAGACAATGACTCTGCGTTGTGCGCAGCGGTGTCTAGATGACGGTTTTTCATAGACAATAAACAGTGACACACAACGGACACCATTTTGAACACCAAACAAATTCAATAATCCCGTAACACTAAGTCAGCTAATCAGAGTATCTTTTTGAAAGTCTTCTCCGCGACGAATTTATAAATCGTAAACACGGAATAATCGTGATGAAATGCTATGAATAACTTTCTCCTGAGCCAGAAAATCGTCTCCAAGTGGGTGTGGGGTGTTCTAATATGAGTAAAATCTTTGGTCCCTCTAGTGCCACCAGAAGCTTCATGGTTGGGGGTGAAAAGTATGATTACTACTCTTTACCAGCGCTCGAAGAAGCTGGGTTGGGAAAGATTTCAAGGCTACCACTCAGCATCAGAATAATGCTTGAGTCTCTCGTCAGAAACTGTGATGGCGTGGCGGTGAGCTGGGATGATGTTAAGGCCTTAGCGCAGTGGAATCCCGCACAGCCAGCTGAACGTGAGGTGCCCTTCAGGGTTGCGAGGGTAATAATGCAGGATTTCACTGGTGTGCCCGCTATAGTTGACCTCGCAGCGATGAGGCAGGCTCTTCACGACGCTGGGATTGATCCCAAACTCATCAACCCTATTGTCCCCGTGGACCTAGTCGTAGACCACTCAATACAAGTGGACTACTACGCTGTGCCAGACGCCTTAAAACGTAACCTTGAGAAGGAGCTTGAGAGAAACGCCGAACGCTACCGATTCCTTAAGTGGGCCCAGAAATCATTCTCAAAATTCAGGCTCTTCCCACCTGGTGTTGGGATTATACACCAAGTTAACTTGGAGTACCTAGCCACTGTGGTTACCTCTGAGGTCACCAGCAACGAAAAGCTAGCGTACTTTGATACTCTTGTTGGCACAGACTCCCACACGACCATGATCAATGGATTAGGTGTGCTGGGTTGGGGGGTTGGGGGTATCGAAGCCGAAGCGGCAATGCTCGGCCAGCCTATAACATTCCTCACACCTAAGGTTGTCGGTGTCAACCTCAAAGGTAAACTGCGAACTGGGGTGACAGCCACAGACTTGGTTCTCACGCTTACCGGGATACTGAGAGAGCATGGCGTAGTGGGTAAAATAGTGGAGTTCTATGGGGAGGGTGTCAAATACCTCTCTATCCCAGACAGGGCTACGGTGTCAAATATGTGCCCAGAGTATGGTGCTACGGCTGCACTCTTCCCGGTTGACGGTGAAACGCTCAACTACCTTAGACTCACGGGTAGGGCGGAGGAGCATGTTAGGCTCGTTGAAGCCTACTTAAAGGCTCAGGGGATGTTCGGTGTGCCCTCGGATGGAGAACTCGAGTACTCCGAGAAGATAGAAGTGGACCTATCAACGGTGGAGCCAACGCTTGCGGGTCCGGCTCTGCCATGGCAGAATCTGAGGTTTTCTGATGTTCCTTCAAGCATAGACAAACTCGTGGAGCAAGTGAATCCACAGCGCGGTGTGGAGGGCTCAACCAAGAAGAGGGTTAAGATTTACATGAATGACCAACCTGTCGAGCTGGGCGACGGCGACGTGGTCATATCGGCTATAACGAGTTGCACGAACACAAGTAACCCATCACTAATGGTTGGAGCTGGATTACTGGCTAGGAAGGCGTACGAAGCCGGACTCCGTGTGCCACCATATGTAAAGACGAGTTTCGCGCCTGGCTCTAGGGTTGTTACGGACTATTTGGTGAAGAGCGGCTTGATGAACTATTTAGAGAGACTCGGATTCAACCTTGTGGGTTATGGGTGCACAACCTGCATAGGTAACAGCGGCCCGCTTCCTGAACCAGTTGAGAGGGCTATACAGGACAACAAGCTCATTGTTAGCAGCGTGTTATCGGGTAACAGGAACTTTGAGATGAGGATCCACAGGAGTGTTAGAGCCAACTATCTAATGTCACCACCCCTAGTCGTAGCCTACGCGCTGGCTGGAACAGTGACCAAGGATTTAAGTAGGGAGCCAGTAGGGAATGGTAAGAATGGTCCAGTCTATCTTAAGGATATATGGCCTTCAGAAGAAGAGATTAGGGAAGTCATCAGGGCGACCATAGACCCAGACATGTATCGTGAAAGGTATTCCAACTTTGAAGGTATGGTTCCCGAATGGGACCAGCTCGATGCTCCTAGCGGCGAACTCTATTTGTGGGATCCTAAGAGCACGTATATTCGATTGCCGCCCTTCTTTGAGGATTTTAAGGCGACTGAACCTAGACTTGGGAGGAATATAAGTGGTGCAAGGATTCTACTCATCTTGGGCGACGCGGTCACAACAGACCATATTTCACCCGCTGGCTCAATAGCCAAGGATTCACCCGCTGGAAAGTATCTAATTGAGAACGGTGTGCAGCCACCAGACTTTAACTCATACGGTTCTAGGAGAGGTAACCATGAGGTTATGATGAGGGGAACATTCGACAACAAGGGTGTCAAGAACAAAATGGTTCCCAATAGGGAAGGAGGCTACACTGTGCACCACCCCGACGGCGCAATCATGAGTGTTTATGAGGCGGCTATGAAGTATAGATCTGAGGGTGTGCCCCTTGTAATCCTTGCGGGTAAAGAGTATGGGGCTGGTAGCTCTAGGGATTGGGCGGCTAAAGGTCCAGCGCTACTTGGGGTAAAAGCAATAATCGCCGAGAGCTATGAGAGGATACATAGGAGCAACCTAGTTGGGATGGGCATCCTACCACTACAGTTCATAGAGGGTGAGAACGCTCAGAGCCTTGGTCTGGATGGTTCCGAGAAGTTAGACATAGTTGTGCCCGATAACCTCACGCCTGGTCAAACCCTAAGCGTTAAGGTCACTAAGAAGGACGGCAGGAGTTTCTTATTCAGTGTTAAAGTTCGCCTTGATTCACCTGTAGAAGTTGAGTACTATAAACACGGCGGAATACTCCACTACGTGCTTAGGGGTATCATGAAGAAGGGTAAACAGCTGGTAAGGGTTTAAACCCGTTCGGCGCTAAGGGTTCCCCGAACACCTTTCTTTATCTTTTTCCACTCGTTCCCTTTATACCGCTCTTCCTCATATACGCGTCCACGCTCATGGTAGCCGTACATTTCCCAGTAGCCGTCAACATACTCCTCAAGTAGGCGTACCTCGGTCAACCATTTAGCGCTCTTCCATCCATAAAGGTGAGGTATGAAGGGTCTAGCTGGGAAACCCTGCTCCTTTGGGATCGGGTTACCGTTCATCTTAACAGCCACTATGGAGTCATTCGACATCGCGTCTTCAAGCGGCACAGGCGTGGTGTAGCCATCCGCGCACACGAATAAGACCCATTCCGCCTGAGGTCTAGGACTCGCTCTTCTAATCAAATCGCCGAGTGGAGCACCCTCCCATTCCACGTCTTTAATACTCCACTTCGTAACACAGTGAAAATCCCTCACATACTTGGTTTTACTTAGGGCAAGCAACTCCCCATAGGTCAGTGAATAGGGTTTATCCACAAGCCCTGAGAATCTTAGCCTCCATGAAGCTAAGTCCACATTGGGTTCTCCGAAAGCAGAGTATAGAACCCACTTTTTCGAGTAGAACTGACCTGGGGGAAGGGGATTTCTCAAATTACCCACTTAATTATGGTTGAGTTAGTGTTTAAGCTTTGTTGAGGTTGAGCGCAAAGGCTTGTTCAGTGAGGTCATGGTTTTCCGTATTGCTGTTTTAAGTATTGTAGGCCCTTCGACCCAAAGTCATCCAAGAATTTCGCCTCATCAGGCGAGCAACTGTGAAGCTGTATCTCATTAAACCCGTAGCCTATGTACTTCTCGGCCGCTTTAATTACCTCTTCAACACTAGTGCACACATTCACTTGATAACTTGTAAGCTGTCTCACATCGATGTTCTTAGCCTTCTCCTCCAGCTCCCTGGGGTCATAGATCTCGGATGCTAAAACATTGGGTATAAGCAACGTCTTCCATCTCGAAACCCAGCTCAAAGCCTTGTCATAATCTTGGTCATAGCTCACGAAGACCTCAACCATTCTAGGCATGGCGTCGAACTCCCTGCCATTTGTTGAGCACGCCTCTCTGAGTATGTTGAATATTTCGGGATACTTCTCTTTGGGGGCTGGAACACCCATATACCCATCGGCCACTTCGCCAGCAAGCCTAACCGAGTGTTCACCCATTCCCGCCACATATATCGGCGGATGGGGGCTTGGCTTATCGTACAAGTTGGCTTTAACAAGCCTGAAATACTTACCCGTATAGGTTACGAAGTCTTCAGACCACAAATTCTTAATTATTTCTATTGCTTCACGCAGTCTTTCAAAACGTTCTCCGAACCCGGGCCACGGGAAGCCGAGTGGCACTTCATTCATGGCTTCACCTGTGCCCACAGCCACGAAGACCCTCCCAGGGTAGAGCCGTCCAAGCGTACCAAACGCCTGAGCTATTAAGGCTGGATGATACCTCAATATGGGTGGGGTGACACCCGTCCCTATCCGCACACTTCTTGTAGCCTGACCAAGAGCTCCAAGCCAACTCAACGCGAAACTCGAATGGCCATCGGTATGGAACCATGGGTGGAAGTGGTCGCTCGTAACGATGAATTCAAAGCCTACTTTCTCTGCTACCACAGAGTTATGTAGAAGAACATCAGCCGGATGCTCTTCCGATGCCGCCCTGTAGCCAAAGCTTACTTTCAAACAGCCTCACCAAAGTTCTGCGTGTTGGATTGCTGCCAAGTCAACGTTGAAAGCAGCAAGCCTGTGGCTACTTTGTCTGGAGCCATCCTCCACGTCTCCTTGTACCCGACGATTTGCTTACGCCATCCATGTTTACTCCAAGCGTATGGAGCAGTCTCTGATACTCTTCCTGGGTTATCCATTCAACGTACAGGTATTCGGCTATCTGTTTATCATCCATCCCTATCCTCCTCGCTTCTTCTACGGTTAACCTGTAAGCTTCGACTTCTGTTGGCCTATCCACGTAGCTGTAACGCTCATCGAAGAGGTTCTTGCCTTCGAGGAACTGCCTCACATGAACCAATTCGTGGATAACGTCAAGATAAATATACCTCTCATCCGCGGTCTTAAGGTAGGGCTTGCTGACAAGGATATACCCGTTCTCATCATCCACGGCTAGGTAGCCCTTTCTAGGGAAAAGCACAACCTTTGTCCTCGATAAAACCTCATCTGTCTTGTCGCCGAATATTCTGCGCACAGCCTCAACCTTCTCAAAACCCTCGAAGATCTCTTTAAAATCATAACTCAAAACCTCAGCGTCGCGGTTGATTCTAACATTCAGCTGCACACACAAACTTATTCAAACACATATTTTAGTTTGCTGACATACTCAAACATGACATACAGCGCAATTTAAAACCTTCATAGGAGAAGTGTGGACACACTCAGTGGTCTCCAGATTTTTCTATACATTCACCCAACCCTCCCCCATCACACTCAAGATGGCGCGCCACGAAAAATAGAGAGCTACAAAGCTGCGCCCATATGCTGTGGATGTGTAAAACAGAAACGCTGTCACCTCGATACGTAGGGATTACCGCATAGATAGAACCTCCACGGCCTCTCTTTGGCTAAAGTTATCCCTATTCGTGGTGATGAGCACACGGACTCATCCTTACCCATCCATCCCTCCGCTAAGAAGAGGTCACCCTTACTTGTGAGGTCAACGCCGTAGAACGAGCGCGATATATCGAAAGCCTTGGTGAGTTTACCTGGACCGCTCGTCAAATCGAGTAGCCTTGTTGTACCCCTATTTTTCATCATAATGTCCACGCCCTGCAACGGCTCGAGAGCTCGAAAAAGCACCGCCCCAGCGGCTGTTAGCTCATCTTTGGCCACAACGTTTAAACAAAAATGGTTACCATATGTAAAGTACACGTAAGCATAACCCACATCTCCAAACATAATACTCGCCCTACCCCTGTTACCCCTGTACGCGTGGCTGGCTGGGTCTTCTAATCCCTTATAGGCCTCAACTTCAACAACTCTGCCTACGAGTACGCCTGAGTCGCCGTGCACCCTGACAAGTAGTTGGCCAAGCAACTCTTTTGCCACGAGTATCGTATCCCTTCTGAAAAAGCTTCTAGGAAGGAGTTTGAAGCTGTTTAAATCCAAAGCCACTGAAGCCTCCTCTCCATGAGCGGTTTTAGGTTAAAATTAGCTTTTTCCTTCGAGCATAACACCATACCTATCCTCCGTGACGCCGAAAGCCGTGTAACCCGCTATCCTTATAGCGGACACAACGCTTTCAAGCGTGTTGTTGTCGGGGCAAATACAAACAACTGAGCCGCCCATCCCCCCGCCCGTTAGCTTCGAACCAAGCGCACCAGCACCCCTAGCCACCTGAACTATCTGCTCAACGCGGGGTGTCGACACACCAAGTGCATAGAGTAGGCCATGGTTGATGTTCATGAGCTCACCCACACCCTTAATATCATCCGTCTCCAGCGCTCTCCTTGCCTCTAACACTAGCTCACCAATAGCATCCAGCACCCTTATCACAGTTGAGTTATGTTTTGAGAAGATTTTGGAGACTAGTTTAACACTCTCAGACGTGGGTAGAACCCGCTCGGTGTACCCTACCGCTAGGATAATCCTCTCTCCAAACGAAAGCCGCTCTATTTGCGCGTCTCCCTTCACGTGACGATAGAGTATGGCGCCCCCGTAGGCGACGGCAGCTGCATCCATGCCGCTCGAAGACCCCTGTACGGCCACTTCCACTTCCCTCCCCATTTTGGCCAACGCTTCTCTAGTGGGCTCGAAGCCCTGAAGCGCTGCGTAGGCTGCTAGTGTAGCTACACTCAACGCTGCGGAGGTTCCAAGCCCCGCGCCAACAGGCATGCTTGATTCAATCTTGACGTCTAAGCCGAGGTCTCCTCCGAATTTCTCTGAAGCGAGTTTGAGAGCTTGGAGTGCATAGGAGGCTGCGCTCCCCGAGTCTAACGCTTCCATGGAACTTCCCCCTGCAAGGTTAACTGTTAACCTAACACCTTTTACCGAAATATCAGGGAGGTCTATTACCAGTCTGCCATCGTTACGCCTAGAGAGTTCAACCCTAATACGCCTGTTGATAGCCATAACTATGGCGGGTTTACCGTAGACCACCGCGTGTTCTCCGAATAACGTAATTTTACCTGGTGCAGAAGCGCTCACACGCACGTGGATAACACCTACTCCTATCGCTTTAAGTGTTTCCAAAAATTATCCATATACACGCATCATAAGGTCACTCAGGGTGGCCTCCTTAATTATGGCTAGAGCCACTGCACAAATCGCACTAGGTGTGTCTTCCGATAGCCTATCATCATATTTAGTAGCGGACACCCATTTGAGGATTGGTAAGCTGTGTGTTAACGCGGATTGTGATAGTAGGAGTTCATGGTTCTTAGGAGATAACTCTAAAATAACCGTTTTATGTTTTCCTGTTACATTGTCGAAGAAGATTTTACTGGTCACCGCCGACTGGGATAATGTTAAGAAGTACGTCGAGCCCGTCTGCAAGGGTGTAGCAGCCGAGCTCGGCGTTGAGCTTGAAGTTAGAAATGAGGATTACGGTTTCCTTGTTGAGCACGGGGAAAAGGATGACTTCGGAGGTGTTGAAATACCACAGGTTTTCGTTATAGATGGGGAAAAAGTGAAACACGTGTTCACAAGGATACCCCTCACAGTTGAAGGTAAACCAGATGTTAAGAGTGCCACAGAAATGCTTAAGAAAGCTTTAGCAGATGCCTAAACGATGCAATTGAGCAGTTTGGTGATCCACTGCAAGGATGGCAACATAGTAAACGAGTCGGTGAAGCAAAAGGACATAGTTGAAGCGGTTAAAGAAGAGCTAATAGGGACGGTTAAGGAGTGGAACCCAAAGGAGTCGGACCTGATGGTTTTCTCCACTCAAAATGAAGCCCAAGTGTCAGCGCCTTTGACGAAGGAAACTCTTGAACTATTGAAGCCATTTTCACCTACACGCCAAGGCGATAAGGTGGTGTTCAACATGCCCATATACGTCATATCATATAAGATCGAGCACTTGTCAGAGAACGAATTCAGAGATCGAGCCGTGGTGATAATCGCGCCCTACATAAACGAAGAGTTAAAGAGCCAGCTAGAGAGTTGGTCGGTTGAGCTCACAGCGAAGGCCCAGTGAGCCTACCTCCCAGTAAAGAACGATTCAAGTGTCCTCTCACCCATAGCTTCATCGAAGTCTATGTTGAGTGCGTCCAACACTTGCTCAAAAGTTGACTTAAGGAGCTCAATATATTTGGCGGTATCAATATCAGAGGGCTTCGCTAACTCAATGGGCAAAACGCCATCATAGGTCTTAACATAGTGGATTATGTCACCAGCACGTATATCCCTTCCAAGCTTATCGATGAGTATACGAGCAGCCTTAATGTGTTGTGGTGTGGTCTTATCATATTTATCAGGGTTTTTGTTGAGCATGACCGAGATAGCTAGCTCCTTAACATCGAATTTCCTCGTTTTAAGCGTTGTCTGAGCATCCTTAAGTAGGGTCTGCACGCGCTTCTTGGCCTCTTCAAAATCTTCGGGTGACTTGACCTCGCTTAGTACCTCTAGAGCCTGCTGGAAAGTGTGTTTAATAAATGGTGGCGTGTTCCTCTTCTTTCCCAGCAGGCCTTTTATCTCCACCGACCCATCCTGCTTGACACCAAAGTAATTCTTTTTCCTATCGCTAAACGCTACATACCTAAACTCTTTATCAATCTCTAAATCAACTTTCAGGTCTCCTCGCGCCCAAGCGATGAGCTCATCGATCTTTTGCTTTGGCGGGTTAAGGACGAAGAGTGAATCGGTGTCACCGTAGAGAACCTTCATATCCAAATCTTGAGCCTTTTTAATGGTCGAGGTTATAACGTATCTGGCAATGGCAGCCGTGCTTTCTGCGACTGGTAGACAGTAGAACGGGAAAGTCTCAGCCCCATACACGCCATAAGAAGCGTTAACGTAAACCTTGAGGGCGCGCTGAACCACGTCATACCACGAACGATAGATACCCGAAAGTGTTGGGTCCTTCGACTTGGGTTTAAACCACAAGACACGCAGGTCTCTGAAGAGGCCTACCAGCTCCGAGACGAGCCCACGTCTCTTCGTGCAAACCCAGTGTTCAGTTTCTGGAACCTTATTATTCCTACACTCAGGGTGAGGACACCTCACGGTCTCATAGCTCAGATTGTACTCCTTAAGAATAGAGGGATAAAGCGATGCGAAGTCGAGCACAACCACATCGAAGTATACGCCGGCCTTAGGCGATATCACGATAGCCCCCTTATACTTTTTACCCTTAATGGTTGCCTGGGTATACGAAGTGTTTTTCCTCTGCGCAATGTCCTCTGGGTTGGGAATCAAATAGTTTCTCTCCCTATGGATAGCATACATCAGGTTCTTAATCCACGACGACACACCTATACGCACCAAGTCATCCATACCTGTCCGGGAAACCCTCATGAGCATCACGATTAGCTTCATCACCAAATTATCATTATAGGCCGTAAGCTCATATGTGAGCTGGGCGTCCCTGAAACAGTAGTTGGCTAA
Organism: Candidatus Marsarchaeota G2 archaeon ECH_B_1; assembly: GCA_003019535.1. Taxonomy (GTDB): domain Archaea; phylum Thermoproteota; class Thermoprotei_A; order Marsarchaeales; family Marsarchaeaceae; genus ECH-B-1. Next base: position 107,632 of record NEXG01000004.1, read on the forward strand.
CTCGAAGGGTGTCAGGTTATCAATGAACTTTTCACCCAGGTCCACTTTTCCCTTGCCCATAAGCGCGGAGGCTATACTGTCAAGTCCAAACTCCTTATATTTGGCGTCAAACGCGTACACCTGTATTGCCTTATTTTTAAAGAAGTGGTAGAGGTCAAGGTGCAGACCTGTGCTCAGCCTAGCCTCCCTCTGGGTTAGTATTATGGGTGTCTGGTTTTTGGGTACACCGAGCTTCTCGGCTCTGTTCTTCAGGTAGCGGAAGTCAAAGTTATCCCCGTTGAATGATAAAACAATGGGGTAGGATGAAATTAGGTTGAAGGTCTGTTTTAGCATCTCCACCTCGTCTGTAAAGAATTGTACGTCGAGGTCCTGTGGAAGGGAGTTGGCATCGCCTGGCTCACCATCCGAACGCATGAGCACAAAAACCTTCTTTAAGCCGTCGCTACCGCAGAACGACACGGCTATAAGTCTGTTGGAAGCTTCTATGACGTTGGGCATCCTCCCCTCCGCAGTCTCAACCTCAATATCCACCGCAACACGTCTAAAATCGGGGGCAGGCTCGGAGAGAATGTTGATCCAGTCAATAACCACATCCACATCAACACCACCCTTAGAGATCGATGAAGCCATCTTGGAGGCCTCCTCTGTGAACTCTGGTTTAACAGCTACAAGGTTTCCATTGCTCACTTTGTAAACAGTGCCGGGTCTGAACCCCCTATCATACATATAGCAGTTAGCGTATCTAATCTTGGCTTCCCAAGCTACAGGAAGCTTCTCTCTTAAACTATTAGACCTGCCACCTATGACAAGCGGGTCTCTACCGAGAACCTTGGTCAGCTTGACTGGCTTGTCATCTAACAGGTGATACTTGTTCACACTCTCAAAACCCAGTATACCCTTGTTTGAGGCAACCTGCGGAAGAGATTTGAGCTTGTCTATTGGAATATCGGTGAGCAGATATGGGTGGTGATTCGTGTTGTCGTACCAAGCGTAGACCTTCTTGTCCTCCTTGTTATAGAGTATCGCAACAGCTTTACCCTCGGCGCCATCGTAGAGGACTGTGAGCAGAACTGATTCGCTGAGCTCAGACGGAGTTGGAAGTCTGAGTGATACTGCTACTTCCTCCTCTTCACCCTCCCTCTCTTCCTCTTCGAGCTCAGCATCCTGAGATTCAACTTCAGACTTCTGAAGCCCCTCTAAACTCGTAACCAATTTAATAGATATTAGCATGCAACAATAGTTAAACTCTATGGAAAAATGAGGAAGTTGTGTAAACATGTGGCCGAATAGATCCACTGAGAGCCTAGATAAAGCTGAATACTACCCTACGCACCTAAGATACAGATGGGCCCGTGGCCCAGCCTGGATAGGGCAGCGGCCTCCGGAGCCGTTGGTCGAGGGTTCAAATCCCTCCGGGCCCGTCTATCCATACAAGGGATCCGACAGCCCAGCCCTGATGAAGGCTTGCTTACGCTCCTTGCAGGCCTCACATTCGCCGCATGGCTTAGGCCCTTTACCATAACAGCTCCAAGTGAACTCGAATGGGACCCCCAGGTCACCGCCAAGCCTAACCACCTCATACTTTTCAAATCTAATTAAGGGTGTGGTTACCTGAACACCTTTGCTTACAAGGTGATTTGAAAGCAGGGTGTTGAATTTTTCGAAAAAAGCTTCGGAGGCATCCTGAAACCTTAACGCATCAGATTTGATATGCCCGCCGTAAATACGGTTAGCACCAACCCTCTCTGCAAAGTGAGCCGCTATACCATAAAAGATTATATTTCTAGCCGGAATGTAAACCTGTGTGACACCTCCGAGCTGTTCAGGTGCACCCACAACATCGGACGCCTCCTTTAGAAAATCCACTTCAACTTGAATAAGCTCCACCCCCGCGGCCGCCGCCAACTTAACCGCCGCTTCACGTTCGACCGAACGCCTCCCATAATAATTGAAACTCAAACCAACCACCCCCTCATTTACACGCCTCGCCAAGTATAGGCACACGGCTGAATCTAAACCGCCAGAAAGCAAAACCACTGCCTTGGACTTTCTCTCACTCATCACTTTACCTAAGTGGCAGACTATAATAAGAGCATCCACGCGCCTCTTAAGTGTGGCTAATAACATCTCAAAAGACGGGACAGACGCTTGTTAGCCTTATGCAAGTGGGAATAAGAGCATGGGTAACGGGTCACTGTTAGTGGGCTGTGAACCGCACGCGATGCACGAGCTGGATTGGGGAAAACGCCCCACCCGCTTTAATTCGGCATCACCCACCAAACAAAATGCTCACTCTAGTAGGTTTGACAGGGTTTTGACTACCCGAGCATAAGTAATTGGTGTACAATACTCTTTCTCCTCCCTAGCACTCTGCGGTTTTGATTTGGGAGGATCCCGCCGCTAGGGGTAGCTCACGCTATGAACTAAAACGCTTGTTTAGGGAAACAAGCACCCATTTAGTATCCACGTACCCCACAGCGTAGCCCTCCAGAGACCTAAGCTGGATGGAAAAGGTGCTAATGTATTGTCTGGGATCCACAACTAGAATTAACCCACTGGGAGAAATGTTCAGAGCATCGTACAGGCTCATAGAGAGCTTATCTCCTAGCGCAATCAGTATGAGTGTTGAGAGGGTGCGATGCCTGATCGGTGGATTATCAAGTTTGCAGAGAACTGCGTCCACTCTTTTCCTTCTTTCAGGTGTTAAGTCTTCGATTAAGCTAGATGCATCCCAGTGCTCGCTCAAGTAAATGATCCTTGATGTGTACAGGTAGGATGCGATAAATCTGATTACCTCCAATGCTGTGGCTTTTTTCTCGCAAACCAATCCCACTAATTGCTCTGAGAATGGTATAACCCATTCCAGAACGTGCACCACGTCGGAAACCGGTTTACCGCTTGTAGGGGCATGTGACACGTGTCTCTCCGTTATGTTAATAAGTGGTCTAAACACACGCCAGTTTATCTGCACACACGTGTTTCATATCTAAGGGATATAAGCCTTAAAAGCATGCGTGTAGCATTTAGAGAAACAGAATCACCAAGTTTTAACCGAACAACTTCCCTTTAAGGTGTTGACAGTGTTAAAATTAGGAAAAATTTATATGTTAAGCTGTAAATTGTTTTGTCTATGGCGGGATTAAGCGTATTCCAAAAGATTTGGAACGATCATATTGTAGCGAAAGAGGGTGATAGGTTCCTAATATACATTGACAGACACTTAGTACACGAGGTGACATCACCGATTGCCTTCAGGAGCCTCCGGGAAAAAGGTTTGACTGTTAGGAGAAGCGACCTAACACTTGCAACCGTTGACCACAACGTGCCAACCACAGACCGGGCAAAGCCGATTGATGATAAGCTCTCCGCCCAGCAGATAGAGGCGCTGAGGGTTAATGCAAAAAGCTACAACCTTCCACTGCTCGACTATCAAAGCCCGCTACAGGGTATAGTACATGTGGTGGGTCCAGAGCTGGGTTTCGTTTTACCCGGGGTCATCGTTGCCTGTGGAGATAGTCATACCTCGACGAACGGGGCGCTTGGTGCATTGGGCTTCGGTGTGGGTACAAGCGAGATTGAAATGGTTCTGGCCACTCAATCACTCTGGCTTAGAAAGCCTGCCACAATGCTTGTCGAGATCAGGGGTTCGCTTAGAAGTGGGGTGACACCTAAAGACGTAGCGCTCAACTTTATAGGCCGTGTAGGCGTGGGGGGATGCATAGGCTACGCTGTTGAGTACGGTGGTCCGCTTGTTGAGCAGCTTAGCGTTGAAGAAAGGATGACACTCGCAAACCTGACGACCGAGGCGGGAGGCAGAACGGGCATAGTTTCACCTGACGAGAAGAGTATTGAGTTCGTATATGGTAAGCCCTACGCACCGCAGGGTGAAGAATGGGATCGTGCTGTGAATTATTGGAAGACTCTTAAAAGCGACGGCGACGCCGAGTATGACAAAAGTGTAGATATTGGTGTTTCAGACCTTGAACCACAGGTCACGTGGGGCACGGATCCTTCTATGGTGTGCGGGGTCTCGGAGAGGATTCCCAATCCCGAGGGATTCAGAGACCAGCAACAGAGAAGAAAAGCAGAGAAGGCTCTGGAGTATATGGGCCTGAAGCCAGGTACCAGAATAGATGAAATAAATGTGGATGCGGTTTTTATAGGCTCCTGCACAAATGCCCGTCTAGGAGACCTTATTCAAGCAGCCCGTGTAGTTGTGGGTAGAAGGGTTTCGCCTAGGGTTAAGGCTATAGTTGTTCCTGGGTCGCAACTGGTTAAACGGCGCGCTGAGAGACTCGGTCTGCACAGAGTGTTTATTGAGGCGGGGTTCGAGTGGAGAAATTCTGGTTGCAGCCTGTGTTTGGGTATGAACAGCGACAGGCTTGCGGCTGGCACAAGGTGTGTGAGCACTTCAAATAGGAACTTTGAGAACAGGCAAGGCTTTGGGGTGAGAACGCACCTTACGAGTCCGATAATGGCGGTGGCAGCCGCTCTCGAGGGAAGGTTCATTGATGCACGGGAGTTGAGTTTGGATAACGTGGGGATAGGTGGATAGGATTGGATAAAATTACGAAGGTGACGGGAGTTGCTTTACCATTCGCGTACGACAACGTGGACACCGACCAGATTATCCCAGCAGAATATCTTAAAATTACGAGACGTGAAGGGCTTGGCAGACACCTCTTTAACAACTGGAGGTACCTTGAAAACGGCGAACCAAACCCCAATTTTATATTAAACGACCAGAGGTATAGGAATGCTTGCATACTTGTGGCTGGAAGAAACTTTGGCATAGGTTCATCACGCGAACACGCAGTTTGGGCGCTTGCGGACTATGGTTTTAAGGTAATCATCGCAGCTTCATTCGGGGACATATTCTACGAAAACGCAGCGAAGAATGGTTTGGTTTGCGTCATACTAGATGATAAGGAGCTTGACACCGTAAGGAGAGCAGCCCTCAACCAGCCTCTAGAGCTAGAGGTGGACGTAGAGCGCCTACTTATAAGGTATTCAGGTATGGAGTTGCGTTTTAAGATGGATCAAGCAACCCAAAACAGGCTGCTTACTGGTCTTGACGATATTGAGTACACGTTAAAGTTCTACTCACACAAAATCCACGAGTACGAGGCAAAGAAACCCGCCTTTCTGGGGCCAAGAAAAGTTGATTTGGAGGGCTTGGAAAAAGCCTTTGAGTAATCGTGGTTTCATTAGGCCTTCACACTTAGACACACTCGACGAGCTATCTCTACCGCCTGGTCAACGCTGACATGGCATCCTCTTTCTGCCTCAGCCTTGATTTCATCTAGGACCTTTTTTAGTTGCTCGTCACTCAGAGTTAAACCTCTTTCATTAAGCATCACTTTGAGTCCGTAGCTCCCACTGTGTTTACCCAAAGCTATTCGTCTAAAGTTTCCAACCTCCTCGGGTTGCATGGGTTCATAGGTCTGTGGGTTTTGAAGTACGCCGTGGACGTGTATCCCCGCCTCGTGACCGAAGGCGTTGTCCCCTACTATTGGTTTAAAGTAGGGTACCGGTACACCTGTAACCTCAGCCACGAATCTACTTGTCTCGTATAATCGAGAAGCGACGACGCCGACCTCTGCCTTTAAGAGTTTTTTCAACGCCATTACCACCTCTTCAAGCGAAGTGTTACCCGCCCTTTCACCTATTCCGTTAACTGTTACATGAACCTGTTCCGCACCAGCGCTCACCGCGGCCACAGTGTTGGCTGTGGCCATCCCGAAGTCGTTATGGCAATGGACGCTTAGAATCTTATTACCAACTAGGCGTTTAATTTCCACAACGAGGTTGTACATCCCGAACGGCTCCATAACACCAACAGTATCTGGGATGTTTATCCGATCTGCACCAGCGCTTAGAGCTGCGGTTATAGCCTCGCTTAGAAAAGCGCGATCGCTTCTAGTAGCATCCTCGGGACTAAACTCAACGGTCAGGCCATTCTCCTTAGCATAACTCACAGATTCAAGTATTCTCTCGATAGCCTGCTCCCTCGACATCCTAAGCTTGTATTGTAAGTGGATATCAGACGTTGCAAGAAATAAATGGATGCTTGAAATCCCGGTTGACAAAGTGTCTTCAATGTCTTTCTTTGCGCAGCGGGAAAGAGCGATTACCTCGACTCTGTCTGAGAGCTCTTGGTTTATTAGCTTGGTGGCTTCATACTCCGCTCTCGAGGCCACAGGGAAACCAGCTTCTATAACATCCACGCGTAGGTCAGCGAGTCTGCGGGCAACCATAAGCTTCTGTTCAACGGAAAGATCGATGCCTGGTGCTTGTTCTCCGTCTCTTAAAGTTGTATCAAATATTCTTACCCTTCCCGGATAGAAGACGACCACTCATCGTGCCCTATACATACATAAACATCAATAAAAAGTTTTCGATTAACGCACGCTAAAACCGAGATTTTTAAAGCAAAGAATACAAAACCAAGCCGATTTAACAAAGCGTGTAGAGACTACGTAGACGATTTCCCAGTTTCACCCCCGGAACAATAGTTTAGACCCGGGATAGAAGCTCTTTCACTACCGCATCCCCCACCTCAGAAGTGGTGGAGGAGCCACCGAGGTCAGGTGTTCTAACTCTTCCATCTACGAGCACACGTTCCACGGCGCGCGCAACACTATTGTACGCCTCCCTACGGCCCAAGTGGTCCAGCATCATTCCCCCCGCGAGAATCGCCGCTATTGGGTTGGCCACCTTCTTACCAGCGAGGGGAGGCGCGGACCCATGTATCGGCTCAAACATAGAGGTGCCTTCGGGGTTGATGTTCGCACTTGGAGCGAGCCCCATACCTCCCTGAATCGCAGCCCCGAGGTCTGTGAGTATATCACCGAAGAGGTTTGGAAGAACCACTACCTGGAATCTTTCAGGCTCCCTGACGAAAAGCATGGCTGCCGCATCCACATATAACTCTTCAGTCTGTATTTGGGGGTACATTTTGGCGGTGGACTCGAACGCATCCCTCCAGATAGAGTAAATGTTGGTCATCACGTTCGCCTTATCCACTGAGGCCACTCTGCGTAGCCCATTATTCTGAGCGTAGTTGAAAGCGTATTTTATCACCCTCTCAGCGCCTAGGCGGGTTATCACACCCAACTCATAAGCAAAGCTTTCATCCCCCCCAATCATTGAGGCGTCTACGTCGAATTTAACCTGATACTTTGACCTAGACATAACCATGCTCGCTTTAGCCGAGCGCACAACGCTTGAACCAAGTCCACTGTACATATCCTCAGCGTTCTCTTTTACACACACAAAGTTAATATGAGCGGGGGTTTTAGATCCGAGAGCCGAGCTTACACCGTTAAGCAACCTAACTGGTCTGAGGTTAACATATTGGTCAAAGTACCACCTCAGCTTGAGTATTATACCTCGCTCAAGTATCCCAGGCCTAACGCGTGGGTCGCCCACGGCCCCAAAATATATGGCTTTAAAGTTGCTTAGCTCTTTTAGTTCCTCTTCGGAAACAAGTGTACCCTCACGTAAATACCTCTCAGCGCCGAAGTTGTAGTCAACCCAGTTTACCTCGAAACCCTCAGCCTCTGACACAGCGTCCAGAACCTTTCTGCCTTCTGCTATAACCTCAGGACCTATACCGTCGCCGGGTATACAAGCTATATTGTATGTAACCATATTCAACACACAGCTTTTGTGTTGGGTATACGCTTATGTAGAGGCGGTCAAAGCATTCAGTGTTCAGAGTCTTTCTCGGTTGACTCTATGCCCGCCATTCTTCTGATAACTGAGCCAACTGACTCTATCTGCTTGGATTCGAGCTGACCCATCATACGTCTCAGGTTTTTGGCGCTTTCATCTCTATTACCTGTCCACTCCCTAGCGAATTCGCCGCTCTTTATCTCCTGTAGTATCTTCTTCATGTTTGACTTAACTGTTTCATCTACAACTCTGCCTCCCCGTGTGAGTCCACCATACTTAGCGGTATCGCTTACAGCCTTGAGCATACCTGCAAAGCCACCCTTGTATATCAGGTCCATTATCAGCTTAAGTTCGTTGCACACCTCGAAGTATGCTAGCTCGGGTTGGTAGCCCTCCTCAACTAGCACTTCAAACCCTTTCTCTATCAGACTCATCACTCCGCCTACAAGGACGCTCTGCTCGCCGAATAGGTCGGTTTCTGCCTCCTCCGCAAAGCTGGTTTTGAGAACTCCCGCCTTAGTGGCACCCAGCGCCTTAGCGTACGCCAGCGCTAGCTTTTCACCTTGACCAGAGTAGTCCCTTTCAACGGCGAGCAGCGCCGGGACACCAAAACCGTCTAGGTAAGCCTGTCTAACAGTGGGGCCAGGACCCTTCGGCGCAACCATGAAAATATCCACATCCTTAGGCGGTGAAACCTCACCGAACCTGATAGAGTACCCGTGAGCGAAGCCCAATGCTTTACCTCTGCTGAGGTGCTGCTTAACCGAGGACTCATAGACTTCACGGTGTGTTGTGTCGGGTGTCAGCATCATGATCACATCCGAACGCCTAGAGGCTTCGTCGGGGGTTAGGGGTTCGAATCCATCCGCCTTAGCTTGAATCCAAGATTTCCCACTGAACCTTACACCCACACAAACATCTATGCCGGAGTCGCGCAGGTTGAGTGCGTGCGCGCGTCCCTGGCTACCATAGCCGAGGACGGCCACCTTTCTACCCGTCAAAAAAGAGAGGTCCGCATCCTCCTCATAATATATTTTCGGCAAACTCCTTCACCTTTTCTTCAAACGATAGTACAGCTAAGCCAGTCCGGCCAAGCGATACCAAGCCAGAATCCAAAACACTGTTTATAAAACTATTTATAGTTTCGGGTTCGCCTGTGAGTTCAACTACCGCAGTATCTCCTCTGATGCTCACCACCCTTGCACCATAATTTTCAATGAGCCTCTCAAATCCTGTGTTTTGATCCATCTTTATTTGGGCCAGCACTAACTCCCTTCTAATAGCTTCAGAGAGCCTTACAAGCCTAACATTCACCACATCAACACTCTTATTGAGCATCCGCTGAACCATACCGCACTCTTCACTGCTTGCCTTAAGGTTGACGGTTATACCGCTTTTCCCCACAACACCAGGGAGAGACGAAACACTCACAGCATCAATGTTTAGGTTGAGCCTACGAAAGTGGTTTAGTACCCTGAAAAGCACACCTGGTTTGTCTTCGACCAATATTTGGAACGCGACCGACTCATCTTCACTCATTTAACAATCATCTCGTTAAGACCTGAACCAGTTGGGACAAATGGCAACACGTTTTCTTCCGGCGAAATCGGTATATCAATCACCGTTGTAACCTCACTCTTTAACGCCTCCCTTAAGGCTCTCTCGAAGTCGAGCATACCGTTAACTCTGACACCCTCCGCCCCATAAGACTTGGCTAGATTGACAAAGTCTGGCTTTGAGCCAAGCCAAACACCAGAGTATCTACCACCATAGAAGGCTCTCTGCCATTGGGCAACCATCCCTAGACACGAGTTATTAAAGACGCAAACTATAACAGGAAGGTTTTCCTGAACGCTTGTTGCCAGCGAGTCGGACGTCATAAGAAAACTACCATCACCAGCTATATCGAGCACTGGCACCCAAGGCTTAGCGGTCTTAGCTCCTATTGCAGCCGGAAAGCCGAAGCCCATCGTCCCCAAGCCTCCGCTCGTTAGGAATGTCCTAGGTTTAAGCACCCTATAGTGGAGTTCAGCCCACATTTGGTGTTGACCGACCTCTGTTGTCACAATCGCGTCGATCGGAAGCATATCCCTGATCTTACGTATTATACGTGGTGACGTGAACTCGCCTGATGCACCGAAAATAGCATCCTCGTACTCAGACTTTAACTCCATCCACCTCCCACGCCAGGCAGTGTTCTCACACTTTACAGCCTTAACCTTTAAGACCTCGAGCAGGATCCTGAGAGACTTCCTAATATTGCCCACAACGTAGTGGTGGGGTTTTAGATTTTTCCCTATCTCGGGAGAGTGCGCATCGAAGTGGATAATCTTCCTGTCTTTAGTGAACTCAGAGAGATTCATTGTGGACCTATCGGAGAATCTTGCACCAACACAGATAACCAAGTCGGACTCCATTATCAATTTGTTAGCGTGGTATGTCCCATGCATCCCTATCGGCCCAAGTGATAAGGGGTGGTTTTCGGGTATGCACCCCTTACCCATGAGTGTGGTTGCAACTGGAATATTGAGTAACTCTGCGACCGCGACAAGAAGGTCGCACGCATTACTCTTAATCACACCACCTCCACCCAGAAGAACTGGTCTATCGGCTGCAAGAAGTAAATCAGCCGCCTTGGCAACATGCAAGGGATCGGGTTCGTACTCCGCCCTATATCCCGGTATATCAACACTCTCGGGGAAAGCCATCTCCTCCTTCTCCATTTGCACATCTTTGGGTAAATCAATGAGTACGGGCGATGTTCTACCCGTGGCCGTCAGATAGAATGCGGCTTTAACTGCGCGGGGAACCTCCGATGGGCGACGTGGCTGGAACTGGTACTTTGTGATTGGGTTAAATATTCCCACGGTGTCAATCTCTTGGAAGGCGTCAGTGCCTATTAGACGCGTGGCCACTTGTCCAGTGATTGCGACCATGGGGACAGAGTCCATGTAGGCGGTGGCTACACCCGTTACGAGGTTTGTCGCGCCTGGCCCAGAAGTGGCCATAGCGACGCCGGGTCTGCCCGTTACCCTCGCGTAACCATCAGCCATATGCGCAGCAGATTGCTCATGTCTAGCTAACACGTGTCTAATTGGGCTCCCGAGCAACTCGTCATAAACTGGCATTATTGCCCCACCAGGTATACCGAAAACGACCTCTACACCCTCAATTCTCAAGGCCTCAATAAGACCACGGGCGCCAGAAAATATTGGTGATATATTTTTCCACCTCCAAAAGCCCAAAGACGGGCGTCTATACGTTTAGTACTAGGGGCAAAATTGTCAGTGTGTATGCGTTTTTAAATGAAGAGACGTGTGCGTTATTTGACATCTGATACCTTTGCCCCTTTGTCGTTAGTAAAAGTGCTACTTACTTATAAACTTTTTGGTAAACTCCAGCTTTATTCGAATAAGGTTTCACGCTCTAACTTTATAATGGATAGATTTATACAGCTTATCTTAAACGACTCAAAAAAGTTTACTTTGTTCGAAACCTAAGCCGGTCACAACACGCTAATCGTTAAGCGGGCATGATGCTCAGCCTAACGATTTTGAGAGAATAACCGCAGCTGGTAAACCCTATCCTAATTACACATCGTCATGCCAGGCTTGGAAAAGCTTTATTTGGCTCTGCTGACTGGTTTGGGTTTATGCGTTCAGAAAGCGTATACAGCGGGGTTGCGAGGGCACCTAATCGGGCATTTATGAGGGCTATGGGTCTCGGCGATAAAGATCTTGCCAGACCCATAGTGGGTGTGGCCGTTGCTTGGAGTGAAGCGGGTCCATGTAATATACACACCTTGACACTTGGCGAACGCGCAAAGGAGGGCGTCGTCGCAGGCGGCGGTACACCGAGAATGTTCACGACGCCGCTTGTTATAGATGGGATAGCGATGGGAACAGAGGGAATGAAGTATTCACTGGTTAGCAGAGAAGTAATCGCGAACACGGTTGAAATGTCCGTTAACGCTCATGGCTACGACGGCTTCGTGGGTATATCTGGTTGCGATAAGACAAGCCCAGGAATAATGATGGCTATGGCAAGGCTGAACATTCCTTCGTTGATAATGTACGGGGGCACCACGCTCCCAGGTTATTTTAAGGGTTCTAAAGTGGCGATAGGCGACGTCTACGAGGCTGTTGGCTCCCACTCAGCTGGGAAAATGACATATGACGACCTTGTCACACTCGAGAAAAACGCAATACCCACACCAGGTTCATGTGGGGGGCTCTACACTGCGAACACCATGGCGGCCATGACCGAGGCTCTTGGCTTAGCCCTCCCCGGGTCCGCATCCCCCCCAGCGGTTGATGCGAAACGCACGGAGTTCGCTTTCGAAAGCGGTAAAGCTCTCATGAACCTTCTCGAGGCGGGTATAAAGCCACGAGACATACTTAGCTTTGAGGCGTTTGAGAACGCGGTGAGCGTCCTCATGGCTATGGGTGGATCCACAAACGCCGTGCTTCATTTACTCGCAATCGCACATGAAGCATCCGTCAATTTGAGCCTAGATGATTTCGAACTGTTGAGCAACAGGGTTCCAGAGATTGTTAACATGAAGCCTGGCGGCGAATACACAATGGCTGAACTACACCAAGTGGGGGGTGTGGCTCTAATAATGCAAAAACTACTCAAAGCCAACTTACTGAACGGTGAAACGCTAACCGTAACGGGTAAAACACTTAGAAAAAACCTTGAAGAACTGAAAATCGAAACACCGAGAAACCAGAGTGTTGTGCGAGACGTAGACTCACCCATGTACCCTTATGGTGGAATAAGAATCTTGAAGGGAAGCCTAGCGCCTCTAGGCTCAGTGGTAAAGGCTTCCGCCTCTAAGGTTAAAAGCCATAAGGGACCCGCACGTGTGTTCAACTCTGAGGAGGAGGCGTTTAACGCGGTTATGAATAAACGGATTCAGAGTGGTGATGTAATCATAATACGCTACGAAGGCCCCAAGGGTGGGCCAGGCATGCGTGAAATGCTCGCCGTCACAGCCGCCGTAGTGGGTCAAGGCTTAGGGGAGCAAGTAGCCCTTGTGACCGATGGGAGGTTCTCAGGGGCCACAAGGGGGATGATGGTTGGTCATGTGGCTCCGGAGGCCTACGTGGGTGGACCCATAGCACTTGTTAACGATGGAGACGAAGTTGTTGTCGACGCCGAAAACTGCAGGCTTGATCTACTAGTGGACAACAAAGCACTCGAAGAACGAAGAGCAGAATGGATTCAGCCAAAACCAAAGTATAACTCAGGCCTTCTCAGCCAGTACTCCAAACTGGTGGGCGGCGCAGAAGTAGGAGCAGTACTCTCTTGAGCGTGATGGATGATAAGAATGGCGTATTCGAGGCTAGCTAGGCTAATTTCTCACCTTAGAAATTCAGGTTTGTAGAATGACGCATAAAAGTGTCGTTGAATTAAGGTTACCAGAGGTGGACTTGGTTACAGCTGACAGGCTTAGTGCCAAGTTAAGGGATTATGCGGGAGGTAAAAAACTCATAGTGGGCGTAAGCGGGGGGGTTGACTCGGCTACCACCCTCGCGCTGTGTGTGAAGGCTGTAGGCTCAGAGAATGTGCTCGGACTAATAATGCCTGATACGAGAACCACGCCTCAAGAAGATGTTAAGGACGCCGAGGAGCTCCTAACACTGTTAAAAGTTAAACACGAAAAACACACAATTGATTCCATTGTTGACGCATACCGAAGCGAGCTAAGTGTGTTAGACGCTAAACTTTTGGGTAACATCAAGGCACGTGTGAGGATGACCATACTTTATTACTACGCCAACAAACTAGGTGGCCTAGTTGTAGGGACGGGCGACCGCTCCGAGCTACTTTTAGGCTACTTTACCAAGTATGGTGATGGAGGGGTGGACATACTACCGCTTGGCTCTCTATATAAGACACAAGTAAGAAGACTAGGCGCACTGCTAGGTGTGCCGAGTAAAATTGTGAACAAGCCAAGCAGCCCTGCTCTCTGGGCTGGACAGACCGCTGAAGGTGAGTTGGGTATAAAGTACGAGGTTGCTGACCTAATACTGTACGGCTTAACGGAGTTAGGCTATCGGGCAAGCGACCTAGTAGGCCTCGGCTTTGGGGCTGAAATAGTATACAGGGTAACAGACCTAATGGAAAAGTCCACGCATAAAAGGCTTCTCCCACCAATACTCAGCTAAGCCCAATCTATTCAGGGCTCCTCCAACCGTGTGTTCTCCTTGAAAACCATGAGTCCAAGTGAATCATCATATATCTTTACTAGCTCTGTCCCAGCAACTTCACTCAGGTAAACCTCCACCAAGTAGCCCACCTGGGCCTCAACAAGGTGGCCTCCTAAAACATTCAGATTCCTATCGGAAACAGTTGCATGTAAATGTAAGACCTGCTTGCCCGTTGAATCTTTTGCAAGTGAACCCATACAGGATACGAGCTCCAAATGATCACTTAGCTCCTTGGTAACATATTTCTTGGTCTCACCATCATAAAAACCCAGGACAACCCTGCTCAACGTGCCCATTGCTTGTACGATAGCGTAATCAACGCTCCTCTCCTGGGCTACAGAGAGGATTCGGGATACAACATCCTCCTTAGGTCTTAGACCCACCACCACGATTCTACCTAAAGCACCAACAGGCATTTTAGGAAGATAACGCCTACGTAGATTTATCTCTTCCGCAATATAGCCTACACACAAACTTTGAGACACTGCGAGCTAACCATAGTTCATGAATACAATACATCGAGTCCCTACCTCCGTTAAACTGTTCGCGCAACTCAGAAATAGTTGGCTCTGGGGTCCAATTGCACTCCTCTCACTTCATTCGCTAGGCTTTTTCTAAGCGCCATGTGAGTAAAGCATCCATTCCTTAGTATTAGAAAGGCGGTGTTACACTGGTACCGAGCTTCGCGCTTCTTAGGGCGGCCTCAGCGAGGGCGAGGGCCTTCAGACCATCCTCCACGCTTGCGCAGAGTTGCTCAGAAGTCTGAATAGACCTTACGAAGCTCTCTAGCTCTAGTCGCAATGGCTCCTGAACCTTTATGGTGGGCATGAACTTTCCTTCTACGTTGGCCAAGCTCACCTCTTGTGTAAGGTAATTGGCTGTGGCGGTTGCATCTGACCCGGTAACCACAAGAACTCTTTCCTTATAAGGTGTGAGCCAGTTGGATTCAACGAAGGCTGTCGCCTTAGGAAAACGCAGCAAAATGTTAGCGTAATCCTCCTGCTGCATACGGGTGTTGGATATACCGCTCACAGCATATACGCTTACGACATCTGACCCAAGAAGGTATCTCGCCAAGTCCAAGTCGTGAATAGATAGATCCTTTATGACGCCCACGTCACCGATGCGTATTGGCCAGCTACTCACACGCCGTGAATAAAAAAGTATGACATCTCCCAGTCTACCCTCTTTTATCATCTTTTTAATGAGGCTAACAGCTGGGTTAAAGCGTTCTATGAACCCCACTGAAACATGGACACGTTTCTGTTTAATCTTCTCATAGAGATTCAAACCTTCACTAAGCGTTGCTGTAAAGGGTTTCTCAACCAGAACCCCCACGCCTCTATCTATAAGCTTAGAAGCCACTTCGCCATGTAGCACACTTGGTGTACACACACTCGCCGCGTCGACCTTCTCTTTCTCCAGTAACTCTTCAACACTTGAATAACTTCCACATCCATACTTTGAGGCAACCAACTCGCGCGTGGATCTATCAGGGTCAACAACCGCGACTAGCTCCACACCCTCAATCTCAGTGTACACCCTTGCGTGATTCCTACCCCAGAAGCCCACACCAACCACGGCAAGCCTAAGTTTATCCATAACTAATGATGAAGCAATGGATATTTAAGCGTGTGAGGGCCTGTGTGGCAGGTAAGATTTGAGGATTTTTATGTTAGCATGCAGTATAAGACGAAATTGATTTGGAGACAGACACTCTACGTGGCATTAGGGTTTATAATAGCTGTCGCAGCCTTCCTAAGTGCAGCTACGATACTGCACACACAGGTTCCACTCGCAGCAGTTACAAGTGGAAGCATGACGCCCACAATTAAACAGGGAGACTTGCTGGTTATAGAGGGCGTCAACGTGTATAGACTCAATGTCGGCAACATAATCGTTTATAAAACCACAGACCCATATCTTTCAGACGAGCTAATAGTTCATAGAATCATACAGATAAACACATCAAACGGTAAAATAGTAGGGTACGTAACCAAAGGAGACAACAATCCCTACCCAGACACAGTGTATGGCTTCGAACCGCCCACTGGTATACCGCCTCAAAACGTGGTTGGTAAAGTCGTACTCGTCGTCCCCTTATTGGGCTTCCTTGTACTATTCCTCAAGCAGCCCACGGGGTTCTTACTCATGGTTATAATACTAGGCGCCATCGTTTTCTGGGGGTTCACCGATGGCAGACCAAGAAAAACCCTCTCATGAGGGTTAGAAACATTATAATAGCAAAAAACGCAAACCAACCACTATTCCCTAAACGCCACAGCCTATTATTATACATTAATTGCTGTCCAAACGAACACTTCTTGTAGTTGTGACCAACGCGTAAAAAGACCTTACCCAAACACTACCCGTATTAAAACGAAATCTTGACAATATACTGTACCACTTAGCCGCCAAGCGTAGAAGAACGCTTAACCAACACTATGTGTACTAAGTGATGTATGGATAAAAAGCTCCAGCGCTTGAATTTTACACC
Organism: Candidatus Marsarchaeota G2 archaeon ECH_B_1; assembly: GCA_003019535.1. GTDB lineage: Archaea > Thermoproteota > Thermoprotei_A > Marsarchaeales > Marsarchaeaceae > ECH-B-1. The sequence goes on from NEXG01000004.1 coordinate 124,021, forward strand.
CATTATCATATTATCCGGAAACCGCCTATACCAACCCACAAAGCTTTTATGGTTGTTTTATATGCTTTGCATGTGGTGTAAATTTTGCCAAAACCCTCGGTAAAAATCGAAAACGTTGTTGCCTCCGTAACACTTGGCCAACCAATCAATCTCTCAAAAACAGCCGAACTCATATCTACGGTTGAATACGAGCCAGAACAGTTCCCAGGGCTCGTGTATAGGCTCTCCAAACCAAAAACAGCCACACTCATATTCAGCAGCGGAAAAATGGTGTGCACAGGCGCAAAGAGTGAGGAGGATGTAAAGAAGACTGTCAAACAGATAGTCTCAGCCCTCGAAAACAAGGGTATAATCAAGGACGCTAAGCCAGACTATAAGATACAGAACGTTGTGGCTTCAGCCAACCTCTACGCCGAGATAAACCTTGAAAGCCTAGCATTACTATTGGACAACGTCCTATATGAGCCAGAACAGTTCCCAGGGCTCATCTACCGTATGAGTGACCCAAAAGTTGTTCTACTCATATTCAGCAGCGGAAAAATGGTGTGCACAGGCGCGAAACGCGAAGAAGAAGTCAGACAAGCAGTGGAGAAAATCTACGCCAAACTCGCCGACCTAGACGTCATGAAAACCAGCTAGTCAACCAAGAGCATCTTTATAGGTATCCTATACTCTTCTCCCTTCGGGGTTCTTCTAACAACTGTGAGTGGGAGAAGTTTACGTCTAAGCTCCTCTTCAGCTATCTGTAGAACATCCTTCCCCTTTAACTCATCACTAGAAATAAGGGGTGGTGCGCCCATTGAGAGTTGCAGGGCTCTTCCACCCACTATCCTTGCTTTCTCAAAGCGGGTGAGCCAAGCTGGACCCACGGGCACACCTTCAAGCGCGCCGCCTTCAGAACTCACCCATTCCGCCCTCGGAACCTGGACCCTGACCACCCTCGCCCTTACCGCCCTTATCAGCCTTTGGAGGCGTGGCAGCTATCACGTCGTCGATCTTCAGTATCATAAGCGCTGCCTCAGTGGCAGACTTGAGTACCTGCGTCTTGACTCTGAGCGGCTCCACAACTCCTAAGTTATACATGTCGGCGATCTTACCCTTAACAGCGTCTACACCATAAGCATGGCTACCCGCTTCGTGTTTTGCTTTAAGTTCAGCTAAGGCGTCAACTGGGTCTAGGCCAGCGGTTTCAGCGAGTATGGAGGGCACCACGAGTAGCGCTTCGGCGAACTGCTGCACAGCAAGTTGCTCTTTGCCGCCCACAGTGTTTGAGTATTCTTTGAGCTTCACGCTGAGATAGGTCTCGGGCGCACCACCTCCTGGCAGTATCTTGGGGTCTAGAACAACATTGCGGATCACGTTGAGACTGTCGTTGAGACTCCTCTCTACCTCATCGAGAACCATTTCACTTGAGCCGCGAGCCAAGATGGTAACTGATCTGGGGTTCTTGCAGCCCTCGACGAAGAGCATCTTCTCGTTGGCAACACGCCTCTCCTCCACGAGCTCAGCGTACCCTAAG